>PHBH01000011.1 GCA_002840535.1 Deltaproteobacteria bacterium HGW-Deltaproteobacteria-15 | reverse complement strand
ACTCTTCAATCGGAATTTGGACAGCGATTGGTTTTTGATTTTCATCAAGAACGATTTTTTTGTGAATTTCCATGACTTGTTCCTCCCTGGAAAAACCGAGGAATCCCTTGTCCACCATCGGAGACCGGCAAGATGCCGTGAAAGCAAGTAAGAGCTGCCGGTGTGATTCCGAGATCGAACCGGAAAATGGCGGAGGCATACGGCATCTAGAGAGATCGTCGGAAGGGCGGAGTTGCCGCTTTCATCTTGGACAAAGAAGGTGTGATTCGATTCAGAAAAGTGAGCAGCGATGATCTCGAAGACCGGCCCGGTCTTTCGACGACCAAGAAGGTGTTCAAAAGAGATACAGTACATCTGGCTAACAATCTACAGCCGAGATTCTTAAGCAAAACGCAACAGGATCTTCGTTAGTTCCTGCGGTGCCGTGATCATGGCGTCGTGGCATGTCTTGAGCTCTACAAACGGCCATTCAGTCTTACCCCTGTACTTGTCCTTCATGGCCGCGATCGAACCCAAAGACGGCGAAGTGCAGTCGATGTAAACCTTGGGGAGATGGTTGCCGATCGGGCCGCCCCAGTTCATCTTCTGCTCGTAGGTCGCAAACGGGTGTGGTGTCATGCGCCGGTCGACCCATGCTTGGTCAGCGGGGTCGGCCACCCCTAACGCGGAAGCCGCTGGAACGGGCAGAGTCAATCCTTTGCTCGTTTCCTGAGCAGCCTTTCGCCTCGCCTCAACCATGTCGCCAGGGTGAGCGCTGGACCATGACTCACCGTCTTTGACCAGCACCGCGTCGAGGTAAATGAGCTGTTTGATCCGGCGCGGAGTCTTCGCCGCCACCCCGGTGATCACGATGCCTCCGTAGCTGTGTCCAACCAGAACCACCCCTTTCAATTCTTCGGCCTCGAAGAGTTCGACGATATCCTGAATGTGCGTGTTCAGGTTGGTCTCCGAGGTCAGGAGGTGACGCCGGTCGCCCAATCCAGTAAGAGAGGGCGCAAAGACCCGGTGTCCGGCACCCACCAGGATATCGGAAACCCGGCCCCAGCACCAGCCTCCATGCCAAGCGCCGTGGACGAGAACATAGGTTATCCTCGCGGCTCCTGCAGCCCCGGCGGATCCCGAGAGATTGCCTGTCGCGCTGGCAGCCAAAGCCATTCCCCCCAGCTTCAACACTTGGCGTCGCGTGACCATTCCTTCCTTCCTTCCTTTTTGAGATTGGAAGATTCTCTTCCTGATGCTTGCCCATTTAACCACAGAACCTTTACAGGAGCAAATCGGCTAAACCCCTGCGAGTGTCCAAGCAATGGGATCAAGGGTTTCTTCACGATTCAGAGATAGGGTAGGAAAGTTGAAGGGGGTCAGGGAACCAAGCTCTTGGTTGTCTGCGGGACACGTTGTGACGCAGAGGAACATTGGTGCCGGGCGGCAACGCGCGTACGGCGATATCGACTAGGAGGCGCAGTCGCACAGTACATAGAACGGGCCGGAGTCGTAGATATCTGCACTCCAATTTTTGAACATGCCTTGAGGTATCTAATAGATTTGCATGGTAGACGTTCTTTCCAATCAACCCCTTTCAAAGGAGGTCAAACCCATGCAAGTCTCTCGAGCAGCCGCTATCTGGCTGGAGTACCACAGAACCCATTCCCGGGAAAACACCCTCAAATCCTATGAAGCGGCTTTGGCTGCGTTCTTGGCCGAGTTCACTGACCGGCAGATCGGAGAAATCTCCACCGAGGAGATCCTCTCCTTTCTGAACCGGGTCGCCGAGGGCAAAAAGCCTCAGACGCGGCGAGTTCGCTACGCTCATCTCTCGGCATTTTTCAACTTCATAAGGAACAATCTCGACCCGGATTTCCAGAATCCGTGGGCCACCCCGGCGATGAAACGGCTATGTCCGGAACAGGGCTCCTGCCCGCTGGAATACCATTGACAAAGACACGATTGACGAGGTGATCTTCAAAACGGTCAAGCCCCGGAACCGGCTATTACTGGAACTCATGGCCAGGGGTGACATGCGGGTGGGAGAGGTCCTTAAGTTGACCCCGACTGACGTCAACGAAAGAAAGCTGACCCTCCGAGAACCGAAGAGCGGCCGCGTGCAGGAGACCGTTTTCATCCCGCAGAAGGTTGCCGACCGACTGAAGCACTATCTGAAGGCGAAATCTTTCAAACCGGAAGACCGGATTTTCCCGATCTGCTACGAGGCGGCTAGGGCGATCGTGAAAAAGGCCAGCAATGCGGTCGGTGTGGAGCTGAGGCCCCATGATCTCCGGCGCCACGCGGCCACCCACGCCTCCCGATCCGGCGTCCCGGTGGAGATCGTGAGCAAGGTGATCCTCCGGCACACGAATCTTTCGACTACCCAAAGATACCTCGAAAAGGTGACCGACACCGAAGCGATCCGGTGGATTGACAACCTCTATTCATGACCCAAGGTGGGGTGAGGTCTTCAAGCATCTCGCCCCAGAAAACCTCATATACCAACATCATCTCTCAGGATCTTGTGTTCGCCCAGAAGCAGGACCAGAGAGCAGCTGTACATAGTCCGGGTTGGGTTTGGATCACGCAGACATATCTAAGGTTCCACTTTAGGCGGATATTCTCTGGCTCTGGACAGATATCACAGATAGGTGCTGGAACCGCAGCAATTCACCTATCCTTTAACAGAAACCAATACTCGAATGGACGCTCGACCCCTCACGATTGAGAAATGCACGAGAGATTTTTCGTCCCGATACAAATGTACTCCGCTTAGGACAGGATGTTACTCTTCACGTGACCAACAAGTGGATGCGAATCTCGTTATTTGTCCTTCTTCGTGCGATGCCAGTCCAGCCAATACATGGAAGCGTCGAAAACTTGATCTCTTGTAATGAAATCCATTTCCTGTGGAAAAACGATGTCTCCCCCGAATTCATGAATGTCTTCATTGCAGCGTGTGGCCCATTTCTCCCATGTGCGACTAAATGGTGTCCGCAACCCACTGTGGGATATTACTGGAATACCTCGATCGATTAAGAAAAGTTGACGCTCATTACCATGTATCGCAAGCTGAAATAAATTTCGAAGGGAGAAAACTCGCGCACAAGGAAGGAAACCCCTATTCTCGAAACACCATGACAATGCCCGCAAAAGTATATCCCAAACCTGTGCATACTGACTGCCTGTTTTTATGAGCAAGGCGATTCGAGTGCGGACAATCTCCACCTGGGGATCGTCCCCAGCAATCGTGGCTACAAATATCGGCTTAAGTCCCATGTGGGGCAAATCACCAATTAGAGCCGCTTCTCCTTCTAGCTCTGATAACCGCAAAGTCTGGGCATGCAACTCTCGCATAAACGGTTCATCTGAAGTTATCGCCGTGAATACGTCGCTATGCAGTTTATCAGATGGGCACCACTGTATGGCTGTCTGTTGATAGAGACGGTTGAACTTGACCATGACCGCGCGGTGATGAGTCAGGATGTGTTCAGAAAAAAGATGCGCATCCGAGACAATCGGAGAATAGTGCAGTTCCTCCAGGTCAGGCGCGAGTGCATGCAAGAATTCATTCAGGCTAACCTCTCGTCCAAGGTCACGGGAAATTATTCCAAGAGAATCCACTAGGCGAGATTCGATCGTCCAAAAATGGGCGATACTTCGCAAAGCGGCCGGGGTTACGAGTCGCCTTTCCTCTGGTGAGGAACCCTCCACTGTCGCATGCGCTTCTAACACCATCATAGGCAACTGACTCAGCAACTGCTGCAAGTAGTCAAGCAGCTCCTTCTTCTGCACCATTTTGAACAAATCAGAACTAAGCCATTTCCCGGCAGTCGAGGCCCGAGACAAAGGCTTGCCTGTTTCGTTTGAGATCCGCAAAAGTTCGTCTCGAATATGCTCAAAAATCATTTCGCAGCAGATCTTGCCCAGGGTCAAAGATTCATCATCCTCTTCCAATCCATATCGTGACACCGTGGTCCTGAGCCCTCGAACGCCCCTTACGGATACAAGCGCAACTCCATTGCCTTCGTGGCGTTCAGCTTTCGCATATCCAGGCAACGATTCGGAGACGCAAATCCCTTCAATGCAGACTGACGGGAATTCACTGCTTCTAATAGGAAAAAACGTTCTTTCGGGATACCAGGTGGATTGCACTGGTATGGCCATCTCATAGGAAGCGCCGTCCACATCACGCCTTTTGGAAATCACCTCAATTCCTTTTGCTGGAGCCCAACCCGTCTCGACAGCTCGCTCGAGGATCTTATTCAATGCATCCGCTGGAGAGTCATATCCAATCCGTACAGGCGCTTTGCCGCGTTCACGGTATTCCACTAGGCAAGTGGGAAGCACAATCCAGTACCGCAGGATTTGCTCTACGGACCGTTTGGTCAAATCTACTCCTTCTCGAATTGTGAGCGTTACGCGAGTTCCATGCGGTTCAACGCTAGCGACAACTGGGTCACCAGCAGGCAACTCACGCAGGAGGTAATCAGCATGCACTGAAGTCATTCTGATACGGTGCCCGAGGGGCTGACGGAACGTCACGATTTCGATGTCATCAGAAATCATGAAACATGTAAGAATACCAATGCCGAACCGCGAGATCGGTGTAAAGTTCTTGTGTTCGATTGAGAACTGTGGTGTGTCGTAATAGGAGGTACCGACTCGCATGAGGTGAAATCTAACTATGTCAAGATCCATCCCTGTCCCGTTGTCTTCGACTACCAAATGCCGGGTTTCCGTGTTCCACGAAACCGTGACCTTCCCGATTGGAGGGGCAGCAGTTGCGCTTGACTCTGCTCGCTTGGCATCCAAGTAGTGCTGAAAACGGACAGCA
The DNA here is from genome assembly GCA_002840535.1 of Deltaproteobacteria bacterium HGW-Deltaproteobacteria-15. GTDB lineage: Bacteria > Desulfobacterota > DSM-4660 > Desulfatiglandales > HGW-15 > HGW-15. The sequence goes on along the minus strand of PHBH01000011.1, from coordinate 106,764 downwards.
TCAATGGCATTTTGAAGCAGTTCCCTAATCGCCACCGTAGGGTCATTGTAGATGGCATGCCCAACAAGGAGGTCCAAGAGCCGGCCTCGATCGAAATCGAATCGCATCGGCTGCGGTTGATTGCCTTCAACTCGCAAATCACCTCGAATCGTATGCCATGGGAACCAAAAGTTAGACGCATCCTTGTGCTCCCGGCTCTGGTCGCTCCACCGCTTAGTTTGTTTAATCTCGCTATCTGCCCACGCAAGGTATTCTGTGAGCGCAAAGAAGGGCATTTCCTCTGTGAAGTCTGCGCTCACGGTGATTACGTGGGTCCTCGTATCATCGGGGTCAAATGTGCGGCCCACATGCCGGACGGAAAATGTGTCCTTCTGCTTGTCCCATTCCTTAACGCCCGTGGGATCAGAAAAATTGATCGTCTTATACATTATGGAAGGGGTACGATCTTTCGTTACATGGATCAGGTCAGCAGTCCGCAAAATCAACGCCGCGAACTGCACATTAGCCATTTCGCCCGTATCATTTCCGTATAGCTGGCACAGAGGATACAGGTCAGTACGGTTGAGATTGTTCTCATGATGGCTCTCACACACTGTCGCAAGATTCTCCCGAAATCTCGCTGGCAGTGGCTGAACAAGTTCGTGGACGGCAACCGCTATCGGCGCAACGGAGGAACCCCAGCGGCGCGAGTGCCTCCCTTTAATCCATTCTTTGATCCTCGCCGGGTGATTTTCCCGAATGAACTCTTGGAAAAAGAACCTCTGGCGCTCTTCTTCAGACATCTTCTTTGCCCGCCCAAGGTAATCCTGAGACTTGGGATCACTCTTGATTTGCTCAAGAAATGTGCCGAAAGTTGGATCCTCCATTCGTTTGTCAAATTCCTCGGCTGTGACCAGCATTCCCAGGTCATGAAAATAGACTGACAGAGTAATCAATAGCCAGTCAGCCGGAGTCATTTCTTTCTGTGTGGATGGTGGAATTAACCAGTCCAAATGCCGGAGCATTGATTCGATATGGCTGATGTCATGCTTTGTATATGTAGAAAAAAGCTCCCTGACTCTGCCAATCATGCTGAGCATTTCAGCCACCCTGTCCTTCAACCCAGCAAGCGCCACGCCGCGAAAAGCAGGGAGCTCTGTCGCCTTTAGTGCATTCCGCTCAGCATTTGTCTTGAGTTCGGGCATAAGCAGACCTCCAATTCATGAACTCCGGGACGTTGACAACCTGATTCGTGAGAAGTAACCCTGTTCTTTGGCATAGGGTAGAGTCATCTGCAGAAAAGCATACCAATGTTTCTAAAATATTGCGCAGAGCCTGTTTTGACGATCTGATTCAAAGGGCACTTACTTCTCAGGAATCACAACCTTTATCTTTTTAAATCCCGCATTGGCCGCAAACGACAAAGCCCTGCTCTCGTGAGGAGATGTAGGGACTTTGTTTGGAATCCATGGCTGCCCCTGCAGTGGTTGACGGATAGGGCCATTCCCCGCAAAGAGTACACTCTTGTGGTGATTTGTCAAGGAGTTTATGGGGTTATGATGGAACTACGATCCTAAACACGGCATATCGAATGGCCACCGCCAGATTTCAAAGATCCGCGCCAAATAGCGAGTCCGGTGAAACCTGGAGTATCAAGAATATCCGCCATGGAATCCTGCCTCGTGAGATTTCGGTGTGCTTGCCAATCCTCAAAAAGTGCAATTTCTGCACATACCTGTTGTCTATCCCAAAACGCTCTTTCCATATCCTGCATCGCCTGTCTCTCAAGAAGGCACCTGGATCTATGCTTCTGATGATCCTTGCCCATAGTCAGACAGAATGGAAAGGTTTCAGGGATCAGTCAAGACCATAGAAAAAGTGACGACCGCTTCCTCCTTCGCGTAAAGCTATGGAGGACAGGTCGCTCGGAAGAGGGTACACAAAACTGAAATCCTGTTGATCCTGTTATCCTGTCTAAGAAGTTTCACCAAGAGCTCGGAGATCGGAAGGAATTAATGAAAAGTGAATTTCCAATGTGCAACGAGTTGAACGTTCGCCCTGAATCTTGTATTTTGGAAAAATGAAACAGATGGTGGCCATATATGGCAGCCCGCGAAGGGACGGGAACACATCCCGGCTTCTTCGTGAGGCTGTTCAGGGGGCCAGGGAAGAGGGGGCAGAGGTGAAAGAGATTATTCTCAGGGACCTCAAGATGTCTCCATGCCTGGAGATCTATGGATGCAAGAAGACAGGGCGATGCGTCATCCATGACGATTTCGATCGGGTTTATGATCAGCTCCTGGCGTGCAGGGGAGTGATGCTTGCATCCCCCGTTTTCTTTTATGCGGTCAGCGCGCACACCAAAATCCTCATGGATCGCTGCCAATCCCTCTGGGTCAAGAAACACTGGATAGAGAATAGACCGTTTGGAAAACAACACTACCTCAAGAAAGGACTTTTCATCTCCGCAGGGGCTACCAAAGGCAAGAAGCTGTTTGACGGGATACTCCTCAGCATGCGGTATTTCTTCGATGTCCTGGATACGGAACTCTGGAAGACCCTCCTTTACCGCGACCTGGATTTCGAGGGTGACGTGCTGAGACACCCGGAGTATCTGGAAGAGGCCAGAGCTTCGGGAAAGGCCCTTGTCAAGACGATCAAAGAAACAACCGAATGAAATCCTCGACAGTCTTAGATCACCCTGGAGAAGGAAACCCCTTCATTACCCTCGATCGCATCTCCATTCGTATCCCTGCAGGGATTGTCTTTGAAGATACCTCATGGGAAATCCGCAGCGGCCAGCAGTGGGCCGTTGTCGGGCCGAACGGCTCGGGAAAATCCGCCCTCCTGAAAGCCGTTCTCGGAAAGGCCCCGCTGGCCTCCGGAAGGATCCTGTACCATTTCCCGGATGAAGAGCCCTTGGACTCCGTATCGGTGTCTCCTGAAAGAGTCAAGGACCTGGTGGCTTGCGTCTCCTCTGAATACGGAAAAGCCCCTCCTGTCCAGGGCTCCGGTTTCTACCAGGCCCGGTGGAGCAGTTTTTCCGATGACGATCCGCTGCTGGTGTCTGAATACATTCTCCGGCAGCCTGCAGACCCTTTGGGGATGAGCAGGAGACGATTTACTCCCGATCAGCTTCTCGCAAGCGCGGAAGAGTTTTCCGGCATCCTGGCACTCGAAGATCTCTGGAGCAAGAAACTGATTGCGCTATCCGACGGAGAGCTGAGAAGGGTGATGATTGCGGAGGCGTTGATCAAGGGTCCTTCATTGCTGATCCTCGAAAACCCTTTTGCCGGGCTGGATGATGAAAACCAGGCCAGACTGAGGGACAGCATCCCAAACGTCATACGAAGAGGAACCACTCTCGTACTTGTGACCGCGAGAGCGGACGAGATACCCGATTCCGCGACACACGTGCTTCTCGTTCAGGATCATCGCGTCATTGCCAGGGGAGTGAAGGACGAAATCCTCAGGGGATTTTCCTCAAGCAGAGCTTTGAAACCGGAAAGGCCGAACATTCACAAGAGAAGGCCGTCGGGCGCGAATGATCCCGAGGGGCAGGTCCTTCTGCAATTGAGCGACGTAAGGGTATCCTATGAGGGCAACACCATTCTGAATGGTGTCGACTGGGAGGTCAGAAAGGGAGAACACTGGGCTCTTCTCGGGCCTAATGGCGCCGGAAAAACCACCCTCCTCAGCCTGATCCTCGGGGATAATCCTCAGGCTTATGCGAACAGAATCACTCTTTTCGGGAGACGGAGGGGATCCGGGGAAACGATATGGGATATAAAGGCTCGTGTGGGGTGGGTCTCACCCGAGTTGCACCTGTACTACCCCCGGAGGTTTTCCTGCCTGGACGTGGTCTGCTCCGGCTTCTTTGATTCCATCGGGCTCCACCGGAGGGTTTCGGACGATCAGCGCCGGCTTGCTGAGGCGCTGTTGATCGATATGGGAATAAGGGACTTCGGGGAAAAGGGTTTCAACAGCATCTCTTATGGGGAGCAGCGATTGGTGCTCCTTGCACGCGCCCTCGTGAAAAGGCCTCCGCTGCTGGTCCTGGATGAGCCCTGCCAGGGTGTGGACGGGTTGCACAGGGACCGGTTTCTGGAGCTCGTGAACAATCTCGGGAATCGTGGAGAAACGACCATCATCTTCGTAACCCATCTCCGGGACGAGCTCCCCTGGGTACTCACCCACGCCCTGCTGCTCAGGAAGGGAAGAGTCTTCCGCAAAGGACCGATTGAAGAGGTGTTGGCGGAAGGGTGAAGATGAACGTCGAACATCGAACATCCAACATCCAACATCGAATGAAAAAATCAAAAGATCCAGACCCGAACCCTGATGTTTGACTCTGATATTTGCGGAGCTTTTATCATTCATCCTGTATCTTGCATCCTGCATCTTGCATCCTGCATCTTGCATCTTGTATCCTGCATCTATCTGGTATAGAACTTGCTTGCCACAACGGATGCAATGGGATGCCTGGTGCATGCCGGCAGGCATATCCCGAAATCAAATCACCGCGCCTGATCAACTACAAGGGAGGGAAAGATGGCAAAGATGCTATGGAAGCCTTCGGATCAAAGAGTCAGGGAAACCAACATGTACCGGTTCATGACCCAGGTCAACCGGAAGTACAATAAGAACTTCGCCGATTATGACTCCCTTTACCAATGGTCTGTTCAGAATATCCCGGAATTCTGGGCCTTGGTTTGGGATTTCGTCGGAATAAAGGTCTCAAAGCCCTATGATCAGGTCGTGGATGATCCCGGTAAAATGCCGGGCACAAAATGGTTCCCCGGCGCACGGTTGAATTTTGCCGAAAACCTGCTTCGATATCGGGACGACCGGACAGCCCTCATATTTCTAGGTGAGGACAGAGAGGTCCGGAAGATAACCTATGCCCAACTCTTTGAAGAAGTCGCGCGGATCGCAAAACCCCTGAAGGACATGAACATAAAGCCCGGAGACAGGGTCGTTGGCTTCATGCCGAATATGCCTGAGACGATCTTTGCCATGCTCGCTGCGACAAGTCTTGGGGCGACCTGGTCGTCCTGTTCTCCGGATTTCGGAATCAAGGGGGTCCTGGATCGGTTCGGTCAGATCCAGCCCCGTGTTCTCTTCACGGCGAACGGGTACTGGTTCAAGGGAAAGGAAATGGACTCCCTGGAGCGCATCTCCAACATCCTGAAAGATCTCCCGAGCATCGAGAAAGTGGTGGTCGTTCCGTACACCCGGAAGAAACCGGACATCACGGGCATCTCCAAGGGTGTTCATTACAGCGATTTCAGGGTTTCCGGACCGGTGCCGGCCCTGGATTTCGTTCAACTCCCGTTCGATCACCCCCACTACATCATGTACTCCTCGGGCACGACAGGACTGCCCAAATGCATGGTGCAGGGCGCCGGCGGAGTTCTGATCAATCAGCTCAAGGAGCTCATGATCCACACGGACCTGCGGCGGGAAGACACGATTTTTTATTTCACCACCTGCGGCTGGATGATGTGGAACTGGCTGACCTGTTCCCTGGCCGTAGGAGCAACTCTTGTGCTCTATGACGGGAATCCCTTCCACCCCGAGCCCGGTGCGCTGTGGAAGATGGCTCAGGATCATAAGATCAATGTGTTTGGGACCAGCGCAGGGTATATCGCGGCTCTGATAGGGGCCGGTGTCAAGCCGGGAAAGGAGTACGATCTGAGCCCTCTCAAGGCTGTGCTCTCCACAGGGTCTCCACTCTCGATAGAGGGTTTCGAGTATGTGTATAGGGAGATCAAGGAAGACATTCAGCTCGCCTCCATCTCCGGCGGGTCGGATATCAATGGATGCTTTGCGGGCGGAAACCCGATAGGGCCGGTTTATGCGGGTGAACTCCAGTGCCGGTATCTGGGGATGAAGGTGGAGGCTCTCGACGAAAACGGCAAGCCTGTCCGGAATCAGCAGGGAGAGTTGGTCTGCCTGGCGCCTGCGCCCTCCATGCCGATCTATTTCTGGGACGACCCCAAAGGGGAGAAATACCACAATGCCTACTTCGATGTGTATCCGGGCGTCTGGAGGCACGGCGACTTCATTGAGATCAATGACCGCGGAGGCGTGACCATTTATGGACGATCCGACGCAACCCTCAACCCCGGCGGCGTAAGGATTGGAACTGCTGAGATCTACAGGCAGGTGGAAGGGATTCCGGAGATCGAAGACAGTCTTGTGGTCGGCCAGGACTGGAAAGGGGATGTGCGCGTGGTGCTGTTTGTGAAACTCGCACAGGGGAAAACTCTCACAGATGAGCTCAAGAACAAGATTCGGACCATCCTGAGGACAAATGCCTCTCCGCGGCACGTTCCCGCCAAGATCGTTGCCGTGCCTGATATTCCCTATACGCTGAATATGAAGAAAGTGGAGCTTGCGGTAAAAAAGGTGATCCAGGGCCAGGAGGTCCTCAACAAAGACGCGTTGAGGAACCCCGAGTCCCTGGACTACTATGCCCAAATCAAGGAGCTGAACCAGGACTGAGAGAATATCGAATTCTGCCACAAAGACACGAAGGCACGAAGGAAGGGATTGTGTTTTTCTTCGTGTCTTTGTGTCTTCGTGGCGAGTTCCTTTCCTGTCCTACAGCGGCAGTCCGTACTTCCTGATCTTCTTGTAAAGAAGCGTCCTGTGGATTCCAAGCATCCGGGCAGCCTTGGCCTTGTTGTTCTTTGCACCGGCCAGGGCATAGCGGATGGTCTCCTTCTCCGCACTGGCATGGGCCTCTTTCAGGGAAGCCTTGCTTTGTGGCGGAGCGCTCCTGCGTCCCCGATAAAGGTAAAAGGGGAGGTCCGGGAGTTGGATGGTGTCTCCCTCCAGAGAAGAAAGGACCCGCTCCAGCACGTTTGAGAGTTCTCTCACGTTTCCAGGCCAGTCATAACTATAGAGCGCCTCCGAGGCCTCCCGGGACAGGTGAAGCTCGGGGAGGGAAGCCTCTGCGGCCAGCTGCGCCAGCAGGTGTTTCGCCGTGGGAAGGATGTCCTCCCTTCGTTCCCTGAGCGGCGGGACGGCGATAGGGATGACGTTCAGTCTGTAAAAAAGATCCTTCCGGAAACACTTGTCCGCAAGCATTTCCTCGAGATTCTGATTTGTTGCCGTGATCAACCGGAAGTCGGAGCGGATAACCGTTGTGCCGCCGACCCTCTCGAACTCCTTGTCTTCGAGAACACGAAGCAGCTTGGGCTGCATGGAAAGAGGGAGGTCTCCAATCTCATCGAGGAAAATGGTGCCGAGTCGCGCAATCTCGAACTTCCCGGGTTTCCCCTCAGCCCTGGCGCCGGTGAACGCCCCCCTCTCATAGCCGAAGAGCTCCGACTCCAGCAGATCCTTGGGAATGGCGGAACAGTTGATCCGGACAAAGGGGTGAAGCCTTCTCGGGCCGGCATGATGGATGGCCTGGGCGAAGAGTTCCTTTCCGGTTCCGCTCTCCCCCGTTATGAGAACGGGGAGCAGGTTGGCGGCTGCCTTCATCGCCTCCTTTTTTAGGGACTGGATCGCGTGCGATTCTCCGGCAATGCTGTCCAGGGTATGCCGTGTGGACCGAAGGGAGATCAACTCCTGCTCGTACATCGCCACCTTGGACTGCAGGAGGGAAAGCTTTCTGGCCAGCCGGGTCACATCACGTACATCCTTGAACATGACCTGCCCGAAAACGGCGATGACCCTGCCGTCCTTCTTGATCGGGATCCGCTGCACAACCATTTTCTGGCCCTTGATGAGATGGGTGAAGTTGATCTCCGGCTTACCCGTCTGCGCCACGATATGCATGCGGGAATTTTCGACCACATCCGTACAGTGCCTTCCAATCTGGTCTTTCGGGTCCACACCCAGAAACTGGCCGTAAGGAATGTTAAAGTGTGTGACATAGCCGTCCGCATCGGTCACCATGCTCCCGTTGTAGATGCTGTCGAAAATGCATTCCATGATCTCGAGCCTGCGACGAAGCTGCTCCTGCGGATCGTTTTCCCGTCGCTTTCTGTGTTGGGGTGATTTTTTCGGTTCGCCGGCTGTCTTCATGGTCGCCCTCCTGTCAGGGTATGTAGACAGTTTGCTACAATCCTATTCGCTGCCGCACGGGCGGGCAAGCAGAAACTTGCCTGAGATTGCTTTCTATGTTTAGATGATCTCAATTCATTCAGGGGCTGGAAAGCACGTTACCGAGATCAGGAGGGAATATGGAGAAGAAAGAGGAGAGCGTTTTGGAAGGGAAAAAGGTTCTCATCGCGGATGATGAACCGGATGTGCTGGAGACGCTCGAAGAGCTGCTGTCGATGTGCGAGGTGGTCAAAGCTTCCACTTTTGAGGAGGCCGAGAAGCAACTGGAAAGCCGGTACTTTGATTTCGCAATCCTCGATATCATGGGAATCAACGGGTACAAGCTTCTGGAAATCGCCGCCGGCAAAAACATCACGGTCGTGATGCTCACTGCCCATGCCCTCACTCCCCGGGATACCGTGAAATCCTTCAAGGGGGGAGCCGCTTCCTACGTGCCGAAGGATGAGATGAACAACATCGCGACCTTCCTGGTCGATATCCTGGAGGCAAAGAAGAAGGGAAAGAGCCTGTGGTGGAGATGGATGGACAGAATGGAGGCTTATTACAAGGCAAAGTTCGGGCCGGATTGGAAAAGCGGCGACAAGGATTTCTGGGACAAATTCACATTCTACACCTGATGGGCATGAAGGAGTACGGTTCATGCCGCCGGTGACAGGGGACTCGCCTCTATATCCTGAAACTGTATCACTCCTTCTACATGTTGTTTTTGTGCTACACTTCTTTGCCTTAAATCCCTGCGCTGGAGACTCCCGTTAGGAGGAATGTCCGGACGATAACGGCGGCGTTCTTTCCCCTCCGGGACTCCCATGCGCGGATCGGTTCCTCAAGCGGAAACGGCGCGGTTTGAGACTCCTGCAGGAGGGCATCGTTCGCTGACAGGGTGCGGCCAACACACAGGAGACAAAAGCGATGCTGTTGGTGAACGCAAACGCGCTGTCTCTGGCCTGAGACTTGCAAAACTGATGAAGTCACTTCGTTCCCTTCATGACCTGCGTCCGGAACCCTTTTCTCCTATCGCAACTTTACTCTGCCGGAATTGAGGAGAGATGAGATGCAAATCAAAGAACCGGAAATAAATCGTGAGCAGGTCCTCGTTCTCAGGGACCCCAATTTCCATGCCGACAATGTGTGCATCGTCACAGGCTGCGCCACTGGGATCGGGCGTGCCACTGCGGTTGCTGCAGCCGCAAACAACCTCATGACCGTGGGATTGGATATCAACGAGAAAGAGGGGAAAAAAACCCAGAAGATCGCCCGCAATCTCGGGGGGCAGATGATTTTTATCAAGACCGATCTGACCGCGGATTCCGACTTGGAAAAGGCGGTGAAGGATGCAGCGAAATTAGGGGCGATCAGGTATGTAGCCAATATCGCAGGCATACAGCACATCGATTCCGTGGCCAACTTCCCCATGGAGAAATACGATTTGATGCTGCGCCTTATGCTCAGGGCCCCTTTCTATCTCTCCAAACTCGCCATCACGCACATGAGAAACAGCAAAGACGGCGGAGGCGCCATCGGCAACATGGGTTCGGTCCACGGCCACATGTGCACCCTCAACAAGCCTGCCTATAACATCACCAAATTCGGCCTCCGCGGCCTTGCGCAATCCATATCTGCAGAAGGGGAAGGAAAAATCCGGGCGTTTACGGTCAGCACGGGCTTCGTACAAACCCCTCTGGCCCTCAACCAGGTGCCCGCCCAGGCCAAGCAGAGGGGCATCACCCCTCAGGAAGTCATGCATGATGTGATGATGGGCAGGTCCAGGGTGAAGGAAATGATGACTCCCATTGAGGTTGCCAATCTGTTCATTTTCGGGTTCTCTCAATATTCCAGATATCTCGTTGGCGGGGATCTCCTGTTTGATGGGGGAATGGTTCTCACCTATTGATTCACCGGCGCGGCCGGTTTGATCGAACAGGAAACCTGTGCATCCGGATACGAAAGATGGTATGACCTTCGTGTCTTTGTGGTGAGATATCCCTTTCTTGAGAACCCATTATTAAAGGAGCTGCTGATGAGTTGTAAGCAATTGGCCGTGGGGCCGAAAGGGCCCCATGTGCTCCGGATGTGTGGCAGGGTGAGCCATGAATGATCTGATCCAGATTGTCACCGGCATCCTGCTTCTCGCACTCGTCTTTATCGCCACCCGATACGGGATGGTTTGGCGGATCAAGCGCGCATGCGTTTACGTGGTCAAGGATTTGGAGCAGAAGAATGCGTTTGACCCTGCCTCCGCAGTGCAACTTCCGTACGCCAAGGTAGATCACTTCAGAATGGGCCTGAGGGATTTCAGGCCGAAAGCCGTGCAGGGTCTCGTGCAAGGCGGCGTGATCGGAATGACGGAGGAGGGCAAGTACTTTCTCAGGAAACGGCTCGAGGAGTTGAACCTGTAATTTTTTGGGGAAAGGAGGTGAGGTTTTTTTCCGGCGGGCTTGTTCCCGTTGCATGTCGGAAGCCCAGGGGGATTCACCTAAAACTCGATGCATAAGCGGATGGTCCAGACGTACAGTACGCGTTCCTTATCAGGCGTTCTTCCTCAAGAAAAAGGAGAAGGGTATGAGAAAACCGGTGCTGTTCACCATCTTAGTTTTTGCGACCTGCCTGGCCATGGCTGCCTCAACTATGGCCCAAACCAAGGACCCCATCAAAATCGGAGCGATCTATGATTTTGCCGGGGGCTGCCACATGTACTCCGAAGCCGGGATCAAGGGCATTAAAATCGCGCTGGATGAAATCAATGCCAAGGGTGGGATCCTGGGAAGAAAGGTCGAACACATTGTGCGCGATACCGAGGGAAAGGTGGATGTCGCGGTCAGGGAGGTGAAGGACCTCATCCTGAGAGAAAAAGTGAACTTCCTGATCGGGCCGTGCAGCAGCGGGACAGGCCTGGCCATGCAGGTGGTCCACTCCGAATACAAGATCCTGCGGATCTCTCCGATCGCCAATACCGAAGCTCAGACAGTGGACAAATTCTCGCGCTATTTCGTCCAGGTCGTGCCGAACACGTACATGGAGGCTGTAGCCGCCACCCGGTATTTTCAAAAAAAGGTGCCCAAGGCGAAGAAGTTTGCCACCATAGGCCCTGATTACGATTTCGGCCGGCGCGAAGAAGGAGCTTTTACCGAGGAGATCAAGAAACTCGTCCCCGACGCCGAGATCGTCTATGAGGCATGGCCAAAACTGGGAGAGAAGGATTTCACGGCATTCATCACAGCCATCATGGCAAAGAAACCGGATGCGGTGCACGGCTCGCTTTTCGGTGGTGATGTTGTCTCTTTCACAAAGCAGGCCGCCCCGTATGGGTTCTTCCAGAAAATCCCTTTCATAGCCCTTTATGACTTCCCTGTTCTGAAGGCACTCGGGGATGATGCCCCGGAGGGGACTTTTGCTTTTGGACGGGGGTGTTTTTTCATGGACCCGAATCCGAAGATGATGGAGTTTGCCGAAAAATTCAAGAAGGTCGCCGGCGATTACCCCGACGGCTGGGCCGTTCAGAACTACGATACGGTGTATCTGTTGAAAGCCGCTGTGGAGAAGGCCGGAACCGTGGAAACGGAAGCGGTGATCAAGGCCATTGAAGGGATCCCCTTTGACGGGTTGAGGGGCAACTTCTCTATTCGGGCTTTGGATCACATGGGAACCGTACCCTGCTACCAGGGGACCATTGCCAAAGATCCCAAACATGCCTTCAAGACCTGGAAAGACATCTCGCGCATACCCGGTGAACAGGTGATCCGGCCTGAAGCGAGCGTCCGTGAAGTCTGGAAGAAGACTGGCGTTACGAGATAAGTCATACAACACAGATAAGAAATCCCGGGCAGGATGACCGTGTTCCTGCCGGCTCAGCCGGATACGGGGATAATGGTCATCCTTGCCGGGTTCTTTTCGGAACCGGAACCCATAGGGGAATGCCATGTCTTTTGACGTCATCTTCAGTCAGTTCATGAGCGGGATAGCCCGAGGTTCCCTGCTTTTTCTTGTAGCCTCGGGACTCTCCCTCACCTTCGGTGTGCTGAGGGTCCTCAATTTCGCGCACGGCTCTCTTTACATGCTGGGCGCTTTCCTGTCGTACAGCATCTGGAAATTCCTCCTCATGCCCCTCCTTGGCTTCTACGTTGCGGCCATCATCACCTCGCTGATCATGGCCGGGGTGGGCCTCGTCATTGAATACGTGCTGCTCCGGAGGCTGTATGCCCGGGGCTGGCCGGAGCAGCTTCTGGCCACTTATGCCATTGTTCTGATCTCGACGGACCTGGTGAAGTGGCTATGGGGGGGTGAGTTTCTTTCCATCCCCAGACCAAAGCCCTTTACAGGAGCTGTTTTCCTCTTCGGTTTCCCTTTTCCCTCCTACAACTTCTTTGTGATCCTCCTGGGTGTCGGCCTGGTCATTTTTCTCTGGTGGCTGGTCTATCGTACGCGGCTCGGAGATATCATCCGCGCGGCCGCAAACGACCGTGAGATGGTTTCCGCGCTCGGCATACCGATTCCATGGCTGTTCACATGGATTTTCGTAATCGGCGCCATGATCGCCGGGTTGAGCGGCGCAGTCACGGCCCCCTTCGGCTCTGTGGCCCTTGGCATGGATGTAGAGATCATCGTGGAGTGCTTCGCCGTGGTGGTGATAGGCGGAATGGGAAGCCTCCCCGGGACGCTCCTGGGCTCCTTCATCGTGGGACAGGTTTATGCGTTCGGGATTATGTTCAAACCGGAGCTGGCCCTGGCCTTTATCTTCATGGTCATGGCCGTGGTGCTCATCATCCGGCCGTGGGGGATTTTCGGCAGACCTGAACGATGAGAAAACAGATCGGAGCGACTATGGAAAGCAGGGATGTGCTGGACAGGGGACCATGGTATGAAAACAAATGGTGGCTGATCGTTCTGATCGTCGCCTTCTTTGCAGCCCCACTCGTCTTCGGAGAGTTTTATCTCACCGTGCTTTGTGAGGCTCTCGTGATGAGCATGCTGGCCCTGAGCTTCAATCTGCTCTTCGGGTTCATGGGGCAGCTCTCGTTCGGGCAGGCCGCCTTCTTCGGTCTCGGGGGGTACGGGGTCGCCATGTTGATGACAAAAACGCACGTCAACTTCTGGTTGAGTATCGTGGCCGGTGTGCTTGTCGCCGCGGTCGTCGGGTTGATTGTGGGATTCTTCTGCGTCCGGCTGAGGGGAATCTATTTCGCCATTTTGACGCTCGCTTTCGGCCAGCTCGTCTTTTTCATCATATTCAAGTGGCATAATTTTACGGGCGGCGACGACGGCATCCAGGGAGTCTTTCCCCCATCCTACCTGAAATCGCCGGTGAGCTATTATTACTTCATCCTCCTGGTCTTCCTGGGCTCGACCTATGTGCTCCGGCGGATCGTCCGGTCTCCATTCGGGCAGATCGTCAAGGGAATGCGCGAGAACACGATTCGAACGGAGTTCCTCGGAATCCATATTGCGAAATATCAGCTTATCGCCTTTGTCATTGCGGCAGCCCTGGCGGGGCTGGCCGGCGCCATATGGGTTCCTTTCTACCGGTCGGTCGCACCGTCCTATCTCACGTGGATCAAGTCCGGGGAACCTGTCATGGCGGCGATTCTGGGAGGACCGTCTCTGTTTCTGGGACCTGTCCTGGGGATGTTCATTATGACCTTCTTTCATGCCTGGGTTCTCGGATTCACCGTTTACTGGCCGGTTGTCATGGGGGCGCTGATCCTTGCGATTATTTTCTTCCTGCCCGGGGGAATTCTCGGTTTTCTGCAGGAGAAGCTCAAGGAAAGGGAGACCAGAAAGCAGAGAGGAGATCGTGATGAGTTTGCTGAAGACGCAGGAGATATCAAAAGCATTCGGTAAGCTGTTAGCCGTAAACCGGGTCACTCTCGACATCCGCCAGGGGGACATCCACGCGATTATCGGACCGAACGGGGCGGGGAAGAGCACCTATTTCAACCTCGTGACGGGGTACCATCGGGCCACTTCCGGAAGGGTTCTGTACAAAGAGCGGGACATTACCCGCCTGCCGGCCTATAGAAGATGCGTCCAGGGGATCACGCGCTCCTTCCAGATAACGAGTATCTATCCAAAATTGACCGTCTATGAAAGCGTGCTCATGGCGCTGGTATGCCATCGCGGCGTGAGTCTGAATTTTCTCTCCTCGGCAACCGGTTTTTTCCGGGAAGAGGTATGGCGCATCCTGGAAGAGGTCGGCCTGGCCGAGCAGGCCCATGCTCAAGGGGATTCCATATCTCACGGGGACAAGAAGAGGCTCGAGTTGGCGATTACCCTGGGGACGGAGCCTGAGCTGCTTCTTCTCGATGAGCCTACCTGCGGAATGTCGCCTGAGGAGACCGAATCCACCATGAGTCTCGTTCGAAAACTCTGCAAGGACCGAAAGATCACCATCTTGTTTACCGAGCATGACATGGCTGTTGTTTTCGGGATTGCAACGCGGCTGTCGGTCCTTCACCAGGGAAGATTGATCGCAGATGGAACACCTGAACAGGTGAGGGCGAGCGAAGAGGTTCAGAAAGTGTACTTAGGGGGTGCGGCATGATACTCGAGGTGGAGAACATTCATACGTTCTACGGGACCAGCCATATTCTCTTCGGCATTTCTCTGCAGGTGCAGGAAGGTGAATCCATCTGCCTCCTCGGCAGGAATGGAGCAGGAAAGACCACGACACTCAGGAGCATCATCGGACTGACCCCGCCTCGCGCAGGGAAGATTCGATTCAGGGGAAAAGAGATCGCGGGCTCTCCTCCGTACCGGATCGCTCAAATGGGGATGGGATTTGTTCCGGACGACAGACGCATCTTTCCCGATCTGACTGTCAGGCAAAACATCCTCGTTGCAAAGAGAGAGCGCGAGGGCGGGCAGTGGAATCTCGATATGATCTACACGCTTTTCCCCAAGCTGCAGAGCCTGGAAAAGCATATGGGAAGCCAGTTGAGCGGCGGTGAACAGCAGATGCTGACCATCGCCAGGACCCTGATGACCAACCCGCAACTCCTGCTCCTGGATGAACCGGGGGAGGGTTTGGCGCCCCTCGTCATCAAGACCATGGAAGTGCAGCTCGGGCAGATCAAGAACATGGGGCTCAACATGCTCACATGCGAGCACAACGTGGGTCTGGCCCTGGCCCTGAGCGATCGCGGGTATATCATGGACAAAGGCATGATCCGTTACCAGGGGACGGTCGAAGAACTGCGAACCAATGAGGAGATACGAAAGAAGTACCTGATGGTCTAGCAGGTTGCTGAAAAACGCCCATCTGCTGCGTTGCCCTAGTCCCGCGTCGTTGCGGCGTACAGGGAGTACGCCTCACTCCTCGTGACGTGTCCGTCAAGGGCCACGGACAGCCCACCCTGAGGTGGGTCCCCAATTTCGGGCGCTCCCGCGAATAGCGGGATTGAAAGGGCACAACTTGCATCTGGGCATTTTTGAGCAACCTGCAAGCATGGCAGCATCCTGCCGGGTGTCGCTTGAAGGTGCATCTTCATGCCTTTTAGAGGCCGGGGGAGCCGCTTCTTGAGAAAACATCCGTTATCCTTCGCCGGTATTCTGGCCGGTGTAATACTGGGTTTGATCTTCCTGGTAGCGGGTTTCGGCAAGCTCCCTGCCCAGACCGATGCGTACACAATCCTTCTGGTCATACGGAAAGAGCCGGTTCTGCTCTGGTTGAGCGACTATGTACACCTCATTGTCCCTTCGCTTGAACTCATCATGGGCTTTCTCCTCGTCTCCGGCGTAGCGGCCAGGTTAACGGCCCTCGCTTCAGCATCTCTGACGACCGTTTTTATCTTCAATAACCTTTGGGTCATCCGGCATGGTGTTTCCCAGGACTCCTGCCGCTGCTTTGGAGATGCGCTCGACCGACTGTTGGGCGGCATCTCCACCATGGAGGCCCTTTACGTTGATTTCGCAATGCTGGCATTGATCTTCCTGGTGCTGGCCTTCTACCCGGACAGATGGTTCAGCCTTCGGCCCTGGTTCCTAAGAGGCCGGCCTTCATAAAGAATCCGCCTTGGAAATCGGCAGCGCCCACCTTCTTATTCTGTAACGATCTTTCGATTGATCTTCCAGAGAAATTTACATAAAATTCCTCGTTTTGGTTTGCCGCGGGGTTTCCCGGGGTGCGGTGGTTAATAGACAGGAGGTGGAGAGTGTGAAGGAGCGGTCCTTCTTTCCCGGAAAGCGAAAAGATGCTCTTGGTTTGCTCGTCGCTCTGATCTTTCTTGTTTTTCCAGCCTCTCCCTCCAAAGCCCAGACAACATGGCTGATCGATCCGGAGGTATTCCATGCCTCTGTTCACGGCCGGAACTCGTGCGTCGACTGCCATGAGGAAACCCGGCAAAAGAGTCTTCATCCCGATTCCGGAGATATCACCAAAAAACGCTCGGACTTCTTCAGCCCCGAGCATTGTTTTGCATGCCACGACGATGTGGAGGAAAAACTTTCGAGAAATCTCCACGGCTCCCGGCAGATAGAGAGTCCTGAGAAATACAGGAACTGCCTCTCTTGCCACGATCCTCATGGCCAGATTCCCATCAGGGAAGAACCCGGCCGATTCGATCCATCCATTCCCCGCCACCGGCAATGCGGGGCGTGCCATGAGAACAAGAGTTTCCTGCCTGCGCTCTCCAAGGAGGATCAGTCTTGCATGGAGTGCCACGGCGCGGCTGCCCTGGATGATCCGGAGAGGATGCAAGGGATTTGCCTCCATTGTCACGGGGCGGGAGACCAGGTGAAAAAGCCTGCCTCTGTGAGGCCTCCTCTTATACGGCAGGAGGAATATGAAGGCACAACCCACGCAGGGATCAACTGCACGGTCTGCCACCCCGAGAGCGTCAATTTCGAGCACGACAAGCAAGAGGCGGGCGATTGCCGCCACTGTCATCGCCCGCATGCAGAGAAAGTCGCCCATGATGCCCACATCGGGGTCGGCTGCGGGGCCTGCCACCTGAAGGGGGTGACTCCGGCAAAGCACCCCGAGAGCGGCGTTGTTGTCTGGAGCAGGGATCAGAAGGGCGGCGGGATTTCCAGCATCCATGAAATGCGCCTGGACAGGACCGCGGAAGAGTCCTGCCGGAGATGTCATACAGCCGGTAATCGGGTCGGAGCAGCCGCCATGGTCCTGCCGGCCAAGAGCCTGCTCTGCATGCCGTGCCACACCGCCACCTTCTCGGTTGGAGACACGATAACGATCCTCGGAATAGTGGTTTTTTTTGCCGGGCTCATTCTTTTCCTTGCCCCGGCTCTTACGGGTGGAGGGGGGAAAGCGGGAAGCGGTCCATTTTCAAAGTTCCTGCTTCTCATCGGCGACGGGATAAAGGTGCTCTTTTCCCGGAGGGTTTTCCGTATAGTGAAGATCCTGTTCCTGGACGTACTTCTGCAGAGGAGACTGTACAAGCGTTCAAGAGGAAGATGGGTGATCCACAGCCTCATTTTCTATCCCTTCGTCTTGCGGTTCCTCTGGGGGGTCGCGGCCCTGATCTTCTCCACACAAGGGTTTGAAAGCAATTGGGTGTGGGAAATGGTGGACAAGAATCACCCCCTTACCGCTTTCTTCTTTGAAGTCACCGGAATTCTGCTCATAATAGGAGTGGCCCTGGCATACGGAAGAGGGGCAGGGCAGAAGAACTCCCCTGTTCCCGGAGTGCCGGATCAGGATCGAATCGCCCTGGGTTTCATTGCAGCGATAGCCGTGATCGGGTTTCTGCTTGAGGGAATGAGGATCGCAATGACCGGCGCGCCGGAAGGATCGGCCTACGCCTTTCTAGGGTATGGGATCAGCAGGATTTTTGCAGACTGGTCATCCACGATCACCGGAGTTTATGGTTATGTGTGGTACGTGCATGCCGTTCTCACAGGAGCGTTCATTGCCTATCTCCCATTCAGTCGTCTCCTGCACATCATCATCGCTCCATGGGTGCTGGCGAGCAGAGATGAGCATTGAGATAAGTCGCGACGTTCCTGCGAACAGGTGGATGTTCGATTAGTGTGAAAAAACTCAGATATCATTCCCGAAGAACTGTAACGCCAATACCTGGAATCGAAATATGGATGAAAAGATAAAGAATTTCCTCGTGCAGATTGTGGGTCAGGAGAATTTTACGGACAATCTGATCGATCTGGTCTCCTACTCCTACGACGCCTCTGAGCACTCTCACCGACCACTCTGTGGGGTCTGGCCCGCAACTGTGGAGCACGTTTCCGAAATCCTGAAACTGGCAAACAGAGAGCTCATCCCGGTGATTCCAAGGGGCGCCGGTACGGGCTTGTCCGGCATGGCCGTTCCTGCGAAAGGCGGAATCGTACTGGATCTCAGCCATATGAACAGGATCCTCCGGATCAGCATCGAGGATCGTCTTGCCGTTGTCCAGCCCGGGGTAGTCTATGCCGCCCTCGAAAAGGCCCTGCTCCCCCATGGCTTCTGCTTTCCGCCGGACCCGGCGAGCGGCAAGGCGTGCACGCTGGGGGGGAATGTAGCCACAAACGCGGGCGGCATAAAGGGGGCAAAGTACGGAACGACCCGCGACTATGTTCTCGGACTCCAGGTGGTCCTGCCCGACGGCCGCATTATGAGGACAGGCAGCCGGACCATGAAAAGCGTCTCCGGGTATGATCTGACGAAACTCTTCGTAGGATCCGAGGGAACCCTGGGTGTAATCACGGAAATTATCCTGAAGATCAATCCAAAGCCGAGCACGACGAGCACGGCACTGGCGACCTTTGACGATCTTGAGGATGCGGGCAGGGCAGTGACTGAGATCATGAAGAGCGGAATCCTCCCGAGCGTGATGGAAATCCTGGGCAGGGAAACCCTTCTGGCCATCAATCGCAATTCGGATCTGAAACTGCCGGAAGTCGATGCCATGCTTTTGGCCGAGACGGATGGGTACACACGGGAGGAAACGGATTTTCAGATGAGAAAAGTCCTGGAGATCTTCCGGAAGAACCATGCCAAGGAGGTCAAGGAGGCGACCACTGGAGAAGAGGCTGCGGAGCTCTGGAAGGCCAGAAAGTCCGCGTATGCCGTGCTTGCGCGTATCAAGACCCATTTCATCCTGGAAGACGTGACCGTTCCCATGTCCAGGGTGGCGGATCTTCTCAAGGGCGTGAATGCGATCGCAGGAAAGTACAATCTTCAGATTGCGGCTTACGGCCACGCAGGGGACGGCAACCTGCACCCGCAAATCCTGTTTGACGGCTACGATCCCGATCAGGTGAAAAGGACCGAGGCTGCAGGCGGGGAGCTTTTCAAGCTGGCCATAGATCTCGGCGGAACTCTGACGGGAGAGCACGGCATCGGCTTGTCCAAGGCGCCTTACATGACGCTCGAGCATGATCCTGTAGCCATGGAAGTGATGCGCTCGTTAAAGAGGATGTTCGATCCGAACAACATTCTGAATCCGGGGAAGATGGCGCTGGATGAGTGATCATTGGAAGATCTGCCACAAAGACACGAAGACACAAAGAAAGCAGCCCTCCCCTTGGTGTCTTTGTGACTTCGTGGCCGGAGCTGCAGTCCAAATGATGGCTGGGCTTGGCGCGAATTGCCGATCAATCATGTTATCACAATGATCAACGAAAAATATTAAATGCAAAATGATAACCGGAATAGGACGACAACAAATGGAACCCAAGTATGATTTTGAGAGAAAGTACCGGGACGTGATTCTTCAGTGCTCTCGTTGCGGATTTTGCCAGGCAGTCTGTCCGATCTACGGAGTTACACTCCGCCCTTCCTACAATGCAAGGGGAAAGATGCTGCTCCTCAAGGAAGTGATGGACGGAAAGATTCCTCTCAACGATGAGTTGATCGAGACGCTCTTTCAGTGCACGACCTGTGCGAGCTGCGAAAAAAACTGTCCTTCCGGAGTGAGTGTCCCGGAGATCATAAAACTGGTGAGGAAGGACATGGTCAATATCGGCTCCTGCCATCCCGCCTTCAAAGGGATGAACGAGGTGCTTTTGAAAAGCACCAACATCTACGCCGAAGACGAACCGGCGGATTTCGGGAGAGAGAGAAACCGGAAAGCCGATTACGTTTTTTTCATCGGCTGTGTCGGATCCTATCGTGAGGACGAGTCCACGACTGCGACCCTCGAGCTTTTGGATCGGCTCAAAGTGGACTACACCTTGATCGACGAGGTGTGCTGCAGCGGTGTGCTGGAGGATGTGGGTTATCGGATCAACGAAGATCTGGTAAGAAAAAACCTGGAGTCGATTACCGCTACCGGGGCGAAGACCGTGATCACCGGCTGCCCATACTGTTATCGGACATTCAAGAACAGACCCCAGTACCAGGAACTCGAAAAGAGTGGTATTCGGGTCGTTCATGTCAGCCAGTTTCTCAAGGACTTCGACCTGGGCGTCAGTACCGACAAGAAGGTCACCTATCACGATCCTTGCGATCTCGGCAGACACTGCGGGATATATGAGGAGCCCAGAGAGACGATACGAAAAATCGCGCCGAATTTTGTGGAGATGCCGCACAACCGGGTGGATGCCCTCTGCTGCGGCGCAGGAGGAGGGGTTCGGGGGGCTTTTCCAAAAAACTCCCTCGCCATGGCGCGCCGCAGGCTTGAAGATGCCGAGGCGGTAAGTGCGGAAGTAATTCTTACGGAATGCAATTCCTGCGTCCATAATCTCGCGAACGCGAAGCTGAGAAAGCAGAAATTCAAGATTTACAACACGACCCAGTTCATCAATGAGTTGATGGAAGAGAAGGAGTGTGGGAATGATTGAGAGTGATGGTGGCCTTCTGCCTGACCTGCCTCTGGTTCATGGGTGTTAAAGGCTGGATTCCCGCCTTCGCGGGAATGACATGGCAGTAAGTTGCGCCGTTGTTCCGGTCAGGCCGGAAACAGGAAGAATGAGCCATTCATTATTTTCAGACATCACATAGCGATTTGCCGTCATTCCAGCGGCGATTTACCGTCATTCCCACGAAAGCGAGAATCCATAAATTTTGAAATTGGCCGGAATTCAGAAAAGCATGCATGAGGAGGAAAACGATGGAAATTCAGGGATACAACATGCCGGATGAGCTGTTCTATGAGGAGAATCATTTCTGGGTGCGGGAAGAAGGAGACCTCCTGGTCATGGGAATGGATGATTTTGCCCAGAAGATGGCGGGGGAGATCGTGTATGTCCAGCTTCCTGATGAAGGGAAAGCCATTCAGGCCGGGAAGAAGTTTGCAAAGATCGAATCCGGAAAATGGCTGGGCAAGGTCTATGGGCCGGTCAATGGTGAACTGGCCGCCGTGAACGAAGAGCTGGAAAGCAATCCCGGCCTCATCAATGAGGATTGCTACGGCAAGGGATGGTTGTACAAGATCAAACCGCAGGATAAAGGCGAAATGTCGAAATTGATTCATGGGCCCCAGGCTTTAGAGAAGTGGATGGTTGCCGAAATAGAAAAGTACGCGCAGAAATAATGGAGTAAGCAGTCCCGCGGCACAGCCCACGGGATCTCCGCTGCGCTCCGATAAGCGGCAAAATGAGAGCCATAGGTAAGCTGTCTTGGGATTAAGGACTTTGTTCGCAATGTCCAATGATAAATGACAGATGATAAGTGTTCAATGAAATGGGAAATCAGGATTACACGATAAAACAGATCTTGCAGATGGGCGGTTGCACCGGTTGCAGGTTCTGCGTGGATGTCTGCCCCGCTGTGACCGCATCCGGTCAGGGTGAACTTTCTGCGCTGTTTCGGATGAAAGGACTGAAGGATCTCCTCAAGGGCAGAACGGGTCTTCTCAGAAAGATCCTCGGAAAAAAGGAGCTTTCCGGGCAGGAGCTGAAAACGTTCAGCGAAACCGTTTTCAGGTGTACGCTCTGCGGAAACTGCCAGGAGGTCTGCCCTGCAGGCATTCAGCTCAAGGCTCTGTGGACATCGATACGCCAGGACCTGGTTCATTCAGGGTCCTATCCGGCGAAGATCGACATGATCCGGGACAATCTGGAAGAGAGTCACAATGTCTTCGGCGAGGACAACGAGGAACGGACGGAATGGGTGGAAGATGTAGAGGATGCCCCGGATCACGGATATGTAAAAGAAAAAGCCGAGATCGTCTACTTTACCGGGTGCGTGGCCTCCTATTTCCCCCTTGGGCAGAAGATCCCGATTGCGCTGGCTGAAATCCTGGATCGTTCCGATGTGGACTTCACCCTTTTGGGTCAGGAGGAATGGTGCTGCGGGTTTCCCCTCATCGGAGCAGGGCTGAAGGAGTTCCTTCAGCAGTTCATTGATCACAACCTCGCCGCAGTACGCGCAAAAGGCGCCAGGAAGGTTGTTTTTGCGTGCCCTTCGTGTTTTCAGATGTGGAGAGAACACTACCCCCCGGAATTTTCGATCGCCCACGCATCCCAGTTGCTGGAAGAGTTGGTAAGAGCAAAGAGAGTTCCGCTCAAGGAACTGGATATAACGGTCACGTATCATGATCCGTGCGACCTCGGGCGGGGTGCAAGGGTTTTCGAGGAACCTAGGGATTTGATCCGCTCCATTCCGGGTGTGAAACTGGTCGAACTTCCGCGCAATCGAGAAAACTGCCAGTGCTGCGGAGGAGGGGGAAATCTGGAAATGATCGATGCAAAGCTCTCCTCCGAAGTGGCAAAACGAAAGATCGAGGAGGTTCTCGGCACCGGCGCCAAGGCAGTAGTGACGTCCTGCCAGCAGTGTGTGCGGACCATGACCACCTATGTGAAGCGAAACAAGATCCCTTTAGAGGTCCTGGACATCACGCAACTGGTGCGCAAAGCGCTGAAGAAAAAATGATTGTGGTTAGTTGTCTGTTGTTTGTTGCAGGAGTTTTTGACAACATGCCACTAACGACCCGCAACTAACCATTATGCGATTCACGGAGATTTCCACGCACCCGCGCGACTGAACCTAAACTCTCTGATTTCTTCCATGGCCGAACAATCCATCTTCATATCCTCAGGGGAACTGAAACTGGAGGCTCTCCTGGACGATCTCCCGGGCGAGAGGGGTGTCGTGATGACCCACCCGCATCCCCTTTACGGGGGGGAGATGCATAACCATGTTGTGGAGGCGGTTCTGGAGGTCTATCGGTCAAGGGGTTACAGCACACTCCGTTTCAATTTCCGGGGAGCGGGAAGAAGCCAGGGAACTCATGACCAGGGGCAGGGAGAGCAGGAGGACGTCGCTTCGGCCCTCGCTTTCATGAACTCTCTTGGGAAGAAGGAAATCGACCTTGCCGGATATTCTTTCGGGGCGTGGGTCAATGCGCGGGGGATCGAAAGGTACCACTCGGTTCGACGGCTTGTCATGGTTTCTCCTCCGGTCACTTTCATGGACTTCGGTTTTCTCAAAGCAGAATCTCGAATCGGTCTGGTTGTGACCGGCTCCCTCGACGAGATTGCGGATCCTCTCCAGGTGGAACGGTTGATTCCCGGATGGAATCCTGAAGCTCTCCTCAGGATCATCCCGGATGCAGATCATTTCTACGGCGGGAAAACCAGGGAGCTTCAAGCGGCCATTGCCGATTTTCTGGACCTCGAGGTTTGATGTTTGCATGATCGGAAATTTGCGCAAGGACTATTTGGGTCTGCTGATACTTGCAGCTTTTCTTTTCTTCTCTCCCCAGGGCGCGCAGGGGTCTCTCAGACGGTCCCCCATCGTGGCGGCGGTGGAAAAGGTGAGCCCTGCGGTTGTGAACATCAGCACCGTCATGAAGGAGCGGGTGAGCCCGTTCTTCCAGTTTCACGGAGAAGAGTTTTTCAAGGATTTTTTCCCGGATATCTTTTCCCACCAGTATACCCGCTCCAGCCTGGGCTCCGGCCTGATCATCGACGGCGCCAAAGGCCAGGTGATCACGAACTACCATGTTGTGGCCAGGGCTACGGAGATCAAGATCATCACCGCGGATCAAAAGGAATACAAAGCGGGTGTAATCGGATCGGATCCACGGTCCGATCTTGCCGTGCTGCAGATCGAAAAGGCTCAGAGACTCCCGGAAGCCCGGCTCGGCAATTCAGACGACCTGATGATCGGGGAAACGGTTATTGCCATAGGCAATCCTTTCGGTCTGTCCCACACGGTCACTACCGGCGTGGTGAGTGCAATTGACCGCTCTGTGCGGGCGCAGGAGCAGGTCTATCGCCATTTCATTCAGACCGACGCCTCCATCAATCCCGGCAACAGCGGTGGGCCGCTTCTGAACATCGAGGGGGAGATCATAGGGATCAATACGGCCATCTATCAGAAGGCTCAGGGGATCGGCTTCGCTATTCCCGTGAACAAGGTGCGCCGCGTCGTCAACGAGTTGCTGAGGGCGGGTGAAGTGCGTTCCCCATGGATCGGTGTGGAGGTGCAGGAACTGACGCCGGACCTGAAAAAGGCCTTTCAGTTAAGCGATGATGCGGGTGGGATCCTCGTGAGCGACGTTGCCCCGGACAGCCCCGCCGAGCAGGCTGACCTGAAGAGGGGGGATGTCCTGACCCAGATCCACAACATGCCTTTGAAGGAGATTTCCGATTACAGGGACGCCCTTTCGGAATTCACCCCTGGCGAGCAGGTTCGCGTGAGCTTTGTCCGAAAGGGGCAGGAGCGGTCCGTTTCGATTAAACCGACCGTCTTCCCTCCTGAGAGGGCGGTCGAGCTCTTCTATAAGCGAACTGGAATCCAGGCAGGAGATCCGGACAGGAAAACCATGAAGGAGTACGGACTCAACGGAGGCGTAATGGTGGAAAAGGTGCGCAAGAACTCCGAAGCAGGAAGGATCGGACTCCAACCCGGTGATCTGATCCTGAAGGTGAATGATTCACCCGTGGTGAACATGGAGGAGTTCAGGAAGGTAGTCAGCCGCGCCCATCATCAACCCTCGATCACCCTGCTGGTGCGCCGGGGCCCTTACGGGTATTCCCTGACGCTGCCATTCTGAAGAATGATGCAGGATGCAGGATGCACGATCCAGGATTAAAGATCGAATTCAGGATGCATGATCCAAGATTCAGGTAAAGTAGAATCTTCAGGGCTAACCTTCTAATCCTCTAAACTTCTCATCTTCTGCATCTGTATTTCCCTGTATCCTGCATCTTGCATCTTGAATCCTGCATCCTGTCACATGGGTATCTCAACATTGAAGGCGCACCCTTTCCCCTGGCCGCCGCTTTCCACCCAGATCCTGCCGCCATGTGCCTCCACAGCCATCTTGCAGAAGGTAAGACCCACGCCGCTCATTCCAACAGTGACTCCGGCCTTCTTCATGCTGACCTGCTCGAACTTGTTGAAAATTCTTTCGTGATATTGAGGTTCGAGCCCGGGGCCGGTATCCCTTACGCAGATCAGGAGCGGGCCCTTCTCCGACAGGTAATCCACGGATCCCTGGATCCTTCCCCCTGCAGGGGTGTATCTGATTGCGTTGCTCAGGAGATTGGAGACGACCCTGCTGATCAGATCGTGATCCATTTGAACAGGGGGAACCGGCTTGATGAAATCAAACGAAAGGTCGATTCTTTTCAGCAAGGCTCTGGAAGCGAACTGGGAAAGAATCTCCTTCACCATGCCGGCCATGTCGGTTTCTTCCCGTTGTGGTTTGAGCTTGGCCTCCTCCATCCTGTGGATATCCAGAAGGCTTTGGATCTGCTGATTGAGATCGTGACACTGGTCAAGTGATGTTTGCAGAAACCGGACCTGCTTCTCGGAAAAGTTTTCCTTTTCCATCAGGACCAGCTGGATAACGCTTGAAATAGCCATGAGAGGACTGTTGAGATCATGGATGACCATATGGGTCAGGCCCTCTTTGGCCTTTTCCAATTCCCGCAACTGCGCGTGCATATCAGCGAGCTCCGAATAGTTCCTTTTCAGGTCGTCATGGTACGTCTTGATTCTCAGGAGGGACTTCACCCGCAGGAAAAGCTCTGTCTGGTCCACCGGCTTGCTGATGAAATCATCGGCGCCCGCTTCAAGCGCCCGAATACGGTGTTCTCTCTCCCTTAATGCAGTGACCATCACAACCGGGATAACTCGGGTCTTCTCGCTCTGCTTTATTCTTCTGCAGACCTCAAACCCGTCAAGCCCCGGCATCATGACATCCAGGAGGATCAAGTCCGGTTCGTTGCGGGCCACCAGATCAAGCGCTTCTTCTCCGTTCCGGGCTTCTTTGAGCTCATAATTCTCAAGAGAGAGCATGGCTTTGAGAAGTTTGATGTTTCTCTCTTCGTCATCCACTACAAGTATGGCAGGCTTGTTCATATCTTTTCCCCTGTTTTCCGATTTACCGATTTCATCATCATCCCTGATCTTCAGCTCATCAACAACCGCTGTGACCCTCAGTGGTTTCCTCAGGACACGGCTGATCCGAAATCGGTATGAGCACTCTGAAGGTGCTTCCTTTTCCTTCTCCTTCGCTCTCCGCCCATACCATTCCGCCGTGGAGTTCCACCAGGGTCCTCGTCAGAGGCAGACCCAATCCGGTGCCGTTGTACTTTCTACTTGCCGAGTTCTCGATTTGCTCAAACGGTTCAAAGATTCTCTCCAGATTCTCCGCCGTGATGCCGATTCCCGTATCCTTGATAGAGATCTCCAGGTGCGATCCATTATCCTCCTCCCGGTTCGCCTCCAACATGCTCATCGGCCTCGCCCTCCCGGACAGGATCTGGGCGCTTAGATGAACGGAGCCGCCTCGCGGCGTGAATTTCACCGCATTGGAAAGGAGATTCTGCATCACCTGCAAGAGCTTCTTCTCATCCATACGGATTGTTTCCGGTGTTTGGATCAACTCCTTTGTCAGCAGGATGCCTCCCTTCTCTGCCGATTCCCGCACAGTCCTGAGGCTGTTCTCCAGGAAAGAACTCATCTGAACCTCCGTGCAAGCCAGCCGGAGTTTTCCTGCCTCCGCCCCTATGAGATCCAGGATGTCACTGATGAGGGAAAGAAGATGATTGCCGCTTTCCAGCACGTAATCCAGATACTCCTTCTGTTGTTCGTTGATTTTCCCAAACCGCGAGTCCGTCAACAGTTGTGTGAATCCGATAATGTGGTTCAGAGGGGTCCTGAGCTCGTGACTCATATTGGCCAGAAATTCGCTCTTGGCCGCGCTTGCAGCATCCGCAAGCTGCTTGGCTTGCAAAAGCTTCTTCTTCTCCGTCAGGAGCTCAGCCTGCTTCTGCTCCATTTGTGTCCTGAAGAAGCTCCGGACAGACTCGTACGAGTATGCGCATCCGCACAAAATGAGATACACCAGGGTAAATCTGACCATAAAGCCGCGATCGAAGTGAACGAAATCGAGAAGAAGATCGAAAACCGCGAACACCATCAACATAAAGAGACAGAGCAGCAGCGAGCCCGCCATCCCTTCCTTCTTGCCGAACTGAAAAAAGCAGGGTAGCGGAAACAGGAAAAACCAAAAGGCCTTGTAACCTTCCGGTGCGGAGATATAGAACAGGTGCAGGAACATCAAGCCTGCCAGCACTATATTGACCCTGTAGACGTTCTTCGATTCGGCCGCAAAACGCAATAAGAGCGGAACCAAACCGAAGCTTATCGCGACGGGCAGGACGATGAAAGCCGTGACAAAGAGGCCCTCGCTCGCGTAGTAAAGAAAAGCGCCGAGGAGGGTAGGCGTGAGGATGGCCGCCATAAGAACTGCAACCAGTCTTCTGCTTCGTTCTTCGAGATCGAATCTTCCGAACCCCATGCACCGGCTGATCTTGTCCAGAATCCCGCTCGAAGTCAGTTCCTGCTTTTCCGCGCTCATGGTTCTCTACCAGCCTCTCCGCCTGGTCCGCCGACTCTATTTTTTGCTTCCCACAGGCTGGTCCAGCGGATCCTCACCGAGGAATTCCTCCACCACCTCGATGAATTTTCGCGTATCGATCGGCTTGGGTATGTACCCGGTGCATCCGGCAGCGAAGGCCTTCTGTTCGTCGCCCTGCATTGCATAGGAGGTCAATGCAATGACCGGTATATTCTTCAAATCCTCATCCTCCTTGATCAGCCGGGTCGCGGTGAGGCCGTCCATGCCGGGCAACTGGATGTCCATCAGTATGAGACCCGGCCGCTCTTTTCGGGCGAGCTGAAGCCCCTGTTCCGCATTGGCAGCTTTGATGACCTCGAAATGGCTGATGCTCAACAGTGCGGCCACCAGCTTCATATTCAGATCATTGTCTTCGATCACGAGTACCTTTTTTCGTTCCATGCTTTTTCCTCTTCGCGCGGTGATCAGCTCAGATTGGGATGATCAAAACGAATTTGCTTCCGTGTCCTTCCCCTTCACTTTCAGCCCAGATCTTTCCCCCATGGAGTTCGACGAACCTCCTGGTAAGCGAGAGACCAAGGCCTGTTCCCTTGTACCTCCTGCTTACCGTACAGTCCACCTGCTCGAAAGGTGCAAAGATCCTATCCAGATCTTCCTTCTTGATCCCGATTCCGGTATCAGACACAGCGATTCTCAGATGATTCCTGCCATGGCTCTGTTCTTGTGAAGCACCTCGAAAAATATCAGGTCCGCCTTCATTCCCGGAATCCCCATTTATTCCAACCACGTGTCTCGCGGCTACATGAACGGCTCCACCGTCCGGCGTGAATTTTACGGCGTTGGACAGCAGGTTGTACATGACCTGCTTCAGCTTTCTTTCATCGACCTGGATCAGATCGGGAATGGAGTCAAATTCGGCGGCGAGCCTGATCCGGTGCTTCATGGCCGTTTCTTTCACCATGATGAGGGAGTTCTCAAGGAGGCTCTTGATGCTCACTGCACAGGGTTCCAGCGCGATCTTCCCTGCCTCGACCTTGGAGAGGTCGAGAATATCGTTGATCAGAGAGAGGAGATGGCGGCTGCTCTCCAGCACGTCTTTGAGATACTCCTCCTGCTGTGAGTTGAGCTCCCCCACTCGTTTGTCCGCCACAAGCTCCGTAAACCCGATGACATGATTTAGCGGCGTTCTCAATTCATGGCTCATGTTTGCGAGGAACTCGCTCTTGGCCCGGTTTGCCTGTTCGGCCGCATCCTTTGCGCGCAGAGCCTCTGCTTCCGCGCCTTCGCGCTGACGGATCTCGACCAGCAGCGCCTCGTTGATCTTCGCGATGTTTTCCGTGCGCTCCCTCACCCGTATTTCCAGCTCTTCGTTCACTTTCTGCAGGGCTTCCTCCGTCCGTTTTCGATCCGTAATGTCAACGGCGATTTGAAGCCTGGCCAAACGGTCCCTGTCCCAGGTGATGGCGCGGGCATTGTAAACGTACCATTTGCCTGTGAGTGAATTGGTTCCTTCCCAGGTGAGAAGGCCTGCGGGTCTCCCATGATCGTCCAGCAGTTTTGAATTCGTGCATCCATCACACGGGCCGGTCAGCCCGTGGACAACCTTCCAGCATGGCAGGCCTATAAGCGGATCGGTGCCGAAGGAATCCTTCATGCGCCTGTTTGCGAAGAGGAGATCATGGGTACGCAGATCAGCCACATAGACTTCCGCATCGATGCCTTCGAGTACCTTCACAAACCGTTCGTGGGAGTCCAGGAGCGCTCTCTCGGCCCTTTCCCGTTCCACGATCTGCTGCTGGAAATGTTCGACCATCTTCTGGAGGTCGGCCGTTCTTTCCTCTACTCGCTCCTCCAACTCCTCACGCGTGTTCTGGAGATCCTCCTCCGCCTCACGGAGTTCGAAGACCTTTTCTTCCAGTTCCATGTTCTTGGCAGCCAGTTTGCTTTGGATTGTCGCCCTGACGCGCTCAAAAAGGCTGGCAAACAGGGTCAGGAACAAATAAGAGAGCAGAAAACGCAGACTGAACCTGAGATCGTATTTTGCGACCCAGGGGAGATGAATGAAGAAGAACTGAAAGGCCAGAGAGGCAAAGGCAATCGTGATGCTGATGAGGGTTCCCATGCTGGCGCCGAGGAGGAACGAGGAAAACAAGGGGAGCGCATAAAGCCACATGAACCCTGTCGAGTACACTCCCCCGCTCACGTAGAGAAAGAAGAAAAGCGCACCCGTGATCAGCACACAGACATAACAGGTCAACTGGACGTGCCCTGTCCTCTTTCGATAAATCACGAGCAGAATGAGAATCAGCGCCAACGAGAAGTCGAGTAAACCGACCTTCCAGTACCCGAGGCGAATGGCGTTCGCCCCTAAAATCGCCAGGGTTGTCACCCCGATCAGGGTGGAGAAGTCCAGCAGGAAGACCTTTCGTCCCTCTTCGACGTCCCCGTCCAGATCCATTCCGCGCGCTATCACGTTTTGGATACGGGCTATCAATTGAGAAACCAGGATCATGACCCTCTCCGCATTATCGACCATGTGTCACTGAGGCCTCCGGCAAACGCCATTTCGAACCCGGCAAAGGCCGGGTGAAAAATCGTGTACACGGGCAGGGTTGGAGGATCGCTCAGTAGAAATGACCATCGCGGGACAGGATACCAGGGCATTCTTCACCTTCTCTGGTTCGAATTCACCTCTGGAGAAGATATGCAAGAGGGTTGCCAAAAGATGATAGCAGGCAATTACGTGTAGTTACGGGTAATTGGTTTCCAGACCCGCCTGACGGACCCTGATTTTGACAAAGAAATGACGCAGGGAAGAAAGTCGGAAGTGTGAAGTCGGAACTCGGGAGGGATTATGTTTTTCTCCTTCCTCCTTTCGGCTTCCCCTTTTCCGCATCGATATATCCTTTTTCGATCGCTTCTTTGACATATTCCACCGCGTTCCTGAAGATCCGGAGACCCTGGCCCTCCTGACGGCCGGGATCCATTCCGTTTCGTGAGAGCGACTCTTTGGTTCGAGTCCAGTGGGGGTGATTTGTGAAGTGGTGATGGGCCTCAGGATGGGGCATGAGGCCGAAGACTCTTCCTGTGGGATCGCAAATTCCCGCAATGTCCTCCAGAGAACCATTGGGGTTTGCAGGCCATTTTCCTCCCGCCCTGCAGCCTTCCTCGGTCGCATACTGGACTGCGATCTGGCCGCCTTTCATCAGTCTGTGGATATCGCGGCTCGCAGCGTAAAACTTGCCCTCTCCGTGTCTCACCGGAAGCTCGATGCGGGTGAGCCCTCTCGTGAAGACACAGGGGGAGTCCGGATTCACCTGGAGACTCACCCAGGTGTCGATGAAGTTGCCCGCATCGTTGTTGATGAGGGCGACCCTGCGTTCCCTGTATCGCATGTCGAATCCCGGGAGGAGACCCAGGTTGACCAGACTCTGAAAGCCGTTGCAGATACCGATGACAAGCTTCCCATCCTTGATGAACTTTTCAATTCGGTTGCCGATGTGGTGCTTCATTTTGGAGGCAAGAAGGACTCCGGCGCCATGATCGTCACCCCAACTGAAACCGCCTCCGAATGCCAGGATATGGTATTCGTCGAGTGAAGTCCCTTTTCCGGTTGTGGTTCCTTCGATCAGTTCGTTGATGTGGACCCGCCGGGAATCCGCACCGGCAAGCTTCAGGGAGTAATCGGTTTCATAATCGCAGTTCAGACCATAGCCGGTCAGAACGCAGGCCTTCACGCCGTTCATATCAATCCTCCAAAAGGCTTTTTCCATGCCTCCTTCAACCCGGCCACATCTTCTTCCAGGAGAAAATCGCTCTTTCTGCCGCTGATGCGGAAAAGGGTCGACTGCGTCACAACACCCAGGAGCCCGATCTCCATGGACGAGAAGATCCCTTCAAAGATCGCCCTCTTTGCAGGATCCACGGTCACTACCAGACGGCCTGCCGATTCCGAATAGAGAATCTGGGTATCGGTCAGACTGCCTTCGACGGGAATCTTTCCGATATCGAGATCCATTCCAAACTCTCCCGCCATGGCCACCAGGGCAAGATGAACGCCCAGGCCTCCCCTGCTGATTGCGTGCGCAGAGGCAATGACCCCCTCCTGGACGGCACGGTGCAGTCGGAGATAGAGTGGAAGGAAGCGATCGACATCTACTGTGGGGACATTCAACCCCACTTCGCCCATCATCTGATAATACTCGCCCCCTCCGAGTTCGTTTCTTGTGGCGCCGAGGACATAGATCAGATCTCCGGGGACCTTTGCATCCATGGTGACGCACTTGTGAACATCTCCGATCACGCTCGAGACGGTGAAAAGAAGGGTCGGCAATCCGGAGACCTTTCGTCTTTCCCCAAACGGCCCTTCGAGGTACCCATCCACATACATGCTGTCCTTGCCGGAAAGAAGAGGGATGCCGAACGCAAGGCAGGTATCCCTGAGCGCCCAGTTGGCTCGCACGAGTTGGGCAGCCTTGTACTTGCCGTCAGGATTCTGGACAGGGTCATATTGAATTGTCGGCCAGCAGAAATTATCCACGCCTCCCAGGTGAAGCGGATCGCCTCCCACGGCCAGGACCCTTCTGACCGCTTCGTCGATGGTCGAAGAAACCATAGCATACGTATCGATGACAGAATAGAACGGGTTCAGGGCCTGGGTCACCGCCAGCCCCCTGTCGGAATCGAGTACAGGCCTGATCACTGCGGCATCGCTCGGCGTGTCCCGACGTTTTCCGACCAGCGGTTTGATCACGCTCCCGCCCTGCACTTCATGATCGTACTGCCTGGCGATCCAGTCTCGCGAGCAGATGTTCGGACGGGCCAGAAGGTTCTTCAGAACCGAACCGTGTTTCCCGGGCTCAGTGATCACGGGCTCCTTGAGACCTCTCCTTACCGGGTCGGACCACTCGGCATCGAATTTCCACTTCGGAAAGTCCGATTCCAGAAAATCCATTCGGACGAAGGCGCAGGTTTTCCCCTTGTAGTCCAGCCTGAGATATCCTGAATCGTTAAACTCCCCGATCACCGTGCTCTCGACCGCGTGCTTGGCAGAGAGCTGCATGAAACGCTCCACGTTATCGGGTCTCACCGCGATAGTCATCCTCTCCTGGGACTCTGAGACCCATATCTCCCACTGATCGAGCCCTTCGTACTTGAGTGGGACTTTGTCGAGATCCACCCGGCAGCCGTTGGAGAAGCGCGCGGATTCCCCAACCGAGGATGACAGCCCTCCTCCGCCGTTATCGGTCATAAACGTGATCAACCCCTCGTCCCTGACTTCGAGAAGAAAATCGTGCATCTTTTTCTGTGTGTAAGGATCTCCGATCTGAACGTGGCCGGCCGGCGTGTGTTCGTCATAAATGAGGGAAGATGCCGTCACCCCGTGAATGCCGTCTTTCCCCACTCTCCCTCCGGACATGATGATCAGATCCCCGGGGCTGGGGGACTTGAGATGGGTTGATTCACCCCCGATCGTTGCGGGCATGATGCCGAGCGCAGTGACGAAAACGAGGCACTTCCCCAGATACCCTTCATCGAAGAGGAGCTGCCCAAACGGTGTGGGGACACCGCTCTTGTTTCCCCCGTCTCTCACCCCTTCAATGATACCGTCCAGAAGCCTTCTCGGGTGGAGATGCGGTTTCAATTCACCGCTGTAGTTGCGAGGACCCACGCAGAACCCGTACATTCCCAGGATCAGTCTCGATCCCTTGCCTGTGCCGAGGGGGTCGCGGTATATGCCTACGATTCCGGTGAGGGAGCCGCCGTAGGCCTCCATGTTCGAGGGGCTGTTGTGCGTCTCTCCGGTTATGGTGTAATAGTGGCCGTCGTCGAAACGGGCCACCCCCGCATTGTCCCAAAGCACGGACACAACCCACTCCTTCTCTTTTGCGATCCGGAGCGTAGGCGCCTCGATGCAATTCTTGAAGAGACTGTCCACCTCTTCACGGCGACCGGTCGAGAGATCCAGGTAACGAAAAAACCCCCGGAAGGTGTTGTGGTTGCAGTGATCGCTTCTGGCCTGGGAAATGTATTCGATTTCCACGTCGGTAGGAAGGGTGAGACCATATCGCTTTCTTTCCGCGAGTATGTCCTCCCGCAGAAAGTACTGCCGGATGACGGGGATGTCCTCATCCTGGAGGGCGAGATTCCGTCTGGCCGAGATCTCCTTCATTTCCAGATCGCTCGAAATGGAAATCGTGCTAACCTGCGGTTCGTGGTTGAGCATGACCTTTGGGAGAATGATGCCTATTCCCTCTTCTGGATTCCATTCTTCTCGTGAGTAGACCCTCCACTGCTGGACGATGTCGTTGGCAAGGATCTCCTTGGCGATGGACCGGCCCTGTTCTTCCGAGATTTCGCCTTTGATCACGTAGAGCTTGGAGGTGTAGACCGCCTCGTGGGGTTTGAACCGGGTCTTCAGCAGATCCTCCATCGCTTCCACGGCCGTGCTTCCTGCCGTGTCTCTCACTCCCGGCCTGTACCCGACCCAAATCAGCCAGTCGAACCCCCTTGCCAGAGGAGAAAAGGAGGAGCGCTCGGTTACGGGATTGGTGAAGATCCGGGACCTTGCCATTTCGAGCCGGCGGTGTTCCAGGTCGGTATCGAACGTGAGGACGCGGATGACCCGCACATCCTTGAGCGCGTACCCGAAGTAATCCTTGGCCTTTCGCAGTACACCTGCGCCTTCCGCATCAAAAAGGGACTTCCTGAGCATGATCTCAAGCCGCGCGGTCATCACTTACTCCTTGGTAAAACTGCGTTTGTCATGACAAAGGGTAAATGTAATGAAATGGTCTTGAGGAGTCAATCGCGAAGCGAACAGGGGCAAAAAAGGGGACAGAAAGGCAAAAAGAGAACCGCAGAATGTCCAATGTCCAATATAGAATATCGAAGGAAAAGAAAGAAGAGAGCAGGCGATTCCCGGGCTCTCCGTTTTGCCTTCAAGCCTTGTCTGTAATTCACTCTCTTAACTTCTACATTGGACATTCTGCGGTTCTCCTCACTTTCTTTGTTTTCCTTCGATATTCGACATTCTGCGGTTCGCCTATTCTTTGGCTTTCCCTTGGACATTGGAAATTCGACATTGAACATTCTGCGGTTCTCCTCACTTCCCCTATACTCTTGAAATCCTGGGCTGGATGAGTATATTGTTTTATCAGTCGTCCACCGTGTTCCCCCCGATTCGTTTGAAGTTCCAGCATTTAGCGTCAGGGGAATATCTGAAGGGAGATGGTCTGATCGCGCAACCGGGCCAGGAGCGGGACCTGCAAAGTAGCGATCAAGAGGTGTAGAATGAAATATGATGATTTCGAAAGTGAAGGGAGCGAGAAACTCCCCAATCAGAAAGAGCTCGAGAAAGAGCTGAGCGAATACCTTTCTAAGAAATATGGGAATCGCATCAAAATCATTTCTCCCTTTCTCTTCCCAAAGGCTGAAGAGGCTCAGTCGGATGTGGGGCAAGGATCTGAAAAGGAGGGAAAGGGACCCGTCTTCGACATGCTCCCTGAAGAGCTCGAGCATTTCCTGGAAAGCTTTATCGTGAAGCAGAACCAGGCCAAATCCGTCCTCGCAACAAAGATGTGCACGCACTTCAACAGGATCAAGTACCTCAAGCAACAGGGGGGGAAGAGCAAGACGGTTGGCGTGGGAATGATCAAGAACAACGTGCTCATGATCGGCCCTACAGGCGTAGGGAAGACTTACATGATCAAGCTTATCGCCCAGAAGCTCGGAGTGCCGTTTGTTAAGGGAGATGCAACCAAATTCAGTGAGACGGGTTATGTGGGCGGCGACGTCGAGGACCTCGTGCGCGACCTGGTGTACGAGGCCGGGGATGACATCGACCTCGCGGAAAACGGAATCATCTACATCGATGAGGTGGATAAAATAGCATCGGCCAGGAACATCATCGGACACGATGTATCGCGAACAGGCGTTCAGCGCGCCCTGCTGAAGCCCATGGAGGAGACTGAGGTTGACATGAAGGTCCCCCATGACGCGGTGTCCCAGATCCAGGCCATAGAGCATTTCCGGCGGACGGGGAAACGTGAGAAGAGGATAGTGAATACGAGGAACATCCTGTTCATCATGAGCGGCGCGTTCGGAGATCTTGCCGAGATCATCAAGAGGCGGCTCCAGAAGCAGGGAATAGGGTTTGAAGCCAACGTGAGCCCCACCGAAGTCCCCTGGGAAATTCTGAAGGAAGTGAGCGCCCAGGACCTCATCGAATTCGGATTCGAGACCGAGTTCGTGGGACGGTTGCCCGTGGTCGTGGTATTTGACGAGCTTACCCGGGAAGACCTGGCGGATATTCTCAGAAACCCGAACAATCCCATTGTTCTCAGCAAGAGACAGGATTTCAAGGCCTATGGAATCGATCTCAAGTTCGAGGAAGAGGCCCTGGATAAAATAGCGGAAATGGCTGCTGCCGAGAAGACCGGTGCGAGAGGGCTTGTCAGTGCAATGGAGCGGGTGCTCATCCCTTTTGAAAAACACATGCCCTCCACCTCTATGAAGCAGCTGGTGGTGACGCTGGAGGTGGTCACGAATCCTGATGCCGAGTTGACTCTGCTGGAAAAGAGTTACGGCGATCCGGTCCGTTCGGAGAGATTCGAAAGGGCCGCCCACAAGGAGAAGGAAAGAGTGATGAAGTTTATCTCCGAGAGGGAGAAGGAATTTCGTGAGAAATCGAACCTGGATCTTTATGATGGAAGGGTTGATCTGATTGCAGAGATCTATGGCAGGATGAGTTCGGATCTGAACACGATTTTCGATGATTTCTCGAATATGTACCAGCAGATAAAGGTGCAGGAAGTCACTTTGTCCGGTGAGCTCGATACAACCGTTTCCTTCGATGAGGACGCGATAGATGAGATCATCCGAAAGGCAGTGAACACGGGACAGCAGGCCGGCGCCCTGGCTTTTCAGCTCGTCAAAAGGTTGGAGTACGGCCTCAAGCTGGTGAAAGAACGATCGGGCGTAGAAAGCTTCATGATAACCAAAGATGCCGTCACGGACATGGAAAAGTACATCAACGGTCTCGTGAAAAAATTTTACAGGCAAGTGAGTTGATTTAGCGGAGTGCAATGATAGGAATTTCCAAACTTTACTGCGGAACGGTGGAGCCCTCGGACGCTCTCCGGTATGGAAGGCGATCGAGAGATCTCCCATCCCACCTGCTTCAGTTTTCCCAGGACAAAAAGCCGGTCGTGGTCTGGAATGTGACCAGATCGTGCAACCTGAAATGCATCCACTGTTATGCCCAGGCAGTAAGGCGCAATCCCGAGCCTGAGCTTGACACGAAGCAGGCCATCCACGTGCTTGATGATCTGGCCGCATTCGGAGTGCCGGTCGTCCTTTTCTCCGGGGGTGAACCTCTCATCCGCCGCGATCTGGATCGTCTTGCCCGGTATGCCGTTGAAAAGGGCATGAGAGCGGTTATCTCCACAAACGGAACCCTCATTACAAGACAAAGGGCAAAGGAACTGAAGGACGTGGGGCTCTCCTACGTGGGAGTGAGCCTGGACGGCCTGGAAAAGGTCCATGACCATTTTCGAGGCGA
Source organism: Deltaproteobacteria bacterium HGW-Deltaproteobacteria-15 (assembly GCA_002840535.1). GTDB lineage: Bacteria > Desulfobacterota > DSM-4660 > Desulfatiglandales > HGW-15 > HGW-15. The sequence continues at coordinate 69,435 of PHBH01000011.1, read as the reverse complement.
GGCCGGGGCCTTCAAGGCTGCAATGGCGGGAATACGAAACTGCCAGGATGAAGGATTAAAAGTCGGTCTTCGATTCACCATGAACCGTCTCAACAAGGATGAAGTGGGGGGACTTTTCGATATTCTCGAGAAGGAAGCGATCCCCAGGATATGCTTCTACCATCTCGTCTACGCCGGTCGGGGATCGGAGCTTATCAGGGAGGACCTGGACCACCAGGAGACCCGCCGAGTGGTAGACCTGATCATGGATCGAACAAAAGACCTGAACGACAGGGGTATGATCAAAGAGGTTCTTACCGTCGACAACCACGCAGACGGTCCGTATCTGTATATGAGAATGGTGAAGGAGAACCATCCGCGGGCGGACGAGGTGATGCAGCTTCTCCAGATGAACGAAGGCAACAGCTCGGGACGCGGAATAGGGTGTATAAGCTGGGATGGCGCTGTTCATGCCGATCAGTTCTGGAGGCACCTGAGTTTCGGAAACGTCCTTGAGAAGCCCTTCAGCCGCATATGGACGGACCTGACTCATCCCATTATGGCCAGGTTGAAGGATAAGAAGAAATATGTGGGAGGCCGCTGCGCCACCTGCCGATGGCTCGACATCTGCGGCGGTAACTTCAGGGTGCGCGCCGAGGCGGTCACCGGCGATCTTTGGGCCCCTGACCCCGCCTGCTATCTCACTGATGAAGAGATCAGAAAGTCAACCCCGGAATGACAGACAGGCAGGCAGTATGCTTACCCTCATGGTTGCATAAAAACCATGGCAGCGACCTTGTCGTAATTGCGGAGGCCGCGTGAATATTCCCGAGAAGTGCGCGGTTCGATCTCAGTGCGAATGAATTCTGTAGCCCGAATTGATGGGTTTCGCTTCGCTCTACCCATCCTACGAAACCTTTGATAAGGCAAGCAGCATGCCTGCCGTAGCCTCGGCGAAGTCCGATTTCGGTCAGCCGCAGCGCCCCCTCAGTAGTCTGAGGTAAGCCGTCGATCCGGTACGGAATTTCAGGTTCGTGTTCTTCGTGCTCTTCGTGGTAGGATATCCCACCGTTCTTTTTCACCGCGGACACGAAGTGGTAGGATGGGTAAAGCGCAGCGAAACCCATCGTTTCCGGAGATCAATCGAAAGACGCAGGTCCAAAATCCAAATTCCAGTGTGTAGGATGGGTAGAGCGCAGCGAAACCCATCGATTTGCCGGATGGAAATCGATCCCCAAATCCAAATTGAAGGTGCCGCATGAATATTCGCCCACGCAGGCTGAGACGCACACCCGCAATCCGGGACATGGTCAGAGAGACCGCCCTCTCCCCGAAGGATTTCATTGCTCCACTCTTTGTAAAACATGGGCACGGAATAAAAGATCCCATTCCTTCCATGCCGGGGCAGTTTCAGTTCTCACCGGACACGGTCACCGAAGAGGTGCGAGAGTTGCGCTCCCTGTCCGTTCCGGCCGTGATCCTGTTCGGACTGCCGGATAGTAAGGATCCGACGGGAACCCGATCCTTTGCAGATGACGGCGTGGTGCAGAGAGCCGTATCCGAAATCAAGGAGAAGGCGCCGGAGGTGCTCGTGTTCACGGATGTGTGCCTTTGCGAGTACACGGACCATGGACACTGCGGGATTCTGAAAGAAGGTGAGGTTGACAACGACGCCACGCTCGAGGTGCTTGCGCTTCAGGCCATCAGCCATGCCAAGGCAGGAGCCGACTTTGTGGCCCCTTCGGACATGATGGACGGCAGGGTGGCGGCGATCAGATGGGAACTGGATGAAGCGGGATTTCACAAAACCGGCATCCTTTCGTATGCCGTCAAGTACTCCTCGGGTTTCTACGGACCTTTCCGGGAAGCTGCGGATTCAGCGCCTCAGTTCGGAGACAGGGCGGGGTACCAGATGGATCCTGCCAATGCGCTGGAGGCCCTCAAGGAGGCGTCGCTCGATGTCGATGAAGGCGCCGACATGATCATGGTCAAGCCGGCCCTCTCTTACCTGGACATCATCCGAAGGGTCAGGGATCAGTGTGTCCTGCCGTTGGCCGCCTACAATGTAAGCGGCGAGTATGCCATGGTCAAGGCTGCTCAGGAGCGGGGTTGGATAGACGGAAACAGGGTGATGATGGAGACGCTGATCTCGATCAAGAGGGCGGGCGCTGATCTCATCCTGACCTATTTTGCAAAGGAAGCCGCAGCGCTTTTAAGAAAGTGAAAAAAAAGTAAAAAAGTTTGTTTGGTTTGTTTGGTTTATTTGGTTCGGAAAATTCTAGAACCTTTGCATGCCTGTTAACATTCTGTTATTTCGAACGGAGGGAGAAATCTTGTGTTCCGGGGAGTGCAAGATCTCTCCCGAGTTTCCTATGCGAGCGCGGGGGTCGAGATGAAAGGTGCGCCTGATGTTCCTTTGCTGAACCATGAAACTTACCGATGGGTTTCGCTTCGCTTTACCCATCCTACAGAGCTAAACAAACCCAGACAAACGAGATAAACCAGACAAACAAAACAAACCAGATGAACCAGACAAACCAGATGAACCAGACAAACCAACATCCCGCACCCCACCTCCCTCGTCTCGTAGCCTGGGAGGTCACGCGGAGCTGCAATCTCAGCTGTGTTCATTGCAGGGCGGCTGCCAATTGCGGGCCCTATCAGGGGGAATTTACCCGAGAGGAGTGCTTTCGCGTGCTCGATGAGATGGCGGCGGTCGCCAAGCCCATTGTGATCCTTACCGGCGGTGAGCCGCTCCTCAGAGAAGATATCTGGGATATTGCCTCCCATGGCACGGAGATCGGTCTCCGGATGGTCATGGCGACGAACGGAACCCTGATCACGCCCGCGACAGTGGAAATGATGAAATCCTCAGGCATCAAGCGGGTGAGCATATCCCTGGACGGTGCGAGCGCGGCCACGCATGATGCCTTCCGAAAGGTAAAGGGAGCTTTCGAGGGAGCCCTTGCCGGCATTGAGAAACTCAAAAAAGGTGGAGTCGAGTTCCAGATCAACACCACTGTCACAAAGAACAACATGGGCGAGATCCAGGAACTCCTGGACCTCGCCATCCGACTTGGAGCTGCGGCCCATCATCTGTTTCTGCTGGTCCCTACGGGCAGGGCAAAGGAAATGGTCGATCAAGAGATCGACGCCCGTGAGTACGAGAGGCTGCTTCGCTGGTTTTACAGCAAGGGGCGGGAAGTCCCCATCCATATGAAAGCCACGTGTGCGCCCCATTATTACCGAATACTCCGGCAGGAGGCGCATCTCAGGGGCGAAAAGGTGGATTTCGAGACTTATGGACTCGACGCGGTTACGAGAGGCTGTCTGGGCGGGACATCTTTCTGTTTCATCTCCCATGTCGGAATCATCCAGCCTTGCGGCTATCTGGAATTGAAATGCGGTGATCTGAAGGAGAGGAGTTTCGGGGAGATCTGGAATGGTTCCGATGTCTTCAAAAGACTGCGGGATTTCTCCGCTTACAAAGGGAAATGCGGGGTTTGTGAGTATCTCAGATTCTGCGGAGGCTGCCGTGCGAGGGCCTTCGAGTCTACAGGTGACTATATGGCCGAGGAACCCCTCTGCATGCATCGGCCCGCGAGGATGAACAATGGATCGGCTCGATAGAGAAATCGTCAATGCGATCCAGTCCGACTTTCCTATAACTTCCAGGCCTTTTCTGGATCTTGCAAACAAGCTGGGCTTCACCGAAGACGTCATTCTCTCAAGAATACGCATCCTGAAGGAGAGGGGAATCATCAGGAGGATCGGTGGGAATTTTCAATCCAGGAAACTCAATTTCACGAGCACGCTGTGTGCGGCCAAAGTACCTGAAGAGAAGCTCAATACTTTCGTGGAGACCGTGAATCGCTACTCAGGAGTGACCCATAACTACCTGAGAGATCATGAGTACAATGTGTGGTTCACGTTTATCGCCCCGGACATGAAGTCCATCGATCTCGCTTTGAAGGAGATATCCGAGGCTACCGGAGTTGCGGATATCCTGAACCTTCCTGCAGTGAGGATGTTCAAGATAAAGGTGGATTTCGAGGTCTGAAGAAGGGAACAGAGAAAATTACAGACGCGCCCTGAAACTGTCCATCTACCTGCCCGCCTCCCTTGCTTCCTCAATCTCCTCCGTGAGCCTTTCCAAATCCTCCCCCGATATCTTTCCCTCCTGAACCATGAGTTGTCCGATGCCCGCTTTTCTCAAGACATCAATGGAAAGGATGGAATGGTTCGACTTGCCCTGCGTACTGAAGAGGATGTACTCCATTGAAGGTTTTGACTTCTTGAGGAGCTTAGGACTGCTTCCCACAAAGATAAAGTGATACGAAAGAAAGAGGTAGCCAAGCACTGCCACGCAACCCCATACGATCAGCCTTTTCAGAAATTTCATGGGAATCCTCCGGAAGATTAGTATACTGTTCCGGCAGCAAGGGAGTATAAGGAGGCGCTCTCCGCTCTGTCAAGGAGAAATCATTGCCGAGACAGCTGCGGTTTTTGGGATTGACAGCCCTACTGGTTTCACTTACGTTTCACCTGAAAACTGTCTTTATCGAATGCCGGGGAAACCGCTGAAGCAAGCGGCCGCGATGTTGGGAATTGTAAGGTGCTGAGAACGATTGAAACACTGAAGAGAGGAGGGGTTCATGGAAGGAGAGGAGAGGAAGCTTACGGAGATGGAGTTTGTGGAAAGAGCGATCAAGCGGCTCCGCATAGTTCCTTACAAAGGCATTCATTCGGTCTACAGCGGGTTCAACAAAGCATTCAGGGATTACTTTGACGTCAATCCGGTTGAGGCGACAACCAGGCTTGCCGGAGAGGGGAAGATTGCGACCAGACCCGTAAAAGGGGGAGTCATGATCTACCTGCCCCAGGATGCGCCTCCTGCAAGGGCATCCAGGAACGTGTTGGACAAGATCCTGTCAGAAGAAGAGCCCAATAAAGATTAGCTGGTCAGAGGTCAGAGATCAGAAAGTCAGCCAAGGCGCGACTTCTCGCACCGCGTGTCGATTCCATTCGATGTTGGACGTTGGATGTTGGATGTTCGACGTTCATCTTTTGCATTTAGCTCGGTCTATCGCACCTTCTCCTTTGCCTTCTTTACGATTACCGGCATAACTTCCCCTGCCTTGCCTTCAATCCGCACTGTTGCCAATTCGTCCATTGCGGTCGGTCCCATGTTGATAATCACGAGTTTGGCCCCCGTCCGGATGGCATGGAGAGGCATGGTCGCGGCCGGATAGACCACAAGGGTGGAGCCGAGGACAATGCAGAGATCGCAGTTTCTCGATCGCTGTTCCGATTCCATCAGCACCTCGAAGGGAAGCTGCTCGCCAAAGAAAACGGCATCCGGTTTCAGCATTCCGCGGCACGAAGGGCACTCCGGTTCGTCGACACCCCCTGCAAGCCATCCCTTGACCTCTTCGATCGGGTAACGGCAGCTGCACCCGAGACACTTGGCGTGACTCAGATCCCCGTGTAATTGAAAAACCAGGTTCTCCAGGACTCCCGCCTTCTGATGGAGTCCATCCACGTTCTGCGTTACTATACCATAGAGCTTTCCCATTTCCTGAAGAGCAGTGATGGCATAGTGAGCCGGATTGGGTTTTGCGTCTGCAACAATAAATTCATTTCCGGTCAAGAGCTGCCAGTGCTTTTTTCTGACATCCCTGTCCGAGAGAAACCTCTCAATCGTGAAGTCCTCCGGATCGTACTTGCTCCAGAGGCCCTCGGGTCCCCTGAAATCGGGAATGCCTGATTCTGTGCTCACCCCTGCTCCGGTGAACACGATGATTCGCTTCGACTCGGCAACCAGTCGGGCTGCCTCCTCAATCTGATGCTCCAGGGTTTTCACATCGCCCCTCCAGGTTTGATTCGCTTTTGACTAGCTCACTCGTATAATAACCGACATGGGGTGTCAAGGAAGCAGACCGGATTCACCAGGGGCAGAGGGCACAGCGAAAACTGAAGGATGCGGGTTGTCTGTGCCAACCACCAACCACCGACAACCCGCTTGATTCTCTCAATCAATAGATTAGAATGGACAACATATCCGTGCTAACAGGCACGGGATTTGCAGAAACTGTCCATTTAGAAAGGAAGGTGATGTGAAGTTATGCTCGTCGATGACGACTTATCGACCAAAGGCAAGTGCTCGTATATAAAGATCAGGCAGATGGAAATTGACGATCTGCCTGTTGTTTTTCACCTGGGTGAAAGGCTGTTCAGCGCTGAAGAGGCGCCTAATCTTTATAGAACCTGGGATCAATATGAAGTGGTGGATCTGTTCAACGCAGACTCGGAGTTCTGCCTGGTCGCGGAACTGGATGACAGGATCATCGGCTTCGCGTTGGGAACAACCGTCACAAAGAGTCGTTCCGCATGGAAATACGGCTACCTGATCTGGCTGGGAGTGGAACCCTCCCATCACCGGTCCGGAGTTGCCCAGCGTCTCTTCAACCGTTTTAAAGATCTGATGCTGAAAACAGGAGTAAGAATGCTCCTCGTCGATACGGAGGCTGAGAACCTTGCTGCTCTCCACTTCTTCAGAAAACAGGGCTTCGGCAATCCCCAGCAGCACATCTATCTGTCAATGAATCTGGCCGCTCTTCAGCAGTCCCTCAAGAGGAAACAGAATGGGGAATCCTCCGATCATCGCATTCGAAAAAACCACAGTTGATTCCTCTTCGCCGGTCCAGCCGCAGAGACTCGGAAGGCTCCTCAGGAGACTTGTTGATATCTATAGCCCTTCTGGGAAGGAAGAGGAAATTCTCCACTTTGTCTCTGGGTATCTTCGGCGAAGAGGCCTGAAGTCCATTCTACAACCTGTAGACGAAAATCGTTTCAATCTGGTGTTGATGCCGCCAAATGGTGAGCCCCGTCTTGCTTTCGTAGGCCACCTGGATACCGTCGTCGCCTATGACCTGGAGGAGTATGGGTATGGGGAAGATGGCGACAGAGTCACCGGTCTAGGCACAGCCGATATGAAAGCGGGATGTGCCGCCATGGTGGAAGCTTACCTCGCTGTTCAGAATGCGGGAATTTCCGCCCCGCCGGTTGCACTTTGTCTTGTGGTCGGCGAAGAGGAGGACGGAGATGGGGCCGAGCGTCTGGTTGAGGAGTACACATTTCCATGGGCGGTCATCGGAGAGCCGACGGATATGCGGCCCTGTTTGAGCAATTACGGGTACCTGGAAATCCATCTTTCAACCGCCGGCAGGAGGGTTCATGCCTCTTTGGCAAACAGAGGGGGCAATCCGGTTGAGGTAATGATGCACACGATCACCAGGATCGCCCAATATATGGAGAGTACACGTCCGACACTGGTGTACAACATCCGTGATGTCTTCAGTTCGCGTGCAGGGTTCGCGGTTCCCGACCGGTGTGAGGCATGGGTGGACATTCACCTGCCTCCTGTCGCTCCGGTTGGAGAAATCGCAGCGGAACTGGAGGAGATCATCGAATCCGAGAAGAGGAGGTATCCTTCTGTCGAGAAATCGCTTCGTCTGGCAACCATTGACGCCGGCTATGAACTTCCGGAAAAGGGCCCCTTTGTGGAAACACTGAAGGAGGTTTTCTTCGGTTCCGGTCTCTCGTGGGCGCCGGTGCCGTTTGTGAGCCAGTGCGACGCCAACCGGCTGTGGAGGGCCGGGGTAAAGCCGGTTCTCATCGGGCCCGGATCCCTGGAAAGCGCCCATGCGCGGGATGAATCCGTCTCCTTTCGGCAGACCATCCTTGCCGCGCAATTCTATTACAATCTGGCAATGCGCATGTAAGGCGCAAAATCGCATAGAGCACCAAAAGATCGAACGTCGAAGATCGAACTCTGAATGGAAGAGATAAATCAAGAGAAGCGATGTGTAGTTTCTGATGTCGGGTAATCGAATTCGGTTCTTCATTCAATGTTGATGGTCTTGTAAAAAGTCGAAAATACCCTTTTTTCGTCATCCCGGCTGAATGAAGCCTGTCCCGGCGAAGGCCGGGAGCCGGGATCCAGTCTTTTCGATCCTTTGCAGAATATCTGGATTCCGGCCTTCGTAGGAATGCCGACTTTTTACGAGATTGTCAATGTTCGACGTTCGTCTTTTCGACCCGCAACCTGCCACCTGCAACGCTCGACCCGCCACCCGCGAACTCCGTCATCTCATCAGAAAATAAATCACACATACTCCGACAATCATTACAAGGACAGTCGAGGGAGCCCCGAAGCGCAGGTATTCCCGAAAACCGAGCGTATAGTCCTCCCTTGCCCTTTCGGCCACAATGATGTTTGCCACCGAGCCGAGCAGGGTGAGGTTGCCTGCTATGGTGGAGACGAAGGCAAGGAGCACCCAACCCAAATCAACCGATCCCAGTTCATGGAGATGCGGACCCGTGAGCATGACCATGGGCACATTGGAGATCAGGTTGGAGCCGAATGTGACCAGGGCTGAAAAGGAGGCGAGGCCGGATGTCTCGGAGAGTACGAAATAGGGCGCGCTTATCCCCCATGCCCTCTCGATGATCCCTGTCTTTGCAAGGCCGGCCACCACGATAAAGAGACAACAGAAAAAGAGAAGAAGGGACCAGTCCACCCGGGAGAACACGTCCCTTGGATCGCGCCGGTCTGCTACAACCAATATGACTGCTCCTGCAACTGCCGTGTAGCCAAGATGTAAGCCGGCAAAAAAACCCGCAATGACCCCTCCGGTGACAAGCAGGGTGAGGAAGAATCTGCGCCGATCCTTTATCCCGTTCGTTGGAGGGATCTTCAGCATCCTTCCCGTCAACTGCCGCCTGTAATAGACCCACAGCAAGCCGCTGTTTACAATCAGCCCTGCTGCTGCGGCCGGACCTGCGAAGAGGAAAAACGAAGAAAAAGAAAAACCGCTCATGCTTCCAATGATCATGTTCTGCGGATTCCCAACAAGGGTGGCCGCGCTTCCGATGTTGGCGGAAGTGGCCAGTGCGATCAGGTAGGGACCCATGGGCAGCCCGCCGGTTCTGCACGCGCTGATGATTACGGGTGTGAGGAAGAGACAGACCGTGTCGTTGACAAGAAGTGCTGAAAGAGCGCCCGAGAGCAGAACCGTGCCGAAGAGAAAAGAAATCCCGGTGGGGCAGATGGAAATCATTCTGATGGCAAGCCAATCGAAGAAGCCCGCCCGCTCGAGGTAAACCGTGAGAGCCATGGTTCCGAAAAGAAGGACGATGGTGTCGTGGTCTATGGCTTCATAGCTTTCCACGGGGCTGAGCGCCCCTATCGAAATCATGAGAACGGCGCCCACCAGGGCGCCTGCGGGCCTTCCAATGGGGAGAAGGCGCAATCGTCGCGATACAATAAGGGCGTAGGTCAAGAGAAAAACGGCTGTAACCGCAGTAGTCATTGCCAATTATCCCGATTCAGCCCCCAGCCCCTTCCTGGGGGTGGCTAGATGGCGTTTCGACAACAGCAAGCCGAATTCCTTATCGGATAGGAAAGTCAAAAGCAAGAGGGAAATGGCGTAAGGGGATGCGCACTCCATTACTCCAAGAATTCCGATAGCCCGGGTCCTACGGGCCCGGATCCTCTACTGCCTCGTGGCGTTTAAATGGTATCAATCCGTCGTTTCAGACTGAAGAAGGGTGGTGTCAGAGATCTCACGTGAAGGTTTCGGGACAAGGGTCTTGGATTTGGCGAAAAACCAGGTCAAAGTGACCCCTGCTCTGAAGTAATTGCGGGTTTTTACGAGAGGGCTGTCCTCGAAGGCGGCGCCTGTGAGCCTGTCATAATGAAAAGAAGAGGAGATCCGGATGTCCTTGAATCTTCTCGCCAGGCTGTAGCTGACGCCGCTGCCGCTATACCCGCTTTCCGGATGGTATTCAGGCCGGTTTGCTCGCGCAAACTCCGGCTCCACCTCATAGAAATATTCGTGGTACCGTCTGGACCCGAAGTTTGGACCTATGGTAAACGACATCGTCCATCCAGGCAGCATGGAGCTCATCCACTCATAGTCCAGATAAGGTGCAGATCTCAGGCCTACATAGGAAACATCGGGTACGGCGAAGACCCCGCGTAGAGGCACCTTCAGCCAGAGGGACTGCGATTTCTTCTCAAAGATCCTCCACTCCAGGGATGGGCCGATCTCCCCCGTGAAATCGAGATCAGGCATGCCTTCGCGGGCGGTGTTGTCTTCGCTGTTGACGGGAAGGGATCCTGACATACTCACATCGAGTCTCAACCGGTCGGACTCGAACAGGAGGCCCGAAAGCGTAGTGCCTCGCGCCCTGATGATTTTGCCTCGATAGATGGGATATGGGAAGGGAAGGGCATAGAACCGGGACTCATCCGACCCTTTGTAGTCCGGAAGATGCCAGGCAGCCACACCGATGCCGATTTCCCAAAGGGGCACGTCCTCGGCAAGAACCGGGGAGACAGCGAGAAACAACGAGAGGAGCAATGGGAGAGGCAGGAGTAAACATTTCTTCATTCAATCCCTCCGACAGGGTGGGTTCGGCTAACGATAGTTGTCTGAAAAATACTTTGGAATTCATTCAGACCCCGGCGAACCCCGGATCAGGTCCCGGCAGGCGCGGGGGAGAACTCTTCTATTCAGTGGGGCACGGGATAGCGCAAGTAATATGGTCAGGAGCACTATCTTGTCAACCGGCAACAGGACACCATCAGAAGAAGGGGTTCTAATCGGGGCAGGATTTCTGATGCTGATTCCGGGAAGCGTCGCGCCGGTAGGCGGCTGTGGAGTCTTGGAAGCAAGAACGAAGGCGCCGCCCGGGCTGCGCCAGGGGTGCTCTCGATCGATAGACTCAATCAAACCTTGATCATTGATTCGAAGGGGAGAAGCGCAATGAATGCCGTGATGCGGGAGGGGGAAAGACTGGTTTGGTGATCCCTTGATGCCGTTCGGTCCGCGCGCAAACATGTTCCAGGTCAGATCAGAAGCCGTTCTTTACCTCTTTTTCCTCCGCTTCCAAGGTGAATCGAAGTTTTTTAAGAGTGCGTCCCGCAATTTTCACCTCGTCCGAGTATGATACCTTCACATAGACCGTGTTACGGTCATTCTTGACAACGAGAAAATTATCACCGGTAATATCTCTGCCCTTCTTCTTCATCTTGTTAACCAGGAATCTGCGAACCTCTCCTTCGCTCTTCTTGGTTCCATAGATCGCCGCTTCTTCTATATCCAATTGCAGCAGATGCCTGTCCCAGTACGGCCGGACGAAAACGATCCCCAACCAAACACTCAAAACCATGATCGCAATAGCGAAAATCTGTTTCATAGCGGTTCGGTTCCCGAGTTATCTGGAGAAAGTGATCTTCGCATTCTATGTGGTTTCGTCATTGAAGCTCCCTGCCGCCCCGGTGATGAGCCGGATGGCGATATCCTCCATCAACTTGGTTTGCAAGTGGCGCGCCATGAACTTGATCAGGTTCAAGGTGTTGGAATAAGGCTATTTTGAGGCCGGAAGTTTGTGGAAACTTCCTTGTGTGAATGGTTTTCCCTACAATGGAGTATTGATCCGGAAGCAGGTTTTCCGGATCAAGTGCTTGAAAAAACGAACTTTTGCCATGTATGATTTTTCCTGCACCACGGACGAGAAAGCAAACAGGACGTCGGCGCCATGAGAGCGGCCGTGTCTGATGGTTGCAGGAGGCAAGAGGGTTGGAGCAGGGGCTCAGGTGAGAAGATTTTTCTAATCCAGATATCGAACATCGGAGAGAGCTGATGACGCTGCCGGTTTTGCATGACTCTTGAAGAATTCCCAGATGATCTCCGATGCATGAAGCTCCCTGAGCGGGTCGGTGTCAGCAAGTTCCCTGACAAAATGTCTTGTTGGAGGGAGGTGGCCCCAACCTCTCAAAGTACATAGCACAACCTCCGTGCCTTTCTCTTCGCCGTTCCAAGTATATTTGATGATCCTGCCGCCCATCATATTTTCCCTGATCGGTTCTGCTGCGCATTTGTTGGCTTCGATCCAGAACAGCATGGATTCTCTTACGGAAACATACCAGTAGGGACTATTTAGTTTACCGCCTCCGTATGGAACTATCTGATCCATCAGACCATGAAATGCGATCACAGGGACAGGTGCACGCGGCCGGTCAATCCGCATCTCGGGTTCATCAGGGGAACTCCTGCTCCCGATGGTGGCTGCAATGCCTGCAACGGCTGCAACGATGTCGGGGTTTCTTGCCGCATAGAGATAACCGAGCATCCCCCCATTGGAATAACCGACAATGTAGATCCGGGAGGAATCTATGCTTACCTGGGTTCGGATGCGATCGATGACAAGGGAGACAAACTGGACATCGTCGATCCCCCACTTCATCGAAAAGCCGCAGCAATGAGAGGCATTCCAGTGCTGAAGCCTTCCGAACAGCCCGATCCCATTCGGATAGGCGACAAAGAAGTTCTCCCTGTCGGCGATTTCAGAGAATCCCGTTTCCTTTTCCATGTCCTCTGCCGTGCTGAATCCTCCATGAAGAGCGACGATCAGGGGCAGGGGCCTTGTCGAGTCATAGCCTTGGGGGGTATGAAGGAGGTAGGAGCGGCGGAAACCGAGTACCCTCAGATCGAGCTTGTGTTCCCGTGTGCCGGATTCGTATGCTACTCCAATGCAGGTTTCCCAGCCCAGAGCGGCAAAAAGCATGATGGAGACCCCGAAGACAAACCCCTTCTTGCCCATGACAGAACCACCTCTCCGATCAGGTTGTCTTCAGAACCACGAACCAGGTTTTGACTCACTCTTTCGTAAATAGATAGGTTCCGGTCAGGGATCCGTCAAGGCCAAGAGGTTGGAAACGCAAAGCCGCGAAGATCGCGAAGAAAAGCACAAAGGCTTGTTCTTTCATCTGCCGGAATCACCGGCAGATGAAAAAAAATATGCTCCTTAGCGTGCTTAGCGTCTTAGCGGTTCAAACCCTCTCCCATGTCTCCGGGGAAAAAGGGCTCGAAAACATACCATTGAAAAGGATGGCTGCGAACCATTCCCTCCAGCGTTTCCGCATAAGCCTGTGCGCTTGCCTGGATGGTTCGATCTCTTTCAGACCGGGACGGCGCCTTCACCTCCCTGGGAGCGGATATCTCGACCTGGTGCATCCCTTTTTCTGCACGGTATGTGAACATGGTCAGCAGCGGGGCGCCCGAAACCATAGCCAGAAGATGCGGTGCTGAAGTGAATCCAACATCCTGACCGAAGAACCGGACAGCCGTCCGTGTGCGCTGATCGGTCCAGACCAGATCTCCTGCCACGGAGACGAACCCTCCTTCCCTGATGAACTTGAGCGCTTCCAAGCCGCCGAAGGGAGAATCATCGCGTTCACTGGAGACGTGTATATGGACCCCTTTGGCCGTCATGGTCTCGCGCTGATTCCTGGCAACCTGTTTCGCCTCCCTCTCGCCAAGGAGGAGGAGAAGCCTGAAGCCTAGTTCCTGAAAGGCAGTGGCAGCAACCTCATAGCTCCCCATGTGAGACATGACGATCACCCCGCCGGTCCCTTTCCTTGCCAGTTCAATAAGGTGTTCCCTCCCCTTTGTGGAAGTGATCACGTTATTGCCTGCATACATCCGGGCCCTGTCCGAGTAGGTGGAAGCGAATGAATGGAACTGGCGCCAGGTGCAATAGAGATGATACAGGAGAGAGCGTTCAGGAAAAACGATCCGGTAGAGTTCGATACTCGCTCTTCTCCTCGACGGCTTGAAAAGAAAGTACCCCGTGGAGACCCACCAGGCGAAAAAGCCGATGAACCAGGCTCCCGCTGACAAGGAGACTCTGTTGACGAGGCGGACGACGAAGGACTTCATCTTCCCGGCTCAACCCTCCTGCGCCTCCTCCCGGAGGATCCGCCTCAACATCTTTCCGGCAGGGTCCCTCGGGATTTCACCTCGAATGAGAATGGACTTCGGCACACGGTATTCAGGCATGTTCTCCCTGCAAAACTTCATAAACTCTTCCTTGTCTCCTTTCGTTCCCTCATGGAGTGTTACGACCGCACGGATTGCCATGCCTTTGATCCGGTCGGGCACCCCTATGACTCCGGCATCTTTGATCTTGGGATGCTTCTTCAGGACATCCTCGATTTCAGTGGGATAGATGTTGAAGCCGCTGGATATGATCAGATCATCCTTCCGATCCACGAGATAAAAAAACCCGTCCTGATCCATCCGGCCCAGGTCTCCTGTGTAAAACCAGCTGTCCCTCAATACCCGGGACGTGAGATCAGGGTTATTCCAGTATCCTTTCATGATCTGCGGGCCCTTCACCACAAGCTCACCGATCTCTCCCGGAAGACATTCTCTGTTCGGGTTCTCCAAATCGACAATCTTTGCATCGGTGTCCGGGAGGGGGAGACCTATGGAACCCAGGGGACCGCCCGAAGGAAAGGGGCAGAAATGGGTGGCGGATGAAGCCTCTGAAAGGCCGTAGGCTTCGATGATCTTCTTGCCGCTCAGCGCATGGAATTTTTCTTGAACCCAATTCGGCAGCGGCGCTCCTCCACTGGTCGGCACACGAATGGAAGAGAGATGTCTCCTGGCTTCATCAGCAGGAAGAGAAAGCATGGCGGCCCACAGGCTGGGCACTGCAGGGAAGGATATGGGTTTGTAGGTCTCCAGGCTCTTCATCAGAGAGAGAATGTCCATCAGATCCATCCGCGGGAGAAGGACCATGTGGTAGCCCTTGAGGACAGAGCTCAAAAGGCACGCGGACATGCCGAAGACGTGGAAGAAGGGAATGACGCACATGACCGCCGCATTGCCGGCATCCCGGATGCCCATCCAGGTCTCCCCCTGGAGAACACTCGAAACAAGATTCGAGTGGGTGAGAACTGCAGCTTTGGGCGATCCGGTAGAGCCGCTGGTGTATTGAAGAACGGCCGTGTCTTCGGGGAGCACATGTTCATCAGGCTCTGTCGCATCTTCGGTTGCGACCAGTTCCTGGTAGATCAGAGGCCGGGGGACTCCCTCCTCGAATGTCATCCTCTTCTCTATTCCGTAGACGGAGTGAAGGATTACCGCCTTCAGCCCGGTCCGACCGATCACCTGGTATATGCCCTGAGCAAAAAGGTCGAGTGTGACGATCATCTTGGCGCCCGATTCGTTCAGGCACCGGGTGAGTTCCTCTCCATGGATCCCCACGCTGATATTGACTACGATGGCCCCAAGCTTCATGGCGGCAAAGAAACCGAAGACATAAGTGGGAGTGTTGACCAGGAACAGAGCGATCCTGTCCCCTTTCACAACACCCATTTTCTGCATAGCACGGGCAAGCCTGTTCACACGGTCGTTCATCTCCCGGTAGGTGAAATGAATCTCGTTGAAGGAGATCGCCACATCGTCAGGGTGGGCGGCTGCCGTGTCGAGCAGCCAGCGGTGGACCGGGATCGCCGGATACGGGATGGTGTGAGGAACATGTCGCTCGTACTGCTTCAGCCAGGGTCGGTTCATTTTGCCTTTCTCCACAAGATTAATGCGCATGCCCAAAACGGGACCGAAAAAGGTATTTTCGTCATCCCGGCCCCGCATCAAGTGCGGGATAAACTCCAGCCGGGATCCAGTATTTTCGAGCCCTTGCAGAATATCTGGATTCCGGCCTGCGCCGGAATGACGACTTTTTACGAGAACGTCAAAGTCTATCTTTTCCGATTCTTCTCTATGTATGCTGCCAGGGTGGAGAAATCCACGAGCACCTTCTCCCCCACCTCGCGACTGAAAATCCCTACACCGTAGTCCCTGTCGATTATGCCCACAAGCACAAGCAGGTCAACCGAATCCAGTCCAAGGCCATCGGCAAAGAAGGGGGTGTCATCTGCCAGCATTGCGGGATTCACTTCCTCGAGTTGCAGCTCTTCCACTATCTTGACTTTAAGCTCCTTCAACAGTTCCTGCATATCGCATTTCCTATTTTTCGACCTTTATTATGGCTGTAAGTGAAGAAAAAAATCTTTTCATCACTCCATCACTCCATTATTTCATTATTCCATTATTCCAAAATTTTGTTCTATCTACCATAACCGCGCCCTGAAGACAAAACACATTGAAGGGAGGAAGGAATGCGTTTAGAACTCGTTTAGGGCTTGACACACCGTGCCTCTCTCCCTATGCTCCACATGAAAAGTCCCCGTCGCCCCTGTTGTTCAACCCCCATGGACCAGCGGACGCTCCTTTCGCATACAACATGATCTCAAAACAGGCAAAACCGAGCTCGGATTTCAGCAACCTTCGGGAGGTTCAGATCACCGATGCAGCCGTAGTGACTGCACTGGCGGACAATCTCGGCGGTTCATGGAAGAGACTCCTTGCGGGAGAGACAGCCATCGGACCCGTAAGCCGATTTCCCGTAAAGAATTACTGCTCCAGGTTTGCCGCCTGTATCGAGGGCCTGGAATCCCATGAAGGCGGATCCAGGATACGGCCGCTCCTTGACCGTCTTTTCCTTGAAATGGCCCCTGTTCCTCCTGATTCCTTTCTGATAACCGCAACCACAAAGGGAGGAATCGACAATCTGGAGAGACTCCGGCGAGCGGAGCATCCCGAGGT
Source organism: Deltaproteobacteria bacterium HGW-Deltaproteobacteria-15 (assembly GCA_002840535.1). Classification (GTDB taxonomy): domain Bacteria; phylum Desulfobacterota; class DSM-4660; order Desulfatiglandales; family HGW-15; genus HGW-15. The sequence goes on along the minus strand of PHBH01000011.1, from coordinate 52,933 downwards.
GGAGGATATTCCACTCTCAGCGGTAACCCGGCTGGTTTCGAAGAAGCTCGGGCTTGTCCAGGAAGGGTTCAACGTCAGCGCGTCCTGTGCATCCTCTGCCATCGCGGTGGCTCAAGGGGCCGGGCTGATCGCCTTGGGGAGAACCGACGCGGTGCTGGTCTGTTGTATCGATCTGGTCACTGAATTCACCTTTTCCGGATTTTCGTGCCTGAAGGCGCTGTCCCCGTTTCCATGCAAGCCCTTTGACCGGGACCGGCAGGGTTTATCCCTCGGGGAAGGGGCGGCGGCGCTGCTTCTGATGAGCAGAGAGCGGGCAAGAAAAGAGAATCGCCGTTCCCTTGGAAGGGTGCTCGGCTGGGGCATCGCAGGCGATGCAGTCCATATCACCGCTCCGGACAAAGACGGTTGTGGATTGGTCGAGGCTATTTTGCGCGCGCTGAGAATGGCGGGGTTGGAATCCGGAGAGATTGCCGGAGTCGGCGCACACGGTACAGGCACCTTGTACAACGACCTCATGGAAATGGCCGCACTCCAGCAGGTATTTGGGAAAAGGAGGGTCCCGGTTTACTCGGTCAAAGGCGGACTCGGGCATAGCCTTGGGGCGACCGGGGGGATAGAGATTGCGCTGGGACTGCAGGCGCTCTCCAATCGAATCCTCCCGCCAACGGTGGGACTGACCCATCCGATGGCCGAGGCAAAGGGTATGGTCCGGGTGGAACCCTTCTCCATTTCGGAAGATTGCCTGTTGACCACCAATTCGGGTTTCGGCGGCATCAACGCCGCTCTTATCATGGGGAGGGAATCTCGGGCGTGATCATCAACATCACTGGAATTGGATGGGTAACTGCAGGGAACATGGGATGCGGGAAGGATCATGACCACTTTGCCTTGTCAGACGGTTCTCTCCCTGTCATCGAGCAGGGGGAGCTCTTCGAAAGGCCCTACCCGAGTTTCAGGCGGATGGACGAGTACTCGAAACTCGGCATTGCCGCAATTGCCTTTGCCTTGAAAGACGCAGACCTGGATCAATGGACGCACAAGAGAAATATCGGCATCATCGTTTCAACTGAGTACGGCTGTCTTGGTGTTGACCTGGATTTTTATGGGACGGTCCTTCGTGAAGAAGGGGTCGGCGCCAGCCCCGCCTTGTTCGCATACACCCTTCCCAACAGCTTTCTGGGTGATGCGGCCATCCTGTTCGGACTTACCGGAAAGTCATTCGTAATCAACCCTTCCCGTCCTCTCGGACTTGACTGTTTGAAGCTGGCGTTTGACAGCCTGCTCCTGGGGGAATGCGATCAGATACTCTGCGGGGCCAACAACCTGAAGCCCCCGTCTCCCTTCGACAGGCACAGCAAGGCAGCTCCTGGAGCGCTTTTCTTCGTGCTTGAGAAATCCGGGAGAGCTTCCGGGTACGGGAGACTGGGCTTCAACAAAAAGGGAGTGGTCGAATTTGAGGGAAAAGAGGTGCAGGATCTCAGTGAAATCGTCCGTCACTGCCTGGCACGTTGAAGTGTAGCGTAGATCACCCGTATTGATTGCCGGACTTCTTACCGCCTACTGCCTACTGCTTACTCCTATTGCCTACCTTCATCATTATCTGCCTTCCAATGAGATCGGACAACGGGAGGATGGCGATCCCTTTTGCCTCCAAACCAGAGAGGATCGTTTCTATTTCCTTAAGCCACAAGGGCAGAAGATGCGCCTCTTTCGGCCGGATATCGTGAAGAAGAACGATGTCGTCCGGACGGACTCGTTTCAAGATCTTTGTCGACAAATTGCGGATCCGTCTATTGCCCCAGTCCAAGGGGCGGCAGCTGAAACCTATGACAACTGCATTTCTTTGCCTCAAAACCTTCCGGAGCCTGGGGTTCGTGATCCCCACAGGAGGACGAAATGCCAAAGTCCTGATTCCAAATCTGGTCAGAATATCCTGAGTGGATTCTATTTCTTTGGATAGACGTTTCGTGCCCCTCAACGCGAACAGACAATCATGGCTGTAGGTATGGTTTCCGACGGCATGACCCTGGCGCAAAATTTCATTCATCACTTCCGGGTAGGCCAATGCCCTTTTTCCGGTTACGAAAAATGTCGCCTGAGCCCCGTGCTTCAAAAGTAGACTGAGCAACTCAGGGGTGGACAGGGGATCAGGACCGTCGTCGAAAGTAAGCGCTACCGCCTTTTGTCCGGACACGCCGCGGCTGATGACCGGGAGAAAAAAGCTGCTTCGAGGGAAAAAGGGGCAGAAGATGCAGGAGAGGAGAAACCCTCCCAACGGAATGGCGGAAAGCCGCACATCCACGATGGCAAGCAGGAGCGCCGCCAGCATAGAGACGAGGCCGACTTTTTCGGCTTTGGATAAAGAGGAGATCCTTGAATGGTCATCCTTTGGGTGCTTCAACTCTCTGCTCGCAAATTTTTGTGATTAACGTATGTGAGAAATCTTATCCCTCAGTCGAGAGCTTTCCAGGTTTTGTACTTTCTCAGTGCATACTTTCACTGCCTGGTTTTCAGAACGAACCAGATCAATTCCCTGTGGGCTCCAGGCATGGAGGTATGTTCGATGACGAATCCGGCTTCCACGATCTTCTTCCTGATCTCTTGAAGAGATCTGTAGTAAGCAGGGATTCGGTGGGCCTTCAACTTCAGGTCCTCGAGCCACCATGACCATGGGAACTTCCTTTCCGGCTTGAGCACCGTTCGAATGACAACAACTCCCCCCGGGCGGAGAGTGCCGTGCAAACGCTCCAGCGTAAGTCTCAACCCCTCATCATCCAGATAGTGCATCATGTCGAGCATCGTCGCCATGTCTGCCGGAACCGGCGTTTCGGGCATCTCAGGCGCGCGGCCGCAGACGATAAGACCTCTCTTTCCAACCGCCTTGGACGCGGAGGCCACCCGCTCGGGATCAGGATCGATGCCGTAGACGCTCGATTCGGGGAAGCGCTCGAGGAACCAGCACGCCGGCACACCATGGCCGGACCCGATATCGATAATTGTCCGCACCTCATTCGGGCCGGGATTCAAGAGGGCCGGCAGCTCCTTGAACATGGGATCCAACAGCAGCTTGAATCGCGCAAACAGTCTCGGGTACGCTTCCATGTTTCTGTACCGCCCGAGGACCCTTTCTTCAGGGCTTCCGCCTTTGGATCGGGCATTTTCACGGTCCTGAAGGAGGCGCTCCATAACGGGCGGAATAATCAAAAAGGCGCCGATCAGCGCATACCCAATGGCCAGAGTCGAAGTCAGCCCTGCGCTTTTCAACAGGCTGTGTTCGGCAAAACACAACACAAAGAAACCTACGATGGTGGTGGCTGCGGACATGAAAACAGCCATGCGCATCAGGCCGAAGGAGGGATGAGAGGGATCGCCATACCGTTGATAGCTTCGGACAAAGAAGAGGGAATAGTCGATCCCCATTCCTATGGCGACAATCGAGAGCATCAAGGTCGAAATGTCCAGGGGATGGCCGAGAAGATTGAGTGTGCCCAGGGTGCAGATGAAGGAGAAGACGACCGGCAGCAGCGCAACGAGGGTCAATCTCAGGTCGGCGAAAAACAGGAGTACGAGAACGATGACACCCGCACCGATGATGGCAAGCATCTTCAGAAAAGTCGAAAAAAGAAGATGGCCGAGTCTTTTCGAAAAGAGCGCCGGATCGAAAATGGACCCCAAGGCACGATATGCTGAATAAAAATGCTCGCTATCGAAGGAGTTCCCGGTTGTAAACGTCATCACCTGCACCCAGGATGACCTGTCAGGGCTTTTCTTTATACCGAGAAAAGCCTGGAGTTCCTCCGGGATCTTCATTTCCCCTTCAGGATGCCATGAGGGTTCAAGGATCCTGTAAAAGGGTTCGAATGCGGTCGGCGCGAAGCCGACTTCGACAGAAGCCTTTTCAATCCCTTGTTTCAAAGCGGAGACCCTTGCGCTGTTCCAGAACTCTCTCCAGGCGGCCAGGTTCGCAGCTCTCCTGCTTTCTCCCGGAAAAAGCATGGAAGGGACGAAACCCGAAGTCAAAGCACCCGAGGACATTTCCGGCTCCAGGGTTTTCAGAAAGTGATCCCCCTTGTCCTGCAGTTCGGCGACGCTGTCTCCCTGTACCATCAGGAAAACCTTGTTGAGCACATTTCCCCAAACATCGGCAACCAGCTTTTCGGCAGCTGCCGTTTCCTTGCTGACCGTATTCATGGAGCTGAGATTGACATTGAAAACGGGTTTCGCGAAAAAAAGCATCGCCACTGCAAGGCAGACGGCGACCCCGAGCCCCGGTCTTCCGAACCGGGCGAGACGATTGACCGCTCTTTGAAGCGGAATCGTTCGCGGCCGTGATGGGGGCATGGCGGGAAGAATCTTTGGAAAAACGAAATGAACGAAGAGAAACGACAATCCCATTCCGAGAAACGTGAATTGCCCGAGTTGTTTGAGAATCGGAAATCCGCTGAAAGAGAGCGCTGCAAAGGCGCCGATGGTCGTCATGAGGGCGAGCAGACCTATGGAACGGACCTCGTGCGATGCCTCTTTTCCAAGCGTCCACTGTGGCCGGTCCAGGAACAGCAGGTAAGCGATGACGTGGTCGATAGTCATCGATATGACAGCACCCCCAAACCCGAGCACCATGATCGAGATGGATTTGTGCATCAAAGAGAATACAAAAAAAGCCGTCATGGTCCCTGCGATGGAGGGCAGAAGAGACAGGAGGCCGATATACGGTCTTGGAAAAGCAAGCAGGAGCAACAGCGCAATTCCTGCGGTCGCAAAGAGGATCGCCTTCTTGACATCCTTTCTCGCGATAAGCTCATTGTCCAGCGCAACGCGATAAGCACCCACCGGGGCAAGGGTAATCCGGTCCGCCTTGCGCGATGCTTCCTCACCCAGCACTTTGGCGACATTGTCCAACAGCTCGACGATCTTGCGGGAAAAAAGGGTATCTGTGCCTGAAGAGATGGGGGTGGCGATCACGAGCAGATGCCGATTGTCCGACGATATCAGCCGCTCTCTGTAGATATAGGCATTTTGGGAGGGAGCCAGGGAGCCCAATCTGGCCATCACCAACCGATTCAGGCCGAGGGGGTCGTTCTCAATGAATTCAGTCTGACCGATACCGTCTAAATTCGCCAGGTCCCGGTGGAGTACACCCAGCCGTTTGCGGATGGCATCGGTCTCGATTAAAGGGCGGACTTGTTCATCGAGCTCTTTTTCAGTGAACAGTACCGGGAGGTTCCTGGTTACAGAGGTTGCCAGTGCAGGCATTGATTTGCCGAAGTCCCGGAGGCCGACTGTTCTGAAAAGACCACTGGCCCTCAATTCATCTTCAAGCCTCCCGGCGTACTCAACCAGTCGGCCCACATCCTCCTTATCGATGGAGACATCGATGACCAGTTGATCCTGGATTTCATGATTCTTGAAGACATGCAGGGCATCCTGGATGACCGGCTCTTCGGGCAGATCATCGATAATGTCCGTATCGATTTCCAGCCTGTGAAACCCTATGCCGAACAGCAATGAGACAGCAAGGACTGTCGCAATGAGTATGTAAGGATTGAAGACTCTCGATTTCATTTCAGACCCAAGGCCGAAGACCACCCTGAAAGAATTCTCCCCAACAAATCCCCCTCGATCCCCTTTGCAAAGAGGGGGTATTACTGAACAGGGGGCAAGGGGGATTTGGGCGATCCTGTGTCACAGCATCCAAAGCAGGATGAAGAAGGCCGCAAGAACATGGAGGAACAGGATTGCTCCTCTATGTCGATGATAGACTTCATTCATCTTTTGAATAAGCCGCAGCCCCCCCCAGAGCCGCCGAAACTTGTCCAGTTGCAGAGCTTTGATGTTGTCGGTGCGTGAACTGCTCTGAAATGCCATGGATGGATAGAGAGCGAAGCAGCCTTGCTCAAAGGTGGAAAGCATTTCATCGAAGGCCACACCCTGCCAGGGTTTCCGGACCAGGACCTCGGCGAACTTGCGGCTTACGGCATAGGCATGGGCCAGGCTTCGATATCTTACCTGAAGGATGTTTTCATTTGTGGTTCTCTTGCTGCTTTTCACAAGACACCCCAGGAAAAGAAGATTCCAGTCGGGAACGGCCGACAAAAAGTCGATGCAGTGGTTGAGCGTAGTGCTGCTGAATCGTTCGAAGAGGATATCGTCTTCGAAGATCAGGATGCTTCTCGCGTCGGCCTGAAGTCCGTTTCTGATGCAAGCCATATGAGATTCGTAGATCCCCTGTTCGCAATCTTCCGGGTGTTTTTTTACAAGGACGAACTCGACCCTTTCCAACAAGCCCACGCGTCTGAATTGGATCTCTGCCTCCTCTCGCCTGTCTGTTCTTTCGTCGAGCGAGATGCAGTAGATCCTATCGAAGAATTTCCAGCAATCGAGCGAAGCACCTCTCCTTTTCAACTCAACTCTCCGATTGACCCCAAAATTCCGGAGCACTGGAGTAAGGGAAGGATCCCTCAATCTTCGGTGAAGAATTGTCTTTTTCTTTACCTAACACTCTAATACTCCATCACTCCATATCCCGTGCATTTGCCCTTTGTTCAGGCCCCTGTTCATGCTATTCTTGTACCTATTCGGGCTGATGAAAATGAAACTGTTAGAGAGACTAGCCGAAACCGACTACGTGCGCAAGGCAATCGAGGAACGGGCCGACCTAAGCGCATTCCAGGAAAAGCCTTCAGTCCGGGTCCTCCTTGGCGTATTCGCCATAGGGTTCAGTTACGTCATCGGCTGGCCCGCAATCAGCGCCCTGGGCGCCTTGGCCATCTATCTGGAAGAGCCTTTGTTGATCGCAATCGGCGGTCCTCTCCTCTACGGCCTGTCCCACCTGGTTTTCCTGCTCGGCATGTACCTCTCCGGTGCAAAATATTCGAAGATCTTTCTGCGGTGGGCCACACGGGTGGCCGTGGAGAAGCTGACGAGCAGAGAGCGGTGATTACTCCTCCTCGCAGACAAGCGTAAACAAATGGTCATCCACCTCCGCATGAATCGCGGTGCGGGGTTCTTCCCCATCCACCTGAAACCTGCTCTCGAAGCGACCGACGGCAATCACCCGCACTCGATTCCACGACTCGGCCAAAGTCATGTCAAAGGCTTTGGCGACCGCTTCCTTGATCGTCCATATCCTCACCGCGGTTCTCCTTTCACCGAGAGCCGGCTCCAGGGCAAGGAGTTGCTCCGATTCATCCATATACAGGTGCCGGGACTTCAGTGGACGCTCGGAAATCCTCTCGACGTCCACGCCGAGCCGGCTGTCGCCGGCCGCTGCAATCGCGAATCGATCATCGTGGGAAACCGAACAGAAGACCGGCGAAACCTCATTGCCGATGGGACAGCAGGGCCTGATCTGATCGGGGCAAATTGTAGTGATATCAAAAGCCGGGGAGACAAGGTCATTTCCCCGCAGGTTCCTGTAAACCCGTTTGCAGGCCAGCCGGGCCGCCAGATAACTCCTCCTGCGCGGTTCTCCGAGCCTTTGAAAACGTTCTCTTTCCTGCGACGAAAGCGTTCCTTCGGCAAACGGCAGCACCGTTCGAAGCTCTACCACGGAGATACCCAGGCAGCGGCTTCTTATTCCCTCCAGGGGAAAGTCCGCACCGGGGTCGATCACCCATTGCGGCGGCTTCATGCGTCCTGCACTCACGTCCCTCATGGATACTCCGCGGGCGGACTCGTAGAGATCCCCACTTTCGTCATAGATCCGGATGTCAAACGTAAGCAGGTCGGGTTCGATGCGAGCGGGCAGGATACGGCAGACATAAGTGGCACCCGGGAGCGTCCTCTTTAAAATGATCCGCTCTTGGACCGCTACCGGAAAGGCGACGATTCCCGCATACCGCTGTCCCCAGGCACAGGCTGCATGAAAAGAAGCATCCAGGGGAAAAGGAGAGCCCAGGAGTCCGTCTTTGTCCGCGCCGGCGGGCTCCGGCGGAGCGCATGTCCATGCGATTGCCCCGTCTCTTGAAAGGAGGACGGAGTTGCGGAGATTTTGAAAAGAAGGGCCGAATGGAACGAGGTCCCTGTAGATATGCTCGGAGGGGATTTCAAAGCAGATCCCTTCGAGAGAGGAGGTCAGATCGAGGGGAGGTTCGGTCACCTTTGGTTTGTCGAGAGGGAAACAGAGCGTGGCGTGCTCCCGGACGCGCGTAATTGCAAGTTTGTTCGACGTACTTTTTGTCTTGAGAGAAGCGGTGATGTCGCCGTTTTCACGTTGTGCCAGCTCGATCGAACCGGAGACATGGGTGGCTCCGTCATCGATGTACAGGAATTTGTCGAATCTCGCATCAGTGATGATGGAGACGTCCGTATTCGGCCGAAAATGTTCCGCCGCTTCTGCAAGGGCTTGCATCGCCTCTACCGCAGGGAGGACGACCTTGCCTTCGAAACGGTGATCGAGAAGGTACGGATGGACAGGGATATCGACGGGGAAGAGGACCGAATCGTTCACTTTGGAAACATCTTCCATAAATGGGCCGTCTTTGGGTCCACTTTCACAGGATTGCCGGATGCGTTCACAGCGCAATGTCGAGTAAACCCGATGCAGGCAAGCTCATTGGTCTCTTCGTTGATGATGACATACTCGAATCTCAGCCGGACGGGTTCCAGCAACGCGGGACGGGTGTGAATCGCTATGGGATCGTCGTAATTAAGCGGACTGTAGTAAGCAGCGCCGACCTCGATTATCGGGTACACATAGCCGCTCTCCTCGATCTCTCGATAGGGATATGCGGTGTCCCGCATCAACGAGGCCCTGCCGAATTCAAAGTAGCGCATGTAGTTCGCATGGTAAACGACCTTGGACCGATCGGTATCGGCATAGAGAATCCGGTGGTGACACCGGTGCCACACCAGTCCGTCGGTCTTGTCCCTCACATACCGTGCGTCTCCATCGAGTATCTCGGGAACAAAAGGTTTCGGCTTCACTTCACACCCCTTTGAATACGACACAGCAGTTGGTTCCCCCAAAGCCGAAAGCGTTGGAAAGAAAGATCTCGTAACGGTGTTTGCGAGCCTCGTTCGGAACAACGTCCAAATCTGAAAACTCAGGGTCCGGAATGTGATTCACTGTCGGAAGGACGATTCCTTGCTGCATGCCTTCGATTCCCAGGGCCGCTTCGATAGCCGCTGCCGCTCCGAGCGAGTGGCCGATTTGGGACTTGTTTGAGGAGACGGGAATGCGGGCCAGAGACTGCCCGAACACCTCGCGGAGGCACTCCACCTCGATCTTGTCGCCTTTCTGCGTCGAGGTGCCGTGCGCATTGACGTACTGGATGTCTCCCGGTGCAAGACCTGCGTCGTCGATGGCCTCTCGAATGGCGCGGACGATGGTCTCCTTGTTTGGAAGGGTAAAATGGTTTGCATCCGAGGTCCAGCCCACCCCGAGGACCTCTGCCTTGGGCGTAAGACCGAGGGAAGAGACGGTCTCCTCGGCGGCGAGCACTACAACGCCTCCGCCCTCTGAGAGAATGAATCCCTTGCGATCGACGCTGAATGGCCGGGAGGCCTGCGTTGGATCGTCGAAGGCGCGATCCCCGGGGTTGATCTTAAAGGTCGCCCACATGTTTTCGAATCCATGGATGATCTCTGGAAGCAGGCAGGTTTCCACCCCGCCGGCAAGGGCGAAATCGCAATCGCCGTCCCGGATCATTCGCGCACCGACTCCGATGGCGTGGTTGCCCGAAGCGCATGCGCCCTGGGGAGAAAAGACAGGGCCGGTAAAGCCCAGCAGTATCCCCGCCTTGCCTGCCGGCACATTGGCGCAAAGGTTGGGCAGCAGATAGGGGCTTATCTTCAAGGGACCTTTTTTGGTGTAGTTTTCGAAGGCCACACGCAAGGCGTCGCTGCCGTTCAAAGCCGAGCCCACCAGGCATGCGGTTCGCGGTCCGGTCTCTTTGTTTATCTCCAGCCCGGCGCGTTCCAGGGTGCGTTTGCACAACACCATGGTCAGGAAAACGAACTCGGCGTTCCAATTGCAGCCCTCTTTGCGGTCGATGAAGCCGAGCGCCCGGGGATTCCAATCGGGGATCTCGCCGACAATACTGCTCCGCGTGGTGGCCTGGCATCTGGTCAAACGGCGAAGCCCTGCTTCGCCCCGGACGGCTCTCTCCCAGGTGGACTCAAAGGTGCTGCCCAGTGGGGTGGCCACGTCGTAGCCGACGACAAAGACTCTTCTATTTAAAGGTGCTTTCATTTTTTTTAGGCCAATCTATGAAAAACAATGCACGCGTTGAAGCCGCCGAAGCCGAAGGAGTTCTTCAAAACATACTCCTGATCCACACGACGGGCGCCCTCGGGCACGCAATCCAAGGTGATTTCCGGGTCCGGCGAATAATTGATCGTCGGCAGTAAAATGGAGTTCAGCATCCCTTGCATGGCAAAAATGGATTCCACTGCGCTGGAGGCGCCCATGGCGTGGCCGATGAAGGATTTGTTCGCCGAAACCGGCGGCACGGCGTCGCCGAATACGGCCTTCAAAGCATCGTGCTCCACCTTGTCGCCCACCTTTGTGGATGCGGCATGTGCGCTGACCGCATCGATATCGCGCGCTGATATTCCCGAGTCTTCGATAGACTGTGCGATGCAGCGGGTCACCGTCTTCAGATGGGGCGCAACGAAGTGATGGGCATCCGAGGTCATGCTCCATCCGGCGATTTCGATCTGATAGTCCAGCCCATGGGCGGCGGCGAACTGCTCGGAAGCGATGATGACGCAGCCCGCGCCCTCGGAGACGATAAAACCCCTTCGGTCAGCGGAAAAGGGGCGACAGGCCGTCCTCGCCTCGTCAGGGCCATCCGAATGTTTGGAGCAGTAGGCCCCATTCATGGTGGCGAACCCGGCAACGATGGGCTCCACCAGCGGGAAATCAACCGCCCCGCAAATGACCACATCGGCCTGGTCCCGCTCCAGGAGCATCGCTCCAATGATCATCGAAGCAACCCCGGTGGCGCAGGCGGAGACCGGCGAGGTGATCGGACCGGTGGCATTGGTGAGAATCGATACCTTGCCGCCGACCATATTGATGCAGGAATTCGGATTGGTGTAGGGAGGAGGCAGCTTGTTCTCAGCGATCATTCGCCGGTCTGCCTTGAGAACCGCATCCTGTCCTCCCACCGCCGAGCTGAAGGTCACGGCAACTCTCGGCGACAACTCGGGGGAGATTTCAATGGAGCTTTTTTGGAGAGCCCGATGAACCACGAGCATGGCATACTTGAAAATAGGGGAGGGCCACAGCGCCAGCTTTCGGGGGCTCAGAAAAGGGTAGGGAGCGACGTCGATTTCGTCCACCTGGCCGGCGATGCGAACAGGGAACCCCTCTGTCAGCTCAAATCGCGTGAGGTTCGAGATGCCGCTTTCCCCTCTGACCGCCTTTGTCCACTGGGTCTCCATGTCCGTTCCCAGGGGTGAAACGGCGTCATAGCCGACAATGACCGGTTTCTTTGATGACATATCTATTAAATTCTCAAAAAATTGTTCGCGGGTTGCTCAAAAATGCCCGGATGCAAGGCGCCCGACGTCCCGAGGAGTGAGGCGTACTTCCTGTACGCCGCAACGACGCGGGATGAGGGCAACGCCGCAGATGGGCGTTTTTCAGCAACCCGCGCTACCATGGGATAAACTGATAGAGCTTTGCAAACATCTCATAGACCTCTATCCAGTTCTGCAGGTCCTCGGTCGTGCGGATGTGGGCCCGCTTGTTCACCATGATCCAGCTCATGTGCGCAGCGCCGTCTTTGCATGTCGAGCAGTCCCGGGTTTCGGAAGTGCAGCAGCGATGCATTGTCTTGAGGTCGGAAGACCACCGGATAAAATCAATCAACCGTTTGGGAGAGGGATTGCGTTTGTCCAGGGGTTGAGTGACCGACGGGCATTCGTTCCAGCCAAAGGATCTCCCGAACATCTTTCCTGTGGTGATGACCTCGTGATAGTACCGGGAGGAAATGACGGCATCCGGGTATTTGTCGAGCATTTCGTCCATTTCGAAGCGTATGGCGGACAGTTCCTCCGGTTTCCAATAGAAGCCGTCCACTCCCTCATCATTGGAGAGCAACTGCATGTGGACCTTGAGACCGGCATCTCTGATTCTTCGTATGACCCGGTCTATTTTCCCGATCTGCTTGGGAGTGAGGGTGTAGAGATAATAGGCGAATCGATCCCCTTCATAATTCTTGCTGGAAATAGAGAAGGTGGGTTTCCCTCGCAGGATCCTTTCGTCCTCCTCATCTCCCCACAGCGATATGCCGACCATCATGTCGGGAAATCGGTCCCTCGGAACCCGGATCAACCCATTGGTGGCGCAAAATGTCGGCAGCCGTTTGTAGAAGGCTTCCACCCGGTCCAGACAAAGCGTCGGTTCTCCGCCGATCAGGATGGCGAGGTTCACCCCGCGCTGCTTTTCCTTGTCTATAAACGTTTCCCACTTCCTGATGTCCGTCTCCTCCTCGGCCGCCCTATGCTCCCCCGAGGAATAAAAAAAACAGCCTTTACAGCGCAAATTGCATCGATTGGTCACATCGTAGATAGAGCTGCGGATGTTGAGCTTCGATATGCGTTTGTAGCGCTCATACCATTGCGGATCAAGTAGTGAATTGACCGTCTTCATTTCGCGCCTCTTCTGAAATTCTTTCTTTCATTTCGACCCCGGCGGACCGGGGGAGAAATCCAATGCGAAGCATTGTCCCGAACGCAGTGAGGGATCTTTTCCTGACGCAAAGAGATCCTTCGCTTTGCTCAGGATGACTTGCCATGCAAGTCAGATCTCTCCCTTCAGCCGAGATGACAACCTGCTCGTGAGAGACATGATGCCGCTCTCCACGAACAGCCGGGCTCCGGGTCAAAGGACTCCATGTCCCGGCGGTGCAACAAAATGATGGGAAAGGTTAGGACTCTTGTCATATCCCATGACCCAGACAGCGAGATAGGTGTCTGCGTAGTCGAGCCAGGCCTTGAACGTTTCAGGGTCCGTAGCATGGCGGAACATTCGAGCGGTAACCACTGCGCTGCCCGAGGCATAATGCCGGCAATCCGCGCAGTCGGTATCAGGAACACAGCAGGAAGCGCTTCTGTCCCATGTCAGATCGGTGCGGTACTGCCTGAAAGACCGGCCCAGCCCCGGATCGGAAGAAGGGTTCACGCGTGGGTACAAACAGGAATAAAGATTGTGCAAACTCTGCCGATGCGTGTGAGCCACCGCAGAATAGTGAGAGAAAAGGACATGATCCGGGTAGATCGAGAGCAGGTCGACCATGGCCTTTCGGGTTTCCGCGAGAGAAGCCGGGGTATGGCGCAGTGGTCCGTCATAGCCGACCGGAGCCGAAAAAACGTTGAAGGTGAGACGACAGCCGTTTTCGACAAGTGAGTCGGCTACCTCGCGGACCTGATCGATATTCTCCCGAGTGAAGGTGTACACAAAGACCGCCCGGGGATCCCCGCTGTAATTCTCCACCTGTCTGCGAAGCATCTCCCCTGCATGCCGGATCTTCCGACTCGTTGCATCGTTTCCCCAGACCGAGAGGTGAATTCGATAGTTGACGGAGCGGGGGATGAATTTCAGCCCGTTGGACGCGATCGCACCCAGAGGCATTTCCTCGAAACAGACTCCACAGAGCTCCGGGACCAGGGAAGGCTCGGCTCCGGCGAGAACGACATAGGTGATCCCCCTGGCTTTCTCCGACTGCATCAGCTTTTTCCATGCATCCGGATCTTTGTTTTCCGTTGCGAACTGCTTCTCCCCTTCATAATAATAGCAGCCTTCACACCTGACGTTGCACCGATTGGTCATGTCATAGGTCGACTCGCGAAGGAAAAAGTATTTTCGCACTTTTTCCCACCGTTCCCGTATCGCCTGATCCGTCAGTATCTCCGAAAATCTCCAGTGCTTGTCGATGTGGCGGTCCTTGGCGCAGGCTCGATTCGTTCTAAGGAGATCCATGTTCCCTTCTCCAATCCAATGCGCGTACCCCATCCTCCGCTCATGCAGCCCCTTGAAAGGCTCGGATAAATCCGGGAGAGAACCGAATTGCAGAAGCGGCCGTCATCAGCGAACCGAAGGATCTCCTTCAATCAGGGAGTTCCCTCACTTTATTTCGGGACAACGCTCCGCAAGGGATTTCTCGCTTCGTAAGAGAGGCAATTCATGAATGGGTTTTCAGGTACGGAAAGCTAAGCGGCTTTTATCTCGGATCTATCGTTCAGCTTCTGCATGATGTTTTCCGCGATCAGCCGGATATTTGTAAGTTTTGGATAGTCGTCTTCATCGATCCTGATCCCAAACTCATCCTGCAGGACCAGGGCCACGGTTGCCAGATCCATGCTGTCGACTCCCACTTCGTCGACCAGATCGATTTCAGGATCAAATTTCTCCGGCGTAACATCCTCCAATTTCAACTCCTGGATGATGATTTCCGCGACACGAAGAATTAAGTCGTCAATACTCGCTTTCGTGGACATCATGACTCCCCCTTGCTGTGCTTGAATAGATCCGCACGTTGCGGCCGCCATCTTGTTTGACGGGTGGAGCGAAGCGAAACCCATCGTTTTGAAACTTGCGTCCTCTCTCATGATCCTGCATCACGGGGCTCGCTTCGCTCTACCCATCATACAGGATTCACTCACACGGGTGGTTGTTCGTCTGTTAACCCTGCGCTTCCCGAAGCGTCATCACCCCGCTGCAAACCACTGCTTCCTCAATCATGATGCGGAAGTTGTAAGAGTCGGTCTCATCTCTTCTTGGAGCGGCAGTGATCCTCAGGTGATCGTCAGGCCTGATAGCCTGCTTGAATCTTACCCGGCTCACGCTCTTGATCGAGAGCTTCCGATCGTCTGAACGAGCAATGGCGTCATAGACCATTCCCAGTTGCGCGATTCCCGGAAGTATCGGTTCTCCGGGAAAATGTCCGCAAAACCAGGGCGAATCCGCCGGGACCCGGATTTCTGCGAATAACACAGATGAGTCCAATTGTCCAGTCCTCCCCACCTCATACCACATATCGGGCAACTCCTTTCGGGGAACCGGCAGGAATAGAGCCTGCATTTTTCTCTCACAGAGCCCACAGAGCCGCCGGGAGTTTCCAAAACCGGCGATACCCGATAGTTTGCCCTTCCGGGCTGGAGCTTATCCTGTCGCTCTTTTCCCCTGTGACTCAGCGGTCTCTAGCGAAGCCCCGCGGCGCGGGACAGGCGGGCGAGAGCCGCTCTTCAGGCCGCTATCTTATCGAACGAGATGTTCCCACAAAGGCCCGGTATGCCCCCGTTCGTACAGTCTCTCGATCGTCTTCGCGGTTTTCCGGCCGCCCGATCCTACAACCCAGTTGATCCGCCCTCCCCCCTGACTTTTCACCCGGCGAAGGATCTCAGCGGCATCGATGTGGGGGGAACGATAGAATACGGGTTCCATGACGTTCCCGGTGTTCGAGATCTGTCCCTCCTCGAGGGCGAGACCGAACAGCTTTGTGTTCGGGTAAATGCGCATGCCGCAGAAGAAGAACAGGACCGATTTCTTGAGCTTTTCGACACCTCCCAGCGTCTCTTCCAGGGTGCCGGAAGTCTCGCCGGGGCCCCCCAGCAGGAAGAAGTGGGCCACATGCAGACCTGCATCCACGGCCTCCTGATGCGCATCAATGACTTCCTGAGCCTTGAAGGGCTTTTGATAGGAGGAAAGCACTCGGTCGGACAAGGACTCGGTGCCGAACTCGACATGGGTCAATCCCGCTTCCGCCATGAGCCGGAAGTAATTCGGAGGAGGCCCGACCGGCATGAAATACGCCCCCCAGGGGATCGATACTCCCGCTTTCCTGAATGCCCGGGCCACAGCGAGGTTATGCGGGAAATCCGAATTGAAGACTGAATCGGTAATGAAAAAATATCTTGCTCCGGCGGCCTGCAGCTGAAGTGCGGTATCCGCCACCTTCTCCGGGGCGACAAAACGCTTGGCTCGACCTTCGATGTGGGGATAGGTGCAGTAGATGCATCTGTAACCGCACCCCCGCTTGGTTTGCAGATTCAGCATTCCCCCTCTTCTCAGGTAGAATTCGACGTGGGGCCGGTCCTTGCAGAAACCTCGATGAAACTCTTCTCCCCACGGCCCGGGAAGGGGTTTGCGAAGACCGGGCATGACCACACCGGGGATTGCCGCTGCATCCTTGTGGTTTTCGATTGCATCGAGGAGCAGGCCCAGTCGTTCGCCCTCGCCAAGAACCCCATAATCCGCTTTCAGACCATCCATGAAAGGCTCGGGGTTTATCGTAAAGCCGCTGCCCCCCAGGACAAGGAGCGCCTCGGAATGGTTGCGAATCGCCTGGACAAGGTCGCGATAGGATCCCATAAATCCAATCGGATCCTCCACGTCCGTATTGTCGATGTTCCGCAAAGAGACGCCGACCACATCCGGCGAAAATCCCCGGATCGTTTCCCCAAGCGATTCGACTCCGCCCGGTCCATTCATATCGGCGATTTGCACTTCATGATCGCCGGCAATGGCCGCTGCAACATAGTCCAGTCCGAGAGGATAAACCGGGTAGGGATCCTTGTGAGTGTTGGCTGACACGAGGAGGACTTTCATCTTCTGAACACTTCCACTGCCGTGACAAATTTACCCAGCCCAAGGACCAGCACGCCTTTTCCGTCCAGGGGGAGCGGTTGGCCGCTGCAGAGCGGCCCGGGGATCTTCCCCTCCTCCATGAATCCGGCCGCCAGGACAGCCGCAACCGCCGACGAAGATGCAAATTCGCCTGCCAGCCTTCGATAATCGATCACGGGGTTCTCAAATGCCGCCAGGGAAAGGAACCGCTGGAGCTGTTCCTCCCCTTCTCTCCGGCAGGCCCCGGGCATTCCCGTAAGAACGGCTCCGTAAGCACTCTTTATCCGGTCCGGGCCGCCCAACCGTCCTGTGAGGGATGAAATCACCTCAGGGTTGTTCTCCACGTTTTCATAAAAGCTGAGCCGGATGTATAAACCCGGCTCGCCGTTCCCTTTCCCCAGACAAAAGGCGCCGCCTCCATCGGAAAGGGTTTCGTCAGTCAAGACGGATTCGTCGAAACATTTGGACAGGATGGGATGGGATTCGTCCGCCCCCATGACAAACGAGCTGTCATCGCCGCCCCGTGTGAGAAGGTGAGCGGCCATGAGGGCCTGTTCAAAGGACTGATCCCCGCCGCTGGTGGTGATGTTGAAGCCGGTGGATTGAAAATGGAGAGCGACCTGGCCCGCAGGCCCGTTGTGAACAGACCCTACAAAGTCTGTAGGACTCGGGAACCGGCCGCCGGTTTCAAAAAGACCGGCGAGAAAATCACAGGTCTCCGAGAGCGCCCCCCAACCGGTGCCCAGAAAGACGGAAGAGGGGGGGACAGCCCGCCCTGAATTTCCATGGGCCGCAATTGCCAGTGACAGCGCCAGCCGGGGCAAACGCTTCAGCCTGCGAACGACTTGTGATGAAAGATTTCTTGATATTTCCTGAAGAGGCAGCGCGCCTTTGCAGCCCCTTCCAGCCAGAAGAGAGGCCACGGTGCTCTTGGTATCTCCCGCCCCTGTCAGGCATGCGTAACCGAGAACGGCCATAGGCTCCATTTCCAAAAAAGGGGCGGGGGAGCGGTGCTTTCCGGGTCCGCCGATGACCACCGAGGCGTTGTTTCCCCCAAAACCAAAAGAATTCGACAGCACACAGTCGACAGGTTTACCGGTAGGTTTCATGACCGGGTTCAACTTGAGACCCGCATCTGGAAGAGTGCATCCTACGTTGGCAGGAATGAGATTGTTGGAGATGCTGATGGCCGAAACCACTGTTTCTATCGCCCCTGCAGCGGCCAGGGAATGACCGAATCCCCCTTTTACGGAAGACATCGAGGGTTTCTCATCGGGAAACAGGGAACGAATAGCTTCGGCTTCGGAGAGATCGTTGTCGGGTGTGCCCGTCCCGTGGAGGTTGATGTAGTCGATATCGGATTCTGAAATCCCGGCATCGCGTATGGCTGCTCGCATGGCGGCCAGGGCGCCCCTGCCATTGGGATGCGGTTTAACCGGGTGATAAGCGTCACAGGACAATCCTGCCCCAAGGAGTTCAGCCATCGCGTTGTCCGGTCGGTTAGAGGACAGGAGCAGCATGGCTGCGCCTTCTGAAAGGGACATGCCGCGCCGGTCCTTGTCCAGGGGACGGGATCCTTCAGGATCGATGAGCTGCAGGGACTTGAACCCGTAATAGGTCAGACGGCACAAGGAGTCCGCCCCGCCCGCAAGGACCCGTTCTGCGAGGCCGGCCCGCAGCATTTCCAAGGCAAGCTTTATGGCGACTGCGCCGGAGGAACAGGCCGTGCAAATCGTAATAGCCGGCCCCTTGCACCGGTATCTCCGCGCAAGATCCTCTGCTACCGATGCTGCGGAATGGTGGCGAAACAATCTCGGATCGTCCTTCTTCTTTTCCAGGAGTTCCTCGGTCGTCGCCATTCCCCCGGTGGTGGTTCCCAGGACAATCGCATCGACCGTTCCGTCGTCGGATGCGGCCATGGCCTGATCCGCTGCAAGACGGGCGAGTTGATGGGTTCTCGGAACAGCCTCCGTTTGAAACAATCCGGATACCTGCCCGGCAGGATCGGTACAAGCGATCGGGAAAAGAGTCAGCGGCCCCAGACCACTCAATCCCTTTCGGATAGCATCCGTGGTCTCCAGGACCCCTGTTCCCAGGCAGCTGACCACCCCCATGCCCGAAATGTAGACCCGCGTTTCTGTCAATTGGAGAGCTCCCGACGGTTTTCATGGATATAATCCGCCAAGGTTCTCAGGGTCGAAAACACTTTTATTCCGAGCTCACGATTATCGATCCTGATGCCGTAGTCCTTTTCAATCATGATCACCATTTCCAGCACGTCGATGGAATCGATGCCAAGCTCCGAGCCGACCAGCTGAGCCTCGGCATCCATATCGTCCGGGGTCAGATCAGCCAGATTCAGCAGATCGATGATCTTGATTTTGAGTTCACGAATCAACTTTTCCATTCTTCTCCCGAACGATGACTCTCCAGAGAATGCCTTGGGAGGGTCATCAGATGAGAACGCGTACGCTCATGCTATCTTTCGGAGGCAAGGCGAATCTATCACTGGGGGAATTTCCCGCTGGGGAACCGGCCGATCGTTTCCGTTGTATCTCAAAACAGCTCGAAAGGGGAGTTGCCTCGGTGGTGAACTATTTCCTCATCCTGCTGCCCGAAACTGTTGTGAGACGCACCCAGGCCGCCTCGAAATCTCAGCAGGTCTTACATATTTCTTTAACCCACGGGGGAAGTAATGTATACTGCGCCTCGTTTTACCGTCAAGGGGGTTGTGTTTTATGGCTTGTTTTCAGGGAGTTGCAGTGAAGATCCACGGCGGTGCGGGGCGGCGGCCCCGGGCGAAATGGAATAATGGAATGTTGGAATATTGGAATGATGGGTATAAGAAGCACGGAAGAGACTCGCTCTTGGAAAATCCTGGTGGATATGTACGCCACATGTAAGAGGATCGGATCGACATGAACGGGACCCTCTTGGCCGTTGAAGCTCTCTTGCCCCACCGGGGCAGGATGAAGCTTGTCGACGAAGTCATCGAAGTGGATGAAGAAAAGGCTGTAACCTGTTCGAAGGTTAACGAACAATGGCCTTTTTTCGACGGCAACAGTGTAAGCGCACTCGTTTTGATCGAGCTTGTGGCTCAAACCGCGGGTATCTGCAACTGCTGGAACGGCATAAGGGAGCAGGGCGACAAATTCGTGAAAAAGGGATGGTTGGTCGGCGTCAAGCATTCTCGTTTTTTTGTCGACGCCATTCCTCTGGGGGCGCGCATCATCACTGCAATCGAAAATCAGTTCAAGGTTGAGAATTTCAGGGAGATTGCAGGGACCGCCACCATCGACTCGAAGCTGGTCGGCGAAGTTACGCTCCAATTGATTCAGGCTGATTCAGAGGAACATGATGGTGACCGTTAAGAAACTCGCGGTGGTAACCGGCGGAAGCAAGGGCATAGGACGTGCCGTCTGCATTGAACTGGCAAAGGCCGGGTATGACATTGTGGTGAACTACCGATCGGATGAACAGGGGGCGGCTGAAACCCTTCGCGCCGTAATCGGGCAGGGGGCCGGGGGCAAAACCATGAGATTCGATGTTTCGAATCGGGATGAGACCCAGGAGGCCGTTCGAGAGATCGCCGGGAGTTACGAGTCTGTGGATGTTCTGGTCAACAACGCAGGCATTCATGCCGACGGTTTGTTTGTCATGATGCCCCATGAAGACTGGGATGCGGTGATCGACACCACCCTCCGCGGGTTCTACAACGTGACCAGACCCCTTCTTGAAAAGATGATCTTCCGGAAACGTGGTTCCATCGTCTCCATTGCTTCCGTTGCCGCTTTGATCGGGAACAGGGGTCAGGCCAACTACGCTGCGGCCAAGGCGGGCCTGATAGGAGCCAGCAGGGCCCTTGCATCAGAAGTGGCCAGGCTGGGAGTCCGGGTGAATGTGGTGGCGCCTGGACTTATCGAAACAGAGATGATCAAAGGGGCGCCGATAGAGAATATCAAGGCTCTCATTCCCATGGCGAGGACAGGAAAGCCCGAGGAGGTGGCCAAGGTGGTGAGGTTTCTCTGTTCCGACGATGCATCGTATATGACAGGCCAGGTCATCTCCGTCAACGGTGGGATGTTTTGAAATCTAGAATTACCCTCATGTTCTTATGTGCCCTGGCTCTCGCTGCATCCTGTCCCGGCAGGGGTTGGACGGATCAGTGGGAAGATATCAGGAAGTCCGCCGAAAAAATCTCGTCGGTGCGGGGAGAGTTCACCCAGACCCGGCACATGAAAATCCTGGCCAGGCCCCTGGTTTCGACGGGGACCTTTCTCTTTCGAATTCCCGACTCGCTTCGTTGGGAATACCGGTCCCCCATTCGAAGCATCCTTTTGACGCACAGCGGCAGGACGAACCGCTTTGTACAAAGAAACGATGAACTTGTGGTGGACAGTTCCGCAAATCTTCAGTCCATGCAGATGGTGGTGCAGGAAATCGGACAATGGCTGAAAGGACGCTTCGATGAGAACCCTGCGTTCACGTCGTCTCTGGAGCCCGGGCGAAAGATCGTCCTCGTGCCCAAAGAGCCGTCCTTTGCCGCCTTGATTCAGCGGATCGAAATCGTCCTTTCCGAACGCGATGGCGTCATAGAGTCCGTGAAGATCTTGGAAGGCAGGGATTCTTTCACCAGGATCGAATTCGATCAGGTGGCGCTCAACCAACCGATTGAAGATTCTTTGTTCCGGGAACCGTGATGAAGTGGTTGCTCCTGTTTATTGCGGCCGGATTTGCTTTCTCATCGTGCAGCAATCTCCCTAAGGTGCGCCCTGCAGGGGACGTCGCGGCAAAAGCCCACCACGCCTGTCCAAATCCTTTCCCGGCTGGCAAATGGCAGTTCGTGCATTCCATCGAAGCAGCCATGCCGGGCGGAAGAAGCGTTTTTGTCATCGGCGTGGTGGTGATCTCCTCTGCGGAAAGATCTTTTCGCTGCGTGATCATGACCCTTGAAGGCCTGGCGGTCTTCGAAGCGGAATGGGACCGGCAACTCACCATCAATCGAGCCATTGCCCCCTTTGATTCGAAACCTTTTGCCCAAGGGATGGTGGAGGATATCCGGCTCCTGTTCCTTCAGCCGTCCGGTTCTCCGCTCGAATGGGGATTCCTGGAAAACGGGAATCGCATCTGCAGGTACGGCGGGTCCGATGGGGGTATCGTGGACGTGGCATCCAAGGGGAGCGGCAACTGGGAGATACGCCGGTACGCTCGCGATTTTCGTTTGCTCCGAACCGTGAACATGGCGCCCGGAAAGAAGGCCGACAATGCCGGAATCCCCCGAAAAGTGGAACTCACGGCGCACGGTTCAGAGGGATACAAGCTGATCATGAACCTTATCGAAGCCGTTCCTTTGGACAAGTAACTTTAGGTGAGATCATGAAGTTCAAACTAATCTATCCCCGATGGCCAAAACTGAATAGACAGACCGAGTTCCATCTGCCCCCTCACGGGCCGGTTGTCTTTGCCGCATCCCTGCCGGAAGACGTGGATGTGGAGTTTGTCGACGAGAACCTGGAAGAGATCGATTTTGAAGCGCCGGTCGATTTTGTAGGGATCTCGATGATGCTGACCCTTCAGGTCAAGAGGGGCTGGGAGATCGCCGAGATCTACCGGCAAAAGGGAATCAAGGTAATCTGCGGCGGGATCGCCACCATGCTCCATGCCGAAGAAACCGGGAAGCACGCGGACTCGGTTTTCATCGGGGAGGCCGAAGGAAGGATGGAGCGGGTCTTTGCGGATTTCAGGGAGGATCGACTCCGGAAAGTCTACGACTACCTCGATGAAAGACCTCCGATCGAGATAGTTGGCGCTGCTCGAAGGGACATCCTGAAAAGAGAGCTCTACAACTATAAGGGCATCCAGATGGTGGATCTGGTCCACGCCTCGCGCGGGTGCCGCTATAACTGCTATCCGTGTGCGGTGGCCTATCTGGGGGGAAGGGAGTTCAGGCCGCGTCCCATCGACAAGGCCGTGGAGGAGATGGCCGGCATCGACAACAACCGGTTGTTCATCGTGGACAATTCCCTCGCGCAGGATACGCGATGGGAAATGGATTTGTTCAGGGAAATGATTCCCTTGAAGAAGAAGTGGTGCAGCCACCCCATCGAGGACAAGCCGGAGGTGCTCGACCTGGCCGCGCAGGCCGGGGCCTGGTATGTGTATCAGGCGATCTTTGACACTTCGGATTACATACGGGACAGGATCAAGCGCTACCACGACCATGGGATCGGGGTGGAAGGCACGATTCTTCTCGGACTCGATCGCCACACGGAAGACGAGATCAAGCGGCTGATCGATTTCCTGCTCGAAATCGATTTGGACCTGGCGGAATTCACTGTGCTGACGCCGTTCCCCCACACCAGGGCCTGCGACGAATTAATGGCGGAAGGCAGAATCTTTTCTTTCGACTGGAATGAGTATTCGGCGGACAAGGTCGTCTTTTACCCGAAGCACATGTCGCCGGAGAGACTTCAGCAATTGCTCCAGTATGCCTGGGATGCCTTTTACAGGGACGAACCCCAGGAGATCAGGATGTACAATCTTTTCCAGCGAGTCGTCAGAAAGGAGATGGCAGACAATACCTTCCGGCCCAGAGACCGGAGCATGGCGCGTCGGGCGTTTGGACGAAATCTATGATCTCTCACAGAGTCCGCAGAGAGTTAAACTCTGCGTTCTCTAGCGAAGCGGGCGAGAGATTGTTAAACTACAGTCCTTCCAGATCCGGAAAGACATTCACACGGGACAATCGCTTTATCTCCCGATCGTAGCGTCCCTTCCAACCGTACTTTCTGAGCGAGCGGTTGATAAAGACTTTCAGCATGGGCCTGAAGGCGTAGATCCAGATGGAGGTCCACAGCCATCCCCGGCTCCGGACGCGCTCAGGAGGTTCCCACCAGCCCAGGACCTTCTGGCGATGGTACCAGAAGAGATACTGCAGCTTATCGGGCTCCAGGTGCCTGGTCTTCACATTGGCCCACATGCCGTTGTACCACCTGTAGTCATCGACGTTCGTCACCAGCCCTTCGTCGAGCAGGTGCTGGCGCATGACCGTCTTCGGATAGGGGGTGAGGATCTGGCAGTAGGCGGTGTCGGCCCCGATGGATTTCAGGAAGGAGTAGTTTTCTATGATGGCCGCTTCATCATCGTTGGGAAAACCGAAAATGAGTCCGCCGACCACCATGATGTCGTATTTGTGGCACATCTCCACGGCCTTCCTGGAGGCCTCCACAATATTGCCCTTCCTGGCCTCGGCAAGGTTTTTCTTGGACACGTTTTCTATCCCCAGGAACATGGTCCTGATCCCGGCCTGTGACATCTTGCGGACCATTTCCTCGTTTTGCGATATGGACACACAGTCGGCCTGGACCACCAGCTGCAGCTTGTAATACCTGCGTGCGATGATGGCGTCGCAGATCTTCATGACCCTTTCAGGATCCAGCACCAGGTTGTCGTCTGCAACGAAAACCCAGCGGGCCTTGCACTTGTAATAGATTTCATCCAGGTCGGCCATGACGCGTTCGATGGGAAATGGTCTGAATGTTCTCCCGTACATATGATTTATGCTGCAAAAGGTACAGGTCCGCGTGCAGCCCCGGGATGTCTCCATGACCTCGACCTTGGAGTTCATGATGTGGTAACCCCAGGTCAACCGCCGTTTGTCTCTGATGGGGGATTTGAGCCTGGACAGATCCAGGAGCTCTCCCCTGGGGTTGTGAACAAAGCGTCCGTTCTCTTTGTAGGAGAGGGAAGGGATCTCTTCCAGCCGATCTTTCCCTTCCAGTGCATTGACCAGACGCCGACAGGCCTCTTCCCCTTCTCCCCGAACCATGAAGTCGATCAGTCCGGCCTCCTCCGAAGCGGCGATCTCCTCATACATCAAACTGGCATGATACCCGCCGATAAGAATCTTTGTTTCGGGAAGCAGTCGCTTGATGAGCCGGATGATTTTCACGCAGGTCTTGTACTGCCAGGCCATGGCGGAGAGGCCCACCATGTCCGGGCGAATTCGGAGGAGTGTGCCGACCAGATAGCTCCTCAAGCGCCTTCGCTTGCGGATGAGATCGATAATGGAGATTTCATGGCCTTCGTCGATATTTGCCCCGACGCTGGCAATGCCGCAATTGGGCATGTGAAAGGCGGACTCATGCATGATCAGCGGCGCCACATCCGGCATGGACATCAGGATAATTTTCATAAGATCCCTCGTAGGCAAAGGCTTGGCAAGAAAACGTCGATACCCCGGCTTTCTGACCAGGGGAAAACCTTCAGACCGTCACTTCCGCACTCTGATCTTCCAATAGCGAACGCACCCGCGATGTCAGTTCGGTAATGGAAAAGTCGACGCTTTGATAGTCAGGTTCAATGGTTCCCAGCAACTGCACACTCACAATATTCGAAACGCATGTATGGAACAGGAATCGTCCCGGCTGAAACAGCTTGTCCGTATTTCGAATGAAGAGGACCGTGATCGGTTTCCTGCAAAACCTGGCAATCTTGAACACACCCTTGTTCAATTTGCCTACGGCGCCGCTCCGGCTTCGTGTTCCTTCGGGAAATACAAAAAGATTTCCGCCGGACGCAAGGTAAGCGTCCATATCTTCAATTCGTCGGGCAACCATATCCAGAGTTTCGCCGCTCGAAGAGGACGGGATATATCCCGACAATTCGACGACTTTTCTAAGAATGGGCATTCTGAAAAACCTGGCTTTTACTATGGTCTTCTGTTTTTCAAACAGGGAGATCATGAGAATGGGATCCAGGTACGATACGTGATTGCAGACGATGACGGAAGACCTGATCTTGAGGACTTCCTCCTGGATCCGCCACTTGTTCCAGGGGACGAGAAGACGCAGCAGGAAAAAGAACCCTCTGTAAAACTTGTGATTCAGTCTTTGAAACGATCTTTCGCAATCTTGCGAAAAAAAATACGCCGCCAGGTAGAAGGGGGCGAAGAAGAGAAGAAAGCCGACGCTGTAATAAGACCAGAGCAGAAGGGTCACCACAACGTCATAGACGGACTTTATTGCTGATGAGAGCATGAAACAGCTTGCTTTCGGCTATGGGATCTTCTTTCGCTCCCAGTTTCCCGGTCTGGTCTTTTGTATTACCAAATTTTCGAGCGCTCGTCCTGCCGACTCATCATGGTTCGAACCTCTTCAACACAAGGCAGGTGTTCACCCCTCCAAAGGCGAAATTCTGAATCGCGGCGATGCGAACATCCGATTCGAGGAGCTCTAACGAGTGGCGAATCATTGCGCATCTTTCATCGACTTTTTTCAGGTTCAGGGTCGGTGCGATAAATCTTCCTTCCATCATGTAAAGGGCCAGGATGGTCTCTATGGCGCCGCATGAACCCATGGTGTGCCCCATGTAGCTCTTCAAGCCGGCAACCACGGGCGAAGAGCCGTACACCCTTCCAATCGCCTGCGCTTCTATGATATCGCCCATCTTCGTGGCCGTGGCATGGGCGCTCACAAAATCGACCGCCTCCGGTCCGATCTCTGCATCCTTCAGCCCCAGCCGGATGGTCTCCGTGATCCCCTCCAGGTTCGGAAGGATCAAATCGCCGCCATTGTTGTTGCAGGAAAACCCGATGACCTCTCCCAGGATGTTGGCATTCCTCTTCCTGGCCGACTCATAATCCTCCAGCAGAACGGCGCCGGCTCCCTCGCCAACCACGAGCCCGTCCCTTTCCTCGTCAAAGGGGCGGGGGGTGAGGTGAGGCGTGTCGTTGAAGGCCGTTGAGCATGCCATCAGGCTGTCGAACACGGCCACTGTCGTGGTGTCATATTCGTCTGCGCCTCCGCAAAGCATGGCATCCTGGATTCCGAACTTGACCATTTCATATCCGAATCCGATCGACTGGCTGCTGGTCGTACATGCGGTGGATGAGGAGAGGACCCGGCCGGTGATGCCGAACATCTTGGTAATGTTCACCGCCGTGGTGTGGACCATCGATTTCAGATAATCCACGGCCCCTATGGAGGAGAATTCCGCCTTGGACTCGCTGAAGAAGGTCTTGTAAATCTGCCGTTGAACAGTGGGGCTTCCGTGAGTCGATCCGAAAGCCACCCCCAGCCTGCCGGAGCGGATAAACGCATTGTCGAGACCCGACTGTTCCAGCGTTTCCTTTGCCACCTGGCAGGCGTAATAGGAAACCGGCCCCATGGTTTTGCGGTCCTGACGCCTGAACTCATACTCCAGCGGGTAACTCACGGTTCCAAAGACGCCGCACTGGATGTACTCGGAGAGCATGTCGTCGGTGCGCAGCTTTTTCACACCGGAAATGCCTTCCTTCAGGTGACGAACGATTTCTTCTTTGCCGTGACCGATGGGCGTAATGGCGGAACAGCCCGTAATGACAACTCTTCGCTTCATCGAAAGACCCTATTGCAACAAGATCTCAAACCGGGTCGGCCCTGCTTGCCACGATCGAGTCGATGTAATCGAGGATCTGGTTGATCGTTCGGATATCCATGGCCTTTTTCTTGTCTTCCCTCGTCAGCTTGAACCCGAGCATGACCTCGATCTCCCTGAGGAGTTCAATGGCGTCGATACTGTCGAACTCGTACAGCTCTCTCAAATCGTCGTCCAGACCGGGGTCCTTGATCTCAAATTGCTCTTTGAAGACCTGGAGGATACGAGATTTTATTTCGTCAC
Source organism: Deltaproteobacteria bacterium HGW-Deltaproteobacteria-15 (assembly GCA_002840535.1). Classification (GTDB taxonomy): domain Bacteria; phylum Desulfobacterota; class DSM-4660; order Desulfatiglandales; family HGW-15; genus HGW-15. Next base: position 25,698 of record PHBH01000011.1, on the reverse strand, counting down.
GTTTCATAGACCTTTCCACTTCCAAGCAGGTAATGCTATAGATCGATGGGCACAAATGCAACCCAAAATGTCCCGGTGTCGGCATGCAAAGATGTGAAACCTCAGGGTCACCAGGATCGGACTAAATGCTTTCTCACAGAGCGCACAGAGATACAAGGGTCTTGAGCAAGACGACTCTGCGCCCTCGAGCGAAGCGGGCGAGAGACGCTTTTTCTCATTTCTGCTTCGAATCGAGGAACGGTTCGAAGTGGTACCACTGCAGAGGGTTCGCCCGAAGGGTCTCCTCCAGGATATCCGCATATCTCTGAGCGCATCGTCGGATAGCCTCTGTTCTTTCGGCGCGGGAAGGGGCTTCAACCCTTATGGGCTCGGAGAGCGTGAAATGGTATTGCCCTTTTCCCGACCGGAATGCGAAAAAAACAAACAGGGGGGCGCCGGACAAAAGCGCCAGCAGGTGCGGCGTCGCCGGGAGAAGGGCTTCATGCCCCAGGAATGTCACCAATACGGTCCGCTGCTCCTCTTTCCAGACCAGGTCGCCGGTCATGGAAACCAGCCCCCCTGAATCGATGAACCTGACTCCTTCGACAATGTCCAGGGGAGATCCGCCGCCCTCATCTGCGGCGATGATTTTTATGCCGCTATGGCGAAGACTTTCCTTTTGAATCCGCTCGAGCTGCTCCTTGTGTTTCGCCCCCATGTACAGGAGCAGGTTGAGATCCTCGTCTTTTTGTTTCAGGAGATGCGCAGCGACCTCCCAGTTGCCCATGTGCGACATGAGAAGAATTCCGCCGCGTCCTTGCCTGCGCGCCTTCTCGAGGTGCTCCCACCCTTCCGAGGTATAGGAGATTTTTGAGAATTCCTGCAGCAAAAACCGGTCAAAGAACACCTCTGCAAAGTTGTGAAACTGGCGCCAGGCGCACCAGAGAAGAAACATCGTTCCCCGGTCCGGGAAAAGGATCCGGTAGAACCGTACGCTGTTTCGAACCCGCATGGGGGAAAAGAGAAAAAAGCCTGTGGAGACAATCCAGGCGTAGGCTGCAAATACCCAAAGGCCCGCGCTCTTCGACAAGCGGCTTACCAGTCGATAAAGAAAATTCTTCATGAGGCGGGACGCCTGACGATTCTCTGAAAAATGAGACGGGCAAACGTGCTGCTGTTTCTCAAAAAATCGACCATGGGCCTGAAGTGGGATATCCTTTCCGCTCCTTCGGCATAATTCACCCCGACCGGCACCTCGATGACTCTCATCCTTTTCCAGCGGGCCTTTACGAGGACCTCCACCTCAAACTGAAATCGTCTTGAAAGAACGTTAAGGCTCATGACCTCGGGGACCGGATAGATCCTGAACCCGCTTTGGGAGTCCTCTACGGCGGGTCCGCCCGAAAGCCACACCCAGAAATTGGAGAACTTCCTTCCGAACCGGCTGGTCCAGGGAACGCTCTTTCCCTCCATTCCCCGCCTCATGCCCACGATGACGGGCCGGTCGTTTTCAGGGATCCCCTGGATCATCTTCAAGGCATCTTTGGGGTTGTGTTGCCCGTCGGCATCGATGGTGATGACCCAGTCCGCAACCTTGGAGGCTTCGGCAAACCCCGTCATCAGTGCCGCTCCCTTTCCCCGGTTCCGAGAGTGCCGAAGAAGGCGGACGCCTTTGATGTTCGAAAGCACGGCTTGTGTTGAATCCGTCGAACCGTCGTCTACAACAAACACCGGAAAGGTGAGCTTCAGGGATTCCTCTGCTACCTGTGCTACTCGTCCGCCGTGGTTGTAGGTGGGAATCACGACGGCGAACCGTCCCCTACTGGCAGGTTTCTGAAAAATGCCCATCTGCGGCGTTGCCCTCATCCCGCGTCGTTGCGGCGCACTAGCAGGTACGCCTCACTCCTCGGAATATCGGGCGCCTTGCATCTGGACGTTTTTGAGCAACCTGCTCGCACTCTTTTCAGGACCGATCTAGTCATGGCGAAGCCCCAGGGCCGGTTCCGGCAGGAAGGCTACCGCCCAGGTCCCCGGACCCATGTGCACTCCGGAAGTGAGCGACAGAGGCTGGAGCAGAACCTCGGCCGAAGGGTAGAGCCTTTCAATTTCCTTCTTGGGGGTCCCGCTGACCCAGTCGCGGTTGTCGGTGTACTCCAGCATGATCAGGGGTGCCGAACCGCGATGGAGAAACTCTTCGAGCCTCTGAAAAGCAAACTCCAGTTGCCCCTCCTGATTCTTCACGACGCCCATCTTCTTGGCCCCCTCAGCGGTCGGGCTGATAATCGGCTTCATGTGGAGTGCGTCCCCGAGAAATGCGCTGGGTCTGGAGAGCCGCCCTCCAGCGGCCAGATACTTGAGCTTGTCCAGAAAGACATACTCCCGGCACTGGTTGACGGCTTGTTCTGCAAATGCGATCACCGCCTTCGGGTCGGCGGTCCCGGCGGAATATCGCGCAGTGGCAATGGCAAGGAGTCCCAGCCGGCCTGAGGCGGCCGCCGTATCGATGACTGTCAACCGGTTTTCCGGATCGTGTTTTTGTTTCCAGTCTATGGCCACCTGGTAATTGCCGGTAAACACGGAGCCGGTGCAGAGATACAATGCCCTGGAATACTGTTGAAGTATTCTCTGGTAGTACTGATGTCTTTCAAAGACCGAGGCCTGGGAAGTCGAGGCTCTTACACCCTCCCGCATGAGCCCGTAGAGCTCGGCAGGATGGAACAGCGTTTCGGGAAGGGACTTTTCGCCGGCAGTGATATAGCTTTCGAGGAGCGTGATTCCCAGTTCGCTGCAATCTGCGCGGGTGACGGAGCCGGCCGCATCCGTCATGATATGAATCGCTTCTTCGGCGCGGCACCGTTTAAAGGCCTTGATCTGGCCCCCGAGATCGTCATCGGACCATTGGACTATCCGGCCCAGTCCTTCTATACGGGCCCTGGCCTCCCCGGCGTCGGCGGTATGCAGGTGCACCTTGTAATACTCCTGGTGAGGAATGACCACCAGGCTCCCGCCATACTCGGAGAGTTTCTCCACCTTTTCACCGGCATCGGCCTGTAAATGGAGAACCATATCCACACAGTAACCTTCTTCCACCTCTTCCTGAAAGGCGGGGGAGACTTGAAGCATGTTCTCGAACGCGTCGGGGATCAGCCGGAATTCATCGTCGCGGCCGGCAAGGCTGGAAAAAAAGCCTTCAAAGAAGATGTACATGCCCAGGGCGCCGGCGTCCACAACACCGGCCTGTTTCAGTTTCGGGAGGATCTCAAGGGTAGACCGTACAGCCTTTTCCAGATGGTCGACTACCTCTGAGACATGTTGAGGAGTTTCCTCGAAACCATTCCTTTCCAGAAAGTCGACCAGTTCGTCGAAAATCGTCAGCATCGTTCCGGGAACAGGGTCATGCACCGCCTGCCATGCCAGGTCCCTGCCGGCTCTCGCCGCCTCGCAGAGTCCTTCAGAGGAATCTGTTTTCAAAAATCCGGAAAAGAAGCTGGTTGCGATATTCCCGGAATTTCCGCGCGCCGACAGCTGGAGATTCCGGATGGTGTTCTCACGGACCCCTTTCATATACCGGAGCGGGGTCAGGCTGATCTTCAGATTGCGCCCGGTATCTCCGTCCGCAACCGGAAAGACATTGATCCGGTCAAGGACATCGGACCATGCAGAGACCCGCTCCACTCCGGCTATCAATGCTTTTTGAAAATCGGACGCCACTTTCAGAATCCAAGTGCCTCGCGGATGTCTTTAGGTATTTCGAACAGGATCTCCTTCTCGGGATATTTCACCGCTACCTGTTCTGTTCTTCCCTTTGCACAGAGTTGGTCGTTTCTGAGCAACCTCACCTGAAAATCCACTACGATCTTGTATTCCGCCTCGATCACAGTAGCGATGCACTTGAATTCGTCGAGATATTCCAATGAAGCCACGTGCTTGGTAGATGTTTTGACGATCGGGAAGAGGCAGTTTGTCTCTTTGAAATATTTGAAGAGGTCCACGCCCGACCGTGCAAAAAGGGCGGAGCGGGCAATCTCGAAATACTTGAAGTAGTTGCCGTGCCAGACCATCTGCATGGGATCGAGATCGTGAAAAGGGACGGTAAACAGCACTTCACAGCTTTTCTTTGTATCTTTACCCATAATAACGGTGGTGCACGGAAGAGTTGCGGATTTCCTGATTTTGTGAAACGCGGAGTCTATACCATTTTCCATTGCGGAATATCAACAGATATTCGGACAGCGAAGACCCTTCCGAGGCCAGTGGACCAAACAGGCGACCTCTGCATAATCTCCGAGTACCCAAACGAAAATGTCCGACGCGGACTTACACTGATTGACGAGGATGGAGTATCCCGTATATGTTCAGGAAATGTCCGGCCTTTGGAGCAGATCGCTTGCGATCAGGCCCGACTCCGTGTTTTGACCTCTAAGGGAGGAGATGAAGTGCGCACGGAAACCGCTTTGTCTGTTTTCATTTCGATCCTCGGTGTTCTCACCGTTTCCGCCGCGTTGAGCGGTGCATCCCCGGAGGAAGCGTATCTTGAAACTCGCGACCGCTTCATCCGGCAGATTGCGAAAGGAGCGGGTCCGCTTGACGATCGTCCGGCTCTCGCGGAATTGGAAGAAAAAGCGAGAACAATCGTGGCTCCGGTCGAGATCGAAGGATTTCCGACGCAGGGAAGAATAAACCTGCTGACACTGCGGGACGAAACCGGTTTCGGCCAGGTTGACGGGCTCAGATTCGATTCCGAACGAGAGTCGCTCTTTGTCACGACGGAAACCCTGCTTGAGCGCTACCTGGCCGCACATCATGAGCTTCCAAAGACCTTAAGCGAACTCTCGAGGAGCGAAGAGTTCTATCGCCGCGTTTTCCTTTCGGACGCCGGGGTCGCTTACTATGCTGAAGTGCCGGTCATGAGCGCGAATGGACAATCCTTCGTGCATGCATTCCTCGGCAAAACGGGTCAGGAGATCGGCCCCTTTGTTCCGGACGAGATTTTTGTATTTGTCTCAACAGGGAAGCGGATAATGGTCGTCTATGCTCCGGCTGCAACAGAGATAACCGATATTCCGCAATGTAAGGGCGAGTGGGAGAGATTTGATCAAATGAGTTCTGAATCGCTCGAGTTGTATCGATCCTCTCAGCTCAAAGAGCTCAAAGCGTTTGATGACTCTCTTCGATACAGAGAGCAGGGATTCAACCGCTATCGCCGCTGTTTTGGGAGAGAAGCAGGAAAACAGCAGTTTTTCGCATCCCTGAAAGAACAAGCTCAATCGATTGCCGATCGTTTGCAGAGGAATTGGATCGAGAAAGACGATGCCCCCGAAGGGAATTGAGACCTGGACGATTCCTTCGGGTTTGACGAACTCCCGCATTATCGCGCCTGATCTGGTCAAGACCTACCTCTATTCTAATGATTTGCCTGAGTGTTTCCGATGTACCCCGATGGGAAGTTGATTTTCAATCCTCGTGCTGGTAAGAAAAGCTCAAAAACCGCCTCAGCCGGGAACGGAAAATATTGTTCCCGATTTAAGGAGGATAACCGATACCCGACCTACAAGACCTGCAGAAATCGAACCCAACAAAGCCGAAATACCCTCATTCCTTCTTTTTCGGCCTTGTGCAATCCACTGTAATGGAGTTTTTCATGCGGAAAAAGCACAGGATTTCCATACTCATGCCGTTTATACCCCTCCTTGCCCTTCTGGCCCTTCTCTCCTGTGAAACCACAGGGTCTCAAGTCAAAGGGTCCCAACAACCCCTCACCAGGGGAGATTTCAAGATCACAGCGCAGAATATTGAGGGAATCAGGGCCAGGGCCGAGGCCGGCGATGCCTATTTTCAGGCTATCCTCGGCGGTGGGTACGTGCGCGGATACTTCGTGAGGACTGACCTCCGGGAGGCTCTCAAGTGGCTGGAACCGGCTTCCCGGAAGGAAAACCCAATTGCCCTCTACCACATGGCACAATGGTATGGGCAGGGAAACGATCCGGACAAGGGCGCGAAAAAGGCTGCAGAGTTCTACGCCATGGCGGTTCCGGGCCTCAAGGCAATGGCTGAGGAGGATAACGCCGAGGCCCAGGTCGATCTTGCCTATTGCCAGGCATACGGCCGGGGAACGGTCAAGAACATGGAGGAGGCGCTCCGCTGGGCGAGGCGCGCGGCGGGCCAGGGTCACCCGGTGGCGCAGGCATTCCTGGGCGCCCGCTACTATTTTGGGGATGGGGTTTCCAAGGATTACGATGAGGCATACGAGTGGTTCGAAAAGGCGGCGGCCCAGCAGTACTCCTATGCGATTGCCGATCTGGGCAGGATGCACCTGGAGGGGCACGGGGTGAGAAAAAACCCTGCCAGGGCAAGGGAGCTCTTTCTCCAGGGGGTCGAAATGAACAACGGCCAGGCGCAATTCCTTCTTGGCCGGATGTACTACGAAGGAACCGGTGTCCCCAAGGACGTGAAGTCGGGTGTGGAGTGGTACCGGAAATCGGCTGAGGCGGGAAATTCGGCGGGCAGGGCGGCCCTGAACGCACATTTCAAGAAGAGCCACAACATCTCTGCGGCCCTCATCCCCATTGTGCGCCACAAGCTGCCCCCGGCCGGCGAGTGGGTGGAGACCGGCGCCAGGATGAACGAGGCGTACAAGATCCGCTACCGCACGGTTCTGAGCAAGGAAGAGCTCCTCTCCCTGGGGATCGAGCCGAGTCTGGACAATCATTTTCTCGAGATCGCTCCCAACGGAGGCCGTCTCCTCCTTGCCCGAAACCGTATCAAGGACCGGGGCCAGGCATACTCCCTGGTCGATCTCGCCTCGCGGGAATGCCAGGTGGCTGAGCTCAAGGACTTTCCCGAGGTGAATCCCATCTCCCCTGCCGCATGCTTCTGGAGAGAAGGGGACCTTCTGCTGACCAAGGACGACCGAAGCGCGCTCGAGGTCATGCCGGATAGCGAGGGAAGAGATTTCTGGAGCATCCGCCGGGCCGTACCCTTTAAGAAGGAGCTGCCCGGTGGATGGGGCGACTGGCAGCTCGGGAGTCAGGTGGCAGACCCGGATACGGGAACCATCATTCGCTTCGTCCGTTTCGGAAAAGAACGTTTGAAAAATGGCAAAAAGGAATTCGACTTCACCATTTATCAGCTTCCCCTCCGGTTCAAATGGGAGAACGATGAGTTCAACGGAAAGCTCGAACTTTACCGCTGGCCGACGGATATGCCCCTGAAAGCAAGCATCGAGAGCGAGAAGAAGCACTTCTCCGCCCTGGATGCGCGCGGCACCAACATCTCCGGAGGGGCGCTCTCCAAACAGGGTTTTTTTTACCTCGCCAATCCCCTGATCTACTCCATGGAAGAGAGGTTCAAGAATGATGTCTATCAATTCGGCCGCGACAACCTGGCCACCCATGTCTGGCATGCACCGCGCAAAGGGGACGGGTTCGGCGATGCCCGCTACGTGGGCCGCGTGAACACCGGTTACATCGGGCTCGAGTGGGTGCTTGGGGGAGGCGCCGTCTCCCCTGGGGGCAAGTATGCCTTTATCCGGAATCAGCTGGTGGACCTTGCCCGCCCTGCAGAAGAGCACACCCTGAGACGCATTGACTTCGAGGATCTCGATAAATCCTTCAAACCCGCAGCGCTCGCGTTCGACCCGGCCGACGACCGCCACCTCTACATCATCAACAGCTTCTATCCGGGCAGCGGAATCGACTACAGCGTGGTGGAAATCTATCTCCCGGATGATTTTGACGATCTGATGGCTCTCACGGGGGATTTTCTCCTCAAGGAGTGCGGCTCCGACACAGGCTTGTGCAGGGCCCAGCAGGATCAGGCCGAAAAGGGGTTTGAGCGGCTGGCCGCGCTGCTCGATTCCCGCCCTGATATCAAAGGCAGGGACGAAACCCTCGAGACGCTTCTGGGTTACGGGATCCTTTGGAAAGGAAGGGATAACCTGCAGATGAAGACCCTTGGCCGGTGGCAGAATCTCCCCGGCATGAACAAGGGGTTGAAGGCCTGGATAATGGCCAGGAGGGCCGGCCTGCTTCACAAGACCGGGTTCAAGGAAGAGGGCGCGGATCTCTTCAGAGAGGCCGTCGGCCTGGACGCCTCTAAGATCTTTGACAAGAAGGTCCACTATTATATGGGCGGAAGCGAGCGGCTGGCCTTCCTGAAAGAGGGGACGCCCCTCTCTTTTGCAGGCCGACTCCTGGTGGCTGCAGCGGATCAGAGGCCGGAAAAGAGAGACAAGGCCCTGTTCGATTATTGCCTGTTCGCCTCGGCCGCCGGACAGCCGGGTCTGGCCCTGCAGGGGGTTGAGCGGGTCAAATCCATGGCCCTGAAGGGGGAGATCCGGCTGGAGAAGCAGGATCAGGATCTGCTCGTCCTCATCGAGGCCCTGGCCATTGCCGGTATGGAGAGAGAGGAGGAGGCATATAGTCTCCTATTGAAGCACGGCTCCTTTGAGAAGGCGGCCAGGGACCGGGTTCTGAAAGATTCGGATCTCTTTGCCCCTCTTTATCGCGATACCGCAAAGCTGGCCGTCATCCTGGGAGTGGACAAGGGAAAACTCAAACGGCCCGAGTATTGTCCGGTTCCGCAGGCTTATGTGGATCTCGAAGGGAACCTGATCCAACCGGCCACGGCCGCGCCGGCATTGGAAGCGCGGCCCGGACAGCGAAGCTCCGGCCCAGGGTCGAGGGCCGCGCCGGCCCCGAAACCACGCGAAAAGAAGGGCCCTGTCGTATTGGACTAGTCATGCTTCCATTGACAAAACCGTCCCCTTGTCGCGCTCGCCCGGCCCATCCCCGCCCTTTGGAGGGATCTTCGACCTCCCCTCCCCTGGTGGGAGGGGTTAGGGCAGGGGGAACGACATCACCCCCGTTGGAGAGAGTCATGAGCATTCATCTGTCGAGGATCTGCCTGCACGCCTCAAAGCTTTCGACCTTTTTCTTCCTCCTCCTCATGCTGGTTCCCCCTGCCCATGCGGAAGATGCGGTCTACTGGAACAACAAGGGGAGCGGATCCTCTTCTCCTTTGCCGCAGCCCGCGTCTCAATTGAAGCCCCCTTCCCCGGAGAGATCCGGACACCCTTCTTCCGGGGGTTCCGAATCCGCGGAGAGCCATCCCACCCTTGCCCGTTATCTCTTTCAACAGGCCGTAAAGGACTGGGAGAAATACCTCCAGACCAAGAGATCGCCCTTTTTCCAGAGGGCCCTCTTTCACATCCAGTCGGCCGTAGCCATCTCGCCCCAAGAGGCTGAGTATTGGTTCCTGCAGGGGATGCTTCTCTCCTCCATGAAGAGTGATCCTGAGGCCATGATCCGGGGGACCGACTCCCTGATCCGGGCCGTGGAGTTCAATCCCGGTCACGGCCGGGCACAGTTGCTCCTGGCACAGACCCTCCAGGAGCAGGGAAGCTTTTTTGCCGCTGCCCAGCAGTATCGATTCCTGCTGGAGCGGGACCCCAACATGGTAACCGGCCTCGTGACCGCCCCGCTGGCCCTTTGCCAGATTGCCTCCGGACGAACAAAGGAAGGTGTCGAGTTCTTCCATCGGCTTGTCGAACGATACCCGGCCTCCGCATCTGCCCGCACCTCCCTCGCCGTGCTCCTCAAGAACAGCCAGAGAGCGGAAGAGGCGATCCGCACCCTTTCCCTGCTGGTCGAAAAGAGGCTGGGCACGAAGCGCGAGCAGGAGCATGCCGGCGAGCTTCTCCGTTCCTGGAGAAAGGAGGGGAGGTCATGAGATCCGCAACCCGTCTCTTTCTTCAATCCTCTTTGCTCGCAGCGGCACTTTTCTCTCTCCTCCCCTGCCTGCCCGCAGGGGCCTGGCCGGATGGGCTCCTGGAGGCTGCAAAGGCCATGGAGCAGGGGCCGGCCAAGGCAGGACAGAGGGCACAGGCACTGGTCTTCAAACATAATAAAGATCTCAACCTGATGCGCATCAAGGGGGTCATCTCCGATGGCGCCTACCAAGCCTGCCAGCGGTTCTATGCGGAGAAGAACTTCGAGATAGCCTCCCAGGCTGCCAGGGAAAGCGGCGTCGAGCTGGAGGTCCAGAAGCGGGATGCGAGCAAGCCCTATGATGCGGGGACCGACTCAGACTACATCGGCAACGCCAGGTCGGCCGATCAGGTCAGGAAGATCCAGGAAGGCTATAACAGCGGGGTGGATGAATATCTCCGTGCGAACGGAATCGAAACAAAAGGCGGCGAGAACTGGGCCGTGAAGAACGACGTGGATATCATGGCTGACCCCAAGGGGTTGTCTGCGACCGAATTCGAAAAGATTGCCGAGGCAAACAACGACGCCTACAAACGGCCCGATGCGGCCGAGTACGAGAAAAAGATCCGGTCCGGCCAATCCCCGTCTCTCAAAGAGACCGAGGCGTACCTGGATGAGATGCGGGATTTTGTCGACAAAAAGAGCGGCTCCATCCGGAAGTTCTCGGAAGAGCTGAGAGAGCTCAACAAGCAGGCCGATGCGCACAAACCCGGTACCGAGGCCTATCACAGGATGCTGGCCCTGGAGGCGGAGGTGCAGCTCAAGCAGGCACAGAAAAGCAAGTATTTCGAGCGGCTCCAGAGCGGCACGGCCGTGCTGGCGGAAAAGGCGGGAATACCGCCGCCCGATGCATCGGAGCTTCCCTCCAGGGGCAAGCAGCGGACCCCTACCCAGGATGTCGGTCCGAGGCTGCAGCAGATAAGATCGGCCGGTGTGGATGCCGTTACCGGCCACCTGAAGGCCCAGGCCGCCATGAATGAGGCGAGGGTCCTGTCCATGATCGGTGCGAACGATCCGACCCTGGCAGAAACCTATCAGAAGCGGATCGGTGATCTCGGCCGCTCGCTCTCCCCGAGCGAGAAGGGCGAGCTCGTCCAGCTTCTGAGGGAAAACCCCCGGGTGAGCGATGAATTCGTCAAATCCGTGAACCGGCAGATGCAGGCGACAACGCCCGATGCTCCTTCCGGCCGGACCGGGGCAGACCCTTCCCGGACAGGGGCGGTCTCGTCACCGAGGACATCCAAGCTTTCTATGACAGGGTCCTTTGCCGGTATCGCCGGGGACCTCATGTCCATCAAGGAGCAGCTGGAAAAGGCCGAGAGGGGGGATCATCTCTTCTTCAACATCGAGAAAGAGGACAGCGAGACTGCCCGAGTGATGAAGCAGGCGGCCGTGGCAGCCTTCGAGCTCGCTCCCATCCCTGTAATCGACGCCCTGGAGAGAGGATGGGAGGTGGACGAGGAGGAAAAGGCCTACATCCAGCACCAGATCCGGCTGGGATCTGCCGTCAACCCTCTTGGAAGCATGTTCCGGGTCACGGGCAGGATCGTCTCTCGAACGGTCCGATCCATGACCTTGGATCCCCTGGAGGCCGGCTGGCAGGCCGGGGTCGAAGGCAAAGCCCTGGCACAGGACCTGTGGAAGAATTGGCAGGATGACAAGATCCGCCAGGCCGCGGCGGATATCCGGCAGGAAAAATACGAGGACATCATCGCCCGCTTGGAATTCATGGAGCTCGCTCCCGTGACGGCCAGGCGAGGCGGGTTCGAAGGGCCGCTACTTACAGGGGAGGTGAAGGACGGGGACCTCCTGGCCTTTGAAGTGGCGCGGAGCGGGAAGTGGACGGACCGATTCTTGACCCGCTGGGAGCTCACGGGCCCCGGCCGGGAAATGGTGCACCGGGCCTCTGACAAAGGGGCCGACCATCCCTCCGCGAACCGATTCAGCCTCGCCTGCAAGGATTTTCCGCCGGGACCCTACAGGGTCGCTCTCCGCATCTTCGATCGAGCATCAGGCAAACAGATGGACTTCAGCGAGTCCGGTTTCACGCTCTCGGGAGAGATCGGGCTTGGAAACCTCAAGGGTTTTCTGAAGGACTTCGGAGGCGCTCCCCTGGGGGAAAGCGCAAAGGTCGGGGAAGTCCTGGCCTTTGAGGTGGGGCGGGTCGGGACATGGGACGAGAAATACATGGTAGAGTGGCTTTTGAATGGTGAGACTTACAAAGCCCAGCCGGCGGCAGATCCCAAGATTCATGTGCTGCGGTTCAAATCCGACCACCTCGATCCGGGCCCCTACACCCTGGCGGTCCGGATCCTGGACAAAGGGGCTGGTAAGATCCAGGCCCATAGAAGCGTGCGCTTCAGCCTGAAAGAGGCGACGGGCGGGCTTCCCTCCGAGCTCCCCTCCTTCAAGGTTACAGCAAGCCGAGAGGAATATGACGGGCCTGCGATAAACGGTCCCCTTGAAAACGGTGAGATCGTGGCCCTCCGGGCCCTGGTCTCCCATCCGGAGACGGAAGAACCGTTGCTTACCAACCTGGTCTGGCAGCTCTACGATGAAAAGGGCGCGCCCGTCTCCCGCTATCAGAAGCAGGTGCAGGCGTCCGAGACCGGGGGTCAACGGGAGTACCGGGTCCGGTTCCTTCTGGAAGGATTGCCCAACGGCCGGTACACCGCGGCCCTTACCCACCAGCTTGCCTTGAATCCGGAGGTGCGCTCCCAGGCCTCGGCCGGTTTCACCCTTTTTCAACCTGTAACCATTACCCGGATCTGGGCAACCGATGCGGCCGGTGACGTGATTGCCAAAGAGAGTCTCAGAAATGACAAGCTCCCGCACCTCTATGTGACCTTTGTGATGGGAAAGGGGATCGAGGCGGTTCAGACCAGACTCACGGCCCGGAACAAACAGACAGGCGCCGAGATCCATTCCCTGGAGAGGGAGTACCAACGAAAAGACCAACAGGAGCAGCGGACAGGCGTACGGCTGGCCGCCGGCTCGGTCAAGGCCGGCGATGAGGTGGAGTTCGAGGCGGCAATCACCTCTCCCCCTGGCAAGGCTCAGACGGCCAGGACCCTCTTCAAGGTGGAGGGTTACCCGATCTCGGTAAAGGCGCCCTCCCGCCTCCAAAGCGGAGATCAGGGACGGTTCGCCATATCCGTGCCCGATGAGTTCGACCTACCCTTCAGGGTGGATGTGACCGGACGGGGGCTGACCATTGGCAGACCCTCTGCCGAGGCACTATCCGGGACTGTCTCGGGGTTTTCGGAGAGCGGGGAGAAAACCGGCACGCTTCACGCCACCGTGACCGACGCGGCAGGAAGGGCGGGTCAGGCAACGGTTTCGGTCACCATCGTTGCACCCGAACAGGAATCTCTGCCGAGGACCGCGCTCACACCCTCGACTCAGCCGAGTACCCAGCCCAAGCCCGCACCCACGGCCCGTGCCGATTCCGCACCTTCGAGCGCTGCCGCAAAGGTTGATTACGCTGCCGCAGGGAGAGAAAGGACCGCCCAGTGGTGGAGCAAGTTCGTGAGCGACCTTGTCCCCGACTGCCTCGGAGACATCAGGCAGAAGCTCCTCAATGCGTTCGGCACATTGAAATTCAGCCATGAGGAGTACCTGCGCTGGGGGAGCGGTCCCCTCTACTCTCCATCCCACCGCCAGGAGATGCAGGCTGCGGAGAAGGTGGTCCTGCGGGATGTCATCGTGCCGATGGCCAAACGGTTGCCCGGAAACGAATGCACCACAAAGTTTGCCCAATCCGTTGCGGTCCATGCCCAAAGTGTCGGTTTGACATCCAGCAGCTATGCTTTCCTGAGCGAGCTGAAGGCGGCCATGAGCCAGAATTCCCGGTCCGGCGGCGTTCCTTCTGCGGGGGGAGGTGGGAAGAACTTCTATGCGGTCCCTTACTACATCGCGAAAACAGGACAATACGCCGGCTGCAAGGTTGTCTCCACCAACGACCGTTACAACGAACTAAAGCAGCTTATGAGAACGCAGGCCCCGGCTGGTGCTACCGCCTACAGCGCATGGGGACCCTGGGACAGGCAGACCGCGGAACGCTTCAGCAGGTGCGTACAGGGTAAGCCGTTCTCCTATCTTCAAGATGCCGAGACCACCGGACACTCGGAAGATTTCCCCAAATTTCCGGACGGGTGTCGATAAAATGAACTTTCCAAGGATGGCATGCCCCCGCTCCAGCCTGATACTCTTCACTTTCTGGGCTCTCTTGGTGACTCTTTTCATGGCGGGACCGGCGTTTGGGGTCAGCTCTTCGGAGTATAACGAGGAGAGGGCTGAAGCCTCCTTGATCAAGGCCGTTGCAGCGGTGGAGGATGTCAGGGTCATCCGGAAAGAGCGAAGAGGCAGCCTGCCTGAACAGTGGTTCATCTTTTACCTCGACAACAGACCTGCGGGGTATCTCCATATCACGGCGGACCTGGACCCTGATGCACCCGGGACCATTCGGTTTCAACACGAATTCCTGGTTGGCGAGCAGGATGGGGACCGACAGCTCTACGTGATCACGACCCGTGCGCAGGACGATGAACGGTTCATCCCGGAAAAGCTGGCCATCGCGAAAATGGATATCTCCCCGGAAGGCAGCAAGAGTGCGCCCGTGCTGGAGGTCGGCTTCAGGGTGAGCGAAAAGGGAGAGGCGGCCGAAGGCATCCTTTCGAGAGGGTCGCAAAAGGGGATCGTTGTCGCCATTCCACACTGGACCACCACCGATTTTCTCCTCTTCGAATGGGTGGGCCGGCAGCCCTTCGGCAGTCCGGTTGTCCGGCTCAACGTGATCGAGACCCTGGAACTTCACCTGAAAAAGGGAGTGGATCTTGTCTATCGCGGGCGCGATTCTGAAAAGGGCAACCTGCACAGGTTCGAGTTGCAGGGCCCGGTGGAGGGTGCATACTGGCTCAATGATCAACATGAACTCATCGAAGTCCGCTGGGACACGGACAAGCTTTTCAAACGCAGTTCAGAGGCTGAGGCCCGGACTGTGCTTCAGTAGCCTGGCGCTCCTCATAGGGATTTCCGCCGCCGATCCCGGACTCCATGCCGCGCCGGTCTCCGGTCCGCCGGCAGCGCGTGTGGTGAGCGCTCACTATCAGCACCCGGCCTCATCCGATTTGCCTGAGAGCCGAATCCTTTCGCGTCGCATGGTGGAGCGCAGCGACGACCCGCCCTTCTCTGTGGACGCGGATGTTCCTTATCTGGAAGGGCCGGAACCGCGGGTGCAGCCATTCAACCGGAGCGTGGAGAAACTGATTCAAGGGGAGATTGAACGGTTCCGGCCGCAAGAGGGTATGGCTGTTCCTGAGAGCTCCCTCGATATCACCTTTCAAATCCGGTTTGCCCGGGAGGGGCTCATCAGCCTCCTCTTTGAAGTATTCCGTGTCCATGTGGGGGCCGCCCATCCCGTCTCTCACTCGCGGGTCTTGAATTTCGACCTCCGGCAGGGCAAGCCATTGTCGCTCTCTTCCTTGTTCAGGCCCGAATCCGGTTATCTCCGCGCAATCGCCGTCTATGCCATGAATGAGCTGGAAGGGCAGGCGGCCCTGCAGCCTTATACCGACAGGGCGTGGCTTGAAAAGGGGGCAGGACCCCGGATGGAAAACTACCGGAACTGGACCCTGACGCCGGAAGGGTTGGAGATCACCTTTGATCCTTATCAGGTAGCCGCCTATGTCGCAGGCTCCCAGACAGTGCTCATTCCCTGGGAGATCCTGAAGGGTCTCATTCGTCCTGGCCTCCCCGCTCGTAACAGATGACTCTTTTGAAAAACGACCCCCATGCCCAAACCTTACTCAACCGGACGATTCATAGAGCTAAAGTGTTACCGCTGAATTTGTTTTTGCGTTCTTCTCATTTCTTTCCAATTGACCAGCACCCGGACAAACAGGTAGTGTACGAGCCTGTCCGCCCGGTCTTGGACCGGTCAACGGCGGTTTATTGCCATGGAGGAAAACCTGCTCCTGTGGACCCGGTCAGAGACCATTGGCTCCGCCGAAAAAGGGCACTCCTGGAATGATGGAATAATGGAATCGTGGAATAATGGGCTTTCAAGAAAAGCCTAATCTTGCGGTACAACATCTCCCAGTCTTTGGCTGTTGTTCCCAATATTCCACTGTTCCATCATTCCATTGTTCCGGCACTCGTTCCGATGCGGCGAACTTCACCCCTCCGGGGTGCAATCAAAGCCGGCCCCTCTGGAGCCGGATGATAACCTTCTCACAGGGAAAGGGGATTTTTTCCATGATCAAGAAACGTATGACTTTTGTCATTGGTTCCGTGTTTGCGGCTCTTCTCGCCATCTCACTCGGCGGATGCGCAACAGGCAAAAGCGCAGAGCAGTCTGAGCCGGAAAAGGCGCAGCCGCCGGCGCCGGCGGCGGTAGTGACTCCTCTGAGCAGGGGCTACAGCGATATCTTTGTGTTTGAAATGGATGCTTCGCAAGCTTTGAAAAACGACTATGCAGAGCCCATAAAAGAAACCCAGTCCGTTCTGGTGACTTCTCTGCTTATGAAGAACAAGTACAAGAAGGTTGAACCCGCAAGAAGCGGTGAAACCTACAAAGGAAGGAACGGTCTTCTGGTGAAACTCAAGCTGAACGACATGAGAATCACAAGCGCTGCGGCCCGCTTCTGGGGCGGGGCTTTCGCAGGAAATTCCTTTATGAATATTCGCATGACCCTTGTGGATGCCGCGACGCAGAGTACTCTCCGGGAAGAGGAGTTCAACAGCTCCAACAATGCCTGGGCTGCAGCATGGAATATGGGGGCGACGGACCGCAGCCTGCCGTCGGACATGGCGAAAATCATGGCCGAATACATCGAAAAGGCTGTTCCGGCAATATGAAGGGCTAAGAAAACATTTGAAAGGAAAGCAGTAAACAGTAAGCAGTCCCGCGAAAGGACAAACAGGATCTTCGCGGCAGCTGGTGTCGTGTAACGGAAATTCGATGAACAAAGTGTCATATGACAATTTGATTATGTTACACGACACCAGGATAAGCGGAATGAAGCAAGAAGTTGCGGCGCCTGTCACCGTTCACCCGCAAAACAACCCTCTAGCGGGTCTTCGAGGAGGCGAGAACAGGCTGGGAAGCCAGGAGGCTCGAAGGCTTGAAAGCCTGGAAGCAAGAACGTTAACTGCACAGGATGGAACCGTCTTTGCCTTTTCTGCTCACTGCTCACTGCTTACTGCTTACTTTTTTTGAACGACGTAGCCTTGAGACTGGGGACGAAAGAAAGGTTCCATGCCCGAATGCAAAAAGGCTCATGATCCAATAATAGAACGGAGGGAAGGATGGCGAAAAAACTGCTGCTGAAGGAGCTCTCCCGCTACCCGATAGGAACGTATGCGGACAACGTATACCGCAACGCGCTTCTGCACCCGGATCAAGAGGCCTTTATCTACGGTGAAAAAAGGGTCACGTTTTCCCGGTTCAACGAGCGCGCAAACAGCCTCGTCCACGGGCTTCAATCAATGGGGCTGAAAAAGGGGGACGTGATCGGCATTCTGGGCTGGAACTGCCTCGAATACACCGATGTCTTCGGCGCCGCCATGAAGGGCGGGTTCATCGCATCGCCATTCAGCCCGAGAATACATCCGGACGAGCTCGAAATCCTGATCAACGATTCAGAGGCCAAAGCGCTCTTTGTGGGGCCTGAACTGGCAGCGGAAGTCGACAGGCTTAAACCCCGTCTGAGGACCGTTGCACATTACATCGCCATGGAGAAGCAGCATGAGGGCATGCTCTTCCATGACGAGCTCCTCACATTTTCCCGGGAAGAGCCGGTCGTGGATGTCGCGGAATCCGATCCCTTCATCATTTTTTACACGAGCGGGACAACCGGGGCTCCCCGAGGCGCGGTCTACAGCCATTTCCGCAAACTGGAAGAGGCAAAGAACAAGGCGCTCCAGGTCGGGTTCAAGCCTCACCACAAGCACATCCTCATCATGCCGCTTTTCCATATCGGAGGATGGTCCCAAAGCTGGGCCTTCTTCTATGTGGGGGCGAGCAACGTCATCATGCCGCAGCGCTCCTTTGACGCCAGGATTACCTTGCAGGCCATTCAGGACGAGAGGGCAACGGATATCCACATCGTGCCGACGCACCTTGTCAGCATGCTGGCTGTCCCGAACATCGAGGAGTTTGATCTGAAGTGCCTCGAGAGAATCTGGTATGCGGCCTCTCCCATGCCCACGGACCTGCTGAGGAGAGGGATTGCAAGGTTCGGGGAGGTCTTTGCCCAGGGGTACGGGCAGTCCGAGTCAGGCCCCGATATCACGATCCTGGGCGTGGAATCGCACCGCGTGATCGATAAATCGCCGGAGGAGCAGAAAGTGCTTTCTTCGTGCGGCCAGCCCTGCAGCGGCGTGCATGTAAGAATAGTGGACCAGGGCAACAATGACGTGGAGCCCGGTGTGATCGGCGAAATCGTGTTGAAGAGCAAGTCGATCATGCTCGGCTACTGGAAAAAACCGGAGGAGACCGCGAAAGCCATCGTGGATGGATGGCTTCATACCGGGGACATGGGCTATTACGACGCAAACGGGTTTATCTATATCGCCGACAGAAAGAAAGACATGATCATCACGGGCGGGGAAAACGTTTATCCGAGGCAGGTGGAGGAGATCCTCTACCGTCACCCCGCAGTGCTGGAAGCCGCGGTAATCGGCGTACCGGACGAAAGATGGGTGGAGCGGGTCCACGCCGTCATTACCTTGAGGCCGGAAAAGAAGGCTACTGCAGAGGAAATCATCGGGTTCTGCAAGGCCCGGCTGGCCGGCTACAAATCCCCAAAGTCCGTGGAATTCGTTGAATCCCTCCCAAAGAATCCTCAAGGCAAGATTCTCAAGAACGTGTTGAGAGAAAAGTGGAAAGCCGGCCGCTAGCCGCGGCAGAAACGATAATCTCTCACAGAGTTCACAGAGCCGAGAGAGAATAGCACTTTTCTTTTTCATTGCCGGTGAGACGCCCCGCATAGGGACGCGGGATGTGCCACCGGCAATGAAAAAACAGCTCTCTTCGGGAAGCAGGGGCTTCTGTTAATCCGCCGCAATAGCGGCTGAGAATTTTACCTGGATCGCCTCTCACGATCCGGGTAAAAAATACTCCTCTGTGCTCTCCTAATCTTCTCTGTGTCCTGGCGAAGCGGGCGAGAAAAACCTCCTAACGTCCGAAACGCCTTGACAAAATCGGCCCGATGTGTAGGCTAGGCAGGAAATTGGCCTTTGCTTTTAACCTGAAGAAAAGGTGGCAGCGATGGCTCAGATTCCTAACCCCATTTCTCAAGTTGAGAGTGGGGTTTTCTTTTGCTTCATATTGATGCCAGAAAGGACGATGTGGGGAGAACGGCCATCTGTTTGTGAGATACCGACTTCGAGCAATCGAGGGTAAGCCGTGGACCCGGGAGGAACCTTTCCACACGTGATCCAGCTCTCCGATAAGGTCTTGGAAGCCCTGAATAAAGGTAACAAGATCGAGGCCATCACCCTTCTTCGCCGCGAACGGAGTATAGGTCTCAAAGAGGCCAAGGAATGGGTGGAGGCCTATGATCGAAAGCAAAACGGCGCTTCTCTGTCAGGGACCGGTCCGGAGCGCGACGAGGCTCCGGGAGCGGTTCCCCAACTGCCGGATGATGTTGCTCGTGCCCTGGCGCGCGGGAAAAAGATAGAAGCAATCACCCTGCTGCGGCGCGCCCACGGTCTGGGTTTGTCGGAGGCCAAGGCGCAGGTGGAGGAATTTCAGACCCACTTGCAAACGGCGAACCCGGGGGCAGGTCCGGAATCCGGCCATACGAGGCGATTTCGGGCGGCGCGGCTTTTCGTATATTCAGCCGTCCTGGCCTCATTTGTTTGGGCAATGGTCAACATGGTCGATGTCGCCTCCAGTGTCATTGTGCTGATATATCGAGGAGGCTACGATCGTGCCCGGTTTACGATTGAAAAGCTTGTTTACCGGAACGATCATAAGGGAGGCTTGAGTTGGGGCTTTGCCGGAAAGCTCAGCGGACGAGGTGAACGGTTTTATGCCCCGAGTCTGGCGGACGGAAAGGCGCTCGGCTACCGCGGTCTGAAAGAACGGTTTCCGCCGGGTACGAACCTCGAGGTCTGGTACAATTCCAAGGTTACCGGCACGTTGTTTCAGCACCGCACGATTCGAGTCATCCCCTACACACCGGACCTTGCAGGATCGGAAAAGAGCCGTCTCCTGTGGTGGGTCAAATTCTGCCTGGTCCCTTTTGCGGCACTGCTCTTTCTGGCCGGAAGGATAAGCCGGCGCAATCAAGAAAGCGGTTCGACCATTCCACCGGCCAGCACGCTCTGACGATGGACCCGTGGTGCGTTGAACATCTCTTGATCCACCAATCACGTAGACAGCATTGTTTCGTTGTTGACTTGTTCGACAACAAAGAAACAACCCCCTTGCTGCGTGCGAGGTCCAAAAGTTTTCGCTTGACCATCTTAGCCTCCTTCATCTAGAGTGACCAAAACTTGCCGTTCGCAAAGGAGAATTAGTCGAAACCTGACAGCCGAACCGAGAGAGCCCCCTCCAAACCTACTTCACCATAACTGAAAAAATGCCGCGTAACGCACCGGCGCATTTTACAGTATTACTTGCAGCACCAATACAGCAGTGTCAAATGGATTATATTTCACATCCGCAATATAAGCCCATTGTGGGGTGGATTATACGGCATAGACAGCTGTCATTATGGGATTAGATTGCGAAACTGCCGTATAACCGGATATCAATTGAGACGTCTAATCCAAAGTTGGCCATCATGAGAGTACTGACATGACAGTAGAGGAGTCAAAGAAGACACCCCATCCTTCCTTCTGGGATAGTGTTTCCAGCTATGCTCTCGTCGTCGGCGGAATGGTGCACGACCTGAGAAACGCGCTTGACCCTATAAGCGGCTACACAGGGTTGTGGGAGATGGATATCAGCACCATGGACATCCCGGAAGAGGACCGGAGAGAGTATCTGCACAACGCGGCAGAAGTATTTCGTGCCATAAAGCAATGTGCCGCGATAGCCGACAGTCTTCTCGCCATATCTCGTCCGTTCTACAAGGACGACTCCGATCTGGTCTTGCATACCAACATCGGGCAAGTCTTGGCTGACACCCCCCGGAGCCATTTCCGCGAAGGAACCAAACTGGCCGTCCGCTTCCGCGTGCGAGGGTCCATTCCGGTTCTGGCGCTACCCAGGCCGATCTTTGACGTGATTATCCGTGAACTAGTGCGCAACTCCCTCGAGGCGGCGAGACGCGTCGGAAGAGACGCCACTCTTTCACTGAGCCTTTCCTACTTCCACGAGGATTGCCTGCTGAAGATCGTAGCGAAAGACACCGGGCCAGGCTTCCCTAAAGAACCCGGCGACGGTACGCCCAGTGAGCAACCTGGGACCGGTCTCTTCTTTCTGAGGGAGATAGCCAATCGGCTGGGAGGTTGGCTCGCCTGGAAGAACGATCCAAGAGGGGGGGCACGGATCGAGGTGGCACTTGTTGCCGGGGAGGGCACTTGATGAGCACACCCACTCTAGACATTCTGTTTGTCGACGACAATGCTTCGTCACTCCCAGTCTATGAACGCTACGCAGGGGGGATGCTCGGACATCGCATCGACCTAGCCAACACTGCCACAGAAGCTTGGCGCTTGGCGAAGGGCCGTTTATACGACGTAATCGTCTGCGACGCGAAACTGCCGTACAGGAACTCACCCTTGGGTGGGCTTATCCTTGCCGAAGAGCTGGCCGCTCGATACGGAAGAGATAGCGTCCTTGTGGTTTCACAGTTCATTGATGAACACGATTCAGTCACCGAAGCGGCTGGACTGCCATTCTTGAAGAAGCCAGCCGCGGTGTCGCATGCCGAGTGGTTTGCCGACGTGTTGTCCGGCAGGCTCAAACGCATGAAGGCTAGGCAGTTCGGTTTCGCCGCAATGCCATTCGGGTGCCCTGAACTCAATTCGCTATTCCGAGGTGAGATCAAGGCGGCCTGCCGTGACGCTGGGCACAGGGTGATGCGCACGGACGAAGCGCCTCTGACGCGCAACATTGTCAATGAGATCTTCTCCATGATTGATGACGCACATTTCGTCATATTCATGACTGCAGACGACAATCCAAACGTATTCTACGAGGCAGGATATGCACTGGCGAGGCAGAAGGAAATCCTAATGTGTGCGCCGACTCTCGACACGTTGCCATTCGATGTCAGAAGCAACGTCTGTCTAGAGTACCGTAATCGGCATGCGGAGTTTCAGGCACAACTGACAGAGGCGCTCGTAGCACTGGCGAGGGGAAAGCGGGAGGAAGCGACACCGGGCTAACATGCAAATTAACTCGGACTGGAAAAAGCTGCGCCGCTTCGCTCTGCACCTTTTCCAAGCCGGTTATCTGCGGCGTTAGTGCGCCAAGTGCAGCTTGGCGCTTCTTATAGGGTGACCTGTCTTGGTGCATAGACAGGGAGTCCCCATCGGGCAAAGCCTAACCAGCAGCCCGTACCGAGTGTTGCACCTGTGGAGGAGCTGACATGGAAGTCAACGAACAATACGGGTGAAGCGTACACAGGGAACACTGCAGGCCGCAGGGGAGACGTACCTCCCTTAAGCAATTCAGCCCGTAAGGGCAACAATGCAGTTGGCGACGGTTTTAACGTGCCGGAAGCCAGAACAGGGGAATCGTTACGGTGAGAGTCCTGAGGGACTGCCGGGGTCCGAGAGCGTGGCATGTAGTGAGAGAAGCGTCATGAACTTGGGAGGCCCTTCCACCTCCTCTGCCTTAACGGCGGAGGTAGGGCGCATCAACCGCAAGAAGAGCGCCCGACGGGTTAATCAAGAGAAGGGAGTCAGATCATCCCATATTACTCTGAGACGGTAGGGCCGCTCACATGGGGAAGGGGATGACGGTATTGCGTACCCGCAAAGGAAACATATGCAGATGAGACAGGCTGATAAACATATGCAAACCTCACTGCGGGGAATAGCAAAAAGAGCAAAGGAAAATCCAAAACACCGATTCGGAAACCTCTACAGCCTCTTGAATGAGGCAAACCTGCACTGGTGCTTTCCCCAACTGAACCGGCGAGCCGCGCCTGGAGTGGAAGGCCTGGGCTGGGAAGCCTTTGAAGCTGATCTTGACGGGAATGTCCGTAAGATTGCGACCAGCCTGAAAGAGAAGCGATACAAGGCGAAGTTGGTACGCCGTCGATACATCCCAAAACCAGGCGGAAAACAACGCCCGCTTGGCATTCCGGTGATCGGCGACAAACTGGTGGAGACAGCGGTTGCTCTGATTTTGTCTGCCATATTCGAGCAGGACTTTCTGCAGTGCAGTCATGGTTACAGACGTGGCAAAGGGCCACTGCGTGCCGCCCTCGAACTGAGCCAAAGGCTCCATAGGGGCAGGTTTCGTTGGGTCTTTGACGCTGACATTAAGGGCTTCTTCGACAATATTGATCACGATTGGATGATGCGAATGTTAGAACAGCGGATCGATGATCGGCCATTCCTGGGTCTCATCCGCAAATGGCTGAAGGCCGGTATCCTGGAGGAGGACGGCAAGGTGATTCCTCCGGTCACGGGCACCCCGCAAGGCGGTGTCGTCTCCGCCGTGCTGGCCAACATCTATTTACGCTTCGCGTTGGACTTGTGGTTCGAGAAAGTCATTAAGCCTGGCTGTGATGGAGATGTGATGTTGATGAGATTTGCGGATGATTATGTCTGCTACTTTCAATATCATCGTGACTTGCAGAAGATCCGCCGGGTCATTGATGGGCGGCTCAGAAAATTCACCCTCGAGTTGTCCAAGGAAAAGACCCGCGTCATCGAGTTCACCCGGTTTGAAACCGAGAAGAGCGAAACCTTCACTTTTCTTGGCTTCGAATATCGATGGGGGTTAAGCAGAGAGAACAAGCCCCTGGTGAAAATGCGAACGGCGAAGAAGAAGTTCAAGGCGGCACTGGCGGCAATGGAATCATGGATCAAGTCAGAACGATGCAAGCACGGGACAGCCATGATTATGGAAAAGCTGAGAGCCAAACTCCAGGGGCACTATAACTACTACGGTGTTTCTGGTAAT
The DNA here is from genome assembly GCA_002840535.1 of Deltaproteobacteria bacterium HGW-Deltaproteobacteria-15. Classification (GTDB taxonomy): domain Bacteria; phylum Desulfobacterota; class DSM-4660; order Desulfatiglandales; family HGW-15; genus HGW-15. Next base: position 1,857 of record PHBH01000011.1, on the reverse strand, counting down.
TACGAAATGCTCAGCGCCTATTATCACCAAGTGTGCCTGATCGTCTTCAAATGGTTGAACCGTCGGAGTCAGAGGAAGAGCTGCAACTGGCAGGGGTTCAGGGAGATGCTGGAGTGCTTTAGAATCCCGCAACCCAGAATTATCGGATACTGGAATTAGCCAACGCTCTTGTACGAAGCGAGCAATGCTGAGGAGCCCTGTGCGGAAAAACCGCATGCAGGGATCTGTGAGAGGGCGGTCGGGTAACTGGCCGTCCTATCTCGATGGTGCAGAATTTGAACGTAACAACAAAGGAGGAACTCCAAATGCCACGAAAAGCCAAGACCGCAGCGGACCGCGTACGATGGTCCTTTCCTCGCGCCACACTCGAAAAGGCGCTGAGCATTCCAACGGCGATCAAAGTGCACCACGGAGGGAACCCATGGGAACCCGAGGAGGTACGCAAAGCCATCGGCGCAAGCAATGGCGCGAATGCCTTCTTTTATCTTACCGCTGCCTCGCGTGACTACGGCCTGACGATTGGAACCAACAAAGCGGAGGCCATTGCCCTCACAGACCTCGGCCGGGACTTGGTGTATGCACCAAATCTAGAAACTGAACGCGCGTTGAAAACACGCGCCTTTCTTACCATCGATGTTTTCAAACGTGTGTTGGAATTCTACAAGGGAAGCAATTTGCCCGAGATGAAATACCTTGGGAACACACTAGAAAAAGAATTTGGTCTTGCACCCGAAACACACGACGAGTTCTCTCGAACATTCCGTGAAAACTGTCAATTCCTCGGAATCACATCTGGTCTTCCGTCCGAAGGAGACACACTTCCTCCTGGCACACCCGCCCCACCACCACCTGACACGGTCACGTTGGCCGAGGTCGGCGGGACCTCCGGCCTTAAGGCATTCGTGATCATGCCCTTTGTCGAGCGGGACGGGAAGCACTCGCAAGGCTTCTTCTCAGAAGTCCTGCGGAGCCTTATCACCCCTTCAGCAAAGGCTTCGGGATTCACAGTCAAGACAGCGAATCGCCAAGGCAGTGATCTCATTCAATCCACTATTATCAACGACCTGCTCGAAGCCGACCTCGTGATAGCCGATCTGACAGAGCACAATCCGAACGTAATGTTCGAACTCGGCGTCCGCATGGCTGAGGATAAGCCTGTTGTTCTCATCAAAGCTCTCGGAACCGGGCCACTGTTCGACGTCGACAACATGCTTAGAGTCTTCGAGTACAGCCCCAACCTCTGGCAGACAACAATTGAGAAAGACCTCCCCAATCTGCGGGACTTCATCAAAGGCGCGTGGGAGAACAGGTCCTCCGATAAATCATACATGAAGATTCTTCGGGGAGGAAAACCAAAGAGCCCCTAACAACCTCTTCCAGCGGACCGCAAAAGGCCGCGGCCGCTGAAGAGTACGTGTGTGCCGGGCATGGCACAGGACTTGTGGGGTGAAAGACCCCACGCCAGGTTTTCGCCGAGCCGAAGGCTAGGAGAAGGGCAAGGGCGTCGCCGTGAGGCGGGGTCCCCGATAGGCATCGGGACAGGCTTCCGGAAGCCCAATCCGAAAGCGCGGGGCGACGAACAGGAACCGGATATGAGGTGTGGTACGTCCGGGGCGAGCAGGCACGTGACCGCGAAGCCCTCCATCGGCAAGAGGGGCGTGCTTTATAAATCCGGCGTTTACGCGCAGAAAGCCCTGTGTCTTACCCCGGGAGATCTCCCATGTGCCCGCCTGTCAAGGGGGCTGAGGGAAGAGCAATCGACCCTGACCGCATGGGAAAAGTCAGCAGAGGGCATAGTAGGTGACCTGCAGGAGAGGCTAGTGAGGCACTCTGAAGCCGAAAGGCGGAGCAACGGAT
>PHBH01000076.1 GCA_002840535.1 Deltaproteobacteria bacterium HGW-Deltaproteobacteria-15 | reverse complement strand
ATTTCTTCACCTTCGCCACTCAAAATGGCGCGAGGATGCCAAAATATTCCCTCAGACCTCGATGCACTGGGTGCTTTTCATGCTTAGCCTCAAGGAATTTGTCGAGACGGGCAAAGGCCGTCCGCATCCTTACGATATGCCGGTGGGCCTGTAGAGTCATTCTGGGAGCGGGACGCTGTTAGGTTTTGAGGTTTCTAAGTGCCAAAGCATGTTAGATACCTGAAATAGATAGGATGTGGAGACGAGGGGACTCCGGAGCGTTCTTTACAAACTACACAAACTCGACAAAGACAAAATGCGGAAGGGCAGAGAAACGACCCTTCGGAAGTCCGCGTCTTGAAGGATGATCTCCTTCAGGCGAATCTTGTCTTTCACCTCTGGGGAGACAGCCTCGACGAGAAAGTCGAGATCTGTTTTCGAAACTTCCGTAAACCGCGTCTCCAATGGTGGCATCCTCTCTCTTTATCAGCACATCCCAATTATTCTATGGAGCAGGAATTGGGATTTGAAGTCCTTTTGCTATTCCGGAAGGAAACCGATGGGTGGGGGCTGAGCGCTTTGGATTGGCGAAGATCGCCTCGGTGCTGTGCGGCAGAAAAACATTGCCGACATTTTGCTTGACTTTGCTATTCCGTATAATCATAACTATTTTCTGGTATATGGAACGCAGGAAGAAGGAGGTTTCTAACCATCAAATCGAAACCGTCAAAATCGAAGACTGAGACACATCCTGTGAACAAGTACCTTGCGACCTCACTTGACAAGGCGCTCTCTATTATAGAGCTGGTCCTCGACCAGGGCCGTGATCTCTCCATTACCGAGATCAGTGAGAAACTGGCGATGGGTAAAGGAACGGTCCATCGGATACTGAGCACGATGAAGGAGCACAGATTCATCCAGCAGGACGGGAGGACGAAATTATACGGCCTTGGCGTCCGGACACTGGAAATCGGCGCCGCCCACAAACGAGAGGTCTTTCTTCGCAAGGCCATCATCCCCTTTATGCAGGATCTCCATGAAAGGTGCGGCGAAACGGTCAACTTGGCCGTGTGGGAATATAACGAAATCCGGTACATTCACCGGCTGGAGTCCGAGGAGATGCTTCGCATCTCGACGCCGGCCGGCGCACGATTCGCCGGTTACTGTGCCGCAACCGGCAAGATATTTCTCTCCTACCTCAGCAACGAAGACATCCGGCAGATCTACGGCCGCAAGAACGCGTTCAAGAAATACACCAAACGGACTATCGATTCCGTGGACGCACTGATTGCCGAAATTGAAAAGGTCAGGGTCAAAGGGGTGGCCGTTGATGATGAGGAAGCTCTTTCCGGGGTTTACTGCGTTGCGGCGCCGTTGCTGAACCCCAAGGGAGAATGCGTAGCGGCCATCAGCATTTCCGCTCCCAAGAACAGGGTATCCGCGAGCGTTTGTGCAACGTTCGCCAAACTGGTAGCGGAGACGGGCCGAGAGATCACAAGTTCAATGCGCGAGCAGTAGGTGAAAGGCAGAGCAAAAGGCAGTGCGCGCGTCATTTTGCCACGGCAATGCTGCAGTCGGCGACCCGGCTGACTACACTCCACGCAGCGTTTGCCGGCATGCTAGGCTTCCCTGCCATGGCTGCGATGACTCCTGAAAAATGTCCCGTCCCCTTCGCATGACAAACAGATTCTCTTGAACCGCTTGTTTTCATGCGGCTCCATTCTTCGATCCTCACCACCAGCCGAGCGCCCCCCATGATAGCCCCAGTAGGGCCAGCATATCCTCTCTTGTTCCGTATGTTTGAACTATTGTATAAACATTCAGAACATTTTTCTTGCATTCTCTTTTTCGTTATGCAAAACAGAATTTCAAAAATACGGAACATCAACCACTGTGAGGGCGATTGAATGGTCGGCATCCGATTTCATGGGAGGGGCGGTCAGGGCGCTGTCGTCGCTTCAAAGATTCTGGCGAATGCCTATTTCAAGCAGGGGTTCTACGTTCAGGCATTTCCGTCTTTCGGCATGGAGAGAAAGGGCGCGGCGGTTTCCGCGTTTGTCAGGCTGGACAACATCCCTATCGTCGAACGCGGAGAGATCAAGCACCCGTCGTCTATCATCGTGCTGGATACTTCTTTGCTGAACAAAGTGGATGTAGCCCAGGGCGCGAATACGGGTGCATTGATCCTGCTCAATTGCAGGGGCCATGACAGCCCGATTGGCATAGAGAGTTCCTTTCGAGTGGCCGGCGTGGATGCCGTCAAAATCGCACTCGAGCACGGGTTGGGTACAAAGATGGCCCCCATCATCAACACCGTCATTCTCGGCGCCTACGCCAGACTCTCCGGTGATCTTTCGCTTTCAAACCTGCTGGATGCCATCGAGAAAGGTACACCGGCCAATCCCCAAAAAAACATGGCCGCCGCCGAAGCGGCGTATCAGGCAGTCTTCGCAATATCAGGAGGGATTGATGCAGCCTAAGAAGGTCGTCATCAAAAGGCTGTCGGAACTTCCGATTATGCCGTCCACCATCGGGACCATGGAATGGAACCAGACCGGCGACTGGCGTTATCTGACTCCGCAGATCAGGAACAGACCGGCGCCCTGCGGCCAGAACTGTCCGGCGGGAGTTCCCATACCGGACTATCTGCGGGCGCTTAAAGCCGGGGACTTCCGAACGGGACTCGCCCTGCTGCTTTCCTACAATCCCCTTCCGGGGCTGACGGGCCGGTTCTGCTATCACCCGTGTCAGACCAAGTGTTTGCGACAAAGAATCGATAGTGCGATACCGATTCAGAAGATCGAACAGTTCATGGGAAAGCTCGGCGCAGATCTGAAAGAAAAGCAAAACAGGGAGAACGGCAAACAGGTCACTGTCGTCGGTTCCGGTCCTCTGGGATTATCCTGCGCGTTCTTTCTGGGCTGCCGGGGAGTGCATGTAAGCGTTCTGGAGTCACGCCGGCAAGCCGGCGGAGAGTTCGCCGATTTGCCGGCGAAAAAGCTGGACCGGGATGTTCTGGAGCAGGAGATCAGTCGTTTGGTCCGCGTCGGCAATATCCATTTGGAAACCGGCGTTGCGCTGGACCTGGAGAATCTGCCCAAATCCCTGTCCAAGTCCGATCTTGTCATTCTTGACCCTACCGGGCTTCCGGACAAGTATGAGCCGCCAGGCGCGAACATTCTCAACCCCTTTGTCGATCAAGAGGTGCGCGGCGGCGTGCTCGCTGTCACACTGCCGGGCAATCTAAGACCATTCAAAGCAGCGATGGTTGCCCACTACGTCACCGCGGGCCGTCTGGCGGCCGACAAGGCTGCCGCATATCTGTCCCGCAACGCGGAAGACATGGAAACCACTCACGTGGGCTCTTTTCTGGATGCGAATCTTTGCCTTGGCGGCGAAGCGGAGCAAGAGGAGACATGGGAGGGGGGACGCGTTCTTCGTGAAAGCGAACGGTGCATGTCGTGCGGCATCTGCAACCTGTGCTTGCAATGCGCCTCCTCCTGTCCTGAAGCGTGCCTTCGGCTGGACGCAGAGAAGAACACGATCACGGTCGACCTGGACTTCTGCAAGGGGTGCGGCATCTGTGCCTATGAGTGCCCCCGCGGGGTCATCACGATGGAGGAAACGTGCGCATGAAAAAGGTGGCAATGGGAACCGAATCTGCTGCATTGGCTGCAAAACTGGCCAGGGTTCAAGTGGTATCGGCATACCCGATCACCCCGCAGACGGTCATCGTGGAAAGCCTCGCCGACATCATCGGCCGGGGTGAACTGCATGCCGAATACATCCCCGTGGAGTCGGAACACACGGCCATGGCGAGCTGTATCGGCGCCTCCATGGTAGGAGCGCGGGCCTTCACCGCAAGCTCCTCGCAAGGCCTGGCCTATATGCATGAGATGCTCCACTATGCGGCAGGGGCGCGAGTGCCTGTCGTGATGGCCAACTGCAACCGTGCCCTATCCCCTCCCTGGAACCTGTACTGTGATCACACCGACTCCTTGGCTCAGCGGGACACCGGATGGGTGCAGTACTACTGCGCCAGCGCACAGGATGTGCTCGATTCCATCCTGATCGCCTATGCGGTAGCCGAGCGAGCATTTCTGCCTGTGATGATCAATCTCGACGCGTTCTATCTGACCCACACTTCAGAAATCCTGGATGTGCCTGATCAGGAAGAGGTGGATGCCTTTCTTCCTCCCTATCGGCCATCCATTAAGCTGGATGTGAATGATCCGAAGACCTTCGGCAATGTCTGCGGATCGGACCTCTACACCTCGATCAAATACAAGCGTCACTGTGATACGCTATCCATGGAGAAGGTTTGGGATCAGGCAGCAGCTCAGTTTGAAGGCAGATTCAACCGCCCTCATCCCTCTGCCGAAGCGTACCGAACTGAAGACGCCGAAGTGTGCATTGTCAGCATCGGAACTGCGGCTGGAGCCGTTCGGATGGCGGTGGACGGTCTGCGAGAGGAAGGAATCAAGGCCGGCGGCCTGCGCCTCGGGATCTTTAGGCCGTTTCCCCGCGAAAGGTTTGAAAAGGCCGTCGCCAATGTCACTCATGTGATTATCATCGATCGGGATATCTCGTTTGGGGCAGAAGGCATTCTCGCCCAAGAGGTCAAAGCGGGGCTTTTTGACCTTGGTAAGAGGATTAAAATCACGGGCTTTGTCGCAGGAGTAGGCGGGAATGACATCTCCGTCGATTCGACGATCGCTCTGGTGCGGCAGGCCATTACCGGAGACGGGGGAGCGGTGAAAGCCGGCTTGACCTTGTGGGCGGAGGTGTTGCCATGAACCGAGTCAGCGAGAGCATTCCCGGCAGCTTTCCGCGGGGGTCAGCGAGCGAATCAAACCAGATCAAGAGTCCTCGAGAGGTGGAAGATTCCCCGCATGCTTGTCGTAGCAAAGCGGAGATCCCGCTCTGCGGGGCTGCGGGGAGCTTCAATCTCCCTGTTCCAGAGAAAAGAGAGCTGTTCACCCCCGGCCATTACGGTTGTCCCGGTTGCGGAGCGGCTTTGGCCATGCGCCAAACCCTGTCTGTCCTGGGGGAGGACACCATCGTTGTCATGCCTGCAGGATGCTGGTCCACCTTCATTGGCATCTATCCCTATTCCTGCCTCACCGTGCCGGTGCTTTCCGTTGCTTTCGCCTCTACGGCTGCAGTCGCCGCCGGGGTCAAATCCGGTCTGTCTATCCAGGGAAACGACCATACCACCGTTCTGGCATGGGCGGGTGACGGTGGCACTTTCGATATCGGTTTGCAGGCCCTTTCCGGCGCCGTGGAACGGGACGAGGACATCCTTTTCATCTGCTACGACAATGAAGCCTATATGAACACAGGGATCCAGCGCTCCTCGGCGACCCCGGCCGGCGGGTGGACGACCACCACTCCCGATTCCGCCAGGAAAGCTCAAAGGAAGAAGGACATCGTGGAAATCATGGCGGCTCACCGCATTCCCTACGCGGCTACCGCCTCCATCGGCGCACCAGCCGATTTGGCAGAAAAGGTCCAAAAGGCCAAGACGATCAGGGGCTCGCGCTTTATCCACCTGTTCGCTTCCTGCCCGACCGGGTGGAGGCACGATCCGGAACTCAGCCTGGAGGTGGCAAGGGCGGCCGTCAAAAGCCGTGTCTTCCCTCTTTACGAAGTATCCGAAGGAAATGTCTGGAAAGAAAGCCCCATGCCCGAAAAGGAACCGGTGGATCGTTATCTGAAGCACCAGGGCCGGTTCAAAAAGCTGTCTGCTGTCGAGCGGCAACAATTTCAGAAGCAGGTGGACAATGACTGGGAGCGGCTGCTGAAAAAATGCCGCGCGTCGGGGTAGCCTGGCGACTCCGCCGCTCGAAGGGGTGAAGGGAGATTTCCTGCCATGATGAACGGCAGACAATATGAGCAGAGCCTGAGAGAACTCAAGCTGGAAGTATATATGTTCGGTCGCAAGATAGACAACGTGGTGGATGACCCGATCATCCGGCCTTCCATGAATGCCGTAGCCGCCACCTACGAACTGGCGCAGAGATTGGAGTTGGCGGATCTGATGACCGCGGTGTCGCATCTGAGCGGCAAGAGGATCAACCGTTTCTGCCACATTCATCAGAGCCGGGACGATCTGGTGCAGAAGAGCAAGATGGGAAGGATGCTGGGAGGGCATACAGGATGCTGCTTCCAGCGCTGCGTGGGAATGGACGCCCTCAACGCCCTCTCCATCGTCACGTATGACATCGACGCAAAATACCACACATCCTACAACGAACGGTTCCTGAAATTCCTGGCCCATGTTCAGGAAAACGACCTGACCTGCGACGGAGCCATGACCGATCCCAAAGGAGACAGAAGTCTTTCCCCCCATCAGCAGCCCGACCCGGATCTGTACCTGCATGCGGTGGAGGAAAAGCCCGACGGCCTCGTTGTGAGCGGGGCCAAGGCCCACCAGACAGGCGCCGTGAACTCCCATGAAATCATCGTGATGCCGACCATCGCTCTGCGCGAAGAGGACAGGGATTATGCGGTCTCCTTTGCAGTGCCCAGCGATACTCAGGGAATCACATACATCATCGGACGGCAGTCCTGCGATACCAGGAAGCTCGAAGCGGGATCTGTGGACGTCGGCAACCGGCTTTTCGGCGGACACGAAGCCCTGGTGATTTTCGATCGGGTTTTCGTTCCCTGGGAAAGGGTCTTCATGTGCCGGGAGGTTGAGTTTGCCGGATTCCTGGTGGAGAAATTCGCCTCTTACCATCGCCAAAGCTATGCGTGCAAAGTGGGCGTCGGCGACGTCCTGATCGGCGCGGCGCAGACGATTGCCGAATACAACGGCACTGCCAAGGCCTCCCACGTCAAGGACAAGATCATCGAAATGAACCACTTGAACGAGACGCTCTATTGCGGCTGCATTGCCTGCGCGTCAGAAGGACACAAGGAGCCGAGCGGGACTTACTGCGTCGATCCGCTTCTGGCCAATGTGCACAAGCAGAACGTCACGCGGTTCCCATACGAAATCGCACGCCTGGCGCAGGATATTGCCGGCGGTCTGATGGTCACCCTTCCCTCTGATGCGGATCTCCGATCTCCGGAGGTCGGAAAGTGGATCGAAAAGTATTGCCGGGGCGCAGAAGGAATCCCGGTGGAAGATCGGATGCGCATCCTGCGGCTGATCGAGAACCTCTCATTGGGGACCGCCGCAGTGGGGTACCTCACGGAGTCGATGCACGGCGCCGGCTCCCCGCAAGCGCAGCGGATCATGATTTCACGCTTGGTCGACCTGAAGGGAAAGCAACGGAAAGCCCGAAGGCTTTGCGGCATCACCTCGGATCATGGATCCGGGAAAGCGTAAACAGCTAACAGCGAAAGGAGGAGCAAGTCATGAAGAGAGTGTTGAGGAAGGGCATCTTTCTGTTTGTGATGGCCATTGTCGGACAACTGCTGTTTTCAGGGATTTTGGCCGCGGCGGAGATGGTCCAGAGCGGAGCGATTCTGACCCCGGCCGAATCCAAGAGGCTGATCGGCAAGGCTGTGGCACAGATGCCGATCGTCAAGAACGCCCTTGCGAACGGAATGGTCATCATCATCAAGGGGACAACCAATGCCTACGTGGCAGAGGAGATCACTGGGAATAAATCCGATCATGCAGCATTCGTGACGGGGAGAATTGAGCCCGAGAAAGGGACCAAGAACCTGCCCCAGGTGAAACCTATTCCGCATCTCATTCTGGAGAAAGGCAAGGCAGTGGATATCCCGCTGGGCGAAGCTGCGAAAAAGCTGAAAGCGGGCGACGTGGTTATGAAGGGGGCGAATGCCCTGGATTACAAGAACAAGCTGGCGGCGACCAATATTCTGGACCCGGCAGGGGGAACGCTGGGGGCCACATTTCCCTTCAGCATAGCACGAAAGGTTCACCTCGTAGTCCCGGTAGGCCTTGAGAAGTTGGTTGCAGGAGATCTCGTGGATACGTCGTTGAAAACGCGCGAGCCCATGGAATCGTTGCCCGCTCCTTCTGACAAATCGACCAATGCATTCCCCGGCTACACCATTCCTTCCTTGTGGCTCCTTACCGGAGAGATTGTCACAGAACTGGAGGCCATTAAAATGCTGACTGGAGCAACGGCCTTCCAGTCCAGCGCGGGCGGCATCAGCGGCGCGGAAGGGGGAGTATGGCTCGTTTTCAGGGGGACCCGGGATCAAGTGAAAAAGGCCTTGGATCTGGTGAGATCCATCCAAGGGGAATCAGCTTACTGAAACGGAAAATTCATGGTGAACTGACCTGCCCCCCCAACAATCCAGATTTTGGTGGGGCCGGTCAAAATCGTTCATGGTCTTTATGGGCCTGGGCCATAACGAAGAATATGTCAGCACAGGATGAATCATTGTGGTGAGCGGAGGTGAGCAGATCTTAATGGTCGCGAAGCTTGAATAAACGAAAAATAGGAGGGTGGTATGAAAAGCTTGCACCGTATTTTTACGGTAGGTCTGTTGTCCATCATGGTCCTGGCAGTATTCGGAATCGGCTTTGCGGGGGCGGCTGAAGAGATCCGGATCGGATTTACGCCCCCCGTCACCGGTGTACACGCGGCAGCGGGATCTCTCCAGGTCAAGGCGATCAAGCTGGCCCTCAAGGAGATCAATGGAGCCGGCGGGGTGAACGGGAAGAAGATCGATCTCCGTATCATCGACAACCAGTCATCGAACCCCGGCGCGCTGGCGTCACTGCAGAAGGCCGTGGATCAGGAAAAGGTGCTGGCCGTGATCGGCTTCCTCTACAGCACCCAGGTCTTTGCCACGTCGGATTCCATCAAGAACTACGGCATCCCCACGTTTATCGGCGCCACCAATGTCAACCTCACCAGACAGGGAAATCCATGGCTATTCCGCGTTCGGCCCGACGACTCCATCGCCTCCGGCGCCATGGTGAAATACATCAAGGAAGATACCAAGTTCACCAAGATCGGACTCTTGCACGATGCGGACGCCTTTGGCACCGGCGGTGCGGACCTGGTGGAAAAAGGCGCCAAGGAGTCAGGTCTGACCGTGGTAAAGCGGGAGAAGTCCCAGACTGGTGCGAAAGACTTTACCGCTGAGCTCCTGGCCATGAAGAACGCAGGGGCGCAGGTCCTGATCTTCTACGGCCATCAGGAAGCCACGGCGGTGATCCAGCGCCAACTGAAACAACTCGGCTCTCCTTACCAGTTTCTCGGGTCGCCCAGCGCCGCATCGAAGGACGCTCTGAACCTTGCCAAGGAGGCGGCCGAGGGGATTTGGGCCGTGGTCGATTTCGTAACGGGCGCGAGCGAGGAGAACAAGAGATTCGCCGAGGCATACAAGAAGGAATACAACGAACCCTATGATCCCCTCAGCATTTGGACGTATGACGGTTTGAAAATCCTGGTCGATGCCATCAGGAAGGCCGGGGAAGATCGTGGGAAGATCCAGCAGGCCATCCTGGCCACGCAGGGATACAAGGGCGCCCAGGGCAATTTTTCCTTTACCCCGAATGGCGACGGCCTCAGCGAAGTGAGCATTGTCCAGATCGAGAAGGGCCAGCCGAAACTCCTGAAGATCGTCAACCTGGGCAAGAAATAGGGACCTCCCCGACGCCCGGGTCGACCCAAGAGGCATCTGGTCCGGCGGCATGGCTGCGTGCCGGGACCGGACGCCTCCATGAGGAGGGATTCTGAATGGACTGGTCCACAAATCTTCAAATGATGGCCGCAGGTCTCGCCATGGGCTCGATCTATGCCCTGGTTGCCCTGGGATTTGTCCTGATTTTCAATGCGGTCAATGTCGTCAACTTTGCGCAGGGGGAGTTTGCGATGGTCCCGGCCTTTGTTGCCGTGTGGCTGTTGGGCAGCCTGAATATCCCCTTTGCCCTGACCTGCGTGATCGTTGTCCTTTTCATGGGTGCTTTCGGCATCGTCTTCCAGCGTATTGCCTACTATCCGTTGAGGAACCGCAGCTTCCTGCCGGTCGTGATCAGCACGATCGGCGTAGGCATCTTCCTGAAGAACGGGGCACAGATGATCTTCGGTGCCGAGCCCTTGTCCATGCCGCGGCCGACCTCCGAGAACGCGGTGAACATGCTTGGAGTGCTCGTGGACCCGCAATACATTGTGATCATCATCTGTACCCTGGCTCTGCTCGGGTTCCAGTATTTCTTTTTCGAAAAAACCATGCTGGGCAAAAAGATGCTTGCCACGGCCCAAGACAAGGAGATGGCGCGGCTCCTGGGCATCCGGGTGGCGAAGATGATCGCCATCACCTTCGCGTACAGTTCGATCCTTGGGGCGGCTGCCGGAATCCTGCTCGGGCCGATCTTTTTCGTGACCAAAGACATGGGAGCGATGATCGGACTCAAGGCATTCTGCTCGGCCATCGTGGGCGGATTCGGGAGCATCCCAGGGGCGATCCTGGGGGGGCTTTTTCTGGGTGTGATCGAGGTGTTCGCGGCCTATTACGTGTCCACTGCCTATCGCGATGCCTTCGCCTTCATCATTCTGATCCTTGTTCTGCTTCTGCGTCCGCAGGGGTTCTTCGGCGAGAAGATCGCAGAGAAGGCATAGGAGGATAACCGGATGAACTCACGCACAAAACGCCTGCTCGTTCCCGCCGTAGTGGTCGTGGTCGTTCTGGTTTTCCCCCGTCTGGTGACGAGCAACTACTGGCTGAACCTGATCAACCTGGCCATCAGCTTTTCGATTGCCTGCCTCGGATTGAACATCGTACTGGGATACGCGGGCCAGCTGTCGCTGGCACAGGCGGCGTTCTGGGGAGTGGGGGCCTACACCTCGGCCATTCTCACTACCCAATGGGGCTTACCCGTATGGGTGGGGATGTTCGCCGCCTTCTTCGTGGCGGCGTTCTTGGGCATCCTGCTGGGGATTCCCACCCTCAAACTGTCCGGCCATTACCTGGCCATGGCGACGATCGGGTTCGGGATCATCCTCCAGCTCATCCTGGTCAATGCGATCTGGCTGACCAATGGTTCCGACGGCATCCCCAAGATTCCTTCTCCCGGGATAGGGTCCTTTGAGTTGAAAGACCCCGGCACCGTCTTCTATGCGGCCGCGGTTTCTCTGGTTCTTCTGACCTGGGGCGCCATCCACCTCAAGGACTCCCGCGTGGGCCGCGCCTTCATGGCTATCCGGGAAAACGAGATGGCGGCCGGGACAGCGGGGGTGGATACGACCTACTACAAGATCATGGCCTTCGCGCTGTCGGCTGGCTACGCCGGCTTCGGGGGCTGGCTGTTCGCCCATAGCGGCTCGCATTACATCAGCCCGGACACCTTTTCCTTTGAACACTCGGTGATCATGCTGGTCATGGCCGTACTGGGGGGAAACGGCTCGGCGATCGGCTCCATCGTGGGAGCCATCCTGTTGACGCTGCTGCCGGAGTTTCTGCGGTTTCTAAAGGATTCCTACATGATGGTTTATGCGGCAGGGATCGTGCTCATCATGATCTTCATGCCGAGCGGGATTGCCGGCCTGGTGGAGAACCTTCCCGTCAGCGTTCGGCTTCGGGAGTGGTGGAGGTCTGCTTCGACTGCGGCCCAGCAGGTTGCGGCTACGGCCGCCGCTCCGGAGAATCCCCGCGGAAAGCCGCATGCCTTCAGCATTGAAGATTGTCTTGGATCGGGCGAGGTGTTGCTCAGCGTCAAGGGGTTGGCTAAGCACTTCGGAGGTCTCAGGGCGGTGGATGGGGTGGACATGGAGGTCCGAAGGGGGAAGATCCATGCCCTGATAGGACCGAACGGCTCCGGGAAGACGACGATCCTCAACATGCTCAGCGGTTTGTATGTCCCGACTGCCGGCGAAATCTTCCTGGAGGGGGGAGCCATCGGCGGGCGGAAGTCCCATCATATCACCTCACGGGGCATGGCCCGGACGTTCCAGAACACCCGTCTCTTCGGGGAGCTCAGCGTTCTGGAAAACGTCCTTATCGGCCGGCATGGTCACGCCCGGTCGGGCCTGTTTACCAGTGTTCTGCAGCCGCCCTCACAAAAGGCCGAAGAAGCGAGCATGCGCAAGAAGGCGCTGGAGATGCTGGCCTTTGTAGGCCTGAAGGGGAAGGAGTTTGCCAAGGCCAACAGCCTGCCCTATGGCCAGCAGCGGCTGCTTGAACTGGCGCGAGCCCTGGCCTCGGACCCTAAGCTGCTCCTGCTGGACGAGCCTGCGGCCGGACTGAACGCTGCTGAGACCGAGGCGCTCGTGGAACTCCTCTTCCAGATCTGCGACCGGGGCATCACCATATTGCTGGTCGAACACGACATGAGCCTGGTGATGAATGTATCCGATCATATCACGGTCTTGAACTTCGGCAAGAAGATCGCCGAGGGCTCCGCCGAGGAAGTTGAGCATAACCAGGAAGTGATCGACGCTTATCTCGGCACGGAGGTGAGCAATGCTTAAGCTCGCAGGAGTCGAGACGTGGTATGGGGCCATTCAGGCGATCAAAGGAATTTCACTGGACGTCAGCCAAAACGAGATTGTGGCCCTGCTCGGCGCAAACGGCGCCGGCAAGAGCACGACCATCAAGACGATCACCGGCCTTTTGAAGGCGACCAAGGGCCGGATCGAGTTCATGGGGAAGGACATTACAGGAATGGAAGCCGAAGACATCGCGGAGATCGGGATCGCCTGTGTGCCGGAGGGGCGGCGCATCTTTCCGGGGCTCACCGTGATAGACAACCTGATGCTGGGCGCCACGCCCAGGAAGCGTACGTCCAGGGAGGAGATTCAAAGGGACCTCGGTCGCGTCTTCGGGATCTTCCCCCAGCTCGAGGAGTTCAAGGGGCGGCTGGGCTGGCAGTTATCCGGAGGCCAGCTTCAGATGCTGGCCATCGGGCGTGGTCTGATGGCCAACTCGAAGATTCTGCTCTTGGACGAGCCTTCCCTGGGACTGGCGCCGGTCGTTGTGCAGGAGGTGTTCAGGGTCATCAAGGAGATCAACAAGGCAGGGACGACCATCCTGCTGGTGGAGCAGAACGCCCGGATGGCGCTCTTGATCGCCAATCGCGGCTTCGTGCTGGAGACGGGCAAGGTGATGCTCGCCGATACGGCGGCCAATTTGCTGGCGAACGAGGAAATGAAGGCGCACTACCTTGGCGCGCACGCGCATGTCAAGGAGGCGCGCCGGCGCCGGCGTCAAGAGAAAGCAGGCGCTTGATCCTGCCAAGAGCGCATGAGCTTCGAAAAGTCGGGTCGAATTCGAGGAGGAGATGAGGAATCGTCCATGGACGTGGTTCGGATCGATGAAAGGGACTCAGTGGTTGTTGCGCCGACGGGGTTACACAAGGGACAGTCGGTCAGGATCGCAGGCCGGGAGATATTGGTTCTTGACGCCGGCGTTCTGCTCGATGGGAAGGACATCCAGGAAACAGCAGCTTTCCTGTATGAGAAGATCGTGCAGACGGTCAACGGAGAGTACCGTACCCGCAATGAACTGAACAAATACTTTGAGATTGGAATCTTCAAACAGGGCATCACGATATAGACTTCCGAAGAGGCACTTGCGTGGTCGATGAAGCAAAAAGAAGGGCTTACCGGGGGCTCTTTCTTGTCAACTTCATGATTTCCCTCGGGTTCGGAATCGTTGACCCTTTCTTCCCGGTTTACGCTGTCAGCGCCGGTGCAACCGGGTTTCATATTGCTCTAATTTTTTCATCCTATGCAGTGGCCAAGATGCTCATGTCGCCGCTCATCGGATGGTGGTCAGACCATCGGGGACGCCGCGACCTCATCGTCGCCGGTCTTTGCACCTACCTGACGGTCTCTCTCTGCTATCTCCTCGCACCAGGACCACTGGCCCTCATTGCGCTGAGGATCATGCAGGGTATTGGTGCTGCTCTGGTCCGGCCGATCTCTCTCGCATTCATAGGTGATATAGCGCCGGCAAGAAGAGAGGCCCAGGCCATGGGGACCTTCGATATTTCCTTCTACAGCGCACAGGCAGTAGGTCCTATGATAGGAGGCCTGATAAAAGACATCGCCGGTTTTCCAGGTGTTTTCTTGAGTCTCACCGTTCTCTGTTCACTTTCCCTCCTTTCGGCCTTGTTTTTGGTGATGCTTACTCCAACCAACAGACCAGACCTTGCAGAACGGACAGGACGCCATCCGGGTGGTTTTAGAGTAGGTTGGACACTGATCGGCCTGTCGGGTTTCATCCTCACACGGTCTTTCTCTATTGCGCTTTTTGCGGTGTTTATCCCGATTTTCATGCATGACAGCCTGAACCTGACGGGTCTTGAGATGGGCATCATCATGGGTGCAGGCACTGTTGTCACCGCACTCTTTCTGAGACCCATGGGCAGCATGTCCGACAAGCTGAACCGTCGTTGGTTAGTTATTCTCGGCGGCTCCATGACGGCCATCTTTACCTTTTGCCTTCCTTCGGCGCAGAGTTTCGGCCACCTGGTGACCTTGAGCATCGCCATAGGCATATTTAGCGTGGTTTCGTTACCTGCCAGTTCAGCCCTGCTGGTCCAGGAAGGGAACCTTTACGGTATGGGGTTTGCCATGGGCGTCTTTAACGGTGCCATGAACTTCGGCACGGTTCTGGCTCCTTTGGCAGGCGGATTTGCTTTGGGACTCTTCGGAATCAAGACAATCTTCTATGGAGCCGCCTTCCTAGGACTCATGGGAATCGTTTTCTTCTGCATCTGCACGTGGCCGGTGGCGAACCCGAGCCAGGAAGAGAAGGAAGTATCTGTATGCATCGGAGGCGTATGAAAACGATTAGGAAAAGAAGGATGCTAGCGAGGATGTTTGGGTTGCTGTCATCGCTGCTTCTCCTCATTGTGTTTACAGGGCAGGTGCTTTCTGGTGCCGGCCTATGCTGTTCCGACAAACACATCAAGACGGGGCTTCGCTGCGAAAGCTGCCATGGGGCGGCGAAACCAGATGCGGGAGCAACGGTCGGCATGGCCAGGTGTCTGAGCTGTCACGGCCCGTACAAAGAACTGGCAAAGAGGACGGAGATAATGTTCCGCAACCCGCATGCGGATCCGCACAGCGGAGATCTCCCCTGTGATATGTGCCATCACGGACACCGCGCCGACGAAAACTATTGCAGCAGTTGTCACAAGGAGTGAGGTTCAGGCGTCAAAAATCATGCCGGAACTCGGTTTCCCTTTTCCCCGCTGCGGTGCTGAAAAAGACCGCGGAGAAGCGGTGGGGTCAGACCTTAAAGGTCGGACCCCGTTATTCACGTTATTGTGAGGGAAGCTGTCAACCTGTGGCCGGATCCGCGATCCCCCAACAGCCCAGGGGATCCGAGGGAACCAGGTTGCGCTCCAGAAACATCCGGGTCAGCGCACGAGCGCGAGTGAAGCCGAGACGAGCCGCCCGACACGGTTTTCCCTGAATCGCTGATCGATGATATAGAGCCATTCGGTGATCGCCGAAATGGATCCACTTGCTGCTCACCGAAATGAGGCCACCCTGTGATCGGCGAAATCGAGCCACCTGTAGACCTTTAGCATGAAGGAGATTGATGTAAATTATGTGGAGTGGGACATCCCTTCACTTTCTTGTCGGACGGATTGTAACTTGAGGGTGTGTTTAAAGGCACTCAGCTGTTTCCTTGTTGACTTCCGAGAGATTGTCGCCCCCTCTGTTGAGTGGTTCCCGAACCGGAGGAAAGCCTTGGGTGCAGAGCGAAGGACTGGGAGGTAACATAATGGTGATCCATTCCGGAACGATTCTCTCGAAAGCGATCCTATGGATTCCCAAGTAATCTCTTCATAGCCTTTTGTCCGGCTTCTATCCTTTTAATCCAGCCTGGACCCCTTCCGCGGGCGTCCTCGAATGCTTCGGCCAAGACTTCAGGATCAAGCGTTTCAAGGACCCTTTGCAGGTCGGACGATTGCTCCAGGTCTTTTTGGGCCTTCAAGGCAAATCTCTTTTTGTCCCTTTCCTGGGCCAGGATCAGCTTATGTACGGCATACCGGGCAGGCTGAGGCACTCGCACCAATACCGGGCGGCGGCCAAGGGCAACGGCGGGCAGAGGCTCCTCAATCAGGTAATCGAGAAACCGCAACGGAACTGCAGGAACACCAAGTTGTCGGATTTCGGTCCGCCTGCCTGGTCCACTATCCCGACCCGTCAAGGGAGTCAGAAATTCAACCTTGAATTCTCCTTCACGGGCCTTGAAACGCGAGCCATAAAGGGCCGGGTCAGCCTCCATCATCGGGGAGAAGCCCATCTCCAGACGTTCGAGAGCAGTCTGTGGACAGACCACATCCGGAATGATCCCGACCGGAATTGTTTTTCCAGCGATGTCAACATCCGCCGTAACTGAACTGGCAGAAAGAAGTCTGACGCCCAGCAGATTCACGATGCATCTGTAGGCAATCGTTCCGACAAGGACGCCGCCCACACGAAAGATCCCGTCTTCCGCAAGAGCATTAACCACTCTCCACTCAACAGGGTCTAACCTCATCATCCCGGCAGCTCGCAGGGCCTTCGCGCTCATATCGATGGCGCTTTTCTCATTGGCTGCGTCAGCTCTGGCCTTGCGAAAACGTTCGATAAGAGCACGGCCGGCGGCGTCGTACGGCGAAACGTAAACCTGACGGGTCGTACCGTCAGCCACCCGGCCTTGCGCATAAATGTACTCGTCGCCCCCAACCCGCTTAACGAACAGACTGCAAGAGGTAAAGGAGGCCAAAATATTACTTGCCTCCAAGTCTTGAAGCCGATTCAGGAGGTCTGCATAAGCGGTTCGAACATGCAAGGGAAAGAGGTTGAGCTTTTCATTATCATACGGACGCATGTTTGTATGGTAGCGACGGGAGAAATGCCTGTCAAGGAAAGAATTACCATGCAAAATTGAAATTGTATGGTAGCGGGGTTGGGCGTCAAAACATGGCAGTTGGCAGGGCTCGCCACGCGCGCCCGCGTCGGATGCTTCGGAATGTGATGGAGTAACGAAGGGCATCTACGGGAGGGATGCTATGTTGCCACTCGTCGCGCGAGGGTCCGCGTAGCAGATAGGCTGAGCGCGGCTCCGCTTTGAGCGAGAATCGTTCCCACGTGGTGCCGGTCTTTCGCCTTAGCCGGAAGACGCAAGAGGAAACGAGTGATATTCCGATCACGTCTCCGAAAGCCGGGATGTCCCGGTGCCAACCGATTGCCGCGCCCGGGCTGTACCCGGTGACCAGCACCTCGGAGAGGTCTTCAGGGGCCAGATCCGCGAAACGGGCCGCGCGGTCCCGGATACCCATGAGGAAGCCCGGGATCGGGTCTGCCGGCTGCAGCCTGCGGGTAGCGAAGTCATAGTCCCAGCCATAGGAGACAGTGCGCCGCTTTGCCGTGTAGCCCTGGAATACGAACTCCTTCAGCGGAAGACCCCTGATCCGCTCCACGAGTTCCTGCTCATCGCTTGGCGTCAGGACTTCAACTTTGTAGCGGAACCCTTCGGGTGCTGCTGAATTGGTCGCCTGTTTCGTTTCCATTGTATCTCTACTTGGGGGCTGTCCCTACCACCTTCCACCTATGTAAGTTTAGGCTTGCGGACACTCTGTAAAGTAGGGGAAGAGGTGTATTTTAGAAAGGGTGGTGCCGAACCGAGTGCGTATCCGAAGGTAGCTGCTCGCGCATTCGCTCTTCCGGCCGTGGAGCCAATGCCTGTGCGCCCCTTCCAAATCATGCGATCTCTTGTTGGGTTGGATGTCTCTGAAGAAGCTGGCGCATTGGTGGACAACCGAGACGCAGGGGGAATCTGTCGTCGGGAAGAAATTGGAATTCAGGTCTTCGACTTCCAGGGAGCGAATCGATGCCTTGCCCACAGCCAAACGCCGGATGGCAAGGTAACCGACGGCCAAGGCTCCTGCTG
>PHBH01000010.1 GCA_002840535.1 Deltaproteobacteria bacterium HGW-Deltaproteobacteria-15 | reverse complement strand
GTCCAAATTCCGATTGAAGAGTTTGAGCGGATGGAAGAGGTCATCGAGAACTATGGCCTGGCAAGGCTGATCGATGAGGCGTCGGACGATGAACGGCTCTCGGTGCAGGAAGCCAAACCTCTATCGGTCGCTGAAAGAGCATGTGGAAAGTTAAATACAGGAAACGTTTTTTGAAGGAACTCTCGAGATTGCCGTAAGAGGTTCAAGCCAAGGCGGAAAAGATCGTTTTTGACGATCTCCCTTCAGTTGGCAATCAATTCCATCTGGGGACTCTCGAACAAATGAAAGGATATCTCGACGTATGAGTGGAGGCAGACCCTAAGATTGGGGTGGGGAGTGCCGTCCTCAGAATTTCCTTGAAATGACTATGCCTGCCGAGGTTTGCGGCAAGCGGCGTCTTTCGGGTTACAGACCGGCCAGTCTCTCCAGTACCTTCAGCACAATGCAGGAGTCCTTTTCCCCGTCCCCCTGGGAGCGGGCGGCCCGGAGCATCTCCAGCGAGATGCTGGTCGCCGGAAGCACCGCTCCGCACCCATCCGCAAGTTTCATCGCGTTGGAGAGATCCTTGTACATGTTGTGCACAGTGAAGTGCGGGTCGAAGTTGCGCTCGATCATCCATGGCCCGCGGGTCTCCATGGCGCCCGTGCGCGCTCCGCCGACGCTGGTGATCTCCATGACCTTCCGGGGATCGATTCCCACCTTCTCTGCAAGGACGAGAGCCTCTGCCGACGCCTGGATCGCCACACCCAGGATCAGGTTGTTGATGAGCTTGAGCGTGGTCCCCAAGCCGTTTTTCTCCCCCACATGGACGATCTTTGCAGCCATGGCTTCGAAAATCGGCTTGCACTTTTCAAAGGCCTCGACAGGTCCGCCGACCATGATCCCGAGCTTCCCGGCCGCAGCAACCTTCGGATTCCCGGTAACCGGGGCGTCCAGCATGATGACGGACTTTTCACGGGCTCGTGCGGCTATCGCACGGGACATCTCCGGGGCGATGCTCGACATGTCCACCACGCAGAGATCCGGCCGAGCGCTCTTCAGGACCCCGGCAGGACCGCAGATCACTTCTTCCGATGCTGCCGAATCCGTGACCATGGTGATCACGACATCGGAGGCCGCGGCCACTTCCGCCGGGGATCCCGCCCACACGGCGCCCGCTTTCATCAATTCATCGGCCTTTTTCGTGGTCCGATTCCATACCGTCAAAGAATACCCGGCATCCAGAAGCACGCGGCTCATGCCGCGACCCATCAATCCCAACCCGATAAACCCTATTCGTTGCATGACCGCCACCTGTCCTCCTTGATGAATTCGCCAATGTCATGAGCGCGAAGCTCACAACACCCGAGAACCCCGCTTGATAACAGCCGCGCCGCCTCAGGACCCCTCACGAGGGGCAAAAAGTCCCGCTCATGCTTCGATACCCTTCGATACCTCAGGGCAGGCTTCAGCATGAGCGGGACGGATCCAACCTGTACACCTCAGTACGCTTCCTACTGAACCTTCCCGATGTTCTTGACAGCCTTGGCCAATCTGGCTGCGTCCTCGTCCCAGAACTTCTGGAACTCCGGTGCGTCCATATAATTGATCGGCGTTTCCATCTTCTGCATGGCAGATACGAAGTCCGGGGTCTTGACAGCCTTGGCCGTGGCCTCCCGCAATATCTTTATAACCGCGGGCGGGGTGGCAGCGGGTGCAAAAAAGCCTGACCAGATATAGAATTCGACATCCTTATATCCGAGTTCCTTCAGAGTCGGAGTATCCGGAAGCGCAGGAATTCGCTTGGCCCCCCAGCCCGCCAGGACCCTGAGGGTGCCTGCCTTGATGTGGGGGATGGAAACATTCGGTCCGCCTGAAATGCAATCCACATGGCCGCCGAGGAGGGCGTTCAGAGCGGGACCCCCGCCTCCTGTGGGGATGTGGCGCAGCTTGATGCCGGCGGAGTGGGCAAACATCTCCATTGCCACGTGCATGGTCCCATAAACACCGGAAGAGGCGTATTTAATCTCATTGGGCCGTTTCTTGGCATCGGCGACGAAATCGGCAACCGTTTTCCAGGGGGCATCCGCCTTGATCACCAGAACGGTGGGATCTGCGGTGAGAAGCGCAATCGGCGCGAAGTCCTTCAGCTTGTATGTGGACGGACGACCGAACAGATCATCCACCACCGGCATGACCGAAATGCTGGAAAGGGCCACCATCAGATTATAACCATCCGGTTTTGCAACAGCCGCAGCCTGCATGCCCACTGCGCCGCCCGCACCCGTCTTGTTCACAATGACGACCGGTTGTTTCAACTCCTTCTCGAGCGCCGCTGCAACAGGTCTCCCCACCAGATCCGCTACACCCCCGGGGGGGAACGGCACAATCACTTGAATGGGTCGCGTTGGAAACGGCTCATCGGCCAGCGCCGCTCCCGATGCCGGACCTGCGGCTGCAAAACAGAAAAGGGCTGCCACCAAAAACCAATTCCTCGATCTCATGCGTGTCCTCCTTGTGTTTTAGGTTTCATCGGAAAACGAATCAACATTCTTTCTCTGCTTCCGTCAAACGGTTGCGCCAGTCACGCCTCTTCACGATGAGGGGCTTTAGACTCAAAAGGAGCATAATCAGCGTCAGGATGAGGAAAGCCACTGAAATGGGCCGCTCCACAAAAATCGCGTAAACACCGTTTGACATGGCAAGTGCCTGCCGGAAACTGAACTCGATGATGGGCGCAAGCACCACCCCGAGAACGATCGGGGCGGTTTCAAAATCCATCTTGCGCAGAACATACCCGAGCCCGCCCATCACGGCCATGATCCATACATCGGACATACTGGAGTTCACCGCATATACCCCCACCACGCAGAACATGAGAATGGTGGGATACAGAACCCGGTAGGGTATACGCAAAAAATTGACGAAGAGGCTCACCATAGGAAGATTGAGCAGCAGAAGAACCAGATTGCCGATGTACATGCTCGCGATCAACCCCCAGAAGACCACCGGCTGTTCCTTGATGAAGAGGGGTCCGGGCGTGATCCCGTGCACCATGAGCGCTGCCAGCAGAACAGCGGGTATCGGGCCCGTGGGCACACCGAGGGCGAGCATGGGTACCAGTGCGCCCGTGCTGGCCGCATTGTTGGCAGATTCAGGTCCTGCCACGCCTTCGATCGCCCCGGTTCCGAATCGATCCGGATGTTTGGAGATCCTGCGCTCTATGGCATACGAAACAAAGGTGGAGATGATATGGGCCGAACCGGGAATAATGCCGATGAGAAACCCGAGCACCGTGCCCCGGCCGACCGGCCCGACGGAATCCTTCAACTCCTCTTTGGACGGCAGGAGATCCTTCAGCCGGGGTTTCAGGACTTCACGCTTCCCTGAAACGCCTGCTGTTGCAAGGATCTCCGAGACGCCGAAGAGCCCCACTGCAACCGGCACCACGCCGAGCCCATCACCGAGTGCCACGCTTCCATAGGAGAAACGAAAATAGCCGGACATCTGGTCGATTCCGATCATCCCGAGCAGGAGGCCGAGCACGATCATGGAAAGATTTTTGATGACCGACCCCCCTGTCATATAGCTGAGCACCACGAGTCCGCAAAGGAGAAGGGAGAAATACTCCGGAGGACCGAAACCGAGGGCAAATCTCGCCAGGGGCGGCGCCAGGAACATGAGCCCGATAACACTGAGCGTCCCTGCGACATAGGAGCCGATGGCGGCGATGGCCAGGGCAGGTCCCGCGCGCCCTTTACGAGCCATGGCATACCCGTCGATACAGGTCATCACCGACGCTGCCTCTCCCGGGATCCGCATGAGGATCGATGTTGTCGATCCCCCGTACATGGCGCCGTAGTAAATCCCTGCCAGCAGGATGATGGCGGAAGTGGGTTCCAGACCAAAGGTCGTGGGGAGCAGCATGCTGATGCCCGCGAGCGGACCCACGCCCGGGAGAACGCCGACCATGGTCCCGATCAGACAACCCAAAAAGGCGTACGAGAAATTGGAAATGGTAAAAACGGTCCCGAAGCCAAGGATGAGGTTATGAATGCTGACTTCCATTAAAAGCCCCACCATCCCCTGGGAAGCGGCACTCTGAGCAGGGTATCAAAGAGCCAGAACGACCCCATTGAGAGAAAAATCGTCAGTACCAATGCAAACAATACATTCACGCGTTCGATGACTCCTAATAGAAAACCGAGCACCACGAAAAGGGATATGCGGTAACCGATCCGTTCCATGAACAATGCAACGAAAATGCAACAGGCCAGAATCGGAATGGCATGAGATGCCTCGGACCAGGGAATGGGCTTGAACGGCCGGCTTTCTTTTCCTCTCAGGATCAGGACAACTCCGAAAATGATCAGGAGGATCGCCAGCGCCAGCGGGAAATACCCGGGACCCGGAGTCTGTGCGGTTCCGAGCGGCAGGACCCTTCTCTCCCATGTGACGTACAGCCCCACCAGGAGCAGGAGCGCCCCGCCGGCTCTATCGATTCGGATGCGTCTTTCAGGCTTCCTGGATGGGCGTGTCTCTTCTGCCATACCCGACCTCGTCTCCGACACCCTTCTTGAATCCCAGAACCTCCAACTGTGTTTCAGCCTTTTCCCAGGCATGAGGATCGGCGACCACATAGGACGGGAACTCCCTCCGCAAAGGGTAGCGTTCCCGCTGTTCTTCAAACGTCTCCGGCGATTGCCTGAGTCTTCCGCTGTCGGACTCCACTTTGTAAGTCGATTCAACGCATGAGAGGATCATCTCTTCCGCTGTGCCCGGAGGAATCTTCTCAATTACCGGCTTTTCCGGTTCCGGCATGTGATCCGGGCGCCATTGATCCAGACCCAATTGAAAGAAACGGCTCAGAGCCCTCACCACCATAGTGGTGCCGTTCGCCTTACCGTCGAGAGAATACCCAGCAATATGAGGGGTGCCGATTTCCGTCATGTGGAGCAGTTCCCGGTCGATCTGCGGCTCATTCTCCCATACATCCATCACCGCGCCCTCTGCCTTCTTCCGGGTGAGCGCTTCCTTCAGGGCTTGCGTATTTACAGTCTCCCCTCTTGCCGTATTGATCAGAAACGGCTTCTTCTTCAGGCGAGAAAAAAAATCGTGATCCCAAAGATGATAGGTGCGATCCGGACCATTCCGGTTGAGCGGAACATGCAGGGTGATGATATCGGCTTCCTCGACAATGGATTCCAGTGAGACAAAACCGCTCAGTCCTTCCCGGCGAGCCCTGGGCGGGTCATTCAACAAGACCCTCATCCCAATCGCCTTTGCAAGCTTCTCGATTTTTGTCCCTACGTTCCCTGCACCGATGATCCCGAGGGTCATGGATGCCAGTTCAATATTGTACTTCCTCGAAAGATGAGCCAGCGCGGAAGCCACGTACTGCATGACCGAGCCGGCGTTGCACCCCGGTGCATTGCACCAGTGAATCCCGCGGTCGGCACAGTAGTCTGTGTCGATATGATCGAAGCCGATGGTAGCGGAGCCGATGAAACGCACTGCACTGCCTTCAAGCAGGGTGCCATTGCACCGTGTCCTCGTGCGGGTCAGCAGTGCATCCGCATCCCTGATATCCTCGCGGGCTATTTTCGCGCCGGGCAGATAGCAGACGGAGGCGAAAGGTTCGAGCGCCCCCCGCAGGAAAGGAATATGATCGTCAGCCACGATCTTCACCGAATGCGTCAGCTCCGCTTCGACTTGGCCCACTTTTCAAATTTCACCCGCTCTTCGGGGATCATGCCGTAGGTATGCTTTGTCTCCGGGAAAGCCCCCGACTTGACATCCTTGCAATACGCGGAAAGGGCTTCAGTGCTGACCTTTGCGACCTCGGCATATCGTTTGACGAACTTGGGGGTGAATGCCTCAAAGATCCCGAGCGCATCGCTCACGATCAGAAGCTGCCCGTCGCAATCGAGGCCCGCACCGATGCTCAAAACAGGTATCGACAAAGTCTTGCGGATATACCCTGACACTTCAGGGGGAATCGCCTCGAGGAGAATCATCGCAGCCCCCGCTTCCTGTACCGCGAGCGCGTCATCAATCTGGGCCTTGGCGCTCTCCAGGGTGCGGCCCTGGGCCTTGAATCCGCCAAGTTGAGAAGAGCTCTGCGGCGTCAGCCCGATGTGCCCCATGACGAGCATCCCTGCCTCGACAATGGCGCGAATTCGCGATGCAACCCGGACGCCGCCCTCGAGCTTGATAGCATCTACACCGGCCTCCTTGAAAAACCGTCCTGCATTCTCCACCGCAACCTGGTCCGACGGCTGATAGGAGAGAAAAGGCATGTCTCCAATGACAAAAGTATTCGGCGCCCCCCTTCTTACGGCATCAGAGTGGGCGATCATCTGGTCCATGGTGACCGGCATGGTTCCATCATAACCATAGATGCACATGCCCAGGGAATCCCCCACGAGGATCATGTCGATGCCCGCCTTCTCGACGAAGGTGGCTGTAGGGTAATCATAGCTTGTGATGAAGGTGATCGGTTCCCTCTTGTTCTTCATCTCAAAAAAGTCGTGAATCTTTTTCTTCATGGCAATCTCCCGTCGCGATAAGAGCCCTTTCTGCAGTTCAGCACATGCATTCTCTCGGCTTGAAGGCGTTTCTGTAGATCTCCTCGATATCCGACACGCTCAGATTCCGCACACAGCGGGTGAGAAGCCTGCGCTCGGCATGCGCGTCCGGAGCCCACTTGGCCGCCTTGGACTCGTCGGTAATGCCTGCATCCGGGAGGCATACGGGCAGTCTGACGCTCCTGAGCAGATGGTACATGGCATCGAGTGCAACCTCCGACGCCTCCCTTAGCGAAAGCCCTTCGATATTCTCGCCCATAGCCTCTGCGAGACGGGCGAATCTCTCGGGCTTTGCCACAATGATACTCTCAAAGCAGGCTATCAGGATACCACAAAGGGATACGCCGTGGGGAACGTGATATTCACCCCCGATGGGGTAGGCCATGGCATGAACCAGGCTCGTGCCGGAATTGTTGAGAACCAGCCCGGACATCATGCTTCCCAGGGACATGTAGTAACGTGCTTCGAGGTCTTCACCGTCAGCAAAGGCGGGTCCCAGCCAGCGGGTAATGATGCGGATCGCCTCCAGTCCGATAGCATCGGTCACCGGGTTGGCGTTTTTCGACATGTAAGGCTCCGCAGCGTGAATCCAGGCATCTATTCCGGAGCTTGCAGTCACTGCGGGCGGGCACCCGACGCTCAGGGAAGGGTCGACGATCGCCACGTTGGGCAGAAGGGCATTGGAGGCAACGGCCTTCTTCACGTGAGTCTCCGTGTCCAGGAATATGGCGTGTTTCGTCACCTCCGCGCCGGTTCCCGAAGTGGTGGGGATCATCACCGTGGGTCTTCCTCTTTTCGTGACTTTCTCTTTACCGAAATAATCTCTCGTCTTGCCGGGGTTGGTGAGCAATGCGGAGGCCATTTTGGCAACATCGAGAATACTGCCTCCGCCCAGGCCTATGATCACCTCGAAGTTACCCTCTTTCGCGATTCTTGAAGATTCTTCCGCTATGTGCGTCCCGGGTTCAGGCGTGTCACGCCCCTGAATATTGACGTCAAAGTCAATGGAACGGGACTTGAGCGATGCTGTGGCCTTTTCCAGAATATCCGATTTCGCTATGGTCGGCCCGGTGATCACGAGGGCGCGTTTCGAACCGAGTTTTTCCACCTCCGGGCCAAGCTGTTTGATCGTGTCAAAGCCGAATTGTATGAGCGGCGTGTTAAAAGGAAAGCTCTGAAACATGATTTTTTCCTCCTTTCATCGAGCTGCAACTCCATCCGATGGGATCGGTCCACACCGGATTGGTTCAGAAATAATATGGAACCAATATCCCTGTTGGTATGTTCATTGTCAATTATTTTTTGGCTTCCAAATTGTGGACACAATCGCCGTTATTGATTATTGGACAAAAAAGACCAATTCTGATATTGGTTTCAAAATGCAAGACACTGTGTTAATATTGTTTTCTCTCTTTCGCAAAAATTGAAGACCGGGAGTGCTGCCTCATGGGTGGTTCGATTCAACGTGCTTTAGATAGCCTGAGGGAACTGCTGGAGAACGATCGATTTTCCACTGGAGGCCGTTTGCCCCCGGAAAGGACCCTTGCAGGAAAGCTGGGCATCTCCCGCTCTGTCCTGAGAAAGGCCCTGAGCACACTCGAGGACGAAGGAAGGATATGGCGCCACGTCGGTCGCGGAACGTTTGCAGGCACGAAACCGCAGATCGGCCAGGAAGAGTTCTCCTCCGTATCCTCTGTGACGAATCCCGGAGAGATAATGGAAGCCCGTCTGGTCCTGGAGCCGAAACTCGCTTCCATGGCAGCGGTGAGAGCAACAATGAGCGAGCTGGCGCATCTCGAAACGATTGAAATGAAATCGAGAGAAGCCGTCAATACGGCCGCCTTCGAACACTGGGACGGTCTCCTCCACCAGACCATTGCGAAGGCCACTGACAACTCCCTGCTCATCTCCCTTTTCGTCGTCATCCACAAAGTCCGCCAGAGCGATATCTGGGGCAGTCTGAAAAAGGCCACCCTCAACAATGAGCACAGGAAGATATACCTCGAGCAGCATCGAAACCTGGTCAAAGCGTTAAAGGACCGCAATGGTCCGATGGCGGAGAAACTGATGCGCGAACACCTGGAGACTGTAAGACAGCATTTGCTCGAAGTGCCCCCCTTGGAGTGAAAGTCAGAAACAGAAGGCAGAAGACAGAAGACAGAAGACAGAAAGAACTCTTTGAACGTCGAACATCGAATGAAAACCAAGAAGACAGAAGTCAGAAGACAGAAGACAGAAAGAACTTTTTGAACGTCCAACATCGAACATCGAACGTCGAACATCGAATGAAAACCCAGAAAACAGAAGACAGAAGTCAGCCCGTAGGATGGGTAGAGCGCAGCGAAACCCATCAATCGCCAATTCCATGAAGAGAGAAGTCTCTCTGCTTTCGCTACGCGCCATGCTCTTTGCGCTATGCCTCTTTAGAACGGGATGGTAAGGCTGAAAACCCCGGCTTCCATTTTCGCCTCGAACGGGAGCCCTCCCTTTTCGAATACCTTCATCATTGTTCTGTTTGAAGCCAGGACATCTGCGGTTAACCCCTTCAAACCCGCTTCTCTGCCCAGCCGGACAAGCATCTTATAGAGGAAGGTGGCGATTCCGTATCCCTGATACTTTTCATCCACTACAAAGGCAACGTCGGCAAAAGGCCGATCCATATGCTTTGCATACCGTGCTTCCGCAATGATGTGTTCTTCCGGGGGCTCTCCAACCAGACCCACGATCGACACGATTTTGTTGCAGTCGACATTTACATACTCCTGCATCTTTGCATGCGGCATGGTCCTGACCGAGCTGAAGTACCGGGAGTACACGGATTCATCTGAGAAACGGTAGAAGAGCCTCCGCATTCCCTCTTCGTCCGAGGGTTTGATTGCCCTGAACCGCACCTCCAGGTTTCCCTTAAAGGTCTCCCTGGCGCTGATTTCCGAAGGATAGGAAAAGGCGCACTCGGCCAGGTAAATCTGGTCGCTGAAAAGAATCCTTTTCTCCTTGGCCTCTTCGATCAGTCCGGGCCTGTCCTCCGGATGGGATACGTCGATGAGCGCGAGGGCCCTTTCTCGCACGGTTCGGCCTTTGAGATTGGCCACCCCATATTCGGTGACGATCATATCCGCGGATTGGCTGAGCCCGAACTGGTTTGGGAATTCTTCTATCGAAGCACGGATGTTCCCCGCCCCTTGCCTGTTGCGGCTTGGAAGGGCAAAAATCCGGATCCCCCCGTCCGAGAGCTCGGCGCCGTTGAAGAAATCCATGATCTCCCCGGGCTCGGCAGATACGTTTCCCTTGCCCATATGCAGGGCGATTCTTCCGGACAGGTCCACCTTCCTCGCGGGCATGACCGCCACATAACGTGAATTGCGGCCGATCTCCGCAGGATCGAAGACCTTGTCCACGCTTTCAAACTCCACCAGGGGATTGCGGTCCAGCCACGCCAGGAGTTCCGGGGTCCCGATCGCGTAGGAGACGACCGATTTTCCTCTCCAGTTGGACTTGTACCGGTTAGTCACGGCGCCGCTCTTGATGAGGTCCATCATGGAGTCCGTAACTATGCCGGAGTGGATCCCGAGATTCCGTTTTCCGGCGAGGCATTTGCCCAGGGCCTCGTAGAGGGGCCCCACGGAAAACCCAATACAGCTTTTGTCCTCGATCACTGAGGCTACATTCGCCGCAACTTTTTCATAGACGCTGTCCACCGGCCACCTTTTGAAGTAGATTGGGGGCTCAGTGGATTCTACCAGGAAGTCAAAATCGGAGAAGTGAATGAACGTATCCCCATAGGTGATCGGCACGTTAGGATTTATCTCTCCAACAACGAGGCTGGCCTTGGCCATGGCCCGCCTTGCCGCATCCACAGCCACGCCCAGACTGCAGTACCCGGAAGGGTTCGGGGGTGTCACCTGGACGAAGGCCGCATCGATAGGGACCAGTCCAGAGTCGATGAGCTCGGGTATTCGCGAGAATCGGCTGGGAATGAGATCGACCCGGCCTTCGGTAATCGCCTCGCCTGCGACCCAGCCTGAAAAAAAGGTTTTCAGTCTGTAATTTTGCTCCCTGGCGCCCTTGGGCGATACCGCGTCACCGAAGCTGAACAACTGGATCAAGGATAGATCCTGCAGATTGGGTTCTTCGCTCATGAGTCTCCTGACCAGGGTTCGCGGCTCGGCGACGCCGGTGCTCAGAAAGATATTCATACCCGGCTCTATCCTCTTCATGACCTTCTCAGGCGGCGCAAGCTTCTTCCGCCACTCCTTTTCCAATCCTTCATCCATGACGCACGCCCTCCTTTCGACACTGAAAGCCGGCTCGATCCCTACTCATTCATACCACGAAACCACGGCTTTCCATAGCGGCA
This sequence comes from Deltaproteobacteria bacterium HGW-Deltaproteobacteria-15, assembly GCA_002840535.1. Classification (GTDB taxonomy): domain Bacteria; phylum Desulfobacterota; class DSM-4660; order Desulfatiglandales; family HGW-15; genus HGW-15. The sequence continues at coordinate 307,966 of PHBH01000010.1, read as the reverse complement.
GCAATTAATGAAGATCAGGCGGTTCCCATCAGAACGGCTCATTTCCTTGACAGGACGGACATGTCGGCCTACTCTTTAATGAAGCCCATTCATAACAGGCTTATCTAATCGGCAATCAGGACCCGCCTCAGCGTTATGGGCCGGTTGCCTGAGAATGTTTCTGCGGGGGTTTCATGGACAGAGAAACTATGCTCACAACGGGTTGCCTGCTGTCGTGTATGGAGCTTGGCAAGGCCCTGACTTCCGAACTCCAGCCCGATCGTCTTTTTTCACGGATTCTTCAGAAGGTATCCGAGCTTCTTCCTGCAGAGAATTGGTCTTTGCTCCTGCAGGACGAAAACACAGGCGAACTCCGATTCGAATTGAGCGTGAACCTGGATCTCTCTCTGGTCCGGGACTTGCGTTTAAAGCCGGGACAGGGGATTGCCGGTATGGCGGCGGTCGAGCAAAGACCCATGGTAGTGCACGATGTGAACAATTGCGATTACTTTTACGATGAGGTGGACAAGCGCACCGGTTGCGTTACCAGGTCCATCGCCTGCTCGCCTCTCGTTTTCGGGGGAAAAACATTGGGTGTTATCGAGGTGGTGAATCCGAGATATTCAGAGGGCGATCCTCTGCCTCTTCTTTCGATAATCGCGGATTATGCTGCCATTGCCGTGGAAAACATGCGGCGCTATCGGGAAATTCAGAATCTTGCCGTGCATGACGATCTGACCGGTCTGTACAATACCCGCTATCTCTACCGGGCATTATCCGAGTTCCTCCAGAAGAGCGAATCCGGCGGAGAACCGTTCTCCCTCATCTTCCTCGACATAGACAACTTCAAGCAGGTGGTGGATACCTATGGCCACCTCAAGGGAAGCCAGACCCTGCAGGAAGTTGCAGAGACCATCCGGGGAGCCTTGCCTGAAGGGGCGTTTGGTGTGGCGTACGGCGGCGACGAATTCGTGGTTGTATTGAAGAATTTCGGAAAGGAAGCTGCACAAAAAAAGACCGAGGAGATCCGGTCCGCCTTGCACAAAACCGTCTACCTTTCAGAATACGGCCACCAGGTAAGGCTCACAGCCAGTTTTGGACTTGCCACCTATCCGGACGACGGCGCGGACGTTATCAAACTCCTCGGCGTCGCGGATCGCGCCATGTTCCACGTCAAGGCGGAGGGGAAAGACGGCATAAAATCCGCATAGCGCAAGGAAATCAAAGGTCAGAGGTCGAGGTCAGAAGTCGGTAAAAGGAGAAACGCAAAGTTCACGAGGCATGCGTTTAGCAGTTTGAGATAATGGCGTGGCGAAAAATGTCCTGATCTGTGAAATCTGTGTCATCTGTGGATAGATCCCTTCGGTCTGCCTATGCTGCGTATCACCCCTGCCATCAGCATCGATGAAAAAGAGATCAAAGAGAGCTTTGTCCGTGCCTCAGGCCCCGGCGGCCAGAACGTGAACAAGGTTTCCACAGCCGTTCAACTCCGGTTCGACGTGCTCCGCTCCCCTTCCCTGCCGGAAGATGCGAGGCAAAGACTTATCCGCATCGGAGGAAAGCGGGTCACGGACGATGGGGTGCTGGTGATCGATGCCAGACGTTTTAGGACCCAGGACCGAAACCGCCAGGACGCCAGGGATCGGCTTGTTGAGATTGTCCGAAAAGCCGCACGAAAACCCAAACCGCGAAAAGCGACCCGGCCGACCGCCGCGTCCAGGCAGCGCCGGATCGAGGAGAAGAAGCAAAGAGGCAAGGTAAAGCGGATGCGGAGGATGACAGAGGAGTGAGTAAAGCGCCAACCGCAAAGCGCATAGAGCTTAGCGCATAGAGCTTAGCGCATAGCGGAAGAGTGTAAGGTGCGGTATTCTTTTGCTCTATGCGCTATGCTAATCACGGGAAAGGACCGAATCTATGAAAGACAACGAGATGAATCCCGGCAAGATTATGCAGATCGCCGGGGCCTACTGGCAGTCCTTCGCATTGCACGCAGCGGTCAAGCTCGACCTTTTTACGATTCTTGGAGAGGAGCGGCTTGGAGCCGCGGAAATTGCCGCCAGAATCGGCGGAGATGTCCGGGCAACCGCTACTCTTCTCAATGCGCTTACCGCCATGAACCTTCTTGAGAAAACAAAAGGCGCATTCTTCGGCACCGAGTTGAGCAATTCTTTTCTGTCCAGAAAATCCCCTTCTCATCTGGCGCACATCATCATGCACATGCACCATCTTGTGGATTCCTGGCGCCGGCTGGATGAAGCGGTTATCACCGGCAAACCCACCCGGCCGAGGGCCTCTATTCGCGGAGAGCAGGAAAGAGAGGCCTTTCTCATGGGCATGTTCAATGTCGCTATGGGTCTTGCGCCACAGGCGGTGAAAGAGATCGATCTCACCGGCCGCAAGTTCCTGTTGGACATGGGAGGAGGGCCGGGAACTTGGGCCATCCACTTCTGTCTCGCGAATCCCGATCTGCGGGCTACTGTCTTCGACTTGCCGGACACAAAGCCTTTTGCTGAAAGGACGATTGCGCGATTTGGCCTGAATGACCGCATCATCTTTTATGAAGGGGATTATTTAAAAGAGGAGGTCGAGGAGGGCTATGATGTCGTATGGCTGTCCCAGATTCTTCATGGCGAGGGCCCCGATACCTGCCGTGAGATGATCCGGAAAGCAGTCGGCGCACTTGTTACCGGCGGTCTCATCCTTGTCCATGATTTCATACTCGACAACGACATGGCCGGGCCGCTTCAGGCCGCGCTGTTTTCCTTGAATATGCTGACAGGGACAGAGGCAGGCCGTTCCTACTCGGAGCAGCAGATCATGGACATGATGAGGGAGGCAGGAGCAGAGGAGCTCAGACGCCTTCCTTCCCACCCTTCTGTCGGTACCGGCATTGTTGCAGGAATAAAGCCATAGGAACCGTAGGGGAACAGGAAATACTTGGCATCGACGGGCTGGAACTGGGCAGCACCCGGGACCTCGCCTCCGAGAAGCGGTCAGGAGTGAGCTCCTGCTCGCGATTCCGCCCGGAAGAAGAGGAATCGCAGCCGGGAGGTTGCTCCTACAAAGGTTGGGGGGGCGGCGGTAAAGACTCCTATCGGCACAACTTGGTATAATCTTACCGATTGGTATAATCTTACCGATAACGCTTCAACACCTTCTCCCGCTCTTCCGCTGCCAAAGAACCGATGTAGGCTTTCCAACCCGGACACCATCGGGTGTGCCATTTCCATATTCGACCCAGAATGGAGCGGGGATTCCTGTCATACTTTGCCCTGAAGCTGCACTTTTCACAGCGGTTCATAGATATACCTCCCGTTCATCTTTTGCGATCACGGAATCGTCTCCATCGAAGCGAATGCCGGCTCGTGTAGAGGCAGGAGAATATCGGCCATGCCTTTTACCCTCATCATGATATCATAGGACTCGTAAACATTCACAGGAGTACCGGGAGGGATGACCTCCATCTCCATGGCCCTTATTTGCTTTGGAGGATTGAAATTCTCCATGATGACGCAAAAGCCCGTGATGGCCGCGTTGCCCGAGGGCGTGTCTATCAGGACCGTCATCCCTCCTTCGGTATGGGCGGGAGTATGCACCACACGAATTCCCGGCAGGATCTCCATATCTTCCGTGACGCGCGCGATCTGTCCGTTCTCCTCCACATCCAGAACAAATTCCTCGTTGTAGCGGATGTCGAGCGGATGCGGGTCATGGATCCGTTTGAGCTCCTTTTCGTGGACATAGAACCTGGCATTGGCGCACTTGGAATCGTTCTCGCAGTGGTCATTGTGGAGATGCGTATGGATGACCACGTCGATATCCTCCGGTTTCATTCCCCATTTGGCGAGCCCTTCTTCAAAGGTGTAAATGCGGCCGCCGATGGAGCGCTCCCTATCCTCCGAGCGGATGGGCCCCATCTCTCCGGTATCCACCAGAATCCTCCGGTCTCCCCCTTCCAGGTACCAGCAATAGATAGGAATCGTATAAGGAGTCCCGTAACCGAATTGATAGGTCATCATGCCTTTGTCGAAGACCTTGGATCCCATTGCCATTGGATGGATTTTGTATTGAGTCATTGCCGGACCTCCTCGGGGGTTGATCTTTTAAATATAGGATAAGGAAGCGTCCTGCCTCAAGGGAAAAGCCTTCGAGGGTCTTGGCTCCACTTTCAAACTGAATCCACACCATGAACTCCAGACTTGAGCTTGCAGGGGTTGTCGAGCTAAACTGTATTCAGGAATTAATGCGATGTCTCCACCAGGCACACAGTGTTCGACCTCCCGCGCCCTCACCCGCGCATCTCTCAGTCGTGGCGCGCAGGCGTTGGCGGAAATTGATGCCGATCTCGCCCGCATTCTCAATCGGCTGGGCGAGCCTCCCCTTTGGGGACGACGACCCGGCTTTCCCGCCCTCGTGCAGATCATCCTGGAACAGCAGGTGTCGCTGGCCGCTGCGCGTACAATGTATAGAAGGATCCACGCCCATATCGGCGGCATGACGGCAAGGGGTATTCATGAACTGAAGGTGGACGGGCTGAGGAAACTCGGACTGACCAGGCAGAAGGCCGCCTACTGCCATGGGCTGGCCGCTTTGATCCTGAAAGGAGACCTCGACCTCGCCGCAGCCGCCCGCGGCCCTGATGATGCCGGCCGCCTGGCCCTTCTGGCCGTCCCGGGGCTTGGACCCTGGAGCGTTGACATCTACTACATCACGGCGCTGCGGCGTCCGGACGTTTGGCCACAGGGCGACCTGGCGCTGGCGGCTGCGCTTTTCGAAGTGAAACGGTTGCGTGCTCTTCCGACAAGAGAGGAGCAGCAAGACTTGACGAGCGGCTGGGCCCCCTGGCGCTCGGTCGCGGCGCGGATTTTGTGGGCACACTATCTGGCCGCCCGCGGCCGGTACGATGCCCCCTCCCCTGCAGCCTTTTCTTGACACCCTCTTCCCTCTCATTGTAGATTGCCCTCGGAATAAGTCGTTGGCCGGTAATTTCCCCCCTAACCCGATCTACTAAAAGAGCGACATGTTTTTTTTTCCAGTGGAACCGTTCGAAAGCAGAGGCTCTCTCCACCCGAATCCTGTCTCAGAGATTGTTCACGAACCCATTGCATCTGGTATGTTTCCGCACATGCGGAGAAGACAAAACTATTGACGCCCCCTGATTACTGTTTCATGGGGCTCGGGCGTAGTCAGGTTCTTTTCTTACAACCGCATACCAAAGGAGGATGCCGTGAAAAGCAAGTTGTCTCCGGTCGTTTGGGTGTTCAGTGCAATCATCTTCATGTCAGTCGGTTTCACTCCGTCTCAGGCGTTTTGCGCCGAGAAGGGGAAACCCATCGTTATCGGGGCCCCTGTCCCGAGGGCAAGCGCCTACGGCCAGAACGGGGAGCGGGGCATGATCCTTGCCGCGGAGGAGATCAACGCCGCCGGCGGGATCAAAATGGGCGGGAAGATGCACCCCCTGCAACTCGAAATCATCGACACCCGTGACGAAGAACCGGGCGTGCCGACCAGCGAGGTGCTCCTCGCCATAGAAAAACTGATCCTCCAGAAGAAGGTCGATCTCGTTGCCGGGGGGCCGTGCATGTCGGAATGCGGCATGGCAGCCATCGACCTCTATGCCAAGTACAAGGCGATAGACATGGTCTCCATCGGCTGCTACACGCCCGGGTGGGATAAAAAAGTAGGGGACAACATCGAAAAGTATCGCTACTCCTTTCGGGAAAGCGGGAGCGTGAAATGGTACATCAAAGAGGCCATAGACCTCCTCCACAAAATCAAGGCGGAGCACGGCTTTGACAAGATGTTCATCTCGATCGACGACAGCGCCATGTGTCGGGGTGCGGCGAAGATCGTAGAAGAGCTCGCCGTCAAAGACGGGTGGAAGATCGTGGGACAGGATAAGCATCCCATCGGCGCCACCGACTACTCGGCAGCCCTTTCGGATTGCAAGAAATCCGGGGCCCAGGTCCTCTTCATCTGGGCCTATGCGCCGGAGACCTCCATCCTCATGAAACAGTGGGCCGACATGGAGGTCCCTGCCCTCCCCATCGGCTTCATCGGCGCGGCCGAAGACCCCGGCTTCTGGAAGGCCACGAACGGCAAAGGGGCCTACACGGTGGTCACCCTCTCCGAGACAGGGAACGTACCCACCAAGGCAACCCCATTGGCCAATGTCTTCTACGAGAACTTCAAGAAACGCTGGGGAGTCCCGCCCCGGAGCACCGGCTGTGTGAGCGCCTATGAAGCACTGTTCGTATTGAAAGATGCGATAGAGCGGGCAGGGTCGCTTGACAAAGACGCTTTGATCGCCGCCATCGAGAAGACCAATCTCCCCGTGGTTCGGGGGACCCTGCGTTTCGACAAGAACCACCAGGTGGTCTACGGATACGATCCCAAGGAGAGCGTCCTCGGATGCTGGGTCCAGTGGCAGGACGGCGAACGGGTGCAAGTGTTCCCAGAGGTTGCCGCCACCGGTAAAATCAAGATGCCGCCATGGCTCAAGAAGTAAAAGTACGCAGTAAGCAGTAAACAGTAAGCAGCCGGACCACAGTCACTGATCCGCGAACGCGCCCCGCAGCGCCGGCAACGGCCGGTGCGGATCAGTCCTGTTGACATCTTTCCAACTCCGTCATCTTCGTGCCCTTCGTGGTGAGATCTCCTGTTTTGTCTTCACCACGAGGGACATGAAATAACCGGGGGCCTGGGCACATGGAAATCCTGATCTACGGAACCGTGAACAGCATTGTTTTCGCGCTCATCGCCGTGGGCTTCACCCTGGTTTACGGTGTAAGCCGTGTCCCCAACTTCGCCCACGGATCCATCTATGTGCTGGTCGGATTTTTCACGTGGTCTCTCGTGAACGATCTGAAGTTGAACTACGCACTCGCGATATTCATCTCCATTGCCATATCGGCGGTCGTCGGCCTCCTGATCTACCGGGTGGTGCTGATCCGGCTAAGGGGTATGGCCACTTCCGAGATCATCGCCTCTTTTGCCGTGAGCCTGATCATCCTGGAAGGACTCCGCATGCAGGGCATCGCCGGATTCAAAGGGTTCATCGGTCCGTTCTACGCTCTGCCCCCCTTCGTGGAAGGGAAGATCCAGATTGGCGATGTTTTTGTGGATTACCAACGCCTGATCATCGTCGGGACCGGGGTTTCCGTTGTCCTGCTCCTCTGGCTCTTCACCCATTACACAAAGACCGGGCTCTCCCTCAGGGCCATTGCGCAGGATGAGCGGGCCGCCATGATGCTCGGCGTTCACTCCGACCGCACGGCCATGATCTCGCTCGCCATCGGTTCCGCCCTCGCGGGATTGGCGGCGGTCACCATCCTCCCCCTTGGCAATATCGCGGCCGAAGCGGGATACAGGGTTCTCATCTATGCCCTGGCGGTCTGCATCATCGGCGGGCTGGGGAGTTGGGGAGGGGCGATCCTGGCATCTTTCGTCATCGGCTTTGCCATGAAGATCAGTACCGCGCTCTTCGGGGCATTGTGGGAATCGGTCGTGCTGGTTGGGACGATCATTCTGATACTCCTGCTCAGGCCGTCCGGCCTGCTCGGTAAGCAGAAGGAGATCGAAGAAAGGGTGTAACGGCTTGGCTGTGAAGGAAAGAAGAAGAAAAAGGCTCGACAGGAGCATCAAGGTCCGGACCGGCGGGCTCTACGCCCTCTCTTCCTGGAGCGAGATGGGGTATCTCATCGCCCCGAGACTCGGGCTGATTCTGATCCTCGCGGCCCTTCCCCTGGTGCTGGATATGTATTGGCAGAGGGTGCTTTGCTCGGCCGGGATTTTCGCCCTTCTTGCGCTCGGATTCGATTTTCTCGCCGAATACGCGGGGCTCGTCTGTCTCGGAGGGGCGCTCTTTATAGGCACCGGCGGGTATATATCCGGCCTTCTCAACTCCCACTTTGGCTGGCCCGCCCTGGTGACGATCCCCCTGGCAACCGTCTTTGGGGCCGCCATCTGCACACTGATCCTTCTGCCGTGTCTCAGGCTGCGGGGGATCTATTTCGCAATCGTCAGCTTCATGTTCCCTCTCTTTGCGGTCTTCATCATCATCGCACTCGGCATTTTCGGGAGCACGGAAGGAATCACCGGGCTCGACTCCTTCCCGAACATCTGGGTGGAGGTCTACCTGATTATCGGGGTGGTGCTCGTCGCACTCTTTGCCATGCGGAGGCTGGTGAGCGAGGACATCGGGGTGATCCTCCGGGGGATCAAGGACAATGACCAGGCTGTTCGCGCCTCCGGGATCAATGTCACTGCCTACAAAACGCGCGCGGTCTTCATCGCCGCGCTGATCGGCTGCTTCAGCGGGGCTTACCTGAGCCACCTCTACGGCTGGCTGGGACTCTCCCTCTTTGCCATGGATTTTTCAATCCTGCCCATAGCCGCTACTGTCATGGGGGGAATGGGATCCCTGGTCGGACCGGTGCTCGGGGCCTTCATTCTCACGCCGATGTCCGAGGCGCTCAGGGGTTTCGGACAGCTCCGGGTGGTCCTCTACTGCCTGATCCTCATCGGTTTCATGCTCTACAAACCCGAGGGATTGATGAATTATCTCCAGAGAAAGTACGAACAGTACGAGCACTGGGAAGAGGTATAGCCATGTCAGGGGAGTGCATTCTCGAAGTGCGAAAGCTCTCCAAGGCCTTTGGCGGGGTCCAGGCCATCCGGAGCGTCCATTTTTCGCTCATGGAGGGGGAGATCCTGGGCGTGATCGGCCCCAACGGGTCGGGCAAAACGACCCTGGTCAACCTGATCAGCGGTTTCGTGCGGCCCGACACAGGCCAGGTTTTTTTCAAAGGAAAAGAGATCACCGGGCTTCCTCCCCACAAGATCGCAAATCTCGGGCTCACGAGGACCTTCCAGGTCATGCGCCCTTATCACACCCTTTCCGCGTTCAAGAACCTCATCGTCCCCCTGAACTCCCCACGGGTGAGACAGTCCCGGGGAGGCAAGCTGGGGGACAGGGATGCCGTGGCGATCGACATCCTCGACGAGGTGGGGTTCGAACGCGACGCCCGGGTCCCCTTCAAGACAGCAGGCTCCCTTCCTCTGGGCTACCTCAAACGGCTGGAACTGGCCCGGTGTATCGCCTTGAAGCCGGAGGTGATCATCTGCGATGAGGTCTTCTCCGGGCTCAGCATGTCGGAAATCACCTCCATGATCCCGCTCCTCGAGAGATTGCGGATGGACGGTATCACCATGATCATGATCGAACACCGTTTGAGGGAACTCTTCCGATTGGCCGACAAGGTGATCGTGATGAACTTCGGGGAGAAGATCGCGGAGGGCATCCCCCACGAGGTCATGGAAAACGAGATGGTGAAGAAGGCCTATTGGGGTACGGAGAAGAAAACTTCATGACCGCGCTCGAAATCAAAGACCTCATGGTCTTCTACGAGAATGCCATCGCCTTGAACAATGTGGGCCTCCAGTGCGCGAGAGGGGTGATCACCGGGGTTTTCGGGGCCAACAGCGCAGGGAAATCCACCCTCATGTACACCATCTCCGGCATCATCCTGGATATCCAGAAAAAGGAAAAGATGAAAGGCGGGGAGCGGGTCAGTGTCTTCGGGTCCATCCTTTACGAAGGGACGGAGATCATAGGCTGGGAGGCCAGTCAAAGGGCCAGAAAGGGGATCATCCTCTGTCCTGAGAGGCGGCGGATCTTCCAGGAGAGCTCGGTGCTCGAAAATCTCCGGATCGGCGCCATTCTGGCCACAAGGAGCCAGGCCAGGAAAACCCTCGAATACGTCTACGCTCTCTTCCCCCAACTCAAGAGACTCAAGAACAAGGAAGGGGGGTTCCTGAGCGGCGGTGAACAACAGATGCTGGCGATAGGAAGGGCGCTCATGGCCCAGCCCAGGATTCTTCTCCTTGACGAACCGCTCCTCGGCCTGAGCCCTCTGATGGAGGAGATGCTTGTCAAGGCCGTCCGGGAAATCAACCGGGAGACCGGAGTCACCATCCTGATTTCCGAGCAGTATGCAAGGCCGATCCTCCCGATCGTCGACTACGGGTATGTGCTTGAAAACGGGGGGGCAGTGCTGGAAGGGAACTCCGAGGAACTTATGGACAACCCCGACGTCAAATCGGCCTACTTCGGGTTGTAAGTACTAAAGAGCTTTTTCACCGCAGAGGCGCAGAGGACGCAGAGAGTATCCAATTTTTTCAATGCCGGGAGATACCGGCATCGAAAATTACTCCCGCGACGCAGAAGAAAGGCAAGACTCCCATCGGGATCCTTCAATCGCGTATGTTGGAGAAACAACTTTTTCTGTCTATTCTTCGCCACTAAGCACTGGGACAGATGATGGCGCAGAAAGGGTCTAATTTAACAAGTGTCCAGGCCGCAAAATCGCGAGGAATTCCTTTTTGTCTGCCGTCGTCTCCCGGCAGACAAAAAAGAGAGTTCACTCTGCGATCTCTGCGCCTCTGCGGTGAAAATCTCTTTCTTTTCATGAGCGATAAACGAAAGACGAGGAACATCAGGAATGCATAGTGCCGGAGAGCTCGTCATTGCCGGCTTTCACAGGGCATGCGAAAAGCATCCCGAAAAGACGGCTCTCATCTATCTGGGGGAGAAGTTCTCCTACAAGAAGATCCGGACCCTGGTCGACATCTTTGCCACGGCCCTTCATGATCTTGGGGTGAAGAGCGGGGACAAGGTCATGCTCTATCTCCCCAACTGTCCCCAGTTTCTCATCGGGTATTTCGGCGCTCAACAGGCGGGGGCCGTTCCCGTGCCTGTCTCCCCGATCTACACACCGCATGAGATCCGCTACCTCATCAACGACAGCGGCGCCGAAACGGTCCTCTGCCTCGACACCAATTTCCGTTACATCAGGGAGGTCTTTTCCGACACCTGCCTGAAAAGGGCGGTGATCACGACCTACGTCGACATGCTCCCTGCCTATAAGCGGCTCTTCGGATTTCTCTTCGACAAGGTCCCCAGCGGGCTTTTCGAGAAAGGACCGAACATTTACCCTTTCAGGAGGCTTCTCCGGAAGTACCCGCCCTCTCCTCCACGACTGGAGATCGACCCTTACAAACACCTCAGCTATATCCTCTACACAGGCGGCACCACCGGGTTTCCCAAGGGCTGTATCGCCACCCATGCGGGCATGGTCTCCTTTGTGAACGAGATCCGTGCGCTCGGTGAGGGACACATCGGAGAGGGGAATGAGGTGTTTCTGATGGTCAATCCCCTCTTCCACCAGCTCGCGCAGGGAATCATCCTGGGGATGGTCCTCACCAAGGGCAACACGGCGGTTCTCATGCCCATTCCGCAGGTCGACTCTGTCCTGCATGCGATCGAACGTCACAAAGGGACTCTGTTTCTCGGCGCTCCCACCCTCTACCGCATGATCCTCGAGAACGACCGGCTCGCCTCCTACGATCTCGGCTCCCTGAAGTACTGCTGGAGCGGCGGGGATGTGCTGCCTCTCGAGGTCTTCAATCGCTGGAAGAGCCGCTTCCATGTCCCCATTTACCAGGCTTACGGCGCGACCGAGGTGGGATTTGCGGCCATGAGCCCACTGGATCGACCACCCATGCCGGGGAGCGTTGGCGCCCCTTTGCCCTCTCGTGAGACCCGCATCGTCGACCCGGAAACCCTGAAAGAGGTTCCTCCTGGCGCCGCCGGGGAGCTCCTGGTGACCTCCGATTTCATATCCAAGGGCTACTGGAACCGGCCGGAAGAAACAGCCGCCTCCTACGTGGAGATTGACGGCAAGATCTGGTACCGGATGAACGACTTCGTTCGGATGGAGAACGGCGAGCTTTTCTACCTGGACCGCAGCGCCGACGTCATCAAGTGCAAAGGATACCGGGTCTCCTGCTCTGAGATAGAAGCGGTCCTCCAGGACCACCCTGCGGTGGTCGGGGCATGCGTGATCGGTGTTCCGGACCCCAAGGTAGGAGAGCGCATCAAAGCCATCGTGGTGCTGAAGGAGGACGTCCGCGGGGTCAGCGGATCGGAGCTCACCCGGTTTTGCAAGGAGAGGCTGGCCGAGTACAAGATCCCGCAGTACATCGAGTTCAGGGACATGCTTCCGAAATCGAAAGTGGGGAAACTCCTCAGGCGCGAAATCAGGGATGAGGAACGGAGAAGAATAGGTAAGGAGAAGAAGCCCATAAGGGTTTGAAGCGGTTTATTTGGTTTATTTGGTTTGTTTGGTTTGTTTGGTTTGTTTAGTTTATCTGGTTCAAAAGCAAATCCAAAAAAGTTCCATCCACAGATTACGCAGATTTTCACAGATATAAAACAATCAAGAAAAGCACTCTTGATTCATCTGGTTCGCAACCAAGCAAACCAGAGAAACGGTTTCTCTGTGTAATCTGTGTAATCTGTGGATAGAAGCGGTTCCTCTGGTTCCTTGAGTTTCTTCGTTTCCCAACCAAACAAACCAAACAAACCAGACAAACTTCTTTTCTCTTAATTCATTTTCCGGAAAAAACAGGTTCTCTCTTTTCAAGAAAGGCCTTTGCCGCCTCCAGGTGATCCTCGGTTTCCGTCAGAAGGGCCAGTTGTGAGGAAATGTAATCCAGGTGTAAGCGCAAGTCGCCGGTCCTTGCCCGTCTGACAGCGCGCTTCATCATACGAACGGCCAGGGGCGGTTTCCGGGCGATCTTTTCGGCTAACCGGAGTGTCTCTTCCATGAGTCGCCCATGTTCGACCACATGATTAACGATCCCCAGCCTCAGGGCCTCTTCGGGATGAATGGGATCGCCCGTCAAAAGAAGCTCGATTGCCTTTGACGGTCCCACCAGCCGCGGCAGAAAATAGGCTCCCCCATCTCCAGGAACAAGGCCCAGGTGAATGTAGGATTCGGCCATCACGGCCCGGTCGGAACACATCCTTATGTCGCACATGAGGGCCATATCCATGCCGGCGCCCATGGCGGCCCCGTTGATGGCGGCGATGACCGGTTTGTCCAGATTCTCCAGATTCAAGGCAATGCGGTGGACGCCTTCCCAGAGAAAGTTTTTTATCTCCCAGGAGCGGAGCTTTCCCTCGGCCATTTCCCGGATGTCCCCTCCCGAGCAAAAGGTGTCCCCATTTCCAGTCAGGACAATGACACGCACCTCCTTGTCGTCCCGGGCCTTCTCGAGAAATCCGTTCCAGAGCCCGATCATTTCCTTTGAGAAAACATTCCTCACCTCAGGCCTGTTCAGGGTAATTACAGCCACATTGTCTTTGATCTCATACAGAACGTGCGGTTCGCTCATCAATGTCCCTCTTTCTTCTTCAAAAGATATTCCTGGTCACGCCAAGCACCTGCCCGGCATTATATTGCTCACTCTCTCTTTCGAGCAAGGCAGAACTCTCCTGACCGGTTTCAGGTTGCTGCGTCTTTACTAAGGTTCTCCATTACGGAGTTATACGGGAAATACCTTATTGCCTATTCATATCCAGGTGGTTTAGAAGCGGGTAAGAGTATCTGCCAAAGGAGGAAGAAGATGGGACCCAAACGCATTGCACCTAAAGACGCTTTTCAAAGGGTTAAATCCGGCAGTGCGCTCTTTGTCTGCGCGTACGAGGATGAAGCCCGGTGTAAGTCCAATAACCTGGAAGGCGCGATCAAAATGGGGGATTTCAAACAGAAGCTTCCTACTCTTTCCAAAAACCAGGAGATCATCTTCTACTGCGCATGACCCCAGGAAGCCACTTCTGCCGGTCAGGCAGAAAAACTCACCGACCTGGGATACCAAAACGTCATGGTACTGGGAGGCGGCGTCGAAGCCTGGAAAAAAGTGGGATTCCCCTGGCAGCATGCCTGAGGCTTGGTAACGGCGCTGAAACGTGCCTGCTTCATGAATGATGCACATTGCGTTTAGATACGTAAGTGCTCGTTTCAGCTAAGAATTTATCACATGACGTTTTGTTGAGTAGAATGTACTTATCTTTCTCGCTGTTGGGGCCGATAAGTTTCCTTAACATGAGAGTTAAGGAGGCGCCATATGAAAAATGCAATACTCGCGGGGAGTCTCAAGGTTGCTTTGAAGCGGGCTTTTCAAAGATATTTGGATGCATTTAGCGAAAAGGCGTACCGCTTCTATCGGGAAAAACATATCAACTATATGAAATAAAGGGAGATTCAGCCTGTGCGATCGCGGGGGGCCTTTCACTTCACCTTGTTTCCCGGTTTTACCGGTGAATCGGGTATCAGGAGGCGGGAGCCGTTCTTGTCTTCCGCTGCGAGGATCATGCCCTGCGACTCCACTCCCATCAACGTGGCGGGTTGGAGGTTGGCAAGGATCACCACCTGTTTTCCGATCAGACTCTCCGGCGGATACGACTGAGCGACTCCGGCAACGACCGTTCGCTCTTCTCCGATGTCCACGGAGAGCTTCAGGAGTTTCTTTGCCCCTTTGATGGGTTCCGCCCCTGTGATCGTTCCGATGCGGATGTCCAGCTTCCTGAAATCCTCGATGGAGACGGCCGGCTTGCCGCTTGGCGCGGAGGCCGCCGGCTTCGGACCCTTCTTCTCGGCCGGTTTCTCCGGCGGTTCCTTTTCGATGCGGGGAAAAAGGTGCGGGGCCTGTCCAGCCGTTCTGACCGGCCGCTCCGCTCCCCATTGCCGGACGTCTTCCAGCTTGAGCTCTTCTCCGGTCTTTCCGAGACCGAGATACGTCTGGATCTTCCGGGAAGTCTCGGGCATGAAGGGCCAAAGAAGCACGGAGATCACCTTGAGGGACTCCATCACATAATTCAGTACGGTGGAGAGACGATCCTTGTCCGTCTTTGCGAGGACCCACGGCTCCTGGGTGACGATATACCGGTTCATCATCCCCATCACTTCCCAGATTGCCATGAGGCTCTTGTGAAAGCCCAGTTCCTCCATGAACCCTGTGTACTTGTCCAGAAGAGCCATGACCTCCTTCCTGAGCTCGATATCAGGCTCCTTTTCAATCCCGGGGTTCGGAAGCTCCCCCTGGAAGTACTTCTGCACCATGGCAAGGCTTCTTGCCAGCAGGTTCCCCAGGTCATTGGCCAGATCCGAGTTGATCCTGGAAACCAGCGCTTCCTCGCTGAATTCCGAATCGAGACCGAATACCATCTCGCGCATGAGAAAATACCTGAATGCGTCCAGGCCGTAGATTTCGACGAGATCCAGAGGCTTCACCACATTGCCCAGGCTCTTGGACATCTTTCCTTCGCTGCCGCCCCAGTACCCGTGCACATTCAGATGCTGATAGGGCTCGATGCCCGCGGATTTCAGCATGCAGGGCCAGTAGATTCCATGAGGCTTGAGGATGTCCTTGGCAATGACATGCTGGACCGCAGGCCACAGTTCCCTGTAGAGCGGACCGTCAGGGAAACCGAGAGCCGAGATGTAGTTGATCAACGCATCGAACCACACATAGGTGACATAGTTTTCATCGAAGGGAAGCGTGATCCCCCAGGTCAGCCTGGTTTTGGGGCGGGAGATGCAGAGATCCTCGAGGGGTTCCTTCAGAAACGAGAGGACCTCGTTTCTATATCTCTCCGGCCGGATGAAATCCGGGTGCTTGTGAATATGATCGATGAGCCAATCCTGATACTTGCTCATGCGGAAGAAGTAATTGGACTCCCGGATGACCTCGGGTTTTTTCCGGTGATCCGGGCAAAGACCTTCGACCAGCTCCCGTTCCGTGTAGAAACGCTCGCACCCGTAGCAGTAAAGACCTTCGTACTCGCTGAAATAGATATCGCCTGAGTTCTTGACCATGCTGAGGACAAGCTTGACCACGCTGCGGTGGCGCGTCTCGGTGGTCCGGATGAAATCGTCGTTGGAGATATTCAGCCTGGGCCACAGCTCCCTGAAAAGCGAGCTGTTCTGATCAACGAGCTCCTGCACGGGTCTTCCCGCGGCCTCGGCACACTTCACCATCTTATCCCCGTGCTCGTCCGTTCCGGTCAGAAAATAGGTGCGCCGGGAACAAAGCCGGTGATATCTGGCCATGACATCCGCAGCAATGGTTGTGTAGGCATGCCCCAGATGGGGTTCGGCATTCACATAATAGATCGGCGTGGTCACATAGAATGTTCCGCTCAATGGTCTACTGGCTACTCCTTCTCTTTCTCTTTGCAGGAATTCACGCACTCCCCATTGCATTTCTTCGGTTGATCGTTCGCCTTGCCGGGAGCAGGCTGCCCGGCGGAAGGGTTCCTGATGACATCATCATAGGAAACCTCCTGCTCCTCACCGGAATCCAGCAGGACCGTCAGCACCCGTTTCAACACGTTCTGCCGGACCACCTTGCCATCTCCCTGGGTGGTCTTCACCCTCTTGCCCACCTTGGGTATGCCCTTCCTTGCGCTTTCGTAGTACTGGTATTCATAGCTGAGGCAGCACATGAGCCTCCCGCACATACCCGAGATTTTGGAGGGATTGAGGGACAGGTTCTGTTCCTTTGCCATTTTGATGGAAACCGGATCGAAGTTGCTCAAAAAGGTCGTGCAGCAGAGCTGGCGGCCGCAGCCCCCAAGTCCGCCGACCATTTTAGCCTGGTGCCGGACACCGATTTGCCTCATCTCGATTCTCGTCCGGAATCTCTGGACAAGATCCTTCACCAGCTCCCGGAAATCGATCCTGCCTTCGGCCGTGAAATAGACCATCACCTTGCCGCCTTCAAAGAGCCTGTCCACGGAGACGAGATTCATGGGAAGCCCTCTTTCCTGGATCTTCCCATAGCAGAACTCATAGATTTCCTTTTCCATTCTTCGATTCTGTTCGTAATTGCGCAAATCATTCTCGTCTGCCGGACGCTGCACCTTTGGAAGGGGTTTCTCGGACCACTCCTCGCCCCTCTCCCTTGGCTCTGAACAGACAGTTCCCAAAGACGGTCCAAGCTCCGTTTCCACGAGCACCTTGTCTCCCTTTGAAATGGTGAGATCCCCCGCATCGAAGACGCCCACCTTTCCGTATTTGGGAAACTGGATGTCCACAAGCTTGCTCATGCGCCGACCGCCTGGGCACGATCGGCCGTTCCGAGCCTCTTCAGGGCAAGAAGAAGATTTTCCAGCATGAGGTCCATATTTCTAAATCCGGTCATGTCCTTTTCAGCCTGGTCCAACAATCTGAGTGCTTCCATGAGCGAATCTATTGTATAGGCATTCCAGCCGCTTTTCAACTGAGCCAGACGATCCCCATGAATGAGCAGCCGTTCCGGCCCGCCCGTCTTCAGCAGAAGCAGGTCCCTCAGCCAGGTCTTCCACAGGCTGAAGAGCAGCTCGATCGGCGCCTGTTCCGCCCTTCCCTTTCCTTTCAGCTCCAGGGCCAGATCCAACACCTCCCCTTCCGATAATTTCGAAAGTTCCATCAGCCGGGAGAAGCACTCGCCCCTTTTGCTTTCATACTCTTCCTCGAGCATCTGAACGGCCCTTGCGATACTCCCTTCCGAGAGCTTCGCAAGCAGTAACCCCTTCTGCGGATCGACACCCTTTTTCTCCGCCAGCCATGACGCAATCAGGGGGACAGGAATAGGCTGAAAGCGTACCTTCTGGCACCTGGAGACGATGGTAGGCATGAGTTGGGACAAATCCGATGCCTGAAGGACAAGAACATTCCCGGGAGGAGGCTCCTCCAGGGTCTTCAGAAAGGCATTCGCCGCCTCAAGGGTCATCTTATCGGCTTCACGAACAACGGTGACCCGGTATTTCCCGAACTGGGGCTTGAAGGCGAGAATGCGCTCGAGCTCCCTGATCTTCTCAATCTTGATCACCTGGTTTTCCGGTTCCAGGAAAACCAGATCGTGGAAACTCCTGTCCTCTATTCCCCGGCAGGGCTTGCACCGGCCGCATGCCTCGCCCTCGCGCGGCTCCACACAGTTGAGGGCCTGCGCCATAGCTATAGCGGTGCTGGTTTTCCCTACCCCGGGCATGCCGAGAAACAGGTAACCATGGGGGATCCTCTGCCTGGAGAGGACGCCTTTCAGAAACCGAACGGCCTTTTCCTGCCCAAGGATCCGGGAGAATGAGACGGAATTATTTATCATTTGTCATTCTTGGAGTTTGCCATTGTAATGATTTATTATCGCTCCATCGAGTTTTCAGTGTTCAGTGTTCAGCAAGAAAGCACGGCAATCTTACTGCTTTTCTTTCCTGAACCCTGAACGCTGAACCCCTGAACACTTTTGTACCAGCGGTTCTACGTAATGAAAGATCGCCTCCTCCACCTCTTGTTCGCTTGTATCTGCATTAACGACCACGAACCTGTCCTTCTCCCTTTGTGCGAGATCGAGGTATGCCTTTCTCACCTTGCGGTGGAAGGAGAGATGCTCCCTTTCAAAACGGTCTTGGGTTCCGGCATTCGAGACGCTGTTTCTTCGAAGCGCCCTCCCGAGACCGATCTCCACCGGGAGATCAAGGAGAATCGTGAGGTCCGGCTTCACCCCTTGTACGACGAGATCGTTGATCACTCGAATGAGCTGTGTATCCTGCCCTCTTGCCCGTCCCTGGTAGGCTTCCGTGGCATCCATGAACCTGTCGCACAAGACCCACTTTCCCTCCCGCAGGGCGGGTAAAATGATTTCCTGGACATGTTGCGCCCGATCCGCGGCATAAAGCAGCCATTCCGTTTTCGGTGCAATGGCCGTGTTTCGGGAATCGAGCAGTATCCTGCGGATGGTTTTTCCGATTAAAGTTCCTCCGGGCTCCCTGGTTGCCAATACGGGGATTCCATGGTTCCTCAGCCGTCCGGAAAGCAGCTTGACCTGTGTGGTTTTCCCGCACCCTTCGATACCCTCGAAGGTGATGAATATCCCTTTCCTTTTCCCGGCCATACGGTCCTCCCCCCAGAGCGGAAGGAAGTATAAAGAATGCACTGGGATTTATCAAGAAATCCGGCAAAATAAAATGAAACTTTCCTTGTGGTTATTTGTTGACAAAAACTTAAAAATGAATATTTCTAGCCAGACGTTTTAACCGGTACCGGAATCTCACCTGACATTCGACGGATCATGTTGCACCTGCACCCCTATGCCGGCAGAGGAGTCGGACAATGCGAGGGAACACCAAAAAGGTCAGTACCATTAAAAAGGTCAGTACCGTTAAAAAGAAGCCAATGACAAAACCAACACGCACAAAGCCTGCCAAGAAGGTCCAGGCACAAAAGCAGCCTGCCAAGCCTGCACCCAAGGCGAAATCTCAGCCGAAATCCAAGGCATCGCTCCGGACTGTCTTCCTGGAAAGCCTGCAGAAAAGAAGACAGGAGATCAAAGAGACCCTGGACCGGCTGAAGAACAGCCGGATGGAATACGGCGCTCAACATACTGCGGGCGACTTCATCGACGAGGTGGACGACGCCCAGCGCGAGATCTCCGCATATAGCCAGTACAGCCTCATCGAGCGTAAGGCCAGGGAATTGCGGAAGGTGGAGCAGTTGATCCAGAGAGTCAACAAGGACGAGGAGTACGGCTTGTGCGAGGAATGCGGGAACCAGATACCTCCCGAGCGGCTCCTGATCATGCCTGAGGCGGGATTGTGCGTACCCTGCCAGCGGGAGTTCGAGAAACTGGACCAGAAGAGATCCATGGCTGTTCGGGGTTCATCCACGTTTGGTTCCCGGAAAGAAATGGACTGGGAAGGTGGAGGACCCGGGGAAGAAGATGAGAATATGCTCATCGAATACCACATCGGAAGTCTGCCCATGGTGGACATGGAGGAGACCGAAGTGGAAGGGCCGCCGGAGGAGAAAGAGGAGAAGTAACCGTTTGTCATTGATCATTTGTCTTTGATCATTCGTCATTTAATCCAGCGCTTATAGACCATTTCTTGCCGTCTGCCAGCCGATGCTAAATGATAAATGCCAAATGATAAATGCTAGCCCTTGACGGAAGGAAAGAGAGACCGGTCCGTGTGGGGGATGAATCTCGCTGCGCTGAAAAGATTCATGAACTCCTGGTTCACGTTCAGTTCGATATAGGTGATCGTGCTCCTGATCGTCTGGATTTCCTCGCGCGCGTTCCGTGACAGCAGCACTTCCATGGCGCCTGCCAATGAAGTATTCCCGAGCGGTTTGTACCTTTCCAGCGGAAGATCCGGCACCATACCGATCGCTATGGCTGATCGAGGATCGATATAGGATCCAAAGGTCCCCGAGATATAAAAACTCCTGAAATCCTCCATGGAGACGTTGATCAATCGGGTCACGGTAGTCAAAATCGTGTACATGGCCGCCTTCGATCGAAGCAGCCCGTCAATGTCGGTCTGCGAGAGAACGAGATCTTGCCCGGAGCCCGATGCATTCGAAGGAACGATCAGGAGACTCTGCATCCCGTCGTCCGTTTCCCTGAGCCTCGCCCCGCATTTCTCAGGCACGAATCTGCCTCTCACGTCGATCATCCCGGTGAGGTAAAGCTGGGCTATAAGGTCGATCAGGCCTGAGCCGCAGATGCCGACCGGGGGCTTGTTCTGTATGGTTCTGACCGCGATCTCGCCCGAAGCATGGATTCTCACACTGTCGATCGCCCCGGGCCCGGCCATCATGCCCATGTCGGCCACTCCTCCCTCCAGGGCAGGGCCTGCAGCCCCCGCACAGGCCACTATCCAATCCTTGGTTCCGATTGCGATCTCCGCGTTGGTTCCCACGTCCACCAGGATTGACAGTTCTTCGTTCTCGGTCATTCCGGATGCGAGGATCCCCGCAATGAGATCGCCTCCAAAATAACTCCCCACGTTCGGAAAGACGAGAATCCGCGCCTCTGGATGAAGCCTGATCCCCACATCCGCAGCCCTCAGCATGGGCGGGGAATTCACTGCGGGGATATAAGGCTCTCGACAGATCCAGTATGGATCCAGACCCAGAAGAAGGTGGCTCATGGTGGTGTTTCCGGCCACTACAATGCATGCGATCTCTTCCCTGGCAAAGGTATGTTTTCGAGCCAGGAGGCTGATCTCCTTGTTCAAGGTTGTGACGACGAGATCCTGAAGCCTGTTCAACCCTCCTACCCGGCCGGCGTAGTGGATGCGGGTGAGAATGTCCAGACCGATTTCCGTCTGGGGGTTGAGGAATGAGACCTCATCCCTCGCTTCCCCTGATTCCAGATCAACCAGCCTGACCACCACGGTCGAGGTCCCCAGATCCACTGCCAGTCCATAAAGGGTTTTTTTGCGCCCTGAGGGACCTACATCCATGAGGCGCCATGATCCCGTCTCCTCCTCACAAAGCAGCACTTCCACCCGGTATTTCGTCTCTCTGAGAATACGGGGTATCCTCCGGATGAGAGAAAGCCCGGCCGAGAGATCCCGAACCCCCAGCGCTTTCCTGATTCCTCGAAAGAGCCGGTCCATGTCCGCAGTGTTCTCCCCGAGGCGGGGTGGATCCAGGGCGATTTCTAATCGACGGATCCATCGGTCGCCGCCGGCATCCACTTTTACTTTTTCATTCCGGTTCATTGTTGCCTGAACGTTACCTCTGCCACGAAGACACAAAGGCACGAAGAAAAGAAATTCCACCTCGCATCAGAAGATGCTGCTCTCATCCCATTCGGGTTTTCTTTTTCCGAGGAAGGCTGTGAAGCCTTCAATAGCATTTACGCTGACCCCTTCGAGAGCCATCATCTCTATCGCATATTGGTAAGCCTGCCACTCGGTCATCTCCACCTGGGCATAGAACACTTTCTTTGCAGTGTAGATCGCGTACTTGCTGGTTTTGGCGATCTCCTTGGCCCAAGCATAGGTCATCTCATGGAGTTTCTCATCGGGGAAGATTTTATTGATGAGATTGAACCCGAGCGCCTCCTCTGCCGTGTAAAGGTTTGCTGTCATCAGCATCTCGAAGCATTTCTTCTGGGGAATAGCCCTGCTGACGGCAATTGTCGGGGTTGAGCAGTTGTATGAATAGACGAGCCCGGTCATGCCGAATTTTGACTTCTCTTTTCCGGCCGTAATCAGGTCGCATCCGGATGCCAGATGGAGTCCTCCGGCCATGCAGACGCCCTGCACCTCGGCAATAACGCAGAAGGGCGCCGATCGCAAAGCGGTCATCATGTTGAAGGATGTATGGAAAAGACGCCGGATATCGCTCGCCGGCCGATTCAGGATCTCAGCCCTGTCATGACCTGCGCAGAAGACATCCCCGGCAGCACGAAGGATGAGGACCTTCAGCGATTCCCGTTGTGCAGCATCGTGCAGGCAGGCGGTGATCTCTTCTTCAGCGGCGCGACCGAGAGCATTTCGCTTCTCCGGCTGGTTCAAGGTCAGGATTCCGATGTAATCCGCCTTGTTTTCCTCGTAAAGAATGTATTTGTATGCCATGAATGCCTCCTGTAGTATCTGACAATCTGATTCAAATCCTGTCCCATGGTCGCATGCCGTGTCAAGCGGGAAGCCTCGGGTAACGAATAATGCCCGTGAAATTTCCCCTTCCCCCCTTTCCAAAGGGGGGAAATAAGAACGGGGCGATGAATTCCCTCCCCCTTTGTAAAGGGGGATCGAAGGGGATTTGACGGGCCGAGCCTAGGGGAGCCATTCCCCTGGAGCTCGCTCCCAGTGACAGCTTCAAACCAAACCGGAGTTAGAGTCATGAAGGAAGGTCAACAGCACATACGGTTGCAGACGGGGTTCTACCCCGATTGGTTTCACAAGCAGTATGGCATCTCTTTCGACAGGAAGTACTACATGGATCCCGAGACGAGGATCGAGACGAGAATGGCCATGGAGAGAGCCCTCTATGAGAGATTCGGGGATGTCGGTCTCGGTGCTCCTAACCCCGAGCCGAAACCCATGATCACCGGAGGAATGGTTACCCTCCCGGCAATATTCGGTTGCGAGATCGTTTTTGGGGAAGAGGCACTTCCATGGGCCATGCCTATGAACCTTTCGGAAGAAAAGGTCATGCAGCTGCAGGTTCCGGATATTCTAAACTCCTGGCCGATGACCGAGTGGATCAGGCAGATCGACTATCTCAAGGGAAAATACGGAAAGGTCACCGGAGACATCAACACAACGGGTATTCAAAATCTGGCACTGAAGATCCGGGGCGACCAGCTTTATGTGGATTATTACGAGAACCCGGAACTCTGCCACCGTCTGCTCAGGATCTGTACGGAGTGTGTGAAACAGCTCTTCGAATTCAACTACAAGGCAACCGGGACGGGTGCGATGGATGTAACCCCCATGTGCGATCCAAGGCTGGCCTGTATTCCCAACTGCACGGAAGCGCAGATTTCAAACAAGATTTACGAAGAATTTCTTCTGGCATATGACAACGAAGTGGCGGACGGTTTCCACTCGGCCGGTTTTGCCATTCATCACTGCGGATCCGTGGACGAGGTCCTGAAAGGCTATGCCAAAGTCCGTCATCTCAAGTTTATCGAGATAGGATTCGGCTCGGATGTAAAAAGATGCCGCGAGGTGCTGGGACCCCAAGTGGCCGTGAATGCGAGGATCAGCCCCGTTCTGATGAAAAACGGCACACCGGAAGAAGTGGCCGCGGAGGTGCGCAGGCTTATCGAAGAGGGCGGACCGTTGGACAACTTCTCCATAGACACCGTGGGACTCACAGCAGGAACACCCGATGAGAACGTGAAGATTGCGCGAAGGACTGCTGCAGAATACGGAACCATCTGAAAGGAACGAAGAATGGCGAATCTCGAAGCATTGAAGCAGGCGGTGATCGACGGCAACAAAAAGGACGCAGTGGCTCTCGTTCAACACGCTGTTCAGGAAGGCGTCGATCCCGAGCGGTTGTTCAACCAGTACCTCATTCCTGCGATGAATGCAGTGGGTGACAAGTTCCAGAGAAAAGAGATCTTCGTTCCCGAGATGATGATTGCAGCAAGGTCCATGCAGGCCTGCATGGACCTTCTCAAACCGCTGATCAGGAAAGAGGCAACAGTCAGCCTGGGCACGGTGGTGATCGGAACCGTATTCGGCGATCTTCACGATATCGGGAAAAATCTGGTGAAGCTCCTCATGGAAAGCTCCGGCTTCACGGTGGTGGATCTCGGGGAAAATGTGCCGGCCTCCAAATTCGTCGAAGAGGCTAAGGCTCACAATGCTGCCATAATCGGGCTGTCTTCTCTCCTGACCACGGGGGATCCTCATGTTGAACAGACCGTGAAAACGATCAAGGGCAGCGAACTGGCGGGAAAGGTGAAGATTATCTGCGGCGGGGCCGGTGTGACGAAAAAGTTTATTGAAGAAAAGTGCGGCGCCGACGCCTATGCAGAGAACGCGGCAGAGGGTGTAAAGAAGATCAGAAAGCTTCTAGGACTCGGTTAGCGGAGATGCTCGTATCAAAGTTCAAAGGACGAACGTCCAACATCGACGGTCATTCTCTCTTGCTCAACTCTGCTCCCGAAGCCGCCGGGCAACCAGCATCCCCTCCGCGAGGCAGGAAATAAAGGGGGGGGGTTGAAACGGGGAAACTGAAAAAAGCATCTCGCATTGTACCAGCCGGGAGGGGATGACCGGTTGCCCCGCAGCTTCGGAGGATTACATCCTGAAGGCGCCTTATTTTCCAACGGCCGAGTTCACGGCCTTCACCAACTCCTCATAGTCCGATGTCTCCATGATTTTTACCTGCTCCTCCAGACCGTCCGCTACGACTGAACGGCTGTCGGTGTTTGTGAGAAGCAGGATTATGGATCCGCTCAAGCCTGCATCCTTTAAGATTCTGACCGCCCCTTTGGCCTTTTCACCGTGTCTTCCCCCGCTGACGACAACGAGGTCCGGCACGTGGTCTTCGAGCCAGTGTGCCGCATCTCTCGGACGGGCGAAAGAAACCACATGGTGCCCATGACCGCGCAGGACTCTCCGGAGCAATGCAAGCGAATCCTCCTCTTCATGAATCGCGAGGATCTGAGCCATAAGAAAATCAAATACATCTCTAGCAGGTTGCTGAAGAACCCCCATCTCCCGCAAGGTCGCAGGATCTGCGAACTTGCATCCGGCGTATTGAGCAAGCTGCAAGCATTCTTGTACGTTGTCATTTTCGACCCCGGCGAAGCCCGGGAGAGAAATCCAGCGCGAAGCATTGTCCCCAACGCGGTGAGGGATCTCTTCCTGGGTTAAGAGTCCTTCACTTTGCTCAGGATGACTTGCTCTGCAAGTCAGATCTCTCTCTGAGTCAAGGGGCTTGCCGAAGAGTCGAAATGACAAGGGCCTGGGACAAGCCGGACCTGCGGTTCGATACCTCACCACGAGCCCGGCTCAACCCTATAAAGCAAGAGGCATGCCTTTATTCAAAAAAACGAGCAAGTCTTTGAGAAGAGGCCAGAAAGAGAATTTTGGACAGTGGGCTCAGACTGGAAGTCTTCGTGAGTGCAATAAAATTAATGCACTCTTCAAATCAATCTTCTACGCTGTTCCGGGATCTGAAATCCTCTGATTTAATGCCGTACCTTCTCAGGATCTGCTGGAAAGCTTGTCTTTCGAGCCCGCATTTTCGGGCTGCGTGGGTCACGTTTCCCTGGTGCTCGCTCAAGAGAACCGAAAGATACCCCCTGTTGAACCGCTCAAGGATCCTGCTCTTTGCATCTCTGTAGGAAAGGTCCTTCAGGATCTCCGTTTCCAGGCACTCCTTCCGGGCTTCCGGTCCGAGTTCCGAAAGGGTGATGGCCTGCCCCCTGCAAAGGATGATGGCCCTGCGAATCGTGTTTTCCAGCTCACGAACATTTCCGTGCCACTTATCGCGGAGGAGCTCGTCCATGACACCGGGCGCCAGCTTGATCCCGTTCTTTCCATATTCGGCGGAATACTTCTTAAGGAATCCGCCTGCAAGTAAAGGGATATCCTCCTGCCTCTCGCGCAAAGGAGGCAAATGGATGGTGATGACATTAAGGCGATAATAGAGGTCTTCGCGAAAAGTCCCCTGTGCCATGAGTTCTTTGAGATTCCTGTTTGTAGAGGCAAGGACCCGCACATCCACCTTGACATTCCTCGGGCTCCCGAGTGGCTTGACCTCCCTTTCCTGCAGCACCCTGAGAAGCTTCGTCTGCAGGTTGACCGGGAGATCCCCGATCTCATCCAGGAAGAGCGTGCCGCCGTTCGCCTCCTGAAAAAGACCGCTCTTATCCTGCCTGGCATCCGTAAAGGCGCCTTTTACGTAGCCGAAAAGCTCGGACTCCAAAACGTTCTCGGGCAGAGCCGGGCAGTTCACAGGGACAAACTTTGCATCCGATCTCGCCGAGCGGCGATGAATCGCCTTTGCAACAAGTTCCTTGCCTGTACCCGATTCCCCTGTGATCAGAACCGTTGCATCGGTCTTGGCAACCATTCGAATGGTTTCGAAGACACGCTCCATGGCCGGAGAAGAGCCGACCATGTCCTGGAACAGTCCCGTCTCTCGGATAAGCTTTTGGAGATTCTGGTTTTCGTGAACCAGGACATGGTATTCCATCGCCTTCTGAAGGGTGAGGAGGAGTCGCGTATCGTCGAGGGGCTTGGTGATGAAATCGTAAGCCCCTCTCTTGATGGCATCAACGGCGACTTCGATTACGCCGTATGCTGTCATCATCACCACTGTAGGGCCTTTCCCGTTTTGTTTGACAAGAGACAGGAGCTCCATTCCGTCCATCTCCGGCATCTTGAAATCCACCAACAGGAGATCGACGGCCGTGCTGCTCAGCACCTGCAGGGCCTCCCGGGCAGAGAGGGATGTTAGGATTTCCCAGTCCACCTCTGAGGAAAGCGATCTCCTGAGCAGGGACACCATGTCCGGCTCGTCGTCCACGATGAGAAGCGTTCTTTTGTTATCCTCTTTCATCTTGCATCACCTCATGATCCATCTTCCGGCCGTCGGTCATGATTACCGGGAGCTCCACGATGAACGCGGATCCCTGACCGGGATTGCTTTCCACGCGGATCTCGCCGTCATGGTCCTTCACGATTCCGTAGCTTACGGCCAGACCCAGGCCGGTGCCCATCCCGGTGGGCTTTGTGGTGAAAAAGGGATCGAATATCTTGTGAATGATCTCCTGAGGGATTCCGCTGCCCGTATCCGTGAACCGGATGGAGATGAGTCCTTTTTGTCTGTCAAAGGAGGTGGCGATTGCGATCGTCCCTGCTCCTTCGATGGCCTGGCGCCCGTTCATCAGGATATTCATGAACACCTGCCTGATCTTGTCAGGGTCCGCCTGGACTTTAGGCAGATCAGGGGCTAAGCGGGTCTCGAGCCCGACCCTTTCCACCTTGAACTTGTTCGCCACCACCTCTACGACGTCGTGTATCAAATCATGGAGATCCACGAGGCTCTTGGTGGTGCTCGTTGCGCGGGAGAACTTGAGGAGATTCTCGACGATCTTCTTGCAATTCAGGGCATGCTTTTCAATGATCTTGAGGTCCTCATTGAGCTCTTTTTCCGGGCCGGCCTCTTTCAGCACGAGTTTCGTGTATCCCAGCACAAGCCCCAGGGGATTGTTGATCTCATGGGCGATGCCGGCAGAAAGCTGTCCGAGGGAGGCCAGCTTGTCGGCCTGGAGAAGCTGCAGCTCCATCTGTTTCCTGCCCGTAATATCTTTCACCGTCCCTTCAACCTCTGCAGGCTTTTCCCCCTCCCCATACACGGCCGTTCCCGACAACAACACCGTGAGGTTCCCGCCAGCCGATCTTCTCAGGTTCAGCTCCACGTCCTTTACATAACCCTCCTTGATGATATGGAGGCGAACCCTGTCTGCTTCACCGGGATCCAGCCATTCGAAAAGATTCCTGCCGACCGCCCCTTCTCTCGTCTCAAGACCCAGCAGATCGACACCGGTAGGGTTGATGTCCCGGATAATGCCGCGGACATCACAGATGAAAAGCATGTCCTTGGAATTTTCAAAAACACGCCTGTACTTCTCCTCCGAGGCTGATAGATCGCGCGTCCTCTCCAGAATCATATTCTCCAGATCGAGATTCCACTTTGCTATCTTCTGGTTCGCGCGCTCAATGGATTTCTTGTCCTCCAGCATCCGGCGGTATGTACGATAGACCCTGCTGAAAAAGAGCGTGATGGACCCCACCAGGATAAAGGCAACGGTGTTCATGGCCCCGCTAACGGGCCGGAAACCTTCCCAAACGTGTGCCAGATCCGAGGACACGAGCAGATGTTTGAGGATGTGTCCTATCGAGCGTGACAAGGAAAAAAGGAGCAGTCCCGAGCAGAACCAGACCAGGAAGGTCCATATGATGTTATGAGACTCCTTCCTATTGAGCGCCAAAGCGCATTGGAAACACAGGATGGAGAGCACGATCATGGACAGGGATCCGAAGATATCCATCAGATCCACCGGCAGCATGGGAAGGATGCCGGTTCTCATAATGGTCTCTCATCAGATTCCTTTGTCAGGCTCTTCAGGCCCAGCAAAAGAAAGATCATGGCAGGCACCGCGAACAGGTGGTCCATCTTGAGAAAATAGAATAGGTAGGGAGCAACGGCCTTCTCGAGGACCAGTGCCCGGCCGGAGGAGATGGGAGCAAAGGCATCTGCGCTGAGCCTGGACTCGATCATATGCCCCCAGAGCGCATCCAGGTTCCAGAGCATGAAGGCTACGCAGCTGAACTGTATGTAACGCCAGCCCTTTTTTTCAGCAAGCCGCGTCTTCTGCAGCCAGAATGCGAATACCGCCATGCTGAAAAAGAAGAAAACGTGCCCCATCTGGTGACTGTAAAGCCCTTCCGGTTCGGCGTGCACCTGCAAGGCGAACCCTTGCGCCGGAAGCAGGAGCATGAGGAAGACCCACAGGAGAGCCGCGACGAAGGATGCGGACGGCAGTTTTTCCCCTTCCTCGCCTTGGACTTTGGACATTGGAAATTGGACATTGGACATTCTATCTACCCATCAATGGGAATTTCTTCATCTCTTTGTAGGAGCAACCTCCAGGTTGTGATTCCGATGCAATTTCATTATTGCACCTTCGTCTGGTGCGGCGATTTCTGATTTATTCAAAAAATACGGCATGAAACATAAACCATGAGCTGTGTAAGTGCAAGACTTTTCTGGCACCTCTTCGACAAGCGAAACTCGGCGCCGGCTGGAAATCATCAGAATGCCCTTGTTTTAGCGAATACAGCCTGAAACTGAAGGCAGGCATGCGAATTGCTTAAGTCTTTGCCTTGAAGGTAAAATAGGACGGCTTAACCCTCATATGGAAAGGCCATCTCGTGAGACATCCGCACCGGTACTGCGCCTTCGGGGTGCCGGTGCGCATTGCAGAATCGCAGTAAATGCAATGCACGATTGAATTTGCAAATCCATTTTGCATGTGTTAAGGGAAGTGCAACCTATCCGAAGCACTTTCTTTCATTCAATTAATTCCCGGTTGTGCGCGCATCTATGGTTCAGGTTCTGCATCCTGTGGCTGTCTCAGAGTCCAACGAACTGAAGATTGGAAATGCGGTTTTCGGTTGTGTCAATTCACACTAAGGGAGGTAGGTAAAATGGGGAAGGTAAAGTGGTTGGGGAAAGGGGCTGTCATTCTATTCATTCTGTCGCTGGCTTTGCTGACCACCGCAATGTTCACTGCGGTTGCCCAGGAAAAGCCGAAGGCCGCACCGCCGAAGATTGAGGCGGCCAAGCCTGAGCAGGCCAAGCCTGTAGGGGACAGGCTGGGACTTTCGGGCAAGCTGGGAGATGCAGTAACCAAAACCCCGGCAGGAAAGGGAAAGGGACAGATCGACGTGACGGCACCAAAGGGAGCGTTCGGAATTCCCGGGGCGCCCGACATCAATTATCTGCTCGCGATCATCTGGGCAGTGTGGGTCGGCTGGATCTTTTCGACCGTTGGGGCGTTCGGCGGAATCATGGCGGGAGTCGGTCATATGACCGTTTATGGTCTGGGCGATTATGCCAAGAGCTTCAGGACAACGTCTCCTGCTCTGAATAAGACCCTGACCGACAGCATCCGGACATCCAATCAGTTCCTGGTAGGGTTGTCGGCCCTGATCAGCATGATCAACTTCCTGAAGGCAAAACGTCTGGCGTGGCCTCTAGGTATCGCCCTGGCGCTCGGCTCCGTTGCCGGCGCCGTTTTCATTCCCATGCTGACCGGGGGAAAGATCAGCCTCAGGGCGTACCAGGGATGGTTCGGCCTGTTTGTGTTTCTCGTCGGGGCGTTCATGGTTTATGAACTCACTCCGAAAGGACAAGCCAAGAAGAAGTCTTCCAAGGCAGCGGCCCAGGCCTTTGAAAAGAGCGTCAAAGAGAAAAAGGATCTGGCCACCCAGGGTATTACTCTCAAGAAGTTCACTCTGACAAAAAGCACATTCACCTTCTTTGGGGCGGACTTCGATTTCAGCCCGATCTGGGCCTTCGTGGGTGGTTTGGTCATTGCCGCCATCTCTTCGTTCCTCGGCGTAGGCGGCGGATTTCTTTACGTTCCCTACCTGACGAGTCTCGTTGGGGCGCCCATGTATGTGGTGGCAGGAACCTCGGCCATGGCCGTGTTTATCAGCATGCTTACAAGCATTACCGGCTACATCACCGTGGCCAAGGCAGGAATGGATTGGGGGCTGATCGGAATAGAGCTTGTCGGAATTTTTATCGGTTCCATGATCGGACCGCGGACTCAAAAGTATATCCCGGATAAGTGGCTGAAGATCATCTTCATCATTCTGGCCGCGTATGTGGGACTCCGTTATTTCAGCGCAGGATTCTTTGGACAATCCTGGGTGCCATGATGTTTTTCTCTCCGGCCCTCCCCTACCGGGGAGGGCCTAAAGCAAGATTACAAGGCAGACGCAATGGGTTTTTATGAGACATGTGATTCCTTCTTGATTCACCTTTACAGGGTGACGGGCTACCCGCTTGCCGACTATTACCTGGGAACATTTCTTCTCGCCTTTTTGGCAGTCCTGGTGGGTGAGTTCACCATTTCCATTGTCTTCAAGGTAAACAAGCGCCACCTGGACAAACTGAACGTCAATTTCGAAAAAATGAAACGCTTGTCCGAAGAAGCTCTTCGCTTGGGCGACAAGGCAAGTTATACTGCTATCAACAAAGAAGGAAATGACGCTTTCGGCCACCTGTTCTTCAACAAGTTCGGCCTTTCCGCTGCATCCCTCTGGCCGATTTTTATTGCGCTGGGATGGATGCAAGGGCGCTTTGGTGAGATTGGTCTGCCTCTGCCGCTTTTCGGTTGGGAGATCAATTATTTCTTCTTCTTTCTCTTGAATTACATACCGGCGAGAATCCTATTCAGCCGCCTGAAGCGATGGCTCCCCTATTTCAGGACCGTGCACCAGACGCTTCTCTCCTACGAGAAAACGGATACAGGCCGGCAGTAGCAGGGTGTTCAGGAAATCTCTGCTCACAGGTTCCCGCCCTTTATGGGGTGGATTCCCAATATTTGTGTTCTCTTATTTTTCTGGAGGGTCCCTAAATGAAAAAGGACGTGTACAGCATGTGTTTTATGTGCACCGTAAGGTGCCCCATCAAGGTGACGGTCGAAGACGGCGCCGTAAGATGGATCGAAGGCAATCCGCATCAGTTGAAGGGAGCGCTCTGTGCAAAGGGCAGCGCGGGCACCGCGCTGCTGAACGACACGGAGAGGCTTCGCTACCCCATGATCCGGCAGGGAGAACGGGGCGAAGGAAAGTGGAAGAGGGTGAGCTGGGATGAGGCCCTGGATTACGCTGCGGAAAAGCTGAAGGCGGCCGTGACAAAGTACGGGCCCCAGACCGTAGCATTCGGCGAGAGGCAGAA
Source organism: Deltaproteobacteria bacterium HGW-Deltaproteobacteria-15 (assembly GCA_002840535.1). GTDB lineage: Bacteria > Desulfobacterota > DSM-4660 > Desulfatiglandales > HGW-15 > HGW-15. The sequence continues at coordinate 276,365 of PHBH01000010.1, read as the reverse complement.
CCTCAACACCCACATCAGCAAGACCTTCATGAGGGCCATCGGTTCCCCGAACCATTACACACATGATTCCATGTGCAAGGGGTCCGTCAACACGGCCTTTCGCACGCTCACGGGCTACACGGACGCTGATGTGACCGTGGACTGGGCCAACACCAAACACGTGATTCTCTACGGCAGAAATCTTTTCGAGTCCCTGGAGCTGAAACCGATCCAGGCCCTCATGGATGCCAAGGAGAAAGGGACCAGGGTCACCTACATCGACATCCGCTCGACAGTAACGGCTTCACACGCAGACCGCTTCTGGATGATCAGGCCGGGCACGGACCTTGCGCTCAACTACGCGCTGATCCACGTCATCCTGAAGGAGAATCTCTACGACGAAGAATACGTCCACCGTTGGGTGAGCGGCCTGACCGAATTGAGGTCCTTTGTCGAGCCGTACACGCCGGAGTGGGCTGAAGAGGAGACCGGGATTCCCGCAGCCGAAATCACCAACCTTGCGCGGGAAGCGAGCAGGGACAAGCCTCAGGTGATATTTCATTACGGCTACCGCGGAGCGCACCACACGAACGAGATCTATTTCCGCCGCTCTCTCATCATCCTGAATGCGCTGATGGGGAGCATCGAAAGCAAAGGCGGGCTCATCATCAAGAAGGGGCCCAAGGATGCGGGCTACGGAACATTTGGAAAACTGGTGGACCAGAAGGATCTTCCCAAACCCAAGGGTGAGCGCTTCGATGGCGTTGGCGGGGCCAAGCTCCCGATTGCGGATCCGGCTCACGGCGTAGGCTCGATGCTTCCCCTGGCGATCCTGAACGAGGACCCCTATCCCATCAAGGCGCTGATCACGCATCGCCTCGATCCCATGCTTTCCATCCCGAACTACAACCAGAACAAGAAGGCCTTCGGGAAGCTGGACTTCATTCTCACGATCGACATCAACTTCAGCGAGACGGCATGGTACTCGGACGTGGTTCTGCCTGAATCCATGTACCTGGAGCGGTCGGATTCCATTCAGATGGCAAACGGCCCCAAGCCCACCCTCTACATGAGACGGCAGTGCGTGCCGCCGAGATACGACACCAAACCCTTCTGGGAGATCGCCAAGGATCTCGCGAAAAGGCTCGATGTGGGACAGTTTTTCCCCTACGAGACCATCGAAGACATCTGGAGTCTCCAGTTGAAGGACCTGGGTGTCAAGGTAGAGGATTTCGATGCCAAGGGGTTTGTTGCCCTGGCGAAAAACCCGATCCTATGGAACCGGAAGGATGGTCTCAAGTTCAAGACTCCGTCGGGCAAAATCGAGCTCGTCTCCAGCCTTATGGAGAAAAACGGATTCCCCTCTTTTCAGAAATACGAGCCGCTCAATCCTCCAGCGGAAGGTGAGTTCAGGCTGACCGTCGGACGGAGTGCGGTTCATACCCATGTTTCCACTCAGAACAATCCTTATCTCAGCGAGCTTGTTCCGGAAAACACCCTCTGGCTAAATACGGAAGAAGCCCAGAAGCTGGGCATCGCCAACGGTCAGTATGTGGAGGTCACGTCGGATCACGGCTTCGGGAAGATCAAAGCCTTTGTGACGGATTTTATTCACCCGGAGGCGGTCTTCATGCTTCACGGTTTCGGCCGACAGGTTCCGGCAACCACCCGCTGCAATGGGAAAGGCGCCAGCGACACGGCCCTTCAGGAGAATGTATCCGACATGATCGGCGGAAGCCCCGGTCTCCATGAGACCTTTGTAAGGGTGAGACCGGCCAGATAAAGAAAGAAACGAGGAGAAAGCAATGAGTGAGTATTACCTCTTCCATGACAGCGCAAAATGCATCGGTTGTTTGTCCTGCGAAGTCCACTGCAAAGAGAACAAGAAGCTCCCGCCTGGACCGCGGCTCTGCCGAATGGAGACGATCGGTCCCAAGTGGGTGGGAAGTGTCCCCAAAATTGATTTCGTTTTCATGCCTTGCTACCACTGCGACAGGCCGTGGTGCGTTGCGGCCTGCCCTACGGGGGCCATGCAGAAAAGGGCCAAGGACGGGATTGTCTTTGTGGACCATGATCTCTGCGTAGGCTGTAAGGCCTGCATGAGGGCTTGCCCGTGGGGCGCCCCGCAATGGGACCCCGAAACGGGGAAAGCGGTAAAATGCGACTACTGCATGGATCGAATCGACCAGGGGTTGGAGCCGGCTTGTGTGGCTAAATGCGTGACCAAGTGTTTGCACTTCGGCAAACCTTCCCAGATGGTCGATGCCCGCAGAGAGCGTCATGCCAAGGCCATGGCGGCAATGGGTACTGAAGTGACTTTGAGGCAGCCTGTGGCCGGCCCCAAAGCCAAGCCCATGAAGCCGAAGAGAAAAAAGGCGCAACAACCGTCTGCACAGGCATGAATTGAGGGTGGAACACGATGACGGACCAGACCTGCAAGGTCTTTGAAACCTTTAACAGGCTTTCGGATCTCATTGCCTCGGGCGTGTTGAAGCACCCGAGGCTGCGGCAAAATGCCGAAGATCTTTTAAGCCTGGTCAAAGATATTTCCACGGGAAGAGGAGGGCCTCAGCATCTCGAGGCCATGCTCCACTCAGTGGCTCGAATTGTTCTTGAAGAACCGGAAGAGTCATCCAGGCCGTTTGTCAAAATTTTGGGAGACGTTTTGGACTCTCACAAGGAAGTCTTTGCGAGCCACATCGAGACCCACAATTGCCCGACCGGCGACTGTGACATTCTTACGCCCGCGCCATGCCAGATGGCTTGCCCTGCCGGGATCGACGTCTCGAGCTACGTGGGTTTGATCGGACAGGGGAAGTATTCCGAGGCCGTAGAAGTGATACGGAAGGACAATCCTTTCCCCTGGATCTGCGGACTTGTCTGCACGCATCCCTGTGAATTTGTCTGTGTCAGGGGAAAGATCGACACCCCCATTTCCATCAAGGACCTGAAGGGTTTCGCCGCGGAGCGGGCGATTTCCGAGAGAGCCTACAGGAACCCGGCAAAAGCGGACGACCTCGGGTACAAGGTCTGCATCATCGGCGCCGGACCTGCAGGGATGACAGCCGCTTACTACCTGGCCTTGAAGGGGTACCGCGTCACCATTATCGAGGCCCTGCCTTATGCCGGGGGCATGATGATGGTCGGCATTCCGCGATACCGCTTACCGAGGGAGGTCATTGACAGGGAGGTTGCCTTCATCGAGGAGCTGGGCGTTGAATTTCGATTCAACACAAGGCTTGGCCACGATATTACTTTTGACGAACTGCGGGAGGAGGGCTTCGAGGCGTTCTTCCTATCGATCGGCGCCCATGCGTCAATGGATCTGGGAATCAAAGGCGAAAAGAACTCTCCTCAGGTGATGGATGCGGTCGGCTTTCTGCAGAATGTCGCACAAGGCGAAAGGCACATCCCGGGGAGAAGGACTGCAGTGATCGGGGGCGGAAATGTCGCCATCGACGCAGCTCGAACGCTTATCCGACTCGGATGCGAGGAGGTCTCCCTGATATACAGGAGAACCCGCTCGGAGATGCCTGCCAATGTGGAAGAGGTCCGGCAGGCCGAAGAAGAGGGCGTCAGGCTTGTCTTCCTGACTGTTCCTATCGAGGTTCTCGGCAACGACTCAACGGTAACAGGGCTCAAATGCCTTCGTGCCGTTCTGGCGGAACCGGATGCCAAAGGCAGGCGCAGACCTGTGCCCGTGGAGGGAAGCGAACATGTAATGGAAGTGGATTCCGTCGTCACGGCGATAGGAGAGCGGGTGGATCGCGAAGGGCTCGAAACCATCGAATCCCTCAAGTGGACACGATGGGGCACATTGATGGCGGATACGATCACCTCCTCCACCTCGGCGGAAGGTATTTTCTCGGGTGGAGATCTTGTTCTGGGGCCTGCAACCGTTGTCGAGGCGATCGGCGCCGGGAAAAGAGCGGCCGAGGGGATAGACCGGTATGTCAGGGGGCTGCCTCAACCCAAAATGCCCCCCGTTCCCACACGGCGCATGAGAGTGGATATGGCCGAGGTGCCGGCTTCCACCAAGATGGGGGTCCGCCGCCCGGAAATGCCGCTCCTCGGACCCGAAAGGCGAAGGATCACCTTTCAACAGGTGGAACTAGGTTATGATGAGACTACAGCGAGGAAGGAGGCAAACCGCTGCCTCCGCTGCGATATCTGCAAGCGATGCGGTAAATGCGTGAACGTCTGCCGCGACAAGATGGGGATCGACGCCCTCCGGTTCGGACATGTGAACCAGGGCTCTCCGGGTCTGACCGATTTTCGTGTCACAGCGGAGAAGTGCATTCTTTGCGGGGCCTGTGCGGCTAATTGCCCCACAGGGGCTATGAAACTGCTCGACAGAGATGGGGAGCGGGTCCTGAGTCTTTGCGGCACCATCCTTTGCCATGAAAAACTCGAGATCTGCAGCCAATGTGGCGAAGCAATCGGCCCCGCCAGGTATCTGGACTATGTCAGGAAACGGACTGCCGACATTAAGGAAGCCTTTTCAGGGCGCCTTCTTTGCGAGAAATGCATCAGACAACAGACTGCAAGTTACAAGTCCGGAATCACCATACCGGAGTAAAGAATCCGGCCCGGAAGACCCGGCTTTGGCTTAAGCCCGGAAGGTATGTTTTACTGAATTGCCGTTGCCCAGATTCGAAATCCGAATATCGAAATCCGAAACAAATTCAAATGCCAAATGTTCCAAACGACAGAAACAAACCTGCCAAATACGATGGATTGTTTAAATCATTTGAATTTTGGTCATTAGGGATTGTTTCGAATTTCGGATTTCGTGCTTCGGATTTGCTGCCGTCATGCTGTAAGATAGGCAATTGTTTCTGACCCAAGTAATGGAGGAAACCCAATGGTAGCATTCCGCCAGGGAGACAAAGTTCAGATCCATCAGCGTTCCGACGATCAGAGATGGGAAGAATATATGAACGAATATGTGGGATATTCCGGTGTGGTCACAGACCCGGACATGGTCATCAACGACCCTGACGCCCTGGTCCAGGTCACGCTGGAAGGAACTGGGGGGACCCACCGGTTTCCCCAGGATTGTATACGCAAGCTCGGCTGAGCAAAACCTCTTCATCTCTCCGCCAACTTTTTGTATTTCCTAACGTTGCACCCTCCTGCGAAGCGAAGCCGTTGACACTGCCAGAGCTTCGCTTTAGAGTGAAAGCACCTTCGGGTTAAGCCCTTCCCTCTTCTCGACTTCGACCTCTCTTCAATCCGCATGCTGATCCAGACCCGAAAGAGGATGCCCCTGAGGAGGTCCAGGTTCATGCGAATCCCTGCATCCTGTCAAAAGAGCCTGAATGGTTTCCTGGGCCGAGACTTTGAAGGCGGCGCTGCAGCAGCAGGCGCCGTGGCGATTGCCGCCGGCCCTTCCCTATAGACGAGTCAATGCGCTGGAGAGTCTCAAACGAAGTATCGGATGAGGAGTTCATCTTTCTCCAACAACCATTGAAGGCGAAAGGAGGGTGCCATGGCTACCATGAACGTCTTGATCCCTTACAACTTCACAGTCCACGATGGAAAGGCGGTTGAATTTACCGTCAATGTCTTTTCACATCTGGAGGATGTCAGGGTCACACTCTTCCACACCTACATTCCCGTGCCGCAGATCGATATGACCGGTAGCCCCGAACTCGGCAAAATGAAAAGCGGCCTTCTCTACCTTACCGAAGAGATCCGGAAAAAGGAGGCCGGCCTGAATGCCGCACTTCATTATCTGGAAAGAAGCGGGTTTCCCAGAAGTCATCTGGCCTTTATCCTCAAGAAAAGGGAGCGCAGCACCATTGACGAGATAATAGCAGCCATACTCGAGGGCCACCATAAAATCGTAGTTCTGAGCATTACACCCGGCAAGGTATCCAGGCTGTTTGCGCGCAGCCTTCATGACCAATTGATGAATGCCGTCAAAGAGATCGTCGTATGCGTTGCCACTTAGCAGAAAGGGGGACATGAAAAATGAAAGGGAAAATTACGATGAAGATTCTGAAAGCGGTGACCAGGTCCGTTGCCGAAACAGACAGTCTGGACAGCATGGCGGCATATTTGGCTCAAAGACTGGTTTCGTCCTTGGATCTGAAAGGCTGTGCGATCTTTTTTTTCAACCCGGACGCAAAGGAACTTGAGCTTCTTGCCAGTTTCGGGTTGAGCCATGTGTATCTCACAAAAGGCCCTCTGCTGACGGACAAGAGCATTGGAGAAACGTTGAAAGGAGAACCCATCATCCTGCAGGATGTCAGCCAGCACACCGCTCTTCAATACCCGGAAGACGCCAGGAAGGAGGGAATAGCCGCTATTGCGTCCATACCGATTATTTTTTCCAAGGAGGTCATTGGAGCGATGAGGCTGTATCACCACCAGGTCTGGGACATTGCCGAGAGCGATATCGACTCGCTTCAGATTCTGGCGGAAATGATTGGGGTGGCCATGAGCTATGCCCGCCTCCGGAACGCTGTGCAGTCCGTCTATGAGGTGGTCAGGAAAGTGTGCCCCATGGATCCTAAGCCGGCTTGTTGAACTGCCGGTACTGTGAGATCACACTGCAGGAGGAGAGGGGACGGAACTCACAAACCCGCCTGCACTTTCTGCGATTTCGTCTCCTCGCTGCTCAGCTTTGCTTTTTCCTGGGCAGGCTTCAGATACACCTCCTTGTAAATGGTGAGAAAGGCCATTCCCATTGCAAGGATGATCGGCCCAAGAAAGATGCCCAGAACGCCGTAAACCTTCAATCCTCCCAGTATCGTGAAGAAAAGCAAAAAGACGGGGATCTTCGTGGTTTCTCCGATGATCAGCGGTTTGAGCACGTTGTCGACCGTGCTCACGATCAGCAGGCCGTAAAGGGCAAGTCCGATCCCCCAAAAGGTCTGTCCGTCTACCAGGAGCCAGATCGAGGCTGGAAGCCATACGGATGTTGCTCCCAGAAAAGGGATCATGGAAGTGACGGCAGTGAGAATCCCCAGGAGCACAGGTACCGGCACTCCCGCTATGGCAAACCCCGTTCCTGCAAGAACCCCCTGCAAAAAAGCGGTAATGAACATCCCGCGGACAACTGCCGTGACCGTTTTCGAGAATGTCGTCACAGCCACCTGGCTGTATTTCGCCTCGAGAGGCAGGAGTTCCACAAGAAGTCCGGCGTATCGTGCGCCGTCCCTGAAGAAAAAGAAGAGGGCTACGGCCACAAAGAGGGCGTGGAGAGTAAAGAGAGCGAGGTTTTTGAATACGACGGAGACCTGTTCCCCAACGAACTTGGGAATGGCCTTAAGCGTGCCGTCGATCGCATTGCGCAGGATTGCCTCGGCCTGCTCGGGCTCTGTGCCGAATTTTTCGAGTACCCCTTTGAACCTTGAAGGGAATCTTTCCGTGACGGAAAGACTTTTTTCGATCCAGTCCATGCCTGAGCCGGAGAATGCCTGGTAAACCCTCTTTGCTTCCTGCCCGACATTCATAAGCACAAAGAAACCGGGAAGAACAAGTGCTATCAGCAGCGCGGCCGTCAGCAAGAAGGAAGCCAGGTTAGCCCTGCCTCTCAGCAGGTTTTTCAACCGCATGAAGAGAGGATAAAAAGTGAAGGCAAGGATAATGGCCCAGAGAAAATCGCCTAGAAAAGGGCTCAGGATAGTGGCGGTGAGCACAATGAGGGTGACAAGGATAACCAGGAAGGCGAATGCAAACAAGTTCTCACGGCTGAAAAATCTGAAATCCATAATCCGCGTAAAAGACCGCCTTCCAAGTGTGTCGTCGATTCAACCACTTTTCAGATAATAGGGCAACAGAAAGTAGAACCGGAATGTTGGAATGATGGAGTACTGGAATGATGGGTCTCGAAACAACTCCTGTATGGGTTTCCTGCCCTTTGAATCTTCACATTATTCCATCCTTCCAGAATTCCATTATTCCGTGCTGCGGATTGGCTTCTCCAGCTCACGAGCCTTTCGATACGCAGTCAGGGCGGCTATGACGTGACACACCCACCCGAGCAGGCCGCCGGATCCGATCCAGAACCCCGGAGTAATGATCAACCAGAAGATTCCCCTCAGAAAATGCCCGTTGTAGATCTGTCCCACTCCAGGCAATATGAGACTCATGACCGCAGCATTGCCCGCTCGTGTCATAGGCCATCTCCTTTTCCTGTCCGAAAGACACCTTGTTCCGTTCGTTTCACCCGGGGTTTAGTGTAACCGACTTTTGACCGCCATTCAACAACCGTGAAAAGTCCGAAAAAGAAGAAGTCTCACGCAGATTGAGCCTGCCTGGACCTGAGCCGGGGACGCAAAGTCACTCAAAGATTTCATCGATGCCTTCAAGGGAGATACCGAAAGGCGAGATTCCGTTTGACAGCCAAAACCAAAAAGCTGATAAAAATGGCTAGAATAGCATTGGGGAAAAGAGATGGATGCTCGTCCAATCATCGGCATTACTATGGGTGATCCTGCAGGGATCGGCCCGGAAATCATTGTCAAGGCTCTCGGCGATGGTGCCATGTATGACATCTGCAGCCCTCTTGTTCTGGGCGATCCCGGCGCCCTGGAGCTTGCCATTCAGGACAAGAGCAGGCTCAAGATCCGGGAGGTCGACGGCCCGGCCCAGGCTGAAGGCATCGAAGGCAAAATCGATCTGATGCCGATTTGCAGGCTGGAAAAGGAGTGCCTGGTCCCTGGATTTCCCCGTGTGCAGGGAGGAAGGGCCATGATGGACTGCGTTGCGAAGGCAGTGGAGATGGCTGTCCGCAAGGAAATTGCCGCCGTGGTGACCTGCCCCATCAACAAGGCCCTGATGCAACAAGCCGGATATCCTTATGAGGGACACACCCAATTCATTGCCGGCATCACCGGCGCCAGGGACTACGTCATGATGCTTGCCGGGAAAAGGCTTCGTGTGGCCCTCGTCACAATTCATTGCGCGTTAAAAGATGTCCCTTTCCTCCTGACCACCGAAAGGATATTCAGGACTATCACCGTCACAGGGAAGGCGCTCTTCCAGGACTTCGGGCTCAAAGACCCGCGAATCGCGGTGGCTGCCCTGAATCCCCATGCCGGAGAGGAAGGTTTGTTCGGACCGGAGGAGGAAGAGATCATCAAACCATCGATGGAAAAGGCGAGCAGGGACGGCTATAATGTCAAAGGCCCTTTTCCTGCAGATACCCTTTTTTACAGAGCGGTTCAGGGTCAGTTCGATGCGGTCGTAGCCATGTACCATGATCAGGGACTGATCCCTCTCAAGCTGCTCCACTTCTCCGATGCAGTCAACATCACCCTGGGTCTCCCCATCATCCGCACCTCTGTGGATCACGGGACGGCGTATGACATTGCCGGAAAAGGGGTGGCCGATCCATCCAGCTTGAAGGAGGCTGTTCGAATGGCGGTGCTGATGGCAAGGAACAGAAAAGAAGTAAGCAGTAAGCAGTAACGGAGAATGTCCAATGTCCAATATCCAAGGCGGGGAAAACCGGAGACCAGAGAGCCGACAGGACCGCAGGATGAGTAGACCCCGGCAGAACCGAGTACTGGCTTGACAGATGAACGTCGAACATCGAACGTCCAACGTTGAATGAAAAATCAGAATCCACCATTCAACGCCTAGCAGGAAACAGTACCCATCGGATTTTGGTTCAAAGCAGGATGAAATCCTGCTGAGCGACGGATAACTCAACCGACAACCCGCAACCGTCAACCGGCCGCGAGCGGCTTTGATAAAGCACCGTAGGATGGGTAGAGCAACGCGAAACCCATCGGGCAAGGGCCGGAGCATTGGATATATCACGGGCTACCCGCGACCTGCAACCCGCCACGAGCGGCCTCAATATATTCGATAGCCAAATGACAATGACAAATGACAAGTGACCAATGACCAATGAGCAATAACTCCAACTTCATCAAAATTCGAGGTGCAAGGCAGCACAACCTCAAAAACATCTCCATCGATATTCCCCGCAACAAGCTTGTCGTGATCACCGGATTGTCGGGTTCCGGGAAATCCTCCCTGGCCTTTGACACCATCTATGCGGAGGGACAGAGGCGCTATGTGGAGTCTCTTTCCGCCTATGCCCGACAGTTTTTGGAACAGATGGACAAACCCGATGTGGATTCCATAGAAGGGCTCTCTCCTGCAGTCGCCATAGAGCAAAGATCCACATCCCGAAACCCCCGCTCCACAGTGGGCACCGCCACCGAGATTTACGATTACCTTCGTCTTCTCTTTGCGCGGGTCGGCCGCCCCCATTGCCCGGGATGCGGCCAGGAGATCTCCCCTCAGACCACGCAGCAGATGGTGGACAGGATTCTCGGTCTGCCTGAAGGCGCCAGGATCCAGATGCTGGCGCCTTTGATCGAAGGCAAGAAAGGAGAGCATGCACAACTCCTTCAGAGGCTCAGAAAGGATGGCTTCACCAGGGCGAGGATCGACGGCGAAATCCGGCTGCTCGAGGAAAATATAGCACTTGAAAAGAACAGGAAGCATGACATCAGCGTTGTGGTCGACCGCCTTGTTCTTCATAAGGAAATACAGCGGCGGTTGACCGATTCCCTGGAACTCACCCTGAGCCTTTCGGAAGGTCAGGCCATGGTGGACGTAGTGGGCTCCAGGGAGATCTATTTCAGCAGGAAGGCCGCCTGCAAGAAATGTGGAATCAGCATTCCCGAGCTGACCCCGCAGATGTTCTCCTTCAACAACCCCCAGGGGGCGTGTCCCGAATGCGGCGGGCTCGGCAACAAGCGGTATTTCGACCCTGCCCTGATCGTTCCCGACCCCAACCTTTCTCCCAAGGAAGGCGCACTTGCCCCGTGGGCAAATCGCCAATCTCTCTATTTTCATCAGATGTTGGATGCCATCTGCTCTCACTACGGGATCGATGGATATACCCCCTTCAAGGATCTTCCTGAGAAGATTCAGCAGGTATTCCTCTACGGGTCCGGAGAGGAGGAGATCAAGTTCCGATATGAGCAGGACAAGCGACGCCATTATTTCAAGAGACCATTCGAGGGGATCATCCCCAACCTGGAACGGCGGTACCATGAGACCGATTCTTACCAGATCAGGGAGGAACTCGAGGGGTATATGGATTTTCGCCCCTGCCCTGCCTGCAATGGAGCGAGATTAAAGCCCATCAGTCTGAGCGTGACGATCCAGGACCGGTCGATCGTGGCGATCACGGCCATGTCCATTGAACAGGTGCTCGAGTTCTTTCAGAGTCTCCGGCTGAGCACCCAGGAGATGCAGATTGCAGGAAGAATCCTCAAGGAGATCCGCGAGCGGATCGGATTCCTCATGAGCGTGGGGCTTGAATACCTTTCGCTCGATCGCCCTTCATCGACCCTCTCCGGCGGCGAAGACCAGAGAATCAGGCTCGCCACACAGATCAGTTCAGGACTTGCAGGGGTCCTGTATGTGCTCGATGAACCGAGCATCGGCCTGCACCAGAGGGACAATCTTCGACTGCTCGAGAATCTGAGGAGATTGAGAGACCTTGGAAACACGGTCCTTGTAGTGGAGCATGATGCGGAGACCATCCTTTCAGCCGATCATGTGATCGACATCGGCCCCGGCGCAGGCGTGCTGGGAGGAGAAGTCGTGTTCGAAGGGGTTCCGGAGAAGCTGCTTGCAAGCCCGGCCTCACTCACAGGACAGTATCTCTCGGAAAAGGTCACCATACCCGTTCCCCCTTCGCGCAGGAGGGGAAACGGAGCGTCCTTGTTCATAGAAGGCGCGGCCCAGAACAATTTAAAAAACATCGTTGTGAAAGTCCCTCTTGGCGCGCTCGTCTGTGTGACCGGCGTATCCGGATCAGGGAAAAGCAGCCTCGTGAACGAAATCCTCTATCCGGCCCTCGCCCAGAACCTCTATCGGTCGAAGATGAAGTCAGGACGCGTGGAGAAAGTGCGCGGGATACAGCATGTGGACAAGGTAATCAATATCGACCAGAGCCCGATCGGAAGGACCCCGCGCTCAAACCCCGCCACATATACAGGTCTCTTCAATCCGATTCGAGAGCTCTTTGCCATGCTTCCCGAATCCAGAATGAGGGGATATAAGCCCGGAAGATTCAGCTTCAATGTGAAGGGCGGCCGATGCGAAACATGCAACGGCGACGGAATCATCCGCATAGAAATGCACTTCTTGCCCGATGTCTATGTCACCTGCGAGTCCTGCAAGGGTCTTCGATTCAATCGGGACACCCTTGAAATCAAGTATAAGGGATATCACATCGCCGCAATCCTCGATATGACTGTCAACCAGGCCTTTGCTTTCTTTGAGCACGTCCCGGCCATACGCACCCGTTTGAAAACCTTGATCGATGTGGGGCTCGGCTATGTAAGGCTCGGGCAGCCGGCCACTACCCTCTCAGGAGGCGAAGCCCAGAGGGTGAAGCTCTCCAGGGAACTGAGCAAGAGGGATACGGGGAAGACGCTCTATCTCCTGGACGAACCCACCACCGGTCTTCATTTCGCGGATATCCGGAAGTTGCTCGAGGTTCTGAACCATCTGGTGGAGTTGAATAATACGGTACTGGTGATCGAGCACAACCTGGATGTCATCAAGACCGCGGATTATGTTATCGATCTGGGACCCGAAGGCGGGGACAGGGGCGGTTATCTCGTGGCTGCCGGCACGCCGGAAGAGGTCGCAAAGGCGGAGGGATCTTATACGGGGCAGTTTTTGAGGAAGATATTGAATAAGACGGCAGGCAGTGTGCAGTAAACGGTAAGCACTGTCCTTCCTGCTTACTACCTATCGGAGCGAAGCGGAGATCCCGTGTGCCGTTTCGCGGGACTGCTTGCCTCTTTCACCCTCTCCGCCAGTTCCTGCCCAGCGATCGCTTTTGCCGAATCGGTGAAAAACCACCTCTCCAGGCTCAAGCGGAGCCTCTCCAAGCCTTCTTCGACCGTTTCCCCGAATCTTGCGATATCGATCCCGAATCCTTCCCTGCTGTATCGGAACAGCTTGTCGGCATCCTTCACCAGCTTGTCGTTAAAGGAGATCGGGATTTCCCTGGAATCGTGGCCTTCCACGATGGCCACGATCTCTCTTGTCTTCTCTTCGTCATAGCCAATCTCTCTGAGGATTTCCTCTGCGATCTTCGCTCCTTCCCGTTCGTGGATTCTGTTCACCTCAGAGGCCTTAGCCTTGGGGCCGAATGCACTGAGATGAAGGTGCTCGGGCACTCTCTTCCAGCCCACATCGTGGAGAATCATGGCAGGGATGACGATACTCTCGTCTCCCCCTTCCCTTCTCAGAAGCTCATTGACCAGCCGCACCGATATCCGGGTATGGACATCATTCGATCGCGTGTCCAGATACGGTTCAGCCATTCGCCAGATCATGTCCGTTTTAGAAACCCTGCATTCCTTAAACTGGAAATTCATTGTCCGCCTTTCCGGGATCATTTGAACCATGCATCATTGTTCTATTTAGCTCAATCTTCCAAAAAAAGACAAGGTTTTCCGGTGCAATCAATTCGCAATTCTTCAATGAAAAGCCCTTACACCTAACGATTTCCCTTCACTTGAAGCACTCAAGGAACATATCCTAGCTTCCTGGAGTACTACGAGGAAATCGCGAAACCTTTTGAATGGAAATTTACCCGTAAGAACCTTGTTCGTCTAATGTGCAAGGTGAACAACAGGCCTGCCGATCCGTACCGGCTGGCGGCATAAACGAGAAAATACGTTAGTGTATTTATGAACCAGTGTACTTGGGAGGTCGCATATGATCAACGACTTGAGGGATTTCATCAACGAGAGCGAAAAAAAAGGCGAACTGAAAAGGATCAGGGCGGAAGTCGATTGGGATCTGGAGCTTTCCCATGTCTGCAAATTGAATGAGGCGAGGGGAGGAGGTCAGGCTCTTCTCTTCGAAAACGTCAAGGGCTCCAAGGGCGTGTCAGTTCTGGGCTCTGCCTTGACGACCGAAAAGCGATTGGCCATATCCCTCGGTGTGCCGGACAATTACCGGTTATGTCAGCAGGCAAGGGAGTGGGTGAAGCTGACCTCCAAGGAGAACATTCCGCCTGTGATCGTCTCCGAGGGCCCTGTCATGGAAAATGTCCTGGAGGGGGATCGGGTTGACCTGTTCTCGCTTCCCGTGCCGAGGTTTGCGCCCCTGGACGGCGGGCGTTATATCGGAACTGCTGTGAGCATCGTCACCCAGGATCCGGATGCCGGATGGACCAACGTCGGCACCTATCGGATGCAGCTCACGGACAGGAACCACTCCGCTATTCAGATTCACCACGGGAAGCATGCCGATCTCATGCTGGATCGTTACAGGGAACTCGGCAAACCCATGCCTGCAGCAGCCATCATCGGAACGGCCCCCATTCTTTTTATCATGTCGAGCACCACCGCCCCCTGGGGCGTCTGTGAGTACGATCTCGCAGGGGCCATTCGTGGCGCGCCCATAGAAGTCCTGAAGAGCGACCTCACGGGGCTTCTGATCCCCGCTGCTGCAGAAATTGTACTGGAGGGCGAAATCAATCCGGATCGCAGCACCTACGGCAGGGAAGGCCCCTTTGGAGAATACACGGGCTACTATTCGGCCAAGGCGGGCAAGGAATATCTGGAGCCGGTCTTTCACGTCAAGCGAATCCTCCACCGGAACAACCCGATCTTCTGGGTGACCACAACAGGGCAGCCCATTACCGACATTCACATGTTCGGAGCCCTTCAGATTTCAGCCTCCATCTGGTCGGATCTGCGTGACATGCGGATTCCCGGCATACAGTCCGTCTACTCTCTTCCGGAAGGCTGCGGTCGCTTGACGGTTGTCGTCTCCGTGAAGCAGAGGTATCCAGGTCACTCCACCCAGGTCGGCCACGCCATCGCAGGGTCTACGAGCGGCCATTACCGGTTGAAGAATATCATCATCGTGGACGATGACATCCCCGCTGATGATCTCCAGAAGGTATGGTGGGCCATCAGCACGAGGCTTGAAGCGAAAAGATCCGTTCATGTTCTGCATGGAACCCGCGGAGGCCCGCTCGATCCGGCCGTACACATCGAAGACAGGGACGTCGGCTCAAAGCTCATCCTGGATGCCACCATCCCCTTTCACTGGGACAGGAAACCCCTCCTGACCCGCATGGACGACGCAATGCTGGAGCGGGTCAGAAAGAGATGGGCCGAGTACGGGTTTGACGACAACCCCTGAAGACCTTAAACGCTCCCTGACCGGAAGCGGCAGTCGTTTCAAGTTCCCGAATTCCTTCCCCGGGTGTATAAGATTATTCACGCGAGCGAAGGCAGGTGAAATCCTCAGGAGATCCTAGATTCCCTGCAGCTTGCTGCAGGAAAATTCAATTCCATCCTTCGGCCAATCCTGGATCCCAGTGGCGCGCCATATCACTCCTGGTCGCCGGTTTTTTCAGGACGTTGGATTCCAAGGGATGCACGTGTCCTGCAACGAGAGGGGAAATCTTGTGGATCGGTATTCGCGGCAACTGATCGTTCCCGAGATCGGCGAGGCAGGCCAGGAGAAACTGAGACGGGCTCATGTGCTGGTGGCAGGTGTTGGGGGGCTGGGCGGCTTGTCGAGCACCTACCTTTGCCGCGCAGGCATTGGAACCCTGACTGTGGTAGATGGAGATTGCGTAGAGATTTCCGACCTGAACAGGCAGATCCTCTACCGGGAACAGGACATAGGGGAGAAGAAGGCCTTGCTCGCCAAAACCAGGCTCTCTGAAATGAACGGCGAGGTTACACTCAACGCCTTTGATGCGCAAATCGAAGAGGTAAACGTTTCTCAATTGCTGGAAGGTGTCCAAGTCGTGGTGGACGGGACCGACAATTTCAGAACGAGGTTTCTTCTGAATGCGGCTTGCCACAAAAGGGGGATACCATATGTATACGGGGGGATCTACGGCTTCCGGGGCTCTGTCATGACCGTCATTCCAGGGAAAACTCCGTGCCTGGCATGTCTTCTTAACAACAAAGAGGAAACCGACTCCCTTATTCCCGCCGCCGGACCTCTGGTCGGCGCAATTGCATCGATTCAGGCAATAGAGGTGTTGAAGCTCATCCTCCATGAAGGGGAGTCGCTTGGAGGCAGGCTGCTCATGATGGACGGAATCAAGATGAGGTTCAGGAAATTCGCCGTCAAGAGACGGAAGGATTGCCCTGTTTGTTCTTTATAGTGAGGCGTTATGAGAATTCACATCCAATCCAATTTCTTTGTCCCGGGCCTGGAAAACGAGGAGAGTGTCGATTTCGGTGCGGAGGAGATGACCCTGAGGGAATTTCTCGAAGCGCTCTCCAGGATCTCCCCTGACCGAGTGGAATACGTAGAGCCCGGAGCAACCCTTCTGGATCCGGATGACTGGGAGGTGGACATCAACACCACCCCCTACCAGAACTGCCCGCGCGGGCTGGAATCCCCTCTCCATGACGGGGACACCGTAACCATCAGGATCCTTGCCCAGGGAGGCGGGTAAGCATGATGTTAACACAACATATGCCACCAAGACACAAAGACACCAAGAAAGGACTTAGTGCCTTAGTGTCTTAGTGGCAAAATCAAAGGAGCACGACAATATGGGAGAACTCTCGGTCGTAGGGAAATCTGTTGAACGAAAGGATGGAAGGGTCAAGGTCACCGGCAGCGCAAGGTACGCGGGCGATCTGGTGGCGCCCGGGATGCTTCACGGCAAGATCCTGCGGAGCCCTGTTGCCCATGCCAAGATACTTCACATCGACACCAGCAAGGCCGACGCTCTTCCGGGGGTGATGGCGGTGATCACCGGGAAGGACTTTCCGGGAAAGCCTTACGGCACCCGGCCCGACACCAGGGACCAGCTGCCCATGCCGATGACAAAGGTCCATCACTACGGGGAAGGGGTGGCGGCCGTAGCGGCGCTGGATGAGGACACGGCCGAAGAGGCGCTCGACCTGATCAAGGTGGAGTATGAAGAGCTGCCGGTGGTCCTGACTGCGGAGGATGCCCTCAAACCGGATGCGCCTGCGGTCAATGAATTCAAGAAAACCAATCTGGCCTATTCCTCGGACTTCCTGTTCGGGGACATAGAAAGTGGATTCAAGGATGCGGATTACATCAAGGAGGAAACCTTCAGTTCGCAGCGTGTCACGGTGGGGTTCGTGGAGCCCCATGCCTGTCTTGCCGAGGTGGACCGCAGCGGGAGGATCCTTCTTCAGGGATCGAAACAGAGCCCCTATATCACATGGCGCCACATGTGCCGGGCGCTGGACATCCCGTTGACCAAGCTCCGGATCGTGAATCCGTATGTCGGCGGGGGCTTTTCCGGCAAGCATGACCCCTTTGACGTGGATTTTGCGGCAGCGAAGCTGGCGCAAAAGACGGGGCGCCCTGTCAGGATTGTCCTCAACTACGACGAGGTGCTCGCCGCCTACCGGCAAAGGAATGCAATGAATGTGCGGCTTAAGCTGGGGGTCAAGAAGAGCGGGGCCATCACGGCTCTCGATGCAGAGTGTGTCCTGGAAGGCGGGCCCATTTGCGGAATCGGTCCCTTCAACATCTATTACTTCGGCGCGTTCCTGAATATCCCTTACAAGATTCCGGCCATCAAGTACCACGGCAAGCTCGTCTACTCCAACCGCTCCCCCTGCGGCACGGTAAGGGGGCAGGAGATCGTCCTGGCCCAGTTCGCCCTGGACTCCCTTCTTCATATGGCGGGTGAAGATCTCGGAGTCGACCCGGTAGAGATGAGGCTCGTCAACGCAGTCACGGACAACTGGAGAACGGCCAACGGGATCGTGGTGGATGTCTCCGGCCTGCCGCGGTGCATTGAGAAGTCCGCAACCGAGATCAAGTGGAAGGAGAGCAGGAAGAGCCGTCCCCCGGGAAGAGGCATCGGCTTCAGCTGCGCATCCCATCCCTCCGGCCCCAGGCTGGGGGGACACTTCGGCTCTTCGGTGATGTTGAAGCTGGTGGAGGATGGGAAGGTGATCGTCACCCATGGCGGCACGGAAATCGGCCAGGGGTGTAACACGGTTTTCTGCCAGATGGTGGCAGAGGTGCTCGGGCTCCCCATCGAAGATGTGGAGCAGGGGGTGAGCGATTCCGATACGACTATTTTCGATTCCGGCATGTTCGGGGACCGGTGCACCTTCTGGGATGGAAATGCGGCCATCCTGGCGGCAAAGGACCTCAAGAGGCAGCTTGCGGAGATTGCCGCCAAGGACCTGCAGGCCGACCCGGAAACGCTGGAGTTCAAGGACAGACGCATCTCTGCAAAGGACGACCCTTCCAAGTCCATGGACTTTCTTCTTGCCGTCAGGAAGGCTTATTACGAGCAGGGTGCTCCCCTCTACGGCAGGGGCTACTGGGCGGCCACCGATATCGACCTGGTGGATTGGAAGACCGGCAAAGGGAATCTCGCACACGGCCTGGACTTCATCGCGACCGCGATCGAACTGGATGTGGACAGAGAAACCGGCAGGGTGACACTGCTCAAATCCGCTCACGGGGACGACGCAGGGCAGCCCATCAACCCCCTGATGCTGGACGGGCAGGTCCTGGGGGGCAGCACGCACATGATGGGACACGGGCTTATGGAAGAGTCCCTCTACGATGAGAAAGGGCGTCCGCTGAACCATACCTGGCGGGATTACAAACAGCCTACGAGCATGGATGTCCCTTTGGAGACGGTGGTGGAGCATGTCCACACGCATGACCCCTTCGGCCCCTTTGGTGCAAAGGGCGCCGGCGAAGCCAGCTCCTGCTCGACCTTGGCGGCCATTGCCAACGGGGTCTATGACGCTGTGGGGATCAGGATCAAGGATCTCCCCATCACCCCCGAGAAGATTCTCCAGGAGTTGAAGCGGAAGGAGGGAAAATAATGTTCATCAGAAGACTGCCGAAATTTGAATACTACGCACCCGCCACCATCCAGGAGGCTCTCCAATTCCTGTCTCAGAACCGCGTCCAGTGCAAGGTGCTGGCCGGAGGCACGGATCTCCTGGTTTCCATGAAGAACAGGGCGACGACTCCTGCCCATGTTGTCAATTTGAAGGGGATCGGTGAGCTCCGCTCCATCGATTACGATGCCCGGCAGGGGTTGCGGGTCGGAAGTCTTGCGACCATCGGCGACATCGAGCGGTCGCAGGTCATCAGGGAGAAATTTACGCCTCTCTGGGATGCGGCCGACGTGATGGCCGCTCCCCAGGTCCGCAATCTCGGCACCATTGGGGGAAACCTCTGCAGCGCCATCCCCTCCGCCGACACGGCGCCGCCTTTGATTGCCATGGGTGCTTCGGTACGGATTCTCGGCTCACGGGGCGAAAGGTTTCTGCCTGTGGAAGAACTCTTCAAGGGACCGGGGGAGTCCGTTCTTGAGCCGGATGAGATCCTCATGGAAGTGCTCATACCCAACCCGCCCGAACAGAGCGCCGGCGCTTATTTTAAATTGATGCGGAGAAATGCCATGGACCTGGCGCTCGTGGGAGTTGCGGTCTTTCTGCGGTTGAACAAGGACAAGAGCCGGTGCGAAGAGGCGAGAATCGGTCTTGGCGCCGTGGCGCCTACGCCCATCAGGGCGGTCGGCGCGGAGCGCGTCCTTGCCGGGAAGGAAGTCAACGAAGAGTGTGCGCAAAGCGCGGGCGAGACCGCCTCGCGGGAGGCGCGTCCTATCACCGATGTCCGCGCAACAGCGGAGTACAGAAGAACCATGGTCGGCGTCCTGACGAAAAGGGCGACCCTGGAAGCCTTCAAACGGATCCGATGAATATCCTGTCGATCCTGTTATTGAAGAGATCAGGAAATAGTTTGCATTTCATCTCGCAGAGCTCGCAGAGGATGCTGGAGAGGAATCGACGAAGAGCCGCCATAGAGCTTTTTACTGGTGCTCTGAAAGCTGAAGGTTGTCCTGTTTTTTTCAAAAAACAGGACAAGTTCGCTCCCTTTGGATCTCTGTGCTCTCTAGCGAAGCGCGCGAGAGACGCTGTCTTGCTAAGCAACCAATTATTTGCTCGGTTCAATAATCCTGTCTAAGTCCATGGAGTTTCAACCCAGAGGAGAGAAATCATGAAAGATGTGGAAATTATTCTGAACGTCAACGGAAGGAATTACCCCGTACGGATCCCGCCATGGAGAACGCTGGTGGAGGTGCTGAGAGAGAACCTCGGTCTCGTGGGCACCAAGAAGTCGTGCAACGAGGGCGAATGCGGCGCCTGCACGGTACACCTGGACGGCAGACCCGTTGCCTCCTGCCTGGTCCTGGCCGTGGATGCGCAGGGCAAGGAAGTTGTGACGATCGAAGGAATCTCCGAAGGGGAGAACCTCCACCCCATCCAGGAAGCATTCCTGAAAAGCGGTGCGATCCAATGCGGATTCTGCACCCCGGGCATGGTGATGTCGGCAAAGGGGCTGCTGGACGAGAACCCGGAGCCGACGCTTTCAGACGCCAGGCGGGCCATTTCAGGGAATCTCTGCCGGTGTACGGGATACCAGCACATCATCAACGCCATACTGACCGTGCCCAAGGGAAGAAAAGACCAGAGGTCAGAGGTCAGAGATCAGAGGTCAGAGAACGGCGAAAGAGCCGAGGGACGAAAAAGATGAAGAGCGAATGAGCGTCGAACATCGAACGTCCAACGTCGAATGCTGAATGGATGAAGAAAGCGAGGTTTGGATATGCTGGAAGGTTTTGTCCCTTACCCCGAAGCATTCGTAACGAAATACCGGCAAAAGGGTTATTGGGTGGATAAAACCCTTGGTGAGGAATTCGACGAGTTCGTCGGCAAGTACCGGGGCCGGACGGCGCTGTCATGCAGAGGGGAACAGGTCACCTACCGTGAATTGGGTGAGAGAGTAAATCGCCTCGCCCTTCATTTTGTAAGACTCGGTTTGAAGACTTATGACCGGATGATTCTGCAGTTGCCCAATCAGCCGGAATTCGTCTACTGCTATTTTGCCGCCGTGAAGCTGGGCATCATTCCGATAGCCTCCCTCCCTGCGCATCAGGATGCAGAGATCTCTTTCTTCGCTCAATTCACCAACGCACGCGCTCATGCCGTTCCCTCGGGCTACAAGAGTTTTTCACACCAGGAGTTGTCAAGGAGGATTCGGGGCAGGCAGCCGAATCTCGAATTCACTTTTGTCTCCGGCGACCCTGTGGAGAAGGACTTCATCTCCATTACCGAGCTTCTCCACGACAGGATTGAAGAACGAGTTTCCCTGGAAACCCTCGAGCAATATCGGCCGGACCCTCTCCAGCCTGCCGTCTTTCAACTCTCCGGGGGGACAACAGGGGTTCCGAAGATTATCCCCCGGACCCATAACGATTATGCCCTGAACTTTAAGCGCTCCGCTGAGATCACGAATGTGACCATGAACTCCGTTATGGGGATCGCCATTCCGGTCAGTCACAATTTCGCCCTGTGCTGCCCCGGCCTTTCAGGCACCCTGTACAACGGCGGCAAGGTGGTGCTCATCCCATCAACCGGCACGGAAGATGTCCTGGAGGCGATACAGGAAGAGAAGATCACCATCATGCCCACGCCTCCCGCACTGCTGATCCGATGGATGGAGTCGGGGGAATTACACAAGTACGACATCAGTTCCCTTGAAACCGTGCTCGCGGGCGGTGCGCGACTGAATCCCGAGGTGGCCAAGAAGGTCGGGCCGGTTCTTGGATGTTCTTATCACCAGAACCTGGGCATGGGTGAAGGCATGCTCTTCTGGTCCAGGAAGGGAGATCCCGAGGATCTGCTCTTGAACACCCAGGGCGCCCCCATGTTCGAGGAGGACGACGAAATCAGGATTGTCGATGAAAACGACAAAGAGGTCCCGGCCGGAGAACCGGGAGAACTCCTGGTCAGAGGCCCCTACACCATTCGAGGGTATTACAACTCCCCCGAGTACAATAAAAGGGCGTTCACCAAAGATGGTTTTTACAGGACCGGCGATGTAGCGAGGATCTACAGGGGGCGTTACGTGACGGTGGAAGGTCGGATCAAGGACACCATCAACAGGGGTGCGGAGAAGATCAGCGCAGAGGAGGTCGAAAACCATATCCTCGCCCACCCTCTGGTGGAGAATTGCGCCTTCGTTGCCATGCCCGATCCCGTGCTGGGGGAGAAGGGGTGCGCCTTCGTTATCACCAAGGGGAACCAGCCGTTGACTCTGGAGGATCTGACCGGCTTCCTCAGGAAACAGAGGCATATTGCGGTCTTCAAACTGCCCGAGAGAGTGGAACTGCTCGCTGAGCTTCCAATGACGAAGGTCGGGAAAATAGACAAGAAAGAACTGAGAAGAATGATCGCTGAAAAACTGAAAACCCTTTAGTCCACCTGAGGGATAATGGTTCCGGCTCCATTCGCCTCCGTACTCTCGCCTCGGGAGTTGACAGGCAAATTCACTTCTTTTTGGGAGTGTATTGCACGCCCTCCAGACCTTCGAAATCGGAGTCTTGAGTCCAGATAGTCGCGCCGTGGCGCCGTCCCGTGGCCAGAATGATGCTGTCCGCCATGGGCAGGCTGTATTCGAGGCTGATCTTTGCTGCCATCATGGACAGATTTGATGAAAGGTTCACTACGAAACCCTGTTGCATGAGGGCGACGGCCTGAATGGCCGCTGACTCATCCCGCTGGCGTAAAATGCTTTTGAACACTTCATAAATCGAAATAGTGGGAACAAGAAGTTCAGATGTGTTCTTCAATGGCCGAAAGAAAAAAAGCGCATTCGGACCATCGGCAAAATATTCAAGCCATCCGGATGAATCTACTATGTTCATACCCTATCGGCTTCTCTTTCTATTGTCGTTTCTATCCCTTTCAGAAACCCCTTCATATCGGAAATTCTCTTTACGGGGATCATTTCAATCCTGTCTCCGTACGCAACCATTTGCACCTTCTGTCCGGGAGCGAGGCCCAAGGATTCTCTGATCTTCTTGGGTATGACCACTTGGTACTTAGGTGATATTTTCACCGCCTCCATACTGTTTCTCCATCGATCGTGATATTGTAATACTTTAACCAACCCGCCTGAGACAAGCAAGATGTTTTTCCACAACCTGAGTCACCAAGATTTGCCCAGTGGGACAAAGAAATCGGGTGGATCCCACTCTCCTATAAAGGAGTGCTTTGGGATCTCCTCGTTGACCGCGAACGCCTCGCGCATGTCTGGATATTTTGCCCTCGCTTGATCCGTGCAGGACAGATTCTCGACCTCAGATTAAGAAGAGGTCGAGAATCCTGCTTCCTTCCGTTCGTTCTGTTAAGCCTGATAGACTTCTCACCCTCTTGGATTTAAGTGGGAGCGGGGGGAGTTACATCGGGTTTTGATCAGGCTGACTGCAAAGATCGCGAGCTACTTCCTCTTATCCCAAGGCTCCGCAAGCACTACCTTGTTCTTGGTTGCATTGGGCGGCCATATCAGCGTGTTTACCCCGTTCTGCCACTGCCTGAGACCATAATCGATGACGGCGGTCCCGTTCGGTCTGAACTTGATGGGGCCTCTCACCGTCATCATATCGGTCTCAAGAGCTTCTCAGGAACACTCTTATTTGTACTCATAAAAGCCCCTCCCCGATTTCCTCCCGAGCCACCCCGCGGTCACCATCTTCCTGAGCAGAAGCGGCGGCGCGTACTTGACTTCCCGGGTCTCTTCGTACAGAGATTCGGCAATGGAGAGCTCGGTGTCCAGCCCAATGAAGTCGATGACCTCCAGTGGTCCCATTGGATGGTTCACGGCCATTTTCATGGAAATGTCTATCTCCTCCCGTGTGGCGATTCCTGCCTCGAGCATCCTGACCGCCCCCAGGAGGAAAGGGGTAAACAGGCGCGTCACGATGAAGCCTCCCACGTCGGGCGCAACGACCACCGTCTTTCCCAGAGTTGCGCCCCATTTCTTCGCCGTCTCCACGGTCTCCGGGCTTGTCATGATCGTCCTGACCAACTCCAGGAGCTGCATGACGGGCGCAGGATTGTGGAAATGCATGCCGATCAGTCTATCCCCTCGTTTGGTCGCAGCCGCCATGTCCGTTACAGACAGCCCGGAGGTATTGGTTCCGAAAATGGTCTCCGGCTTACAGATCCTGTCGAGCTCCGAGAAGAGCTTCTTCTTCACTTCAAGATTCTCCGGCACGGACTCTTCCACAATGTCGCAATCCGCAAGATCCGTGATCTTTGTGCTGGTCTTGATCCTGCCCATGACCGCATCCATCTCAGCCTGGGTCATCTTTCCCTTTTCGACCCTGCCGGCGAGTCTCTTCCGAATCCCCTTGAGGCTCTTCTCGATCCTCTCCGGAGCCGTACCGACCGCAATTACCTCGTACCCGGACTGGGCAAAGACCTGGGCGATCCCCGCCCCCATCTGACCAAGTCCCAGTATTCCAAGTTTTTTGGGTTCCATGCCGCTCTCCTTTCTTGTCCGCTCCCAGTGTCGTGTAACGTAATCAGGCTGTCATCGCGATCCCGTGTCTCGCACGGGATAAACTGCGGGAGAGATCTGCCTTGCACAGCAAGTCATCCTGAGCGAAGTGAAGGATCTCTTCGCGTCTGGGAAAGATCCCTCACTGTGTTCGGGACAATGCTTCGCATTGGATTTCTCACTCCGTTCGAAACGACGATTTCTTCAGAGAATTTCGGTTAAACGACCCGGTAAGACTTCAGCTGTCAGCCAGCTGTTTCCCTGTTTTTCATGAAGTTTCTCAAAGCTTTCTTGTCATGCTTTCCGGCTTCAGTCATCGGCAAGGTGTCCACAAACTCGAAGATTTCGGGTATCAGAAGCTTCGAGGCTCCCTTTGCCTCCATAAACGACTTGATCTCCTCGGGGTTCAGCATGATTCCATCCGCCGGCCTCACAAACGCGCAAACGCGCTCGCCCAAATCCTTGTCCGGGATGCCTATGACAGCAGCGTCTGCGACCCCGGGGTGAGCACAGAGGATATCCTCCACCTGTGCAGGGCTGATGTTCTCCCCGCCTCGAATAATAAGGTCCTTGATTCTTCCGGTGATCTTCAAGTACCCGCGCTCGTCGATTCGAGCCTGATCACCGGTTCTGAAGAAACCGTCATGAGTGAAGCTCTTCCTGTTTTCTTCGGGATTCTTGAGGTAACCTGCAAATATTCCCGGGCCTTTGACTGCCAGTTCTCCGTCGCGGTCGATCGGCAGGGAATTCCCTTTCTCATCCAGGATTCTCACTTCCTCATAAGGACAACAAGGATTTCCCACACTGCTGCAGATCGTTTCAATTTCATCGTTCAAGCGTGTCCGGCAGAGCAAACCCTCGCTCATTCCAAATTCCACGATGTAGGCGCTATCCAGCCTTTCATGAACTTTCCTGATCAAATCCGGTGTGCTCGGTTCACCTCCCGCTGCGATCTTCTTGAGCGAACGAAGATCAAAGCTTCGCAACTCCTCCATTTCGATGATCCGTTTGACAAGGCTCGGCACCGCGGGCATATAGGTGACCTTCTCGGATTGAATCAAACCGCAGATATCCGCAGGTCTGGTGGAGTCAGCCAGAACCAGCTTGAAGCCGAAAAGCATGGATCCGACAACATTCAGCAATGCCAGGTTGTGGCCTACGGGCACGGCAATCAGCGCCACATCCCCCGGATTCATTTCCCAGCCCTTATGTTGGAACTCTACATTGCAGATGTAATCACAGTGAGTCCTGGGAATCCCCTTCGGCAGCCCCGTGGTCCCTCCTGAAGGGAGCACATGGGCCACGGCGAAAGGTTCGGGCCTCCTCCGATCGATCAGCCGCCGATCGTTCTCGTTCACTTCGTGATGGAGAAGATCTTCCAGGGAAGCAGTGAACGGCGGCCCGGGGTCCTGCGCCCGAACGGAGATCAGGTGTTTCAGCTGCGGGTTCTTTTCTTTCACCTCGTCCATGAAAGATCGGTAATCGATCTTCCGGTAGACGTCCGGCACGACCCATGCCTTTGCCTCGGTAAGGCGGGCGATGTGGCTCACCTCCAGCTGCTTGTACCCTGAGATCAGGATCACGGGCACCACGCCGATTTTCTGCATGGCGAAGTAGGCGATCACATACTCGGCCCAGTTCGGGAGTTGGAGAAGCACACACTCTCCCTTCTCGATACCCAATCGGAGAAGACCCGCCGCAAAACGATCTGCTCCTTCTCTGACTTCTTGGCCGGTAAGCCTCACCTTTCCGTCCACGACGGCTTCCTTGTCCGGAAAGACATCGGCAAATCTGTCCAATATGTCTCCCAGGGTTAGGCCAAGCCACCACCTGTTCCTGCTGTATCTCCGAACATCCTCCTCTCTGTGTACGGGAATCACGCTCTCGCTCACCGCAATCTCCAAATCGGCAATCCGTTTCCAGACACCTGGTGCAGGTTTCTCATGCTTCGTATCAGCCTTCCTTCTTGATCTTCACCGTACGGGCGCCGCTCGGCAGAAAAGGGTCCGGTGCGTTGAGGTTTCCCTCGGGCCAGCGGTTGCAGTTCACCTTTTCGTACCTTGAGTCGGCCTCAAGGCACCAGTTGCAGGCCATGCAGCGGACCAGTTCCTTTTCTCTCCCTTCCTTTGCTTTCACAGGCCAATCCGGATCGCACAGAAGGGCGCGGCAAAGCCCGATCATGTCCGCCTTTTCCTGCTGAAGGATGCGTTCGGCATGCGAGGGTTCTCTGATCTTTCCCGCGGTGATGATCGGCGTGTTGAAACCGGCCGCCCTCACCGCATCCCTGATTCCTTCGGCAAGATAGACGTGAGTTCCGTCCGGCCACCAGTGCCAGGGGCTCATTCTGTGGCCGCTGTATCCGGACATGGGATCCGGCGGGTTTTCCGGCGCCGGCGTGAGGGCATCTTCGAATCGGCTGCCCGCAGAAACGCTGATGTAATCGACCCCCGACTCCGCAAACTTCCGGGCGATGGCGGCGCTCTGGGCCAGAGTGTTCCCGGACACACAGAAGTCCTCGCCGTTGATCCGAATCCCCAGAGGATAGTTCTCACCCACAAGTCCTCGCACCGCCTGATACACCTCCATGGGCAGTCTCATGCGGTTTTTCAGCGTGCCTCCATATTCATCCGCTCTCGTGTTTGAACGGGAAAGGAAGGAGGACAGCACGTATGCATGGGCCATGTGAAGTTCTATAAAATGGAATCCCGCATCCACCGCTCGTTTTGCAGCCGCCACATGGTTTTCTACGATCTGAGGCAGGTCCTCTCTCTTGAAGTCTTCCACCTTCTGCCTCCACCCGGACTTGGCGAGCTTCAAATGCTGCATGATCTGAATCCCTATCCCTACCTCCTTGTTGACGTCCTGAATCCCCTGCACAACGCCGGCGAGACCGGGAACAAATTCGTCGCTGCTGATCCGAAGATTGAACGGGCTCTTGGAAGGGATAATTACCGCAGCCTCCACAACGATGGCGCCGACTCCCCCCTTCGCTTCCCTCTGGTACCTCTGGATAAGATTCTCCGTTACCGCACCTTCCTGGGTCGTGAGACCGGAAACCATGGATGTCCGCATCACCCGATTCGGAAAGGTAACGTTCCTCATGGCGATCTTTGAGAACAATTTTTCATATTTCATAGTCTCATCTCCGTGTGATCGGTTCATTGCTTCTGCCGGAGCAACGTCAACGCTCTTTTCGAAAAGCCGCCGGGCCGGCGGGGCGATTGTTTTCATAATGGCCCAGTTCATCCGAGATGTTCCGTGCCGTTTTCGTCACCTCGTTCCTGATTGTTCCTATTTCCTTTCTTGAGACAGAGGAAGAGATGAATCCCACTCCGATTGCCGCAACGACGCTCCCCGTAAAGTCCATGATGGGCGCAGCAATCCCTGTGATCCCCTCGATGGCCTCTTCTTCATCGATGTAATATCCCTGCTCACGGATCTCCTTGAGCCTCTTTTTGAACTCCTTCACGTTCGTGATGGTCTTTCTGGTGAGCGGAATCAACGGACGTTTGTTGAGCAGTCGGTCCACCTCACTCTCAGGGAGATGGGCCATGAGCACATGACCGAGCATCCCGAAATAGGGAGGCCTCCGGTGTCCGATATGGGAGGCAAATCGGATATCCTTGCGAGGATCTTCTTTCTTGTCGATGTAGACGAGCTCCTCGTCCCTGAGGATCCCGAGGAGAGTTGTTTTTCCCACTCTGACCTGCAACTGCTCCGCATAAGGGGAAGTGACCTTTCTCAGCGAGAAAGAGCTCAGGACAACCCCTCCCAGTTCGAAGAGCCTCATTCCGAGAGAATACTGTTTGGTTCCGGAATCATACCTCAGGAAGTTGTAGGTCGTGAGAGTCGAACACAATCTGAAGACAGTCGGTTTTGGCAAACCGACCGCCTTGGAGAGCTGGTCCAGGGTAAAGGTCTGCATCTCTATGTTGAAAGTGCAGAGGATTTGCAGAGCCCTTTCAAGTGACCTGTTAAAAAAACCGGGGTTGTTCCTGTCCGTCATTAATTTCACTCTATGAAACAATAATCCATTCAATGAAATTTATGTATTCCTGATCATTTCTCTTGTCAAGAAAAAGTTTTTCAGGAGTTGGATTTCCGTGAAATGCGACGCGGACAGGATGTCAGACGGTTTTTCGGACTGCATCGGGAAAACGACCGGATTTCTCCCGCAGTGTATCCAGCGAGTCGCGGGAGCCGAAATGACCGGTGCGCTCAACTTCACTTTTCCCGGGAGCCTCAGAGCAGGGCGTCGTGCGGGGAGAAAAAGAACGGGCGGGGGAGAGCCCCCGCCCGGGAAGGAATCGTCACATAATCGAACGGCTGATTAACTGCCGAACGTCTTCATGATAGCGCCAAGCATGGGCTCCAGATCCGGGATCTTGAAAACCATGATCAGGCAGATCAGCAGCGCATAGATACAGAGAGACTCGATCAGGGCCAGACCGATAATCATGGTGGTCATGATTTTTCCGCCTGCCTCGGGATTGCGGGCCGTTCCCTGCATGGCCCCATTAATGGCATTCCCCATTGCGAGGCCTGTTCCGAGTGCCGCCACTCCGATGCCGAATCCGCATGCAATCGCGATCCCGAAGAAGCTCCAAAGACCGGCGGCCGCTGCAGAGCCGTCCTGCGCGAGGGCGAGCGACCCCCACCCGAGTACCTGAACGATCGTTGCTGTGCTGATGAAACCCTTTTTCAACATAGAATCCCCCTTTCTTTTTTCTTTGCCTTCTTCCACTTTCTTTGCCTTCTTCCACACAATTCCCGCCACCAAGACACAAAGGCACCAAGAATTCCATTCCGTTTCTTCTCTGTGTGTCTTAGCGGTTTAGTGGCCGATTCTTACTCGGTCCTTCCACCTTCCGCTTTCCGACTTCCACCTTTCTTAATGTGCCTCCTCCATAGCGCCCGTAAAGTAGACGATGGACAGAAGGATGAACACCACCGACTGGATAAAGCTTACAAGGATACCCAAAAAGAGGATGGGCAGAGGGGCAAGGTAAAGTCCTGCAAGGGCGAAAAGGATGCCCAGGATCGTTTCCTTCCCAAAGATGTTTCCGAAAAGTCGAATGGACAGGGACATCACTCGTGCAAAATGGCCGATGAGTTCGATAATGATCATAAGCGGGGCGAGAGGCCAGACCGGTCCCACAAAATGCTTGAGGTACTTCGCACCGTGAAATTTGAACCCGATCACGTGGGTCAGCACGAAAGTGCAGACGGCCAGGGAAAGGGTCGTGTTCAGGTTGGCCGTCGGAGAAAAGAAGCCGGGGACAAGTCCAATCAGATTCGAAAAAAGAATGTAGAGAAACAGGGTTGCGATAAAGGGGAAAAAGGCCCTTCCCTCTTCTCCCGTTATTTCGACCATGAAGTTTTCCAGCCCCTCCACAATGATCTCGACGAAGTTCTGTTTTGTCCTGGGAATCATCTGAATTCCCCTGACCAGCAATCCCGCTCCGATAATGAGGATGGCCATGATAAGCCACGAGTGGATCACATGAGAATATTGATGGGCAAAATGGCCGAGCCCCATTGCAGCCAGAATCTCGTTCAGAAAATAGTAATGATGTACCATCTTCAGATCGCCCCCTCGTTCTTCATTCTGATCGCCTTCTGAATCCCTATGATCACGACACTCAGGTAGATGGTGGACAATCCCACCGCCAGTCCGACAGGGTCGATGCGGCCCTGTCCCACGAGGAAGTACAGAATTATCCCAAGCCCCAGAAGCCGAAAATAGTACTTGGCAATAATGGAAGCCTTCCCCCTCTTCATTTCACCTTTCAGTGAAAACGCACGGGAGATCGTATGCTGGAGGAGGCTGAAGTTCGCTATGATGATCAACCCTCCCACCAGAACCCCTATTCCTTGAGCCTTTCCCCATAAGGAAAAACTGCCGGAGCAAAGGATCAGCAGGATGAGCCAGTTCAGGGTGCGCAATTCCCTGTAAAGCGTCTTCCAGTCCATCCGTTTACCGTTCTTGTTTCTTGAGCTTCTTGTACATCAGGTGGAGATTCTTGAACGCCGCCACAATGCCGAAGCCGGTAAAAATGATCAGCAGCCACGGCCCGCTCCCGAACCTGCTGTCGAGGTAATTCCCGACAAGGGCGCCGATGCCAATAGAAAAAGCCATAGTCAGACCCACCGTGCTTAGAAAGCCGAGGGTCTTGAACAACTCTCTTGTTTCTTTATCCATTGGGCTGGCCCGGCATCCTTCTCGACCCGGGCGCGGCGAGCGGTATGCGCCCAGTCTCTAACATAGCGTTTCGTCTCAAGTCAACAGGGAAATGCGAGGGAAATGCGAGTGTTCAGGGTTCAGGGTTCAGAGTTCAGGAAAGAGAAACTCTGAATCCCGGACTTTGGTTCTGCGGCGCCCTGTTGTGGTGTCTCCTCTTTTTTCGAATTTGGTCATCGAACGGCGATTCAACCCCCTTCCAGGAGGGCCACCTGCGGCCGCGCGCCTTTCCCGTGAAGCGGGGCTCTGAGGTAGAGTCTCACTTCCCGGCGAAGGCCGGGGGAGAAATCTTCGTCAGTCCTTCCCGAACTCTGAACCCCTGAACGCTGAACACTCTTCATCACAGAGAAGCGAAGCTGTTTCTGGCGCATTCGATGGCATATCGCAGGCTTTCCTCATCGTGTGCAGTCGAGAGAAACCAGCATTCGAATGCGGACGGGGCGAGATAGATGCCTTGTTGCAGCATTCTTGTATAGAACTGCCTGAATTTGTCCGTGTCGCAGGCCTTTGCCGAGGCAAAGTCCTTGACAGCCTTTCCCGTGAAAAAGAGGGTCCCCATGGATCCTACTCTATTTACGACGATATTCACCCCTGCCGATGAGGCCGCCTTCAGAATACCTTCAAAGAGGATCTCCCCCTTTTGGTCCAGCTCCCTGTATGTCCCCGCTTTCTCGAGCGCTTTCAACGTAGCGATTCCTGCCGTCATCGCCAGGGGATTTCCTGACAGGGTGCCCGCCTGGTATATCGGTCCTTCAGGCGCTACCTGCTCCATGAGATCCCTTCTCCCCCCGTATGCGCCGACCGGGAGCCCGCCGCCGATGATTTTGCCCAGGCATGTAAGGTCGGGGAGGATCCCGAACAGCAACTGCGCGCCTCCGGGGCTCACGCGAAAACCCGTGATCACCTCGTCAAAAATGAGCAGAGAGTCGTGCCTCAGGGTTATCTCTCTTAACCCCTCCAGAAAACCCTCCTCCGGAATCACCACACCCATATTGCCGGGGATAGGCTCTACGATGACTGCTGCGATTTCACGGCCGTGACTCTTAAAGGCTGCGGCAACCGCTTTCAAGTCATTGAACGGCAGAGAAATGGTGCTGCAGGCAAGCCCCTCCGGAATGCCCGGGCATCCTGGAATCCCCAGGGTTGCCACTCCCGAGCCGGCCGAGACAAGAAGGCTGTCCCCATGGCCGTGATAGCAGCCGTCGAATTTTACAATCTTGTCCCTCCCCGTAGCGCCCCGCGCAAGCCTGACCGCGCTCATAACGGCCTCTGTGCCGGAATTCACCATTCTGACCATTTCGACAGAGGGTACAAGCTTCGTTATCGCCTCGGCCAGCTGTACTTCCAACTCCGTCGGTGCCCCGTAGCTGGTGCCTTTATCGATTCTCTCGGCCAAAGCGGATACCACATCGGGGTGGCTATGTCCGAGGATCATGGGCCCCCACGAGCAGACAAAATCAATGTACTTATTCCCGTCCACGTCCCACAGGTTGCACCCCTCAGCCTTGCCGATGAACAGAGGGTCCATGCCCACGGCTTTTCCCGCCCTGACAGGACTGTTCACGCCGCCCGGGATCAGGGTCCTGGCTTTTTTGAACATTGCCTTGGATCTTGCAGTCTGTAATGTGCGTTTTTCCATCAAAAGTACTCCATACTGGTCTTCTTGAACTCCTTCTCACTGAACAGAAGGGTATACTCTTCGACTCCGATTTTTCTCGCCATTCGGGCGGCAATGCGAACACACAGATCCCTGTTGTCGCCATGGATCATGGTGTAGAGATTGTAAGCCCAACCCTTGTCCGGTCGCGGAACTCGTTGATAGCAATGGGTGACCTCTTTAAAACCCGCCAGAATCGGGCCGACCTCTTCCACTCTCTCCTCGGGCACTATCCATGCGACCATGGCGTTGGAGCTGAACCCCGCCTCCTGGTGGCGAAGGGTGGCGCCGAACCTCCGGATCACCCCCCTATCCTTTAACTCACGGACGGTGGCAATGAATTCTTCTTCGCTCATTCCGACCATTTCGGCGGCGATCGCAAAGGGGTGTGGATCCAGGGGCAGATCTCCCTGAATCATGGCGATTACCTTCTTTTCGGAATCATCGATCATACCAATTGCACCATAACTTATTAAGCGGAGCAGATAATTCGGCGTCTCTCGCCCGCTTCGCTAGAGGTCGCAGAGCTCAAAGAGAGCCAACTTGTCCTGTTTTTGAAAAAAACAGGACAAACTTCAGCCTTCGGAGCCTCGAGCAATAAGCATCATCACGGCTCTGCGCCGATTCTACCCAATCACTCTGTGCGCTCTGCGAGATAAATCCAAACTAGTTCCTGCTCTCCTTCATGACTTTCATAACACTTTGGCTCTATGAAACAAAAACTCCTTCCCACGTGTCAAGTCATTATAGCAATGGCCGGTCCGGGCGGAGTTTTCCTCGTCCTTAGGATTGGCTTGCAAATCCTAACGGGATTGTATATGAAGAAGGCAATTTTGGAAATTTCATTCTCACCGGTCCTTTTGCTGCCCCCCTTGGATGGAGAGCCGCAATTTTCTACATCTTTTGATCTATGTTCGATTGCCTCAGAATCGTGGAGCAGAGAATTAAGGAGGCCCAGGAAAGGGGAGAATTTGACAATCTCCCGGGGCACGGGAAGCCCCTTGACCTGGAAGACGACAGCCATGTGCCCGAAGATCTCCGCATCGCCTACAAGATTCTGAAGAATGCAGACTGCCTGCCCCCTGAACTGCAGGAAAAAAAGGAGATCAGGCAAATGGAGGACCTCCTGGCGAGCCTCCCCGACGAGAAAGAAAGATACAAATTGATCAAGAAGATCAATTTCAGAATCATGAAACTGAATATGGTGGGAAAAAAGTCCCCACTTCTTGAGGAAAAGCAGCTTTATTACAGAAAAGTAATCGACAAATCGAAGGATCGCGGATCGGGAATCGAAGACAAGGAATAAGGTACGGTTGGAGCCTTTTTCCTCGTTCCTTTCACCTCGAACCTCTGATCTGAAAAGCCAAGCCGTCCCATCGGATCTGAAGAGGAGAACTCGCCTATGGACATGAAAAGGGACTACTATGAGGACGTGCAGCTCTTTACTTCGCCGGTCGTGGTCTTCTGGTTTGCCGTCCTGATCGTCTTTCTCGCCCTTTTCCCGTTCATCTTCAAGAACTACTATGTCTATGTAGCCAACTACATGGCAATCAATATCCTTGTGGCCATCGGGCTCAATCTCCTCGTGGGATACACGGGGCAGATTTCACTCGGCCACTCCGGTTTTTTTGCCATAGGCGCCTTTGCGACTACCGTCCTGATGGCAAAGGCCCATTTCCCGTTCCTGCTCGCCCTTCCCGCAGGTGCGGTTTGCGCAGCCCTGTTCGGATTCCTGCTCGGCTTGCCTGCTCTTCGCCTGGAAGGTCCGTACCTCTCCATTGCAACCCTGGGCTTTGGACTCACCATTACCCGTATCATCGGGCGCATCGAATTTTTCGGAGGCCGCCAGGGTCTCCATACCCCTGAGCTCACAATCGGACCCTGGCACCTGAACTCCGATCGGGATTTTTACTACCTCCTGGTCACTATCCTGGTCATCATGACCCTCGCTGCAAGAAACATCATCAAGACCAAGATCGGACGTGCCTTCATAGCAATACGGGATGCGGATATCGCAGCAGAGACCATGGGCGTGAACCTGATTTTCTACAAAACCCTCGCCTTCGCAATCAGCGCATTCTACACCGGTCTTGCCGGCGGCCTCTATGCGTTCGTCCTCAGATTTATTGAACCGGAGCTCTTCAGCCTTCTTATGTCCATAATGTTTCTGGCCATGGTTGTGGTAGGCGGGCTCGGCTCCCTTTTCGGCGCGATAGCCGGGGCCTGCCTCCTTTCCTGGCTTGATCTGGAACTGAGAAATATCCTGAGTATTCCCTACCTCGGGCAGTGGCTTGAAGCACTTTCCAGGAGCTATTTCTCCATTACAGGGGTTTCGAACATCCAGTTCATTCTGTATGGGCTGATTATGGTCCTGATCATGGTTTTTGAGCCGTTGGGGATCTACGGGTTCTGGATCAGGACGAAGATATACTGGAGAACCTGGCCATTTTGAAACACCGGAATAATGGAATGATGGAATGATGGGTAGAATATGGGACGGCAGACTCTCAGATGGTGGCACCGGGATTGGCCGATCTTCTTCAAAACCCATCATTCCAGTTTTCCATCATTCCAATACCCATGTTGCGCCGAATCCGATGATCTGAGCGGTCCAAGGTTTCGGTGCTTCCAGGAATAGCGGGGTTCATCATGCTTGAATTCCTTCAGGTGCTGGCAAGCGGGATTGCGGTGGGCAGCTCATACGCCCTCATGGGTCTTGCAATGGTAATCATTTACAAGACCTCGGAAGTGGTCAATTTCGCTCAGGGCGAGATGTCCCTGTTCGTCATCTTCCTCACGTTCATGGTCCTCGAGTTCCACGGCTTTCCATTCTATGTCGCGTTTCCCGGGGCACTCCTCTTCGCCGTCCTTCTTGGATTCTTCCTGGAGTTCGCAGTGCTCAGGAGGGCCAAGGAACCTAATGTGCTGGGGATGATCATCATCACGATCGGCATGGAGATGATCCTCATGGGAGTGGTCTCCTGGAAATTCGGGGCCGACCCCAAGACCATGCCTTTTCCAATCTCTCCTTACGACAGCGTGTCACTCGGCAACGTCTACGTGAGCTCCCTTGAAGTGCTTACCTTCGTGGTGGCCCTTGTGCTCATGATCATCCTCTTTCTCTTTCTTCAATATTCAAAAGTCGGTGTAGCCATGAAAGCGACGCAGCAGAACCGGGTCGCAGCCCGGCTGATGGGGATCCGCACCAACCGGATTCTCATGATCACCTGGGGCATTTCTTCCCTGGTGGGGTGCGTGGCAGGACTGCTCATCGCCCCGACAACCATGCAGCCGTACATGATGTGGGATCCAATGCTCAAGGGATTTGCAGCGGCGGTGCTGGGCGGCATGACCTCTTTGCCCGGGTCCGTATTCGGCGCCTATATCATCGGCCTGATCGAGAATCTGTTCGGCGCCTATGTTTCCATTGAATTCAAGTCTGTGGTTGCCTTTGCCATCATTGTCCTTGTCCTTTGCGTAAAACCGAGCGGGCTGTTCGCCCGACATTATGTGAAGAAGGTGTAGAGTCAACGTCAATCTTCAATCCAAAGGAGGGGGGTTCATGAAGAAGAGAATGTGGGTGCTCTTTTTGTTAATCGGGGTACTGGGCCTGGCTTTTCAGGCTTCGGCCGAGGAAGGGGTGACGGATACTGCCATCCACATCGGGCAATGGGGCCCGCAAACCGGTCCGGCCGCGCCCTGGGGCGCGGTTGCCAGGGGTACCGGGGTCCTTTTTCAAATGATCAACGATGAAGGCGGGATCAACGGCCGCAAGATCGAATACCACATGTTCGATGACGGCTATAATCCTGCAAAGACAAAGGCCGGGGTCAAGGAACTCCAGGAAGGCGTGGGCATCTTCGGATGGGCCTCGGGCGTGGGCACTGCCTGCGGGCTTGCCGTGAGGGATTATCTCGCGGAGAGGAAGATTCCCTGGGTCGGACCTGCTGCGGGTTCGCTCCACTGGATCACCCCACCCCAGAAATATCTCTTTGCGGTCTATCCCCTCTATTATTCGGAAGCCAAGGCGCTCAGCGGCTACGCCGTCTCCAAGCTGGGCAAGAAACGCGTCGCCATAGCCTATCAGAACGACGATTACGGGAAAAACGGAGTAGCAGGGGCCGAGAAAGAGCTCTCGAAACACGGTTTGAAGCTGGTTGCCCAGATCCCGGTCGAGCAGGCGGACACGGATATGAAACCCCACGTCATGCAGTTCAAGAAGGCGGATGCCGACGTGGTGCTCCTCTGGGTTACCCCCGTGCACGCGGTGCGAATCCTGGGGACAGCCAAGGCCATGCAGTTCAACCCTCAATGGATGAGCACCAGCACCTGCTCCGACTTTCCCCTCATGATGCAGATCAGCAAGGGGCTGTGGAAAGATGTCATCGTGGCCAATTTCGGCGAGCTTCCGGACTCCACTGCTCCCCTGATGCTGAAATACAAAAAGGCTCATGAGAAATACGCCGCGAAGGATGAGAGGTGGGGCGTTTTCTTTTATGCCGGGATCGGTTTTGTGGAGCCGATGGTGGAGGGGCTCAAGAGGTGCGGTCGCGATTTGACGAGGGAGCGATTCGTACAGGCGATGGAGGGAATCAAGGGGTTCAAGGGCATTTTCGGACGGATCGACTATGACAAGTTCGAACCGAACGACATGTTTTCCCGGCAGGGCCAGAGAGAGGTCTTCCTGACCCAGTGCCTGGACGGAGGAAAGGCGAAGCAATTGACAGAGTGGTTCGAGCCGCTCTAGGGTCCTGAGTCATTAACTCGTTTACGAACTCTTCGTCTCCCCTATCCCCTCCCGCCCCGCCTGTGGCGGGATCTTCGACAAGGGAGGGGAAGTATGAGGCATCCCATGGTTTCCTCCCCCTCGATGGGGGAGGAAAGGTGGGGGTGGGAAGGTTGCAATGAGTTGAGGCAGGAGGTGGAGGGTCATCCCTCCAACCTCCTCACATCATCATCCTTTAAGAAGAAAACCATCATGGCCTTTTTCAAAGTAGAGAAGCTTTCAATTTCCTTCGGCGGCCTGGATGCCCTCAGCAACATCAACTTTGAAGTCCAGGAAGGGCAGATCTTTTCCATAATCGGCCCGAACGGTGCGGGTAAAACAACCCTCTTCAATTGCATCAACGGCATCTATCGCCCAAGCAGGGGGAGGATTGTCTTCAAGGATCGCGAGATTCAGGGCCGGCGTCCCGACAAGGTTGCGAGGATGGGTATCGCGCGCACCTTTCAGAACATCGAGCTCTTTGCCCATATGAGCACCATGGAGAACCTCATGCTGGGCCGCCATCGGTATATGAAGACCGGCCTCTTCCGCGGCGCCTTCATGTGGGGAAGGCGCTCATTTGCCGGAAAGGAGGAGGTTGCCAACCGCAAGAAGGTGGAAGAAATCATCGATCTTCTGGATCTGCAGTCCGTCAGAAACAAGTTTGTCGGAGGCCTCCCTTACGGGACGCAGAAACAGGTGGAGCTTGGCAGGGCACTCGCCCTTGAGCCTCAACTGCTTCTTCTGGACGAGCC
This sequence comes from Deltaproteobacteria bacterium HGW-Deltaproteobacteria-15, assembly GCA_002840535.1. GTDB lineage: Bacteria > Desulfobacterota > DSM-4660 > Desulfatiglandales > HGW-15 > HGW-15. The sequence continues at coordinate 238,617 of PHBH01000010.1, read as the reverse complement.
GTCCGCGGGCATGAATTCGGAGGAAAAGCAGGACATGATCTTCTGGATCAAGGACATCCAGGACACGCTGAAGGTCACCATCCTGCTTATCGAGCACGACATGAAAATGGTTATGGACATTTCGGACCGCGTCCTTGTGATCAACTTCGGGAGCCCCATTGTCGAGGGGACACCGGAAGAGGTGCAGCGGAACCCCGAGGTGCTGAAGGCCTATCTGGGAGAAGAGAATGCCATCCGGGACATTGCTTGAGATCAAGAATATCGAAACATACTATGGGCTGATCTATGCCTTGAGGGGCGTCTCTCTGTCCGTTGACGTGGGAACGGTCACTGCCGTTCTGGGGAACAACGGTGCAGGCAAATCGACTATCCTGAAGACCGTGATGGGCCTCCTGGACGACCAGCCCGACAAAGGAACGATCGAGTTCATGGAGAGGCGGATCGACGGAGAGGATACCGAAGTGATCGTTCGGATGGGGATCTCTTACGTTCCGGAAGGGCGGCAGGTTTTCGAAGAGCTCACGGTCAAAGAGAACCTGATGATGGGAGCTTACCTGAGGAATGACCGTATCGCCATAAAAGACGATTTCGAGATGATTTACCGCTATTTTCCGGTTCTCAAGGCTAGAGAAGGTCAGTGGGCCGGTACCCTTTCCGGCGGCGAACAGCAGATGCTCGCCATCGGCAGAGCCCTCATGAACAGGCCGTCCCTGCTCTTTCTGGATGAACCCTCGCTTGGCCTTTCCCCGATTCTGGTGCAGGAGATATTCAAGATCATCAAGACCATTCACGAGGAAGGAGTCACCCTTCTGCTTGTGGAACAGAATGCGAGGATGGCTCTCGCGATTTCCGATTTTGCCCTCATCCTGGAAAACGGCCGATTCGTGATGAAGGGAAATGCAAAGGAGCTGATCGAAGACAAGGATGTGCAGGAGTTCTACATGGGCATCCGCTCCGTGGAATCCGCAAAGGGGTACCAGCGGTGGAAGAGAAAGAAAAGGTGGAGATGAGCAAGCTTGGCACCAGGTTTCAGGTGTCAGGTGTCAGCAAACCCGAACCCCTGAAACCTGAACACTGACACCCGACACCTACTGGGTTGCGGCAGCAGGCCTGCATTGGGGTTTGTATGATCCGTTTTATCTGAAGACAAACTGTCTTCTAACGGGGTTTTGGAATGGAAACCGCACCAAAGATCTTCAGGGAAACGGTAAGAAAACACCAGGACCGCGTGGCCATGCGGAAGAAGGAGCATGGTCTATGGCACGATCTCACCTGGAACGATTATTACCGCATGGCAAAATGGGTCGGCTCCGGGCTCCTGGCACTGGGGCTAGAAAAGGGCGATACCGTGTCCATCATCGGCGACAATTGCCCTGAATGGGTCATCGCCGACATGGCCATTCAGTGCGCAGGAGGGATCGTCGTCGGCATATACGCCACCAATGCGTGGCAACAGGTGGAATATGTCATTCAGAACTCCGAATCCAAGTTCTTTTTCGTGGAGAACGAAGAGCAACTGGACAAGTGGCTGAACTTCAGGGAAAACGCACCACTTCTCAAGAAGGTAATCGTCTGGGACCTGGAAGGGCTGCGCCATTTCAGCGATCCCATGGTAATGACCTTCGACGAGCTCATGGAAACAGGGAAGCAGGCGTCGGAAAAGGACCCGGAGCTCTTTGAAAAGAGAATCGATTCCGTGATGCCCGAGGACGTGGCCATGCTGATCTATACGTCCGGTACAACCGGCCCGCCCAAAGGCGCCATGCTGACTCAGAGGAACCTTACCTGGATGGGGAAGGCGATCACAAAAGATAATCCCATGCATGACAAGGACGAGGTCATGTCGTTTCTTCCCCTCTGCCATGTCTTTGAACAGCTCTTCTCTGTCATGGGACATATCACCCATGGATTCGTGGTCAACTTCATCGAGAGTCCCGACACGGTGACGGACAACATGATCGAAATCTCACCCACCGTGGGCTATGCCGTTCCCAGGATCTGGGAGAAATACTACTCGGCCATTTACATCAAGATGTCGGATGCGACCTGGTTTAAGAGGATGGTCTTTTACGGTGCGCTCAAGCTAGGCCGGAAGCGGGCCACCCTGAGCATGAATTTCAAGAAGATCCCCCGCTCGCTGGAGATCCTTTACTGGATTGCCTACTTCTCGGTTTTCAGAAAGCTCAAGGAGAGGCTGGGCTTTGACCGGATGCGCATCGCCTATTCAGGGGCTGCCCCCATTTCGCCGGACGTGCTTCACTTCTTTCAGTCCATTGGAGTGAATCTGATCGAAGGCTACGGCCAGACAGAGGGAACAGGGGTGACGTGCGTCTCCAGGGTGGGCAAGGCCAAGTTCGGGACAGTGGGCCCTCCCCTCACCGGCACGGAAGTGAAGATCGCCGAAGACGGGGAGATCCTGGTGCGCTCCCCGAGCGTGTTCAAGGGCTACTACAAGAATCCGGAAGCCACTGCAGAGACATTGAAGGACGGGTGGCTGCACTCAGGCGACGTGGGCATGATCGACGAGGACGGATACCTCAAGATCACGGATCGCAAGAAGGACATCATTGTCACTGCAGGAGGGAAGAACATCACCCCCCAGTACATCGAGAACAAGCTCAAGTTCAGCCCTTACATCAATGATGCGGTCGTGATCGGGGATCGGAGAAAATTCATGAGCTCGCTGATCATGATCGACGAGGACAATGTCGTCAAGTATGCTCAGGACAAGAAAGTACAGTTCTCCACATACAAGGATCTCACACATGCGCCCGAGATCATTAAGCTGATTCAGGGCGAGATCAACAAGGTGAACGAATCCCTTTCCAGGGTTGAACAGATCAAGAAATTCACCATCCTTCCCAAAAAGCTCTACGAGGAGGATGGAGAAGTAACGCCGACCATGAAGGTGAAGAGAAAATATGTAAACGAGGCATTCAAGGATCTGATTGAGGCGATGTACAAAGGAAAGAGTGAAGGCTAGTGGGATGATATCCCGTAGGATGGGTAGAGCGTAGCGAAACCCATCGAACAGTTCCTGACGAGGTTTCATTAGAGAGCAAGCCGTAGGATGGGTAGAGCATAGCGAAACCCATCGATCTTTGATGAGTTCTTAATCGTTCTCCGCGTCTCCCGCGAAACATCACACGGGATCTGAGATCTGCGGGAGACTTGTTTTGCTCTTCAACGTTCCAACGATCTCCTGGATCCGCCCAATCCCGTGTTTCTCACAATACCCTCTGATCCCGTCCAGAACATCCAGCGTCGCTGCAGGGTCGACAAAATTCGCCGTACCCACCTGAACGGCCGACGCGCCCGCGATAATGAACTCCAGCGCATCCCTTGCATCCATGATGCCGCCCATTCCGATCACGGGTATCCTCACGCTGCTCGCCGCCTGGTAGACCATGAATACCGCAACCGGCCGAATGGCCGGTCCTGAAAGCCCGCCGTAGATGTTCGCCAGCTTGGGCGTCCTGCTGTCCACATCGATCGCCATCCCGGTAAGGGTATTGATCAGCGAAATTGCATGGGCTCCGGCGCTTTCGACTGCGCGGGCTATGACCCTTATGTCCGTAACATTGGGGGTAAGTTTCATGATCACGGGTTTGTCGGTGTTCTTGAGCACTCTCTCCGTCACCCTGGCCGAGACATCCGGATCTACTCCGAAGACCATGCCCCCGCACTCCACATTCGGGCAGGAAATATTCACCTCCAGTGCGGCAATGCCTTCCACGCCCTTCAGCATGGATGCCAGGTCCCCGTACTCGTCTATATGGTGGCCATAGATGTTCGCAATGATCCTGGTGTCGTATTTCCGCAGAACAGGGAGTTTTTCCCTGATAAAGGTTTCCACTCCAACGTTTGCCAGGCCGATGGCATTGAGCATTCCACCGTTCGTCTCCACAATCCTGGGAGGAGGATTGCCCGACTTGGGTTTAAGTGAAAGTCCCTTGACTACAATGGCTCCGATTTGATTCAGGTCCACCAGGGAAGCATACTCCTCCCCGTACCCGAACGTACCGGAAGCCGCGATCACCGGGTTCTTCAACTCCAGGGGACCGAGCCGTACCCGGAGATCAGGTTGCTGATGATCCATTTTCATTTACACCGCTTCCCAATCGATCATGGTCGCATCGAATACCGGCCCTTCACTGCACACATGGTAGTAAGTTCTCGCTTCACGGGGCGCCGCCGGAACGACACATCCCAGGCACGCCCCGAGTCCGCAAGCCATGGAGGCCTCCATGGAGACCTGGCAGGCAATACCGTCCTTGCCGGCAATGCGCGCAACGCTTTTCAGCATGCCCCTGGGCCCGCACGTGAAGATGGAACAAGGAGAGCCCGTCCCGCACTCGCGGAGCGTTCCCTGCAGCAGGTCGGTCACGGGCCCATGATGGCCTTGCGTCCCGTCGTCGGTTGAAACCTGGAGGGGCCGGGAAAGGTCAAGGACCTCCTGTACCGGGATTATTCCATCCGCCGACCCAAAACCGGCCATGAACCTGAATTCTCTAGAGCCAAGTCTATGTGCGAGAAAAAGGAGCGGTGCTATTCCAATGCCGCCCGCTACGAGAACCATTTTTCCGTCATCTTCAGAAATCCGGAAGCCGTTCCCCAGTGGACCCAGCACCGAGACACGACCGCCTGCCGCGATCCCTGTCATGATGGCTGATCCCTTTCCAACGACCCGGTAGAGGAGGAGAAACAAATCGCCCTCCACTCCGCATATGGAAAAGGGCCGCCTCAGCAATGGATCCACTCCCTTTCTGACACGGACCATTACAAACTGGCCCGGAAGGGCTGACCCGGAAATGGCCGCGGATCTGAGGCCCATGAGCCATGTGTCCGACGTAAGCGGTCTGTTGAACGCAACCTCTGCCTGGTCTTCGATCATGAGCGCAGAATACCTCAGAACACGAGGTTAAAAAAGTAAAACCTCCTCCCCCTTGATCTTTTTCCACGCTTGTGTATTTTAGACGGTTACTTTTTTAAAAGAGGTGGCTTCACATGGAACTTGGATTGGACTTCGGGACCCTTCTGACCGGCGCCCTCATATTCGTTGCCAGGGTGGTGGACGTTTCGCTGGGCACCGTTCGCACCATCAGCACCGTACAGGGGCGAATGAAAACCGCGTTCTTCCTCGGGTTCGTTGAGGTGAGCATGTGGCTGGTCGTCATATCCACGGTAGTCAACCTGATCGCAGAAAAACCCATCCTGGGGCTTTTTTACGCATTGGGGTTCTCAACAGGCAATGTGGTCGGAATCATGATGGAGAAGCGGATCGCCTTGGGCCATATCGTTCTTCGCATAATCAGCGCTCAGAAAGGGACGGAAATGGCCGGCAAGATGCGGGAGTCCGGATTCGGCGTGACGACTTTCCAGGGAGAAGGGTTGACCGGATCGGTTACCGAACTGTTTGTCGTCAGCCGAAGGCGGGACCTGAGAAATCTCATGAATCTTGCGACAGCCGCAGACCCGGATGCCTTCTACATCACCGAACAGGCATGCAGCGTAAACAGGATCTATCGGCCTTTTCTGCAACAGCCGACGGGATGGAGGGCAATCTTTAAAAAGAAGTAGGCAGTAAGCAGTAAGCATAGAGCAGTGAGCAGTCAGCGAAACGTCACACTGGATCGCGGGCCCGGAGAAAAGTGTAGGATGGGTAAAGCGGAGCGAAACCCATCAATTCAGGGCATCAGAGAGAACAAGCATGATACTCGCGCTTTTGTCATTCTGTCTGCTACTGTTTACTGCTCACTCTCTCTCAGTACCTCCCCGACGTCATCGCTTCGATCATGGCCTTTTTCACCTCCCCGGGGAGGCGTGTCATTTTCTGGGTTGCCGAATCGAGACAGGCGTGAAGGGTATGGCCCGTGACCAGCAGGAGCTCGGCATCGCTCAGGATCTTGTAGTCGAAGCGGACACTGGCGCCCTTCACTTCACCTATTGCGGTCTTTATCGTCACCATCGAGTCGTAGCCCACGTTTGCGTGGTACTTGGCAGAAGCCTCCGCAACCACAAGACTGTACCCGTCCTTCTCCAGTCTTGAATAGGGATACCCGAGAGAACGCATCAATTCGGCGCGCCCCACCTCAAAATAGGTGAGATAGTTGCCGTAGTAGATTACGCCCATGCGGTCGGTGTCTTTATATCTCACGCGGATTTTTGTTTCATGCCAACGGTCATTGTTCATGGAATCCTCACACCCCTCTCCTGCATAAACTTCCTATCAGGTCAGCGGCCCGTCGATGGGTTTCGCTCCGCTCTACCCATCCTACCGGCTTTTTAAGTCGCGGAAGTTTTCTGCTTACTGCTCACTGCTTACTCTTCTTTCAGTGCATCCTGAATCGTGAAATTTGTTATTTTATGCGCACTCCTCTCTCTGTCAAGAAAATCCAGTAAGGATCCGGATCCAGAGCGGCCGGCTTTGATTGCACCCCACAGGGGTGAAATTCGCCGCATCGGAACGAGTGCCGGAATAATGGAATGATGGAACAGTGGAATATTGGGAACAACAACCAAAGGCTGGGAGATGTTGTGCCGCAGGATTTGGCTTTTCTTTAAAGCCCATTATTCCACAATTCCATTATTCCAACATTCCAAGAGGCCTTTTTATGGCCAAGCCAATTGTCTTGGACCTGACCCACTGGACCAAATTTTCCGCGATGCAATAAACAGTTGAGCTTTTCCGAAGCATGTGCAACAAAGACAGGTTTGTGTCTGCCGTGGAGGAACAAGGCCCTGGAAACGAACAACACCATGAATAGGGAAGAGCGAAGAATCATCGGACTCACCACAGCATCTCATTCGCTCGTCCATCTGTACGAAAACGTCCTTCCTCCTCTTATTCCGCTTTTGACGGTCTTTTTCAACACCGATTACTTCCACCTGGGTCTGGTGGTCACCGTCTTTTCCTATGCCTTCGGCCTGGGCTCTCTTCCCTCGGGGATTCTGGCGGATCGGCTCGGACCGCGCCGGCTGGTCACGCTCTATCTTTTCGGTTCGGGGGTTCTCTCTGTTCTCATCTGGTTCTCAGGGACACTCAGATCCTATGCAGTGTTCATGGGAATTCTCGGCCTTTTCTGCAGCATCTACCATCCCGCATCGAATACATTGATTTCTCAAGCCGTCCGGCAAAGGGGAAAAGCCTTCGGGATACACGGTATCGCTGGAAGCCTGGGTGTTGCGGTGGCGCCGGCCCTGGCGGCATGGATCGGATCGGCCGCGGGATGGAAAGCCCCTCACATCCTTTTCGGCGTTCTCGGAGTCATGATCGGCTTCTATTCTCTTTCCTTCAAGGCGAAGTACCCGGTTTCCGCAACACCTCGGGAGGCCGACACTTCCACTTCGGAACCTGTAAGGACATCCTATCTCAATTTCATCATCTTTTTCCTGGCCGCGCTCTCTCTTGGATTGAGTTACAAAGGCATCATGACTTTTCTTCCGACCTATATGGGTGAGAGCGTGGATATGCGGATATTCGGGATGGATTCCGTAAGCATGGGGGGAATGGTGGCTACCTTTGCACTTCTGTCCGGCGCCCTGGGCCAGTACCTGGCAGGCCGGCTCGTGGATCGGTATCAGCCCGAGAGAATCTATTTCACTGTCGTGGCCGTCGGGACAGTGTTCGTATTCATCATGGCCGCTTCTTCGAATTTCACCCTTATCCTTTCGGCCGTTGTGTATGCATTCCTCTATTTCGCCACCCAGCCCACGCAAAATTTCATTCTCGCCAAGTACACCCCCTCAAACAGGCACGGGCTTGTCTTCGGGCTTCACTTCTTTCTTATGTTCGGGGTAGGGTCCACGGCCGCAGCGGCAAGCGGGTACCTGGCCGATCATTTGGGATTGTCATCGGTCTTTTATGCAATGGGAGGCTGCTTTGCCTTTTCCTCCGTTCTCCTGCTATGGCTGGCCGCCCGAACTGCAAGCCACGGCGCAGCCCGCGGCCAACGCTGATGCTCTCGTTTCTCTTTGACCATACCGCCCTCGATGATTATACTTGCGCACGAATTCACATTCCATTGAGGTAACCTTGCCAAATCATCGATTTGCCAGAAATGAAGACAGCGGCGACGCGGCGAACCGCAACGAGGGGAAGATCCCGAAGGCTTTTCTGCTCATCATCCCGGCTCTTCTTGCTATCGGCATCCTTCTCATGTTCTTCGTCGGAAAGAGCGGAACCCATTCCAACGATCTTCTCTATGAGGATCTGGAAAATAGGATCAAGCGTATCGAGCAGCGGCTTTCCAGGATAGAGCAGCAGGCCGCCCCTCCTGTTCCCAGGCCGGTAACGCCCGAGAAACCGGCCAAACCCGAGCCCCCCGCAAAATCGCAACAGGTCGAAAAAGAAAATAAATTGGTATTCCACGAGGTTGCTGAGGGGGAGACCCTCTTCAAGATCAGCCGCACCTACAACGTGAGTCTGGATGACCTGCGAAGGTGGAACAATCTCCCTCCGGAGGAAGGGATCCGGACAGGACAGAAACTCAGAATCGGCGGACCTTGACACCCCTCTTTTGTTATTCTATCCTCAAAGAAATTAAGGATATCTCCCTTTTCCATGCTGCCATGCAGCGTCTACCCGCCCGGAGGCCACATGACGATCCTGGATGAAAGATTTCGAAAATTCGAGATGCTCCCCAACGAAGAAAAGATCAAATGCTTCGAGCTTAACGGTCGTCTCTTTGACATGATTCTTTCCCAACAGCTCAACCGCCAGGTTCTGGACGATATCTACAAGATCACGAACCGACTGCGGACGATTGCCAAGAGCAAAGCGGGTTCGGTTTTTCTCCAGACCGTGCTCTGCCACAAGCGTGCGATGCTCTATTTTGCCCAGCCTTCTTCCAGGACCTTTCTCTCCTTTGAGAATGCCTGCCACATCCTGGGAATGAAGACCTCTGAGATCCGGGATCCCAGCGTCTCTTCGGAAGTGAAAGGCGAAAGCTACGATGACAGCCTGCGCACCTTCTCCTCGTACACGGATCTGATCATCATCCGCCACAAGGGACAAAACATGGCAGAGAGATCCGCGTGGCTGCTCAACACCTGCACCAATCGTCCTGTCCCTGTCATCAATGGCGGCTCAGGAAGCGATCAACACCCCACCCAGGCCATTCTGGATGTCTACACGCTTCAGCGGTCGTTTGAAGATCAGGGGGGGCTGGAGGGCAAAACCATCCTCATGTGCGGCGATCTCAAGAGAGGACGCACCGTGAGGTCGCTCAGCTACCTCATGAAGAACTTCGAAGGGGTCAGGATCATCTATGCTGCGCCGAAGATATTTCAGATGAGAGAAGATGTGTGCAGCTTTTTGGAACGGCACAACATTCCTTACGTTGTGGAATTGGAGGAACTCGAAAAGGTTCTTCCCGAAGCCGATGCCATTTACATGACCAGGATTCAGGATGAGCACGATGAGTATGCAGGAGAATCGAAAAAAACCGACAGCTCCAGATTCATGCTGAAGGTATCCCACCTCGCCAGCCTTCGACCGAATGCCATCATCATGCACCCCTTCCCGAGAAGAGACGAAATCGACGTCGCCATCGACGCCGACCCAAGGGCCATGTACTGGCGCCAGGAGCGGAACGGCATGTGGTCTCGCGCGGCCCTCATCGCTTATATCTTCAACGTGCATCAGCAGATCATGGATTACTGATGGAAACTTTTTTCCTTGTCATTCCACCGTGATTGCAGGGAAGTTTCTGAAACACGAGCGATTGGAGGAAATAAGTGGTGATGAAAACTGTCAGAGTAGTACTGCTCATCCTTTGCGGAATTCTTGCGGCTGTCAGCCCCTGCTTTTCCCAAGTCTCCCCTGACGGCAATTACATCGTGGCCGATTTCAATGTTTCGGAAACAGATTACCATCCATACGCGTCCCTCGGTTTGGTCGCCTTCAGCGAGGGTGGAAATGGAACACATCAGGAGCTTTTCACGTCGGGAACCGATCCTCTGGAAACCTCCCCCTTTACTTACTCCGCCTCCCCCGACGGCTCACTGACGGTGAACAGCGAGACCGCCATGCACGGCATCTTGAGCGCCAACGGCGCCGCCTTTGCGCTGTCAACCACCGAAGGAGGTTATCCCGGCATCGGGGTTGCCCTCAAGAAGTCTTCCGGGATGACAAATGCGACGATGACTGGAAGTTACATCGTCGCCGATTTCAGCGCCTCCGAATCCAGCCATCAGTCGTATGCGGATCTCGGCTTGGTTTCCGTTAACGGTACCGGAGGCGGTACACATCAGATGCTTTACACATCTTCCGGTTCCCCCTCGACGTCAAGCTTCACTTACTCCGTCAGCGCAGACGGCTCCCTCACAGTGAACAGCGAGACCGCCATGCACGGCATCTTGAGCGCCGACGGCAGCCTCTTCGTCCTCTCCACCACCGCAGGGAGTAATCCCGGCATCACGGTCGGCGTCAGAAAATCTTCCGGGATGTCCAATGCGAACATGAAAGGGGATTACATCATCGCCGTTCTCACTTCCTCGAAAACAAGTTACGAGCCTTTCTCGGATCTCGATCTGGTTAAGGTCAATGGAAGTGGAAGCGGGACATTCAGCGCCCTTCACAACTCGAGTCCCGGCGGCGCCGGCAGCGGAACTTTCACCTACTCCGTCCAACCCGACGGCAGCCTCACCATAAACGGTGAAACCGTCGAACACGGAATCATTAGCGCAGACGGCAGCGTTTTCGTGCTGTCCAATACAGAAGGAGCTTATGCCGGCATCACGGTCGGGATCAAGAAGGCTTTCAGCACCAGGGCTATGCCGTGGTTACTTCTGCTTCTTGACGACTGATCTGACCTCTTTACTTACGCCATAAGTCTCTCGCCTCTCCAGGTCCAAGGCAACGAAAGACGGGAGACATTTCTCAACGCCGCCTCGTCAGCCGAACGCTGGGGGTAAAAACGACAACAGCCAAACCTATTGCCGCGGCCGCAAAGGCAGCGACGAACACATACTCCATAGCGCCTGTAAAGGAATTTTGCAGAACCTCATCCGCTGCCATTTTCCCGGCGTGCAAGGGCCCGGTGAGATCCTGTACCGAAAGACCGGCGGCACCTGCGGCCTCCAGATTGGCTGCCAGTTTCCTGCTCAGAATAAGCCCCATCACACTCACTCCCAGGGCTCCTCCAATGATACGGGAAAACTGCAGAGTCGCGGTGGCAGTGCCCAAATCTTCCCGCGCCACCGTGCTTTGGATAGCTATCATGAATGCGGGAATCGAAAGGCCCATCCCTATTCCCATGAGACTCAAATTGAACATGATCCCGGCAAGGCTGGTGTCCGATGAGAGAATGGACATCAAGAAGGAGCCGAGGGTCAGGGAAGCCATGCCTGCCAGGATGATCGTCCGGTAGTTTAAATGCAGCAGCAGCCTGCTGCCGATAATGCTGGCAAAGACCCAGGAGAGCATCTGGGGAGTCAGCGTGCTGCCCGCCACGGTCGCACTTTTGCCGAGAGAGAGTTGAACGAAGAGCGGTACAAACGAGACACTTCCGAATACGGCCCAGCCTGCCAGCAAGCCGTGGATGATGCTTATGGCGAACAGGCGGTCCCGAAATAAGGAAAGGGGCAGGACAGGATCTGTCGCCTTTCGCTCTACAGAATAAAGCCAGGCAAAAAGGGCAGCCGACGCTCCAATCAGGGAAAGACCTCCGGCACTCTCTATCTGAAAGAGTCCCAATAAAAGAGAAACCACGCCTGCGGTCAGGAGGGTTGCCCCGGCATAATCGATCGGAAGGTTTATCCTTTTCTCATGTGCGGACGGCTCGCGCCAGGCGGTCCACAGCAGCGACCCCGCCACCAGTCCGGGTATCACATTGACGTAAAAAACCCAGCGCCAGTTCAGTTGATCCACCAGGAAACCGCCAAGCAGCGGCCCGATGATCGAGGCTACCCCCCACACCCCTGAAAACAGCCCCTGCATCCGTGCGCGTTGTTCAAAGGAAAAAAGGTCGCCTATGATAATGAAACTGAGAGGCATCAATCCGCCCGCGCCCAGACCCTGCAATGCACGGAAGCCGATCAGTTGATTCATGCTTCGGGACTGAGCGCACAGGATCGACCCCACAAGGAAAACGATCATGGCTGCCAGGAAGATCGCCCTGCGGCCGTAGACGTCCGACAATTTTCCATAGAGCGGGGTTGTCGTCGTAGAGGCGATCATATAGGCTGAGAATACCCAGCTATACCTCCCGAGTCCCCCGAGTTGGCTCACGATGGAAGGCATGGCCGTGGCCACCACTGTCGTTTCGACAGCGGCCATGAAAAGACTGAGCATGACTCCAATGACAATGACGACAATGCGCTGGCGAGACACATTCCCTCACATTCCTGAATAGGCGATCCCGAACTCTGGTGTGGCGTGTTCCATTAACAAATTGCCTTTGTCGATTTGTTCGGTCACGGGGTAGTCTTCTCCGAAGACCACCCCGTGACCTGCTCCAACCACCGTTTGTAACCGAATTATTGACTCTGGACACCACCGTCGGTATTCCAGAAAGCAGAAGCACCCGGTGTTCCCTGTTTGTGCCACTTCGCCGCCGGCACCAACAGGATAAAGCGCGACCGTCTTTATTGTCCATGGAAACTTTCTCGGCCTGCTGTGATCAGATTTTTTTGAGACACAGTTCCCTGGTTGCCACTCTTTGTTTCATCCTGTGATGCCCGCGTAGGCGGGCATCCAGTCCTCAGAGAAGCGCGAGTCGATTTGTGCTTGACACACAATTGCCGATTCTATATCACCTCACTTCACCAAGATTGTCGATTTGCCGGGGATGAGTCGCCCCATTTGGAAGACGTGAAGAGGGGGTCGCGTCTCTCCGGCCCGGTCGAAGAAGTCCCTTCGAGATGAAGCAGGAACAGGGACGTACCCGGGGTTTTCAACTGCGGGAAGGAGGATTCTGACACATGAGCGGCTTTGAGACCATCCAGGAAATCGTGTCCAGGGCATATCGACAGATGCCGCCCGATCTCTGGGACCACATCAGCGGGGGCGCGGAGTCCGAGACGACCCTCCGGCGCAACCGCCAGGCGCTGGATAGTATCGCTTTTCGGCCGAGGGTTCTGAGGGATGTCAGGGAGATCGACGCTTCTACGACGTTTCTCGGTCGCAAGCTGCGCATACCGGTTTTCCTTGCCCCCTTGGGCGGAATGAACCAGTTCCATCCCGAGGGAGGCCTTCCTTGCCTGCGGGCCGCATGCGGATACGGCACCATGACGTTTCTAAGCTCGGTGAGTCAACTGGACCTGGAAGTCGCCGCGAAAACGGGGAGGGAAACGCTTGTCTTTCAGCTCTACGTGCGAGGCGACGAGGCCTGGGTGGAAGACTGCATCAGACGCGTTGAAGAGTCCGAATGCCTGGCCTTTTGTCTGACCGTCGATACGGCAATTTACAGCAGGCGCGAGCGGGATCTTTTCAATCGCTACGCGCCGCCTGGCCGCAGGGGCAAGCCCAGGGAGGGATTTCAGTATCAGGCAGGGCTCACGTGGGACCTTGTGGACAAACTCCGGCGCAGGCTCGATATCCCAATCATCCTCAAGGGAATCGCCACTGCCGAGGATGCCCGGCTGGCTGTGGAACACGGGGTGGATGTGGTCTATGTCTCGAACCACGGAGGAAGACAGCTTGACCATTGCCGCGGGAGCATCGATGTGCTCCCCGAAGTCATCGAGGCGGTGGACGGTAAAGCGGAAGTGGTCGTGGACGGCGGGTTTATGCGCGGTACCGATGTGCTCAAGGCCGTGGCCCTCGGCGCCCGGGCCGTTGGTATCGGCAAACTCCAGGCCTGGGCCCTGGCGGCAGGGGGCGAAGAGGTCTTGACGCGGATGCTGGAGATCCTCGAAAACGAGATTCATATGGCCATGGCTCTCATTGGCGTGACTGCCATGGACCAGCTTGATTCAACCTACCTGCACCGGGAGACTCCGGTAAACTTCCCGGATGAATTCAGCGCATTTCCAACCCTCGAAAAGCACCACCGGCGCTAGTGTAGCGTCTCAGAAGTAAGTTGCCATCTCTACCGCAGGGAGAAATCTTTTATTAACCGTCTCATTATTGAAGCCGCCGTAAAAAGTCCCGAACTCGTCATGCCGGACTCCGGATCGAGTCCGGGGCAGGCTTTGATCTGGCATCCAGAAGATCTTGAAATCACTGGATCCCGGCCTTCGCCGGGATGACGGAAAAAGAGCATTTTCGACTTTTTACGAGTTCGTCATTATTGTTTGTCCGTCATTCCGGCAGTCTTTAAGCCGGAATCCAATTTTTTTCTGGATGCCGGCTTTGGCCGGAATGACGGCTTCCAGGCAATTATGAGACCGTTAAAGATCTCAGGTCAGTTTTCAATGCCTGCCGAAATCCTGTTGCCTGTCTAATTTGGAGCAGTTTCACACGAGCGCGTGAAGACAACCCTACCCCTCTTCCAACTGCGAAAGCTTCCTTCTCTGGGTAATGATGGGAATAATCAACAAGGCCAGCGCGATAATCAAGAAAGCGAGAGAGATCGGGCGGGTGATGAAGGTGGAGAAATCGCCATGGGACATGATCAGCGACCGCCGAAGGGATGTTTCCAGCTTCTGCCCCAGGACCAGGGCGAGGATCATCGGCGCGCCATCATAATGAAACTTCTTCATAAGAAATCCAAGGATGCCGAAGATGAGCATGGTCAGCATATCGTCACTGTTGTTTTCGAGGCTATATGCGCCGATCAGACAGAAGAGCAGGATGAGGGGGTAGAGAAGATAGTAGGGGACCTTGAGAACCTTGATCCACAGGGGGATGAGAGGGAGATTCAGGACCAGGAGCATACCGTTCCCGATATACATGCTTACGATGGTTCCCCAGAAAAGGTCGGGGACATCGTTCATGAGAAGAGGCCCGGGCTGCAATCCATGGATCATGAGCGCACCCAGGAGGATGGCCATCACCGGGTTTGCCGGTATACCGAGAGTGAGAAGAGGGATGAAAGACCCGCCTGCTCCGGCATTGTTTGCCGCTTCCGGACCCGCCACCCCCTGGATTGCACCTTTGCCGAACTCCTCCGGATGCTTTGACATCTTCTTCTCTATTGCATAAGAGGCGAAGGAAGCGATCACCGCTCCTCCCCCGGGAATGATCCCGAGAAAAAACCCGAGGATGGACCCTCTGATGATCGACCATATGGAAACCGCCCAGTCCTTCAGGGATGGGAAGATGTTCTTCACCTTCGTGGCAAGAATATCCCTCTTCATTTCGGTCTCGAGGTTGAGCAGGACTTCCGAGATTCCAAAAAGGCCCATGGCCACGGGAACAACGCCAACGCCGTCAAGCAGGCTCGGGAGGTCGAAGGTAAATCTATACTGTCCGCTGATCGTATCCATACCCACGCCGCTCAGCATCACTCCAATCCCCGCCATCATCAGCGCCTTGATCATGGAACCGCCGCTCAGGTATGTAAGAACCATAATGCCGACGATCATCAGAGAGAAATATTCCGGGGGACCGAAGGCGAGCGCCAGGTCCGCCAGAACAGGGCCGACGAAGGTGAGGGCGATTACGGCAATCGTGCCCGCGATAAAGGAGCCGAAGGCGGCAATCCCGAGGGCAGGTCCTGCTCTCCCTTTCCGCGCCATCTGATACCCGTCGAGACAGGTGACGACGGACGCAGCCTCACCGGGGATGTTCACCAGGATGGAAGTGGTCGAGCCCCCGTACATGGCCCCATAATAGATGCCGGCGAGCATAATCGTCGCCGCTACCGGGGTAAACTTGAAGGTAGTGGGTAAAAGAAGGGCTATTGCCGCAGCAGGTCCGAGACCGGGGAGTACACCCACCAGGGTCCCGATAAGCACCCCGAAGAAACAGTACATGAGATTGAGCGGCTGAAGCGCGACACCGAAACCGTAGATTACATTGTTGAGGACATCGACCATTGCTGTAACCCTAGAATCTCAAGAACGCCAAGAGCCCTGTTGGGAGCTGGGACTGCAGCGCCGTCTCGAAAAGCAGATAGGAGAGTACCGTGACGACAAGGCCTATGGAGATCGCTACGGTCCAGCTCTTTTTCTCGATGAGAGCGAGAAGGAAGACAAAAAGAAGGAAGGTGAGAATGATAAAGCCGATTTGTTCGACGAGCAGGGCATAGGAGAAGAGCGCTGCCAGCACGAGAGCGATTTTTACCCTGTTCGCTATTCGGATGACCTGCCCTGCTGCGTCTTCCCCCGCCCCCATTTTGAACCCCCTCACCATGATGGCGACGGAAAGACCCGCCGTGACGATGGAGGTCCAGAAGAAGAAGAAACCGGGGCCCGGTTGACGCAGCACACCCAGGCCCAGATCATAAGACAAGTAGCCGCAGAACGCCGAGATGGCGAACCAGAAAGCGCCGCTGATAATATCGCCTCTGCCCATAAGAAAATCGGCTTCTATCCACAGATTACACAGAAAGAAGTTTCCGCCTTGATCGATCTTGCCGCTTCAGCGGCAAGCGGCCCCGCTGGACTCTGTGCTCTGTCCCATTACCGGTTGCGAGTAAAATTACTTTTTCGGGGTCAAGTTCATTTTCTTCGCCGTTTCAACCCCGACCCTGTATTCCTCTTCCGTCATCTTCCTCAACTCTGCCGGGGATTTGTACTCGCAAAGGCTTCCCATCTTATCCACCCTCTCCTTTGTCGCCTTTACCGCCTTCTCTATTGCGGGAACGAGCGCGTTGCGCGCCTCCTCGGGAATTCCAGCGGCCGCATAAAGGGCGAACCAGGTGGCAAAAAGGGGCTCTTTGTATCCCAGTTCGGTAATCGTGGGGAACTGCGGGTAACCCGGCAGTTTGGTTGTTGTCAGCAGGAATCTCATCCGGCCGGCCTCCATGTGGGGCTTAATCTTCGCGAACCCGTCACAGGTCGCCTCCACATGGCCGCCCATGACGGCCGTCACTACGGATTCGCCGCCTTCAAAAGGCACATGAGTCATTTTCGTTCCAGTGATGGATTGGATCATCTCGAGAACGAAATGCGGCGTGGAGCCCACCCCAATGGTGCTCACCCTGATTTGACCCGGATTCTTCTTCGCGTGCTCGACCATCTCCTGGAAGTTCTTCCAGGGCGCATCCGCTTTCACCCCGATGCCCTGGGGGAAATAATAGTGGAAGCCCAACGGCTCAAGGTCCTTGAACGGGTCGTACTTGACGATCTGGGGATTGGTGATAGGAGCGTATACGAGTGCTGAAGCGCCCGCGTAGACAAGCGTGTATCCGTCCTTCTTTGCCCTGACCGCCGCATCGGTCCCCAGCACTGCCGACGCACCGGGTTTATTGCTCGGAATGATCTTGACGCCGAGAATCTTCTCCATCTCGTCGGCAAGCATCCTTGCCGTGATGTCCCCTGTCGCGCCCGGAACGTACGGGATGATCAGCGTGATGGGCCGATCCGGCCATTTCGCAGAAGAAACGGATGGTGCAAGCAACCCAAGTCCCAGGACGACCGCAACGACAACAAAGCACAGCTGTCTAAACTTCATGATCTCCCTCCCCATAAATGATTTGATGTTCAACGTCTTCCTCAAACTCTCTGCTTTACTCCATCGCCTGCTTCCTTCTCTCCCGTTCCACGTTGCTGAAAGGCATGTCAAGCTCCTTCACCAAGGCAACCTCCTATCATCATCACCTCTGGAACGCAAGTTCTTATCGGCGATCTCTGTTGGCATCGCAACGGTGTTTTCGTCGCAGCACAAGAAGAAAGAGCGTCTCTCGCGCGCTTGTCCCGCCCTTGGGCAGGGCCTCGCCAGAGAACGCAGAGTCCTAGTCGGTTTTCCGCCTGACCGCCTTCTCGATCTCCACTGCGACAAACACGACCGCTGAGAGGCCGACGGTGACCAGCAGTTCTACACCGCTCAACGGCGCCGTTTTGAATATGGGGTTCAGAAACGGCACATACACGGTCGCCATCTGAAGCAGGAAGGTCAGGACCACTGCGCCAAGCAGGTATTTGTTTGAAAAAAGACCCTGTCTGAACAGCGACTGCTTTTCCGACCGGATGGCAAGAACGTGCCCGAGCTGAGTCAGGCAAAGCACGGTAAAGACCATGGTCTGCCATTCTTCAATCCCTGTACGGATGTACCACGCCTGCGAGGAAAGAACGATCGCGGCCATCAGCAGTCCCACCCAGATTGCGTGAACGCCGAGCCCCCTGGCAAAAATGGTTTCGGTTGTGCGCCGGGGCGGCCTTTTCATCACATCCTCCTCGGCGGGCTCAGCGGAGAGGGCAAGGGCGGGGAGCCCATCGGTGACCAGGTTTATCCAGAGGATGTGAATCGGGAGCAGCGGGATGGGCAATCCGAGGAAAGGGGCGAGAAAGAGCGTCCATATTTCGCCGGAATTGGTGGTGAGCAGATAGCGGACGAACTTTCTGATGTTGTCGTAGATCTTTCTGCCTTCCCGGACGGCCTTCACAATTGTAGCGAAGTTGTCGTCGAGAAGTATCATGTGGGCCGCTTCCTTGGAGACATCGGTGCCGGTGATGCCCATGGCAATGCCGATGTCCGCCCTCTTGAGCGCAGGCGCATCGTTGACGCCGTCGCCGGTCATGGCCACGAACTGGCCCTTATCCTGCAGGGACTTGACGATCTTCAGTTTCTGCTCGGGCGCGACCCTTGCATAAACACAGATGTCTTCCACTCTCCGTTCGAACTCATCCAGGGGTATGGCCTCGAGCTCGCGTCCTGTTATGACTTCTTGCGATTCGCCGCAGGTAATGTCGAGACTGCTCGCAATAACCCGCGCGGTCATCGGATGATCGCCCGTGATCATCACCGGATGGATTCCTGCACTCTTGCAGAGCGAGACCGCCTCCTTTGCCTCTTCTCTGGGAGGGTCCATCATGCCGGCAAGCCCGAGAAGCGTAAGCCCGTTTTCAACCTGATCCGGTGACATCGTGGAGGGAAGATCGTCCCATTTGCGCATGGCAATGCAGAGCACCCTCAGCCCATCTGCGGCCATCCGTTCTGCGACATCGAGGATCTCGCCCGGTTCAACGCTCTTTGGACCGTCGGAGCCAAGCACATCGACCGTCCTGTCGATCAGCGATTCGACCGCGCCTTTGGTAAAGGAGACAACGCCGTTGTCCCACCTGTGGAAAGTCGTCATGGCCTTTCGTTCGGAGTCGAAGGGAATTTCGGCCACCCTTGGAAACCGTTTCTCGAGCGATTCCTTTTCCAGCCCGTGCTCCTTCGCGAAATAGTAAAGGGCGGCCTCGGTCGGGTCCCCGATGACCGCTCCATCCGTTCCCATTTTGGCATCATTGCTCAGGGCCATTGCAGAGAGGAAATAACGATCGGCGCTCTCCTCGCTCTCCTCAAGTTTGAACTCATCGCTCGCAACTACCTTGGTATCCGCATATACCTCCTGAACCGTCATCTTGTTCAACGTCAGTGTTCCCGTTTTATCGGAACAGATATAGGTGACCGAACCGAGGGTCTCCACGGCAGGGAGCCGTCTGATCAATGCATTCTGGTTGACCAGCTTCTTCGCGCCAAGCGCAAGGGAGATGGTGACCACGGCGGGCAGTGCCTCGGGAATTGCCGCCACGGCCAGAGAGATCGCTGTCAGCAGCATCTGCATTGCGGGCTCGCCTCTGAAAATGCCTGCGGCAAGCACGATGATGCAGATGACGATGACCGCCAGGGCGATATTTCGGCCGAAGCGCGAAAGCCGCTTCTGGAGAGGGGTTTTCACCTCCTCTTCCTCCTGGAGCATGGAAGCGATCCGTCCGAGCTCTGTTTTCATTCCGGTGGCCACGACCACACCGACTCCCCTCCCTGAAGAAACGATCGTTCCCTTGTAGGATATGTTTTTCCTGTCGCCCACCGGCATTTGCGCTTCACTGATGGGAGCGGTGTGCTTCTCCACGGGCAGCGACTCTCCGGTAAGGGCCGCCTCCACGGCTCGCAGCTGAGCCGCCTCGATCAGTCTCATATCCGCCGGAACAATCATTCCCGCTTCGAGCAGCGCGATATCTCCGGGCACGATGTCCGAGGCCTTCACCTCCGTCGCACTCCCCCCCCTGAGAACGGTGCCGGTAGGAGCGGACATTTTCTTGAGGGCGGCCATCGCCTTCTCCGCTCTATACTCCTGGACAAAACCGATGACGCCGTTGAGGATGATGATCACGATGATCGCAATGGTGTCCACGGCTTCGCCGATCAGACCCGATATGACGGCCGCGCCGATCAGGACGAGAATCATGAATTCCTTGAACTGTTCCAGGAACATCCGGAAAGCGCTTTTTCCCTTTTTCTCATGAAGCTCATTCGGGCCGAATTCCCGGAAACGCTTTTCCGATTCCTTTTGAGAAAGGCCCTGTGCGGATGTATTCAGATTCCGCAAAACATCCTCTACCGTATTCTGATGCCAGTTCATCGCAGTCTCCCGTGGAGTGGTTTGTCACGACATAATACATATCCATTCTTTTTTGTTTTTCCATTCGACGTTGGACGTTCGATGTTGGATGTTCGACGTTCGGTTTTTTGAAGCGTTCGACGTTCATCTTTCAGAAAGTCGCCAGCAGTTTCTGCTTCAGGCCATCGAGATCCTTTTCTTCGAAACAGAACCTCATTTGCTGAAAGCCGGACCTCAGCCTGATCACCTCTTCCCTGATCTTCGCACCCCTTTTCACCACATCGGCAATCAGGACGGCGAGAATCTCGAAATCCCTTCCCTGCATTCCAAACCGGGTCATCTCCGAAACACCCATCCTCAATCCCGAACTGGCCGTGAAACTCTCATCAGAGGGGAGCGCCTGATAATTTACGATGATGTTGTTCCGTTCCAGGCTGCGGGCGATCCGGATTCCTTCTGCATATCCGACTCTCAGAATGACCTGGTGGGTTTCAGTGAAGTCCACTTCCGGGTCTCCCTGAACATCAAGCCCCTCGGTCTTGAGCGCTCTTGCAAAGGCCTTTGCATTGGCAATGACCAGGGGCTGGTACTCCTCTTTGAATGTATTCATCTCCACAGCGGCCAGGAAAAGTCCCAGGAGCGTTCCCAGATGGTGATTGCTCACCATTCCGGGAAAAGCCCTCCTGCGTATAGCGTCCCAGAGATCGAACTCGGGGGTATACTCCTCCATGTTGGCGGCGATTATTCCCCTCTGGGTCCCGAAGAAGGTCTTGTGGGTCGATGCCGTGACGATGTCGGCCCCCTCCTCGAAGGGCCACTGAAAGTGTGGTCCCACAAGGCCCAGCACGTGGGCCATGTCGTACATCAGGATAGGCCTGACCTTCATCCCAGCGACCAGATTCCGCACTGCCTGCACCGGCTCGGGATGAAGCACCATGCTCTTTCCGAAGACGATGAGCTCGGGCTGGATGCACTCCAGGAGCCGGCCTGTTTCCTCCAGATCGATCTTGTAAGGGTTGTCCCTCAGCACGGGAAAATTCACCACCGCGAATCTCTCCGTGATCGCATCCTTGGCTACGTAGTCGCGCAGGGCCCCCATGGGTTGGGCGCTGAGGTGCCCCCCCTTGCCTATATGGTTGTTCATCACCAGGCGAATGCGCTCGGGTTCGCGTTTTCGGTCGATCCGATTCCTGAAATCCGCAATGGCGCTGAAGACAGTCATGTTGGCCATCTGCCCGCTGATGGGCCGCACATCTGCAAGCGGGGCGCCGAGGAACTCTCTCATCTCAGTCAAGAGGGCTTCCTCGACCCACTTGATGAAGTCCGTGCCCTGGTAATAATAGACCTCCCGATCAAATGCCGCGGGCATGTCCTTGTGCTCTGCGTACCGGCCGACCGGATCGCTGACCTGAAGGAGGCGGACCAGTGGAGAGGGAGTCATTTCAGAGGGAATGAGGTTGATGCATTGCCGCTGCCTCCACTCGTGGTTTTCCATGCTCCGCCTGACCAGGAGGGCCGCCTTTTGGAACCCCTTTTCCGCAAGGGACAGGGGAACGGGTTTCTGCCACCCTACCGGGATTGGGCGAAAGTAGGGAGGCGCCTCCGAGCGGCCGTGCCACTCCACGATCTTCGCCCTCAGCCGACGGCCCCTTACCAGCACGTCCACCTCCTGCTCCGGACGCAGACCCGCGTCGATCCAGGCCAGGGCAATAGCCCTTCTTCCCTCCTTTTCCGTGATCCTCATCTCGGCGCCCTCCCCTTCGAATTCCCAGAAGGGGGTCACCGTGCCGCTCGTGACATAGCCTATCCGCCTCTCTCCAATGAGGACCTCGTCTCCGTGACGAATGACTCCTCTCTCCAGCGGGGCCAGGGGCACTGTCCTTCGGTTCAGGACATCATTTGGTTCATAACGCCCTGCCACGATCTTCTGCACCTGAAGGAACTGCCTCAGGAGAGCGTCCCTTCCAATATAATTTCCCTTTCGAGGGGAAAAGCTGACAGCGAAGGAACTGAGTGGAAAGGAAAAGGCCTTGAACTCTCCCCCTTCCGGATCGGTTCCGAATTCATTGCCGTGAAGGGGCAGCCCCGCCTCCAGCCGCAGGGTATCGCGCGCTCCAAGACCCACGGGGAGAATGCCCATGGGTCCTCCGATTTCACAAAGCCGATCCCAGAACTCGACAACCTTTGAGGCCGGGGGGAAAATCTCAAACCCAACGGGTTCGCCCGTGTACCCTGTGCGGGATACCCACATGCTCGTCCCAAGAAAGACCGCCTCGGAAAACCGGTTTTTCATGGGTTCGGGCAGTGCGCCTCCCTCCACGAGGCCATCCAGGACCTGACCAGCGAGCGGCCCCTGAAAAGCGATCATCGCCAGTTTTTCGGAATGGTCCTCGAAACTGAGCCTTGAAAAGCCTTTCGCCTGCGCCTGAAGATGGGCCCAGTCCTTTTCCCTGTTGGCGGCGTTCACGACCAGGATGTAATCCTCCTGTCTGAGCCGGTAGAGATAGGTATCGTCGATCACCCCCCCTTCTCCATTGGGGAGAAGCGAATACACGGCCTGATTCGGCTCGACGGCCTCCGCATTGTTGCTGAGCACGTGCTGGAGAAAGGGTATTGCGCCTTTTCCCCGGATACGAAATCGGCCCATATGGCTGATGTCAAAGAGCCCGCCGTATTTCCGGGTTGTCAAATGCTCCCTGATGATCCCCGGCCGATAGTGTATGGGCATGTCCCAGCCGCTGAAATCAACCATGTTTGCGCCGTGCGATCGGTGCCACTCGTTGAGAACCGTTCTTTTCAGGGACCCTGCGCTCATGTGTTTGCTCCTCAAGTGAATTATAGGACTCTTCACGGGAAGTTCGAGGTTCATCCGCTCCCCTGCAACATAGTACGATGAATCTGCATACTTTTTCAATGATGACGGACCCCTCTGAATTCAGGATGCAGACTGGAAGACGAATACGTATTTGAATAACGGATTGGAGAGGCTACTTCCGGCGCACCCATGTAAGAAGTGATTTAAGGAATCCTAAGAGCGTCAGGCTCCAGGCCAGGATGGCTGCGTAGAGGAAGTATCGGGGAATCACAAACAGGAAATCCAAGCCTGTTGCCTGGGCCAGCCTGTAAGTGCATGTCGTGTACATGCCCAGCGGGAAGACCATGCCCCAGTATTGGGGGTCATAGGAAAACCGGACACGCCGGATGAGGTAGCGCCAGGCCCCTAACAACAGGAGAAATGGGATCCACCAGGTGCCGAACGCCCAGAAGAGAAGGGAAAACCCCGTGGTCACAGGGATCAGCCGCTCCAGAAAAGCGATCCCGGGGCTGCTCAGCACGAGTATGGATCCGGCCAATGCGGAAATCGCCACAGCGCCCATGTTGATCCAGTAAGGAGGGGTCAGTCCGTCGGGATTCAGTCGAAAGAACATGAACCGATAAAAAAGCAGGGTGATGATCAGGATGTACATCATGCCGCCGGTTAGAAACATGCAGTAGGAAACGAACAGGAACAGAATCCGCTGCGGAACCTGGGGCGCAAGCAAGGCGGCAAGGACCGCCACGGACTGGGTGGCCACAACAGCGACAAGCCATAGACCGCTGATTCCTTCCTGGATCGGAGGCTTCTCGGCTTTGACGGTCAGGACGGTGAAAACCGTATAGATCAAAATGCACCAGAGAATACCTCCGATCACCAGCAGGACCATGGCCGCTCGGTATGCCTGCTCCAGTACGACCAGTTGGCTGCCCAGGACGCACGTGCCGGCGATCATCGTAAAAAACCCCACACCCTGAAGATGATCCGACAGATCACCAGCGAATCTACGGGGGTACAGGATGATCCTGGAGATCGTGAGGCACCACAAAACGATATAGAATGTTCCATTCAACCAGAGGAGGGGTTTTGCAAAAAGTGTAAATCCCATCAGGTGCGAACCGATGGAGACGATTCCCGTGGCCATGACCATGGAGAAGTAGGCAGAGGGAAGATTCTCGATCGCGTTTCTAAGGCGCACAGGCATGGATGTTTCCTATACGAGCAACGTAACCGCCAAGACGCCATCTTCTCTTCGCGTTCTTCGCGCCTCAGCGGTTCAATCAGCAGGTACTTCTGAACACAATGAACCGGCGGATCAAATAGGTCAGCGGAACGCTCCAGATATGGACCAGTCTGGTGAAAGGGGAAAATCCAAGTATGGCAAGACCGCTGACCACGTGCAGTTTGTAGCTGAAGGGAACCGGCGTCATGAGAGCAGGATCGGGTCTCAGGATCACGATGCTGCGGATCCAGGGGGCGACGCTGTTCAGCACATCGTAGTGGCCCAGCAGAACATTGTAGAGCCCGCTGCTTATAGCGATGAAGAGCAGGATGAGTGTCACGAACTGGTTCACCGTGGTGACGGCCCTTACCCGGTTCTGATAAAAGCGTCTCTTTAATAGCAGGAACATCCCCGCAAACGCCGCAATGCCGATTACCAGACCGACGCTGACGGCAACCTGCGTATGGGTCCGGCTGTCGATGCCTGCGCTGTCGTAAATGCTCTGCGGTATCAGCATCCCCCCTGCGTGGCCGAACAGGGTCAGGAGGATCCCCCAATGGAACAGGGTGATTCCCACCTTGAGCCCCTGCTTGTCCAGGATCTCGCTCGAACGCGCACCCCAACCGTAACGGTCCGTGGCATAGCGGTAGGAATGGCCGAGGACAAAAGCGGTGATCACCACATAGGGATAAACGGCGAAGGCAATAGTATGAACTGCATCCATGTCATGCCTCGGGTTTTCGGTCAAAGAATTCCGCTGCCAGGCTAAGCAGCCTGGCGTAGCTGCTCTCCTTCTCGTTCAGTCTGCGCGCCAGTCCGTGGACCTCGTTCCTGTAATCGGCTTTGATCACCTCCCCGGCGCCTTCAGGACAAATCGATAAGAATTCCAGAACAAGGGGCAGGTGGTCCGGGAGCTCGCCGGTGCTCATATCAAAGCCGGCAACCTGGTAGAGTCCCGAAAGAGCTGCCAACGCATCGCCCCTTTTGCGATCGTCCCCCCACTTGTGATGACTCATGTTGAGGCTCATGGAGGGATTCAGATCAAAGGTCCGGGTGTACTCCTCCTGGAGGTGGAGAAGCGGCGTCCGCCGGAGACAGTCCAGGAAGTCGGCGCACACCCTCCTTGCACTCTCCGGCTCAAGCTCCGAGACGACTGCCTCCATCTCGCTCGATCCAGTCACGAGATCCTCGTCAGGATACTGGAGAAGCAAAGAGATCAGTTTTGGGAATATATTCATTCATCACCACAAGAAAGGAAAATTGGACACGGATGGACGCGGATAAACACGGATTAGACAGTCTGTTGTCTGTTTGGTCTATTTGGTTTGTTTGGTTTGTTTGGTTTCTCTGGTTAAATACTCTATGGAAATTCTTGAACCCGTGTCTTCAGTCGTTTTCTCCGTATCTTCCATCCTCTGTCCTGGATCCTGCATCCTGGATCCTGTATCCAACCTGATCCTGTATCCTGCATCTTGCATCTTGCTTCCGCTCCTTGCATCCTGCATCAGCTTTCATACCCCCTCATACCCTTCGTAACATGGGCGTCTTCCGTGTATTCTCTCTTTACGACGGGGATCACATACCGATCCCCGTATTTGGCTATGGCCAGAAGCCGGTACATCTCGTCGGCCATTTGAGGGTTCAGCTCAACCCGCTCCAGAGCGTCCGTGTCCGGTTTTCCCTCCACGCGGACGGAGCGCATGTGCGCGCGAAGGGCGGTAAGCCGTTCCAGGGCCAGCCGCACCGGCGCTTCATCCCCTGCTGTCAGGAGATTGGCAAGGTACTTCAGGGGAATTCTCATCTTCCCGGGGTCGACCGCTTCGGATGAATCCAAGGCCCGGATCATCGGGCTCAGTGGAGGCACATACCAGACCATTGGAAGCGTACGGAATTCGGGGTGCGGAGGAAATGCCAGCCGCCATGCCTTGATCAGCTTGTAGACAGGCGATCGCTTCGCCGCATCCAGGTAAGAGGCCGGCACCCCGTCGGCAAGAGCATGGGCCGAAACCTCCGGGTCATGAGGATCCAGGATCATCTCCAGATGTCCGGGGTACACTTCCTTGTCCTCCCTGGAGGCCGCCGACTTGATCCGGTCTGCGTCATAGAGGATAATCCCGATGTACCTGATCCGGCCGACACAGGTTTCCGCACAGAGGGTGGGGAGTCCCGCTTCGGTCCTCGGATAGCAGAAGATGCACTTCTCGCTTCTCCCCGTATTCCAATTGTAATAGACCTTCTTGTAAGGACAACCCGACACGCAGAAGCGCCAGCCCCGGCATCTTTCCTGGTCCACAAGAACTATTCCGTCCTCCTCCCTCTTGTAAAGCGCGCCGGAAGGGCAGGAGGCCACACAGGCCGGGTTCAGACAGTGTTCGCAGATTCGAGGGAGATAGAACATGAAGACGTTCTTGAATCGAAGATAGTTTTGATAATCCAGATCCCGGAAGTTCACGTCTCCCTTCCCGGTCGCAGTGACACCGGCCAGGTCGTCTTCCCAATTCGGCCCCCATTGGATCCTCATTGGTTCATCCGTGACCAGGGATTTGGGACGGATCGATGGCTGGTGTTTTCTCAGCGGGCTGGACGTGAGCTTTTGATAATCATAGGTCCATGGCTCGTAATAGTCATCCAGGCGGGGCATGTCGGGATTGTGGAAAATGGTGAGCAGCTTTTTCGTTCTGCCGCCGGCCTTCAGGGAGAGACTGCCGCCATCGGATTCCCAGCCGCCACGGTACCGATGCTGATCCTCCCATGCCTTGGGATAGCCTATGCCGGGCTTGGTTTCCACATTGTTGTACCAGATGTATTCAGCCCCGGCCCGGTTGGTCCAGACGTTCTTGCAGGGGATGCTGCAGGTATGGCAGCCGATGCACTTGTCCAGGTTCATGACCATGGCAATTTGAGCCTTAATCCTCATACCAGTTCACCTCCCCCGCCCTCCTCACGATGATCATCTCATCGCGCTGCGCTCCCGTGGGTCCGTAGTAGTTGAACCCATAGCTGAGCTGTGCGTAGCCGCCGATCATCTGGGTAGGCTTCACCAGAATATGGGTAAGGCTGTTGTGGGTTCCTCCTCGTTTTCCGGAAAACGCCGAGCCCGGGGTATTGATCAGCCTCTCCTGCGCATGGTACATGAACGCTTTGCCCCGCGGTATGCGATGGCTGACCACCGCCTTTGCGATAACAGCCCCGTTTACATTGAAGCACTCCAGCCAGTCGTTGTCCTTGATCCCGATCGAGGCTGCGTCTTCATCATTGATCCAGATGGCCTCGCCTCCCCGGAACAGGGTCAGCATGATCAAGGTGTCGGAATAGGTGCTGTGGATGGACCACTTGGAATGGGGGGTCAGGTAATTTAAAACCAGCTCGGGCGCCTGGGATCGCTGGACCCGGGTTGATCCAAGCATGACCATGTCCAGCGGGGGCCGGAAGAGCGGAAGCTCCTCCCCGAAGTCGCGAACCCATTCATGGTCAAGGTAAAACTGCGCCCGCCCCGTCAGGGTCCGGAAGGGGACCCTTTCTTCAATGTTGATCGTAAAGGGGGAGTATGTGCGGCCCTCCTCCTCAACTCCGCTCCAGATGGGGGAGGTAATGACCCTTCGGGGCTGAGCATCCAGATCTGCAAACGTGAAGCGCTCCGCAGCCCGCTCCTTTGCAAGTCGATCGAGTTTTAAACCGGTTTTCCTGGAAAGCGCGGCCCATGCCTTGACCGCGACCCTGCCATTGGTTTCGGGTGAGAGGACGAGGATCGCCTCAGCCGCCTGTTTTCCGGCAGAAATGTCGGGCATGGACCGGCTGATCCCATCGGCTGCCACCGTTCCCAGTCTGGCCTTCAGCCACTCGTATTCCTCGGCAGCGTCCCACGTGATTCCCTTGGCGCCTACACCGATACTCTTCACGAGCGGGCCGAGCGCGGTCATCATCCTGTAGGTGTCCGGGTAATTCCGATCCAGGACCTTCAGCCCGGGCATGGTTTTTCCGGGAATCGGTTCCGCCTCTCCCTTCTTCCAGTCCTTGACCAGGGGTTGAGCGATTTCCGATGGACTGTCGTGCATCAGGGGAATGGAAACCAGGTCCTTCCTCCTGCCGAGATGGTGCTCCGCCATTTCCGAGAATTTACGGGCGATGATTTTGAACTGGTCCCAGTTGGTCTTGCTCTCCCAGACAGGATCTACGGCAGGGTTGAAAGGGTGGATGAAGGTGTGGAGGTCCGTGGTGCTCAGGTCATGCATCTCATACCATCCGGCTGCAGGCAGCACCACGTCCGAATAGAGAGCGCTCGTGGACATGCGGAGCTCCATCGTGACAAGAAGGTCGAGCTTTCCTTCGGGAGCTTTTTCTCTCCACAAGATCTCTTCGGGTCGAGCTGCGCTCTCTTCGGCGAATACGGCGTGTTCACCGCCCAGGAGGTGCTTGAGAAAATACTCATGCCCTTTGCCGCTCGCTCCCAGGAGATTGGCACGCCAAAGCAGAAGCACACGCGGGAAGTTGTCCGGGTGATCCGGGTCCTCCACGGCGAACCGGACTTCCCCGTCCTTGATCTTTCCGACCACGCGGTTGATGATCTCTTCTTCGGAACGTGCGCCTTCATCAACGGCTTCGCGGCAGAGGTCAAGCGGGTTCCGGTTGAATTGCGGGTAGAACGGGAGCCAACCGAGCCTGGCGGCGACCGCGTTATAGTCGGCGAGGTGGCTCTTGAGCCGGCCATTGGCCAGTGGTGACGCGATCATCCTGGCATCCAGGTTTTCGTACCGCCATTGGTTCGTTGCGAAATAGTAGAAGGAGGTTCCGTTCTGAAACCGGGGAGGTCTGAGCCAGTCCAGTCCAAAGGCAAGGGTGGACCAGCCTGTAAGGGGCCTTACCTTCTCCTGCCCGACATAGTGTGCCCAGCCGCCTCCGTTCACCCCCTGGCATCCGCAGAGGGTTGTGAGATTCAGAATAGTCCGGTAGATCATGTCGCAGTGGTACCAGTGGTTGGTCCCCGCGCCAAGAAAAATCATGGATTTTCCTCTGGTCTTCTCCGCATTCTCCGCAAATTCCCTGGCAACCTTGATGGCATCTTCCCGGGGGACGGATGTGATCTTCTCCTGCCATGCAGGCGTATAGGGCACCGGATCATCATAATCTCTCGCAGTGTCCCCGCCGTGGCCTCGATCAATCCCAAGGTTGGCGGCCATGAGATCGAAGACCGTTGTCACAGTGATCTCGCTTCCATTCGTCCTGATTCGCTTCACCGGCACCGAGCCG
Organism: Deltaproteobacteria bacterium HGW-Deltaproteobacteria-15; assembly: GCA_002840535.1. GTDB lineage: Bacteria > Desulfobacterota > DSM-4660 > Desulfatiglandales > HGW-15 > HGW-15. The sequence continues at coordinate 208,955 of PHBH01000010.1, read as the reverse complement.
GTTTTGGTTCTCGCTCCGCTCTCCTCAAAAAAGGGAAACAGGACCGAAACCCATACATCGTTTTCCCGATCGAAACTCAGCAAGGGGTTCACCGGCTCCTGATTTTCTGAATTCTTCCGATGCAGATTCCAGCACCCTGCGTCTCCCCACCGAAATCCGATGCTCCCGTTCGGAACCACGAAACCCCTGCTGTCTGCGTCCCAGTAGACCCCCTTCCACTCGTCCCCTCCCCCGTCCCAGCCCAGGTCGGATGCGCGCAGGAACCGGCCCGCAGTGTATGCACCCCCTCTCTTCTCAAGAACGACGGCAAAGGGCAGATCCGTGTAGGTTTTCGCGTACTCGGCAAAGTACTCGGACCGGCGGTCGATGTAGAATTCCTTCACGATGACGAAGGTCATGGCCATGGCCAGGGCAGAATCTGTCCCGGCCTTTGCGGGAAGCCAGGTATCCGCGAACTTCACGTATTCCGCATAGTCGGGAGCAACCGCCGCTACCTTGGCGCCACGATAGCGGGCCTCGGTATAGAAGTGGGCGTCAGGGCTTCTGGTCATGGGCAGGTTTGTTCCCCAGACGATCATGTAGGATGCGTTGTACCAGTCCGCGCTCTCGGGCACGTCCGTCTGCTCTCCCCAGATCTGGGGCGATGCCGGAGGAAGATCGCAGTACCAGTCGTAGAAGCTGATCATGGAGGCCCCGATCAGGGAGAGGAATCTTGCGCCTGAGGCGTAGCAGACCATGGACATGGCGGGGATGGGGCTGAATCCGAAGATCCTGTCCGGCCCATATCTCTTGATAGTATAAATCAGAGAGGCGGCGATGAGAGTGGAGGCTTCGTCCCAGGAGACGCGGACGAGCCCTCCTTTTCCCCTCGTCCGCTGATAGGACGCCCTCTTTTCAGGATCGGAGACGATGCTCTCCCACGCGGCCACCGGATCCCTCCGGGCTGCAATCGCATCCCTCCACATCCCCAGGAGAGAGGATCTCATGTACGGGTATTTTACACGGACGGGGCTGTACGTGTACCATGTATAGGAGGCCCCACGGGGGCAGCCTCGGGGCTCGTGGTCCGGCAGGTCAGGCCCGTTGCCGGGGTAATCCACCCTCTGTGTGTCCCAGACAATGATCCCATCCTTGACATAGACGTTCCATGAGCAGGAGCCGGTGCAGTTGACCCCGTGGGTGGAGCGCACCTGCTTATCGTATTGCCACCTTCTCCGGTAATAATCCTCCCAATCCCTTTGTCCACAGCGGATCTCAGCCAATCCATCCGCGAGCTCTTTTTTCCGAAAGAAACGAAGAGCGGTCATGAAGTCGGTAGCTCGTATTCGCATGAACGACTCGCTATAGTGAGAATTATGATGGCAGAGATGATGCAATCAATAGCAATCGATAGAGATTAGTACATTTCTTTCGATCCCGCAATGGGGGGAATCCTGTATCAGCGGTTCAATAAAAGCTTTCACAGCATAAGTGAAGCCAGGCAAAAATAGGAGAGCAGAGTAAAGATACCGGCGCATGCCAATCTCAGCGGACCCGCTGCGATTTTAGAGTGTTACGAATGATGAAATTCTCTTTGGGCGCTGCAAACTTGTCAATGCACCTTTTGAGATTTCAACCGGAAAATGGAGGGCTCTTGACCTAAGTCAAGGCCCTTCCTCACTTACGCGTTTAGAATCTCTCAAAACGAGAGCTTGAACCGACCAGCCGCCGCAAACAGACGTTCATACGCCGTGATCGACGGCCACTAACTCGAGGAAATTACAGGAGGGCAAAAGCATGAAGAAAATCAGTCTCTATGAATCAAACGATTTCAGCACTAAGTCACACAAAACTTTCCTGGTCCACGATTCGCCCTATTTCAAGATCATCAATTTCAATTTCAAGGCAGGCCAGGAACTTCCTGTCCATTCCCATGAGATCGACGGCCAGGTCAGCATTGCCGTGCTTGAAGGCCGGGGCAGTTTCCTCGGCAAGGAGGACAGCATGCCGGCAGGCCCCGGGGATGTGTTGATCTCCGAGATCGCCGAACCTCACGGAATCAGGGCTGAGACGGATATGAGGGTTCTGGTCACTATTGCACCGCCCATTTGAAACAGATGGAAGGTTCACTCATGGCTTTCGCATTGCTTGGAAGAACGATGAGGTGGGGCAAGTTTCTGTTCCTCCTGCTTGCCGTTGCCTTTGTTATCTACTGGATGCGGTTTTCACCAGTAGAAGTAGCGGGGCATCGCGTCGTGCGGGGAGAAATCAGGTCTGAAGTCATGGGCACGGGCACCCTTGAAGCGCGGCTCCAGACCATCGTGAGCTCCAAGATCCCAGGGAGGATTTACGAGATGCTCGTCGACGAAGGCGATGAGGTGAAGGAGGGGCAGGTTCTGCTGCGGCTCGATGACAGCGAGCTTTCCCAGCAGGTCGAGATCGCCCGCTCTTCAGTGGCAGCCGCCACGGCATCGGTGGAGAGAGTGGAGGCCGAGGCCGTCAGCGCCCGCGCCTACCAGGAACAGACCAAAGCCGATCACCGGCGAAATCAGAAACTTTTCGCCAGCAAATCCATTTCCGAAACCGAAATGGACAAGATCCAAAGAGGGCTGGAGGTCGCTGACGCCAATCTCGCAAGATCCAGGGCCGCCATTATGGAGTCGAAAAAGAACCTGGTGGTAGCCCAGAACACCCTCGACTACCACACGGCCCGCCTCCGGGATACGGTCATCGGGGCGCCTTTTTCAGGGCTTATCGTCCGACGGGATCGCGAGCCGGGCGATATAGTCGTTCCCGGGACCCCGATTTTTCTTCTCATTTCCACCGAGACCCTTTGGGTGAGCGCCTGGGTGGATGAAAGCGAAATGTCAAAGCTGGGACTGGGCCGTAAAGCGCGGATCGTGTTCCGGTCCGAGCCCGATGCCGTGTACCAGGGAAAGCTGGTCCGCCTCGGCCGAGAAACAGACCGGGAGACCCGCCAGTTCCTCGTGGACGTGCTGGTGGAAAGATTACCTGGAACCTGGTCCATCGGACAGCGAGCCGAGGTTTTCCTGGAGACCGCGCACAGGAAGGATGCCGTTCTCATCCCCTCCCGCCTGATCATGCGGGAGGGCCATGAAGCCGGAGTCCTGGTCGCAAAGAACGGCAAGGCCGAGTGGAGGAAGCTGAATATCGGGCTCCGGTCCAGGGATAACGTGGAAGTACTGGAAGGGGTAAAGCCGGGGGACATCGTCATCGAAGGCTCGGGCGTTAAGGAACTTCGTGATGGAAGAAGGGTCAGAGTGAAATTCGATGAACCTGGCCGTTAAAGACATCCGCCATAATATGGGCCGTTTCATCTTGACATCCATCGGTATCGGAATGCTCCTGATGATTGTCATGGGGATGGTGGGCATTTATCGCGGGCTGATTGAGGATGCGACACTGCTTATCGATTCCATAGGTGCGGATCTCTGGATCGTTCAACTCCACACCAAAGGCCCTTTTGCAGAGGTCTCCCGCATACCGCGAAACATGGTCGACAGGGTAGCCGTGATCCCAGGCGTGAGGAATGCACGCGAGTTCGTCTATCACACGGTCCAGAGAGAGAAAGACGGCAGATCCTTGAGAATGGCCGTCCTAGGATTGCGCTGGCCCACGGATAAGGGTGAATGGCTTCCCCTCGCTGCGGGCAGACCTCTCGCCCAGTCTCGCTATGAGATGATTGCGGATGAAAAGCTGGGACTCGACCTCTCCGACACTCTCCGCCTGGGGTACGACACCTACACGGTTGTGGGAATCACTCGGGGCATGGTCTCCTCAGGCGGCGACGGTCTGGCATTCTTTACTGTAGACGATGCTCAATCCATTCAATTCCACATTCCGGGTGAGGCCGTTCGACTCGAGAGGGCGGCGCGAGAACAGCGGGCCGGCAGGGCGGATATCGGGCAGACTCAACCCTCTGTTCGAGAAAGGGCTTCCGGTTCATCCTCCGCGATTCCAGTGCTCGGGCCGCCCGTGATCAGCGCCGTGGTCGCTTCCCTTGAGCATGGCGCCGATCGTGCACGCGTGAAGTCCATCCTGTCCGGCTGGAGCGATGTGTCGGCTTACACCCGTGACGAGCAGCGCAACTTCATGCTCAAAGGCACCGTGGAAATGGCCAGGAAGCAGATAGGCCTTTTCACGATTCTCCTTACTGTCATCTCCGCAATCATCATGGCCCTGATTCTTTATACCCTCACGATGGAGAAGCTGCATGAGATTGCACTGTTGAAATTGATCGGGGCCCCGAACAGGGTGATTCTTTCCATGATTCTCCAGCAGGCTTTTCTCCTGGGTGCGGCGGGTTATGGACTCGCCTACCTGTTCGGCACAAAGATATTCCCCAAATTTCCCCGGCGAGTCATCCTGATCAACGATGACCTGGTGCTGCTCGCCGTGATTGTTCTCGTGATTTCGGTGCTCTCAAGCATCCTGGGATTGTGGAAAGCCGCAAAAGTGGACCCAAATGAAGCGTTGGCGGGCTGAGAAACATGAGTGAAAATCAAATCGCCGTGGAAACACAGGGTCTCACCAAGATCTATGGCAGCGGGAACACCCAGGTGATCGCCATGGAGGATGTCACACTCCGGGTGAAACATGGGGAAGTGGTTGCGCTTCTCGGCCCGAGCGGCGCCGGGAAGTCGACGCTGCTTACGTCAGTAGGGCTGATCAATCTCCCCACATCCGGGAAAGTCATGATCAATGGCACCCCTGTCATCGACGGCGCCCGCAGCCTTACGGATCTCACCCGATTCCGAAGGAACCACATAGGCTATGTATTCCAGAAGTCAAACCTCATCCCCTTCTTGTCGGCCCTGGAGAATGTGCAGATTGCGCTGGAGCTCAACGGTTGGCTCGCTCCAAAGGCGAAGAAAAGGGCAATCGAGCTGCTCCGTTACCTGGATATGGCGGACAGGGCAGCGAATTACCCTGCAGTGGCAAGAGCTCTTGCGAACCGCCCGAGCCTCATCCTCGCGGATGAGCCAACCGCCGCGTTGGACAGTCAGAGAGGTCGGCAGGTAATGGAGCTCTTCAGCAAAGTCGCCCATGAGCAGCAGGGGGCGGTGATTGTGGTGACCCATGATCATCGCGCGCTCGATGTCTTCGACACCATCTACGAAATGGAGGATGGAAGAATTCGGCTAAAAACCACACAAGATTGAGGTGGTTGAGCTTTTCAATCACAATTAAACCAAAGGAGCGAGCAACCATGAAACAGAACAGCATTGGAGCATCGGCTTTTCTCATTTTCATTTTGGCTCTTATCATCAGCATTCCATCGGAATCGGCCGCCCATTGCGACACCATGGATGGTCCTGTGGTCTCCGCGGCAAGGGTCGCCATTGAAAAGTCCGATCTTACCCCCGTTCTCATGTGGGTCAGGGAGCCGCATGAGAAGGAGATCCGAGCGGCCTTTGAGCGGACACTCGCTGTGAGAGCATCAGGAAAAGAGGTGAGGGAATTTGCAGACCAATACTTTTTCGAAACCCTGGTCCGCCTCCACCGGCAGGGAGAGGGAGAACCGTACACCGGGTTGAAGCCTGCAGGCTCGGAAATACATCCGCTGATCAAAGCAGCCGACAAGGCCATTGAGAGCGGATCGGTCGAAAAGGTCGTCCAACACATCACCTCGCAGATCAGCGACAGCATCCGAATGCTTTACTCGGATGCTCTGCAAAAAAACCATCACGCAAAAGAGAGCGTCCAACAGGGCAGAGAGTACGTCGAGTCATACGTGGGGTTCATCCACTACGTGGAAAAGCTCGATGAGATGTCCAAGGGACCTGCTGTTCATGGTCATGGCCAAAGTGCGGGACCGCCTGAGCACGGCCATTGATTCCTCCGTTCCCACTCCCATAGCCCCTCCCACCGAGGGAGGGGCTATGTAAACCCTCCACCTCTACTCTTCGCAGGTCCCACCACCTTCTTTAATCACCACGTCAAATTCGTGGGGCGCTCCATCAGGACCTATGAACTGAATTTGCCTTCGAGGATATGCAGGGATGATCCTCCCGGAATGGTCGGGCTTGTTCATCTCCTGGGCTACAAGCAATGCCAGCTCGCTTTTCCATTTTCTCCTCTCCCTGGCGGGGACAAGATAGCGTACAGTGATGTCGGTCCAGGATTCGGACGGCGATACGAAAACCTGGGGCTCTTCCGCCACTGCCCCGTCCAGCCCTTCCGCTGAAAGGATGGCTGCATACCTGCGGGCGGGTTCGGCCATGCGATCGCTGAAAAGAGTCCGGGCCGCTTCGTGGAGGACTTTAATCGTGTACCCGAGGTCGGATTCGTTGCCCACCCCCGTGCTCAATTCGTCCCAGACATAGGGATAGTCGCGTGTAAGATTCACGATGGTGCCGGTGAGTATGGCGTTGTTCGGAAAAGAAACCAGTCTTCCGGTCGGCTGTTCGGCATGGACAAATCCGTCCCGGGAGGGTCCCCCGACCTCCCAAACCGTAGTCGTGAGAAAGTCGATCCGGTAGACATCCCCGAATACCTCGCCCACCGCGATTCGGTCCCCCACCCGATAATATCGCTTGAAAGAATTCAGAAGCCACCCCGTGAAGCTTTCGATCGGACTTTGCAGGGCCCAGGAAAGGGCAAGCCCGATGAGACCGATCGAGCCCACCAGCGCGCGGATATCCCCGACCAGTACGGTGACGGCGATCCCGACCCCGAGAAACCAGACGGCCACGTTGACGACCGCAGAAAGGGCATGGAGCCCATCCCATCGCCGCAGCAGACCGCGGAGGATGGAGCGGACCAACCGGGTGAGAAGCCAGGCGGCAACGAGGACCGCAATGGCCACCAGCAGCCTGGGCAATGCGCCATAGAGACTCTGGAGTATCTGATTTACCCTTGCTACCGCTTCTTCTGTGTCGGCCGGAGCGGGGGTGCTCTCATCTTGGCTCTCGTCGACAAGGGATGTTTCGCCTTCTATATCCTTAGATACTTCCGCTTCGATCGGGGAGATGAGAAGAAGAAGCAGTCCTGTAAGAGCCACAGCAAGAAGGGTTGCGCCCCGGAAATGTTTCAACCGCCCCCTTGCAGACCGCAGGAGACGGCCCGGAGCACGGTATCGCAGTCTGCGCAACCGGATGGGGACCGGTCGTCGCCTGAAAGCCCTCATAGTAGAACGGGGTTTTCTCCTGTAGCCCGGTCTCTTGGTTGAATGATCAATTGACACAGATCTTCTCCATTGGAGAACTGACGCTCACTCCGGAACCACAGCTTTGCGAGGATTCTCGAGGACACCTTCGACATAAACCATTTTGACGAGAACCAGTAACGCAACCGCCGCCGGTGTTGCCACAATGAGACCGGTTACGCCGATCAGGATACTGAAAACAATCTGAATGACCAATGTAAAGACCGGCGGCAGGGAAACCGCCTTTCTTTGGACGATCGGCGTCACGATATAACTCTCCACTATCTGGATCACCGTATAGAGAAGGGCTACATACAATCCCATGAGAGGCTTGCTCAGCGTACCGAGCAGGATCGCAGGAACCGCCGATATTACCGGGCCGACATAGGGAACGAAGGTCAGTATGGCTGCAAAAATTCCCAGGATGAAGGCCAGGCGGATTCCCAAAATCCAAAGGCCGAGTGCTGTCATCAGACCAATGATAGCCATGGAAACGAATCTCCCCACCAGCCACCACCGAAGGGATTCGCCGAGCGATTCGAGGACTTCCTTGGCCCTTGGTCTATGAGATACGGGAAACAACCTGATGACCCCATCGATGTAGAGTTGCGGTTCGAAGGCGAGATAGAGCCCGACGAAAAGCACGAGGATAAGAGAACCTGCCGCTCCAAGGGTCAGCCGAAATACGTTGCTCACCTGGCGGTAAAAGCTGCCAAGGTGCTCTCCCAGCTCGTTCATGCCGGGCGCTTGCCTCAGCAGCCTCTCTCCCCAGGGATGTTTTCGGATGTTGTCCAGGATCTGGCTTGCGGCCTTGGGCAACTCTTCTGAGAGCTGGCTGACCTGAGCGGCAATCGGGGGAGACGAGATCCAAACAGTCAGGACCATCAAAACGGCAATAAGCAACAAAACGATTCCCACAGACCATCCATTTGAAAGGCCGGTGAGCCGGCGTAAAAGTTCGGCCAGGCCCTTCAACAGAATGGCGAGAAGAATGCCTGCGAAGATCAAGACGAGCATTTGGGCGACATAGCCCGAGACCAGGAGCAGGAGAACGATCGGGATTGTCGTACCCACTGTGATCAGGACTTTTCGGGTAAAATGCAGGGACGAATCTTCGTTTCTTATCCGGTTCACGGAAGTTGGTTGCCTCCGGCGGCTCTCGCCTGGTTGTAGTGTAAATCAAGGTCCTCCAAGAAGGTGTGGGGGGAAATCGGTAATTGAGGGGGTTGATCTGTTGATTCTCCTTCGAAAGAGCCTGTAAAGGAGAGAAACAGAGATAAGCATGAAACCTGCGATCCTGATCATTTTTTCTGCTCCTGTTTCAGAACCTGGCGAGGATCATCCGTCCTTATCAGCCCTGCTCATGGAGCCGGACCATTGCTATGGCTTGGCCTTTTGACTCCAGTGAGACTTGTACAGGCGAAACCACCGCTTCGCCGGACGATGCTGAACGATCCGTCCGTCTCCAACACCACCGCTTCGACATCTGCTATGGCCGCCATACCGGCAGATCGCACGGCGGAGCGGATCTCGTCCTCCGTGACCCGCTCCCGCCGCATGGATTCATGTAGGAACTCCCCGTGAAACAGAAGCAATGATGGCTCTCCTGTGACCAACTGGCGGATCCACCGAATCCGAACGCTTGACCACGTAATGACGAACTGCAGGCTTACCAGCAGGGCGAGAGCCAGGGCACCCTGCACAAGTGTAACGTCCTTGCTGAGCAAGATGGTGGCGAGCGTTGAGCCTAGGGCTACGGTAACGATGAAATCAAACGCATTCATCTTCGATAGGGTCCTCTTGCCGGTCACCCGGAGGAAAACAATCAGGCCAAAATACGCGAGAATCCCGATCGCCGCCGTACGGAGAAGCACGGCCCATCCCTCAAAAAACATGCGTTCCAAACCACACCTCCAATCGGCCGTTCAAAGACCAACGTTCGGCATCACCGCCGCTGTCCGCAGGATGCCGTTGGCGTGTATACCGACACTGAGAGATCGGCTCCCGGCACCAGTAATTGTTTGCTGCTATCGTTTGGCTTCAAGGTCTTGGATAAGCGTCTTCATCTCGAGGATTTCCTTGCGCTGGCTCTCGATGATTTGATCGGCAAGTTTCCTGACACGCGGATCCGTGATATTGGCGCGTTCGCTCGTTAGGATAGCAATCGAATGGTGAGGAATCATTGCCTTCATGTAAGACACATCCTCGATGGTTGTTTGGCTGCGGACGAGCCAGAGTGCGAGGGAGAATATGACGGCGCTGCCGATGAAGATGCCGATGTTCACAGGCCGGTTGGTGAGCATCTTCAGCATGAAACCCAGCATGATAACGGCCATGGTCGCTCCCATCACGAGTGCCATGTAGGTTCGTGTTTCACTGAAGAACACATGGTCCGGTTGGTAAGTGTTTAGATACATCAGCCCCAGCATGACGACGGTTGAGGTCGCTATCATTGCGCCGAATCTCGCGTACATGTTCATGGATGTTTCTCCTTCTTTGGGGGCTTACCGTGTGTCCGGTGGGATTGATCGGCGGTCACGACCAACGGCTCTAAGGCCACCACTGCCTTGCACCCCTTCCGGTGCAGGAGTGACGATATTCTCCGGATCAATAGATGGGGTTTGATGTGAAGGATTCCCTGGCGGAGTGCTCGCCCCTCCTCACCGATAAGCTTCCTTTCTGAAAATACCAGTCTTCCTGCGTAATATTAGGAACTTTTGGAGAAGGGGAAAGGAGGGAAAACACGCATAATCGCCTTGGGCCAAACGTAGTTCCAGGTCCTGTTCCTTTATTGTGGGATGTATGCTTCCGCCAGCCAAGCGGGCTGCTCGCGTCACGTTCGAATACTCGTTTCGCTAGAGTATCAGAGGGGATGTTTTGACCGGCCCTTGGATCGCGAAACGATGCGACCCCACCGCGCCCGTATCGGGAAAAGATAATACGTTGAGAATCATTGTCTTTTCAGCCTTTCAACTCATAGGACTTTGCATCCTGCAGCACTACATTCTACGAAAATCTCAGACGAGAGTCCGCAGTCTTGAAAGAAGAATATCGTTCCATGAACCAGCAGGAGAGGTGATCGTCGTGATGACTCACGTCTATAAAAACTGGGATCGCCTCCGTTCCAGTTTTTGGTTTCTCCCCTCGATTCTGGTCGGGGTGGTGGCGGTAGCCGCCTTCTCTACCATCGCCTTGGATGAGGCCATGTCGGAGGAGTGGGCGCAGGGATGGATCTACACCGGCAGCGCTGAGGGTGCGAGAACTATCCTGGGGACCATTGCCGGTTCGATGATCACCACTGCCGGGGTTGTTTTCTCTCTCACTCTGGTTGCCTTGACCCTCGCCTCTTCTCAGTTCGGCCCACGCCTGCTCCGCAATTTCAGACGCGACACCACAACCCAGGTAGTGATCGGCTCTTTCGTCTCCACTTTCTTGTACTGCCTGCTCGTCCTCCGGTCGATTCGCGGGGAAAATGCGGGCTCATTCGTCCCTCACCTGTCGGTCTCGCTCGGCGTGCTCTTTGCGTTGGTGTGCTTAGCGTTGTTGATTTACTTCATCCATCATATTGCCGTTTCCATCCAAGCCGACGAGGTGGTTGCCAGGGTAGCAGAGGAGTTGACCCAGAGGATTGATCGCTTGTTTCCCGAAAAGATCGGAGAAGAAAATCTCAGGCATACTGCGGAACCGCCCGAGCCTTGTTTTCCCGAACCTTTTGATCGGGAAGCGCTTCCGGTCTACGCGCTCGAGGACGGATACCTTCAGCTCATCGATCCGGATGCTCTGATGGAACTGGCCGTGCAAGAGGACATGCTCCTCCGGGTGGAACAGCGACCCGGCCGGTATGTGGTAGCTGGAAGCCCGCTGGTCCGGGTCTGGCCGGTGGACCGTGTCACCGAACGATTTGAGGGCAAGATCCGTGACGCATTCATCCTGGGCAGCCACCGCACCCCTGTCCAGGACGTGGAGTTCTCCGTCAACCAGCTGGTCGAGGTCGCGGTGCGAGCCCTCTCGCCCGGCATCAACGACCCGTTCACTGCGATCGCATGTGTTGATCGACTCGGGTCCGCATTGTGTCGCCTGGCCCAGAGAGAAATGCCCTCCCCTTATCGCCTGGACGAGCATGGCCGTCTGCGAGTGGTTGCGGTTCCAGTCACGTTCAAAGGCGTTGCCGACGCCGCACTAAACCAGATCCGGCAGTCGGCGCGTACAAATGTTTCGGTGACCATCCGGTTGCTGGAAACGATCACACTCATTGCCGGGTTTGCCAGCCGGCCGAACGACCGCGAGTCCCTCTGGCGGCATGCGGAAATGACAGTCCGCGGGGCTCACGACGGTTTGCCGGAAAAAGAGGACCGCAAGGCGGTGGAAGAACGATATCTGGAGGCGAGCCGAAAGCTTGGCGATCCGACAGAATGAGGCCGATAAAGCTGACGAGTAGGGCTTGCCCCCCTGTCAGCGAGTGAGACTGATTTACCGCTGTTTCTGTGAGTTGCCTTGTCTTTGCTGGGTCTTGGATTGACCGCCCCCCTGACCGCGGGCTCTTTGGTTTTGCTGTCTCCCGATTCCTGTAACCCGACCCTCGCCTTTCTGATGCTCCGGCACTTGCTCGAGCTGCTGCTCCGTCCCTCTGTACAGGGCATAATGGGATCTAGCATTCTCGTTCCCTGTATGATAAGGTGTTGTTATTTTTTTAAACACCGTTCATGGAGGCATTCTCTGGCTGATGAGCAATCTGAAAATCGTCACACGATTTCCACCGAGCCCCACAGGCTATCTTCACATCGGAGGGGCCAGAACGGCCCTTTTTAATTGGCTCTTTGCAAGAAAGAACGGCGGGAAATTCATCCTCAGGATTGAGGACACGGATGTCGCCAGGTCAACCGAGGAGGCGACTCGGGCCATCATCGAGTCGCTTCAATGGCTCGGGATGGACTGGGACGAAGGCCCTTTTTTCCAGTCACAGCGTTACCCCCTCTATCGAGAGTATGTAGAGAGACTCCTGTCGTCCGGCAAAGCCTATTTTTGCTGCTGCACGCCGCAGGAGCTGGAAGTGCGGCGGCAGGAGGCCAAGGCCAAAGGGCTCAAGCCCAAGTACGACGGCAGATGCCGCAATCTCGGTCTGGGGAAGGCAGCCGGCTCGGTGGTGAGGTTGAAGTCTCCGGAGGTCGGCAAGACCGTGTTCCAGGATCTCGTGAAAGGATCGGTGGCGTTCGACAATGCGGAACTGGATGACCTGGTGCTGCTCCGGTCCGATGGAACCCCCACCTATCATCTGGCCGTGGTGATCGATGACATCACCATGGGTGTCACCCATGTGGTCAGGGGGGACGATCATGTCAACAACACACCGCGTCAGGTCATGATCTATCAAGCCCTTGGAGAGGTCCTGCCGTTTTACGCCCATGTGCCGATGATCCTTGGGTCCGACAGGACGCGGCTGAGCAAACGCCACGGTGCCACATCCGTTCTCGCCTACAGGGATCTGGGCTTCCTTCCACAAGCCCTGTTGAATGCACTGGTCAGGATCGGATGGTCATACGGAGACCAGGAGAAGTTCTCGCGTGAAGAGCTGATAGAGAAATTCTCCCTGGATGGAGTCGGGAAATCTGCAGGCATCTTCAACATGGAAAAACTGCTGGATATGAATGCGCAGTACATTCGCGAATCCCCTGCATCTTACCTGGCGGACCTTCTCGTGCCCTTTTTGGCAAACCTGGGTCACAAGGACCTCGACAGGCGGAAGGTGGAGCAGGCTGTGGAGACCCTGAAGGCAAGGAGCAAGACTCTGGTGGAGATGGCCGAAAGCAGTCGTTTCTATTTTGAGGAGGATATCTGTTACGAGCCCAAAGCCGACAGCAAGTTCCTGAAGCCGGAAGTCCTCCAGCTCCTTTCAGAGATCAAGGTCCGGTTGCAGGAGGCGGGTGACTTCAGCCAAAAGGGATTGGAAGAGACCTTTGTCCATTTCATGGAGGAAAAACAGATAAAGCTGGGCAGCATAGCCCAGCCGCTGAGGGTGGCTCTCACCGGGAAGAGCGCCAGCCCGGGCCTTTTCGAGGTGATGGAGATCCTGGGCAGAGAAAAGGTTCTGGAGCGTATCGAAAAGGCCATTGAACATATCAGGACCAAAACCTGAATCATTCTTCCGCTATTCCAACTTCAGAAGGAGAAATGATATGAAGGAAATCGATGAATTGATTCTGCCCGATGACCAGCGATACACGGAAGATCATGAATGGGCGAAGCCTCAGGGCAACGGCTTCAGGATAGGAATCACGGATTTCGCGCAGGATCAGTTGGGGGATATCGTATTCGTTGAGCTGCCGAGAGTGGGGGACACGTTACCGGCAAAACAGCAGTTCGGAACCGTGGAGTCGGTGAAGACAGTGGCCGAGCTGTACATGCCCTTGAGCGGCGAGATCCTTGCGGTGAATGAATTGCTTGAAGCCTCTCCCGAACTCGTCAACAGCGATCCGTATGAAAAAGGATGGATGGTCGAAATCAAACCGGAGAAACCCGCTGAGTTCGATAGCCTTTTGAGCAAGAGCGGTTATCTCGAGATGATCAGGGGAAAGAAGTAAATGCGCTATCTTCCGCATACAAGCGCGGACATCGACGCAATGTTGCAGGAGATCGGCGCGGCGAGTATCGATGATCTCTTCTCGACAGTACCCTCCTGTTGCCGCCGCCCGCAAGGCATGGACCTCCCCGGTCCATTGACGGAATGGGACCTGAACAGCCGGCTGGCTTCCCTCTCGGAAAATTCGGAAAGAAAGGTCTTTGTGGGTGCGGGCAGCTACGAGCATTTCATTCCACACGTTGTCACCAGTCTTGCTGGCCGTTCCGAATTTGTGACATCCTATACCCCTTATCAGCCGGAGATAAGCCAGGGAACCCTGCAGGGTATTTACGAATATCAAACCCTCGTTTGCCGGCTCCTGGGGATGGAGGTAGCCAACGCGTCCCTTTACGATGGAGCATCAGCCCTTGCTGAAGCCCTGCTCATGGCCGTTCGAATCACCGGGAAAAAGAGGGTTGCCGTTTCACGGGCGGTTCACCCCCATTACCGGCAGGTTGCAAGGACATATCTCCAACCTTCAGGGTATGAGTTCATCGAACTTCCATATGATTCCAGTGGAACAACCGATCTCTCCTCCCTGGATGCTATGGACTCTTTGGCAGCTCTAGCGCTTCAATCTCCGAATTTCTTCGGCTGCATCGAAGATCTCGGCACTGCCTCCGCTTCGGCCCACGATAAAGAGGCTCTTTTTATCGGTTCATTCACCGAGCCCCTTGCCTATGGAATCCTCAAGAATCCCGGGCTTCAGGGGGCGGACATCGCCTGCGGCGAGGGCCAGAGTTTCGGCATTTCCCAGTCCTTCGGAGGGCCGGGACTCGGGATCTTTGCAGGAAGGATGAAACACGTCCGGAGCATGCCCGGTCGTCTGGTGGGCGAAACCGTGGATGCCGATGGAAGGAGAGGATTTGTTCTCACCCTTGCAACACGGGAACAGCACATCCGGCGGGAGAAGGCCACCTCCAACATCTGCACCAATAACAGCCTCTGCGCCCTGACCGCAGCCATGTACATGTCCTGTCTCGGCGGCAGCGGCATGCGTGAACTGGCTCTCCTCAACCATGACAAGAGCGAATATCTCAAAAGGGAGCTCCAGAAAGCCGGGCTCAGAGTCGCTTTTCAAAGCCCCACCTTTCATGAATTCGCAGTGGAATTCCCCCCGGGATTCGAAAGCGAGTACAAGCGACTTTTGAAAAATGGAATCGTCCCGGGCATTCCCCTCTCCAAATACTATCCTGAACTTGTCGACCATTACCTCATCTGTGTTACGGAGACAAAGACCCGGGAGGACATGGATGCTCTGGTGAAAGAGGTCCGGCCATGAAGGATTCCGATCTCGCAACCACAGGCCTCGTGCGCCAGGAGCCCCTTTTGTGGGAAAAGGGAAGAGAGGGACGCGAGGGATTTTCCATGCCGAGACGCGATGTCGACTCCTTTCCCATGGATGAGTCCCTCGTCGGGCCAAAACCCGAAGTGCCGAGTCTGAGCGAGGTGGAAATCGTCCGGCATTATACGAGGCTTTCCACATGGAACTTCGGTGTCGATACCGGTATGTATCCCCTCGGTTCGTGCACCATGAAGTATAACCCGAAGGTGAACGAAAAGCTTGCGTCCCTTCCCGGATTCGCAGGGGCCCACCCTCTTCTCCCCGAACGAATGGTCCAGGGAAACCTCAGGTTGATGTTCGAGCTCGAACGTCACCTGGCGGAGATCACAGGCATGGACGCGGTCACCCTTCAGCCGGCGGCAGGAGCCCAAGGCGAACTGACCGGTATGCTTCTCATCCACGCCTATCACAAAAGCAAGTCCAGAACCCCGGCCAAGATCCTCGTTCCGGACACTGCCCATGGAACCAATCCTGCGAGCGCGGCTCTGTGCGGCATGCGACCTGTTTCATTGAAATCCGGCGACAATGGAATTCTCTCAAAGGAGGCTGTCCTGGATCTTATGGATGAGGATACGGCCGGAATCATGGTGACCAACCCGAACACGCTAGGCCTCTTTGAAGAGAACCTCAAGGAGATTGCCGAGATCGTTCATGCAAAAGGCGGCCTTGTCTACGGGGATGGGGCAAACATGAATGCGATCATGGGGCTGGTGGATATCGGGCGGATCGGTGTGGACATCCTTCACCTCAATCTCCACAAGACCTTTTCCACTCCTCACGGCGGAGGGGGCCCCGGCTCAGGCCCGGTTTGCGTCAACAGAAGTCTGGAACCCTTTCTCCCGGTCCCTCGTATTGTTGAGCGGGGAGAGGAGGTCGCGCTTTCAGAGGATTTTCCTCTCTCCATCGGCAGGCTTCATGGCTTCTACGGAAGTTTCGGCATCATGGTGAGAGCGTATTGCTATATCCTGAGCATGGGAGCCGAAGGGCTGAAACAGGCCAGCCGGCTTGCGGTTCTCAATGCCAATTACATCAAAGAGAGGTTGAAAGGGATATTTCACCTTCCGTTTGACAGACCCTGCATGCACGAGTGCGTCTTTTCGGACAGGTTCCAGAAGGCTCAGAAGATAATCACCGTAGACATTGCCAAGCGTCTCATGGATTACGGGTTCCATCCGCCAACCATTTACTTCCCCCTGGTCGTGGACGGGGCGATCATGATAGAGCCTACCGAGACCGAGTCCAAGGAGGATCTGGATCTCTTCATAGAAGCGATGAAGATCATAGCGGAAGAGGCCAAGGAAAATCCGGAGCTGCTGAAAAAAGCGCCTGCCAAGTGCAAGGTGAAAAGGCTGGATGAAACACTGGCTGCAAGGAGGCCCTGCCTGGCTGGATGAAAACAGGGGGACGCGGCGAGTCAAGACAGAATGAACATCCAACATCGAACGTCCAACTCTCAATGGAAGAGACGTTGTAGGATGGGTAGAGCGTAGCGAAACCCATCACTTTTTTCGGCCATTGGACAGGGCCGCAAACATCAAAATCGATGGGTTTCCCCCGGCTTGAAGCCTGCCGGGGTCTACCCATCCTACAGGAATTTGTTCGCAGTGAGATCGAGGTGGGCACTTCTCGGGAATACTTACCAACAAATTCACCCATTATCCATGCAGCCTCCGCGATTACGACAAGGTCGCTGCCATTGGTTTTTATGCAACCATGAGGTTAATTGTTGATTGTGAATTGTGAATGAATAGCATGGAATCACGGAGAAATCGAAGTTCAGACAAATGGTCTCTCGTCCTGGATGGGCTTACGTCTTACAAGGATGCTCATGAACTGCAGGTTGCGCTCGTTCAGGCAAGGAGAGATGGTCTGGACAGGGACATCTTCCTCTGCCTCGAACACCCTCCGGTCTTCACCCTGGGCAGGAGGGGAGGCCTCGGCGGACTGAAGGTCCCCGAGGATTTTCTCAAATCTCAGGGGATCGACATTGTTCACGTGGAGCGCGGAGGGGACATCACCTATCACGGGCCCGGGCAAATTGTACTCTACCCGATCATGGATCTCCGTTTTTCCGGGCTATCGGTCGTAGATTATGTGACTGCGCTCGAGGAAGTCATGATCAGGACGGCTGCGGATTGGTCCATATCCGCTGAGCGCAACCATCTGAACCGGGGGGTATGGGTAGGTCGGAGGAAGTTGGGGAGTGTTGGCATTGCCGTGAGGCGGAGTATTACATTCCACGGGCTTGCCCTGAATGTCAACACCATGCTGGAGCACTTCGGCTGGATCGATCCGTGCGGGTTGCAGGGCATTTCTGCTGCCTCCATGGCACAGCTCCATGGAAGCCCCATTGACATGCGAGAAGTACGGCGGTCGCTGCTCGTCCACGTGGAGGACATCTTCGGAGCCGCCCTCACGCCGATCGGGCTCGAAGAAGTCAGGGAACTGCTCAACAACGAACCGCAGAACCGAATATCGAAGTGCCCGAACTAAACCGCAGAATTCGATTATTCTTCGTTTCGGTATTCGACCTCCGATGTCTTACGAATTTTTCTCTTGGTTCGATATTCGATGTTCTCTGGAGCTACTTTTTCAATATGATTACATTGTTGACCCCTCTGACACCTTTGACGGACTGAGCGATTTCTGTTGCCAGCTGCTTTTGCTCGGCAGTATTCGCACCACCGGAAAGGGTCACCTCGCCTTTGAAGGTATCCACGCTTATGGCGATTCCGCTCAGTCTGTCATCGGCGAGGAGCTTTGTCTTGACCTTCGAAGTGATCGTTCCATCATCTATGACACTGCCAGCAGAGCGTCCCGCCGGGGTGGAGCAAGCCACGAGCCCCATCAGGAATATCAATACTAGTGCCGCCGTAAAGCCCCTTCCAAATCTCTTCATGACTGCCTCCTTGTACTTCGCTGTTTATCAATAGGTTCATTCAATCAATTCAATTCTTCGCTGATGCCGCCCCCCCTGAAACTCCGCGCCGAGCCAGGTATCCACGATCCTCAAGGCCTCTGCAGCGGAGACCACCCTGGCGCCCAGCGCTATCATGTTCGCGTTGTTGTGCTCCTTAGCCAGCCTGGCGCTTTCCTCGTTCCAGCAAACCGCGCAACGAATGCCTTTTATCTTGTTCGATGTGATCGCCTCGCCGTTCCCGCTCCCTCCGATCACGATTCCAAGAGTTGTTTCTCCAGCCGCAACGCTCCGTGCTGCGGGGCGTATGTGTTCCGGATAGTCGACAGGCTCTTCACTCCAGGTTCCGAAATCAATGACAACATACCCCTTGGATTCGAGATGCTTTTTTACACTTTCCTTGAGCAGGAACCCGGCGTGATCGGATGCTATGGAAATTTTGATTGGTGCATCCGGTCGCAACTTCTCAGGGCGACCGGAAGCACTCGTTATTAGCAATTCCAACGAAACACCATTGGACCTTATTTCTTCACCTTCAGAAAGTTGTTGACATTCTTTACGCCTTCAACCTGTTTCGCAAGTTCTGTGGCGTGCTGAATGTCGGCCTCGGTTTTCACTCCCCCGGTCAGCGTCACCTCTCCCTTAAAAGTATCCACATCGATTGCAAAGCCGCTCAAACTTTCATCTCCAAAGAGCTTTGCCTTCACCTTCGAAGTGATGGTGGAATCGTCCACCACACCCCCCGCTGATCGACCGGCCGGGGTCTGACACGCCATCAGTCCTGCCATGAAAGTGACCATGATCATCACGATCATCCATTTGCGATATGAGTTCCTCATTCCTTACCTCCTCTGTGATCGGGCGCATGACGCACGACCCTGGTTTACTCCATTTCGACGGGAGCATAGATCTTCGGTAAACGATCCGTTCTCTACTTTGTCATTCCCGTGCAGCCGGTTTTGTCTATACTGTCTGCGGCTGCCCGCTTCGGTTCATCTCACGTATCTCAGCTCTATTCTCCGATTCATCGCACGCCCTTCTTCCGTGTCGTTGGTGGCGATTGGCTGCGATTCACCTCTGCTGATGACTTCCATCCGTTGGGAGGCTACGCCCTTTCTCTCCAAGTACGTCTTGGCGGACAGGGCCCTTCTCCTTCCAAGGCTGTTGTTATAGGCTTCCGTTCCTACGCTGTCTGTATGCCCGATAATCTGCATCCGAAGATCCGGTGAATTCCTCATGACTTCAGCCTGCTGATCAAGAATCGCGTTGGCCGCGGGGCTGAGCTGCAGGGAGTCAAAGTTGAATGCCCGTGAGATCACGACTGCATCGGGCAACCGAACCGCGGGTGCCGGGGGAGGCGGCGCAGGTCTCACAGCGGGAGGCGGAGGGGGAGGCGGAGGCGGCTGGCACTGTGTGGCTTCTTTTGCCAGTGCTCTCGCCCTTGCCAACTTGTCGAAAGCTTCCGCATCCCGGCAGGCCCAATACGTTTCAACCCCATCCCGCGCGAGTTTCCTCGCCTCTTCCAGCTTTTGAGGGCAATACGCGGCGCCGGGAGACCGTTCCGCTTCATTGATGGCCCTTTCGGTTTCAGAAAATGCATCCGGGGCGGTCATGGCCCGATTCGGCACTCCAAAATACGCCCTTTTCCCGGCACAACCGCTCACCACAAAAATTAACGCCAACAAAAAGAAAATCATTACGAGTCGCCTGGTCATCTCAGGTCTCCTTTCTGGACATGCGATCGAGAAACCGGAGTTCATTGAGAACTCCCTCGTTATTTTTCGGTCGACCGGTTCGGCCGTTCAGTCTTTGCCGCACCCGTGACAGCCTGCTTCCGCTCACTTGCTCCGGCCTTGGGCTCTCCGGCTAGGTCCTGCTTCCAGTGGAAAACAACCTGCTTCAGAGACCCATCTACCGTCACCTTCTGGCTCTTCTGGTTACCCTCATAATCCGCGACAACCGTGTACGACCCCTTGGGGAGGTCTGCATAGAACCATGGCCCGTTGGATTGAGCGCTCAGCACCTGCTTGCCGGATTGATCGTTGATTCTCACATCAATGAACGAAAGATAGTTCCCGGGGGTGATTGCGAAGACGAGTTTCAGGTCATACCCTTTGGCCGACTGGGCTTCCATGGCATTTCTTTCTTCAACCCCCACACCTCCGCTCATATACTTGTGGTTTGGGTCAACCGCTTCCTCATGGATAATGAAACCCTGACTGTAAACAAGGGGAACAATGGACCATAAGGCAAATGCGGTTCCCGCAAGTATTGTCAGCAAAACTCTTTTCATCTCTTCCCTCCTTTCATGGTTCAGATTCACCTTCTCCCAAATGGAAGATCTCCTCTCTTCCTCTTGAAAACCGGGTCACCCCACTCTCATCGCACAAGGCCGAGGATGCCATAGGCGATCAGGTACACTGCAACGATATAGTTCAACAGCCTCGGCATGATGAGTATGAGTATCCCCGCAATCAGGGATATAACGGGCTGCATGTACGGCAAGGAAATCTCCTTTCTCTTCGGTTTTTGCTTCCGGACCTCGACCTCTCCCGAGCGGCTACGACTTTCCCGCGGCTCGGTAAAATTTCATCGCCTCCGGGGTCAGCTCTCGAATGTTCCTGATCCTCTCCTCATCCGAGGGGTGGGTGCTCAGAAACTCGGGAACGGCCTCGCCTTTCTTCTCCTGCGTCATCCTCTGCCAGAAGCCGATGGCCGCCTCGGGATTGTATCCGGCCATGGCCATGAATATGAGCCCCAGGTGATCCGCCTCCCGCTCCTGAAGCCTGCTGTAGGGAAGCAGCACACCTACCTGGGTTCCGACTCCAAATGCTGTCATGAACAGCTGCTGCGTCAATGCGGGTTTCTGCGAAATGGCCGTTTGCAGCGCCATGCCTCCCAGCTGCGTCAAAAGTCCCTGGCTCATGCGCTCTTTTCCATGTGCAGCTATCACATGAGCAATCTCATGGGACATCACCACTGCCAGGCCCGCTTCATCGCGGGCTACAGGGAGGATTCCCGTATACACCGCCACTTTTCCTCCAGGCATTGCCCAGGCGTTGGCGCTGTCATCCTTGAAAAGATTGAATTCCCACTCATACCCGCTGATTCGCTCCGAAAGATTATTCTGTTCCAGATACGTCCTGACGGCATCCCGAATCCTTGCGCCGACTCTTTGCACCATTTTTGCCTCGTTCGTGCCTTTCACGGCCTGGTGCTCTGATGCGAACTTTCCGTAGGCATCCAAACTCAAGGCGTTGATTTGCTGATCAGGAATGAGGCTGAGCTGTCCTCTTTCGGTGATGGGAACGGTCTGGCAGGATACGAGGATCAGAAGAACCGTAAAGGGAAATAGCAGAAAATTCAGATCATGGCCGATTTTTTGGAGCATGGACTATCTTTCCTCATATCGGGTTCTTCTTTCTGAGGAGGGGCGCATGCGTTTCGAAAAAAACCACACTCGCCCCTCACGTTGAAAACTGAATAGCTACGAAGCGTAAAATGTATTTGATTTAATAGATAAGCGAACCTTTCTCGATCTGCTGTTTACGCTCCTGGTATTGTTGCTCAGTAATAGCGCCGCTTGCCCGATCTTCCTTAAGCCTGTCCATCTGTTGCTTTTGGTTCAGTTCGTAAGCCGCACCTGTTCCAACCGCCCCTGCCGCCGCACCTCCCCAGAACGATTTGCTGCAACCGGAGGACATGACTCCCAGGGACAGAATAAAGACGAGCATGATGGATGTGATAAGTCTTTTCATGATTTTCCCTCCAATCTCGTCCATTTATTACATGATAGTTCCTCAGCCATTTCACACAATAGGGGTGTGAATGTAATTTCGACGGTCTGGAGATGTACACGGCTGGAGCATTGAAAGTAGGCGGGAGTGCAGAAGAATAGGAAAGCCTTGGGTGGTTTATCGAAAATTATCGCTCAAAGAATCCCCTGAAGAAAGCCCAAGGCAATTCCTGTGGCTGATCTCATATACGTGATTTTATGCGATTGCGTACGTGGTCATTAGATTCGGAATACTCCTCCGCGCGGACGCCACCTTGCATGACTATTCGATCGCACAGTCTCGAAGCATTCGACAAAGTCTCCGATTCGAGCTCTCTTGAAACCGGAAATCCTTAATCCTGCCTGCTGGCCCGGCTTTGCCTGCCGGACGGAATCCTTCTCGATATGGAGCGAATCAATCGTCCCCACGTAAACAGGGCCGGGGGCGGAAATCACTCTGAATTTATTCCCCACTGCAAGTACCCCTTCTTCCACCTGGCAGCCGAGAATGACGCTTTTTCTTCCTCCTGGAAAAACGGCGATCACTTTTGCCTTTCCGGTGATCTTCTCGGATTCCTCGATTCTGACCAGGCTGGCGGCAATCTTCTTCAGGTCATCCGTCAAGTTGTAGATAACACGATAAAGGCGAACCTCGACCTGATGCTCCTTTGCGAGTTCCTTGACCCTGGGCAGGATGTCCACATTGAACCCGAGAATCAACCTGCTTCCCGCTTCCGCCATCAGAAGGTCGGACTTGGAAATTTGACCGACTCCTGCCTGGATGATCTCGATATCCACTTCAGGGGCGGAAAGCGACTCGATTGCCGATATAACGGCCTCACGGGTGCCCACGGAATCGGACTTCACAATGATCTCCAGCCTTTTCCCTGTCCCGTGAAGAGGTATTTGAAATCCGGGCAATCGTGGGGGTTTCCTGTTCGGCACTCCCGCTGAAATCGTTGGTTCCTTTTCCATCATTTCGCACCACCTCCTTTTAAAGATATATAATAATCATAATCAAGTCCTGTGCTCGAAAGATGGTCCATAAGGAGAAGAAAATGGCCCTTCAACAACAGTGGAGGCAGGCTCTCGGGAGGTATGTCCTCTTACAATTGCCTGGCTTAACCGCCCTGCTTCTGCTGCTTGTCGTGCTCGAGAGCTGGGTCGATTTACCGGGCTGGGTTCTTTGGACCGCTCCGGCTGGATGGATCGCCAAGGACATATTTCTTTTCCCTTTTGTATGGCGCGCCTACCTGCCGTCGCTTTCAGAAGGCGACCGGCTGATCGGCGAAACGGGGATTTCCAAAGAGCGTCTGGACCCTTCAGGATACATCTTTATCCGGGGGGAGCTCTGGAAGGCCGAACTGGAAAGCGACCAGAGCGCCCAATCCGTGGAGGAAGGTGAAACTGTTACAGTCGTAGGGAAGGACAGACTCACATTGATTGTCAGGAGGAAGTGAACCAGGGAAGTCTGCAGGGTCATCTTTGAGAAGAAGCTCTCAGGGTCGAAATACCTCGAGTCCTTTGACGAGATGTACAGTGTTCAAGGGACGCTCGTCGAATAAGATAGAGAGAGCGTCAGGCGAGCGGACGGCAGTTTGCACTGCCGCCCGCTTTGCGGATTTGATCATCACCTGACCTCGATCTTTCGGGGCTTCGCCTTTTCCACCTTAGGCAGAATCAGGCTGAGAACGCCATCCTTCAATTCAGCCTCGATCTTGCCCTGATCGATTACCTGGGAAAGCCTGAACTCCCTGAAATACCTTCCCGTGCGATACTCTCGCAAAAGATCTACCTCGCCTGACTTATCCTGCGATTCCACATCGCCCGAAAGAGTGAGGACGTTTTCGTTCAAATCAATGGTGAGATTCTTTGCATTTACCCCGGGCATATCCGCAAACAGCTTGAGCTCCTTCTCGTTTTCGAGGATATCCACGGCCGGGGTGAACACCAGTCCCGGCCGAATATCCTCGCCCGGCGCGGTCACTTCCGCCTTTTCCTTGGCCTGCAATGATCTGCTTTCCATGTCAGCCATGATCTTTCCTCCTTTCTTCCGATTGTCCGCTATGAGCTCTTTACGCTGATCTGTTTCGGTTTGGCGGCTTCTGCCTTGGGCAGGACAACTGTCAGAACTCCGTCGACGCAGGTCGCCTCGATCTTGCCTGTGTCGATCTCGCCAGGCAGGGTAACGACCCTGCTGAACTTGCCCGCATCTCTTTCCCTTCTGTGGAATGTGACATTCTCCTCTTCCGCAAGGATCTTCCTCTCGCCCGAAATGGTAAGAGAATCGCCTGTTGCGGAGATGTCCAGGTCTTCACCCTTCACTCCCGGAAGCTCTGCGCGCACATAATAATGATCTTTATCCTCGGTAAGATTCATGAGCGGAAATACACCGGCCGAAGGCTCTCTCATGAGTCCTCTGGAGAGCCAGCCAAGCTCCCGCTGAATGCGTTCAAGCTCGCTGAATGGATTCCAGCCGGTCGATGGCCAACCCGTGAGTCTTCTGAGTAACATAACTTTTCCTCCTTTCCAGATGTTGGTTCTATGGGATCTGCCTCGTTTCAGCATGGTCCCGTGGGAACAAGAACTTGTTTTCAAGCAACTGGTATCTAAAACAGCACGAAAATAATCATAGACTTTTTCCTGTCAAGGGCGGCATTCCCCATCCCGGCGGTTTCCAGGAGATGTGGCAGGAAATCTAAAGCTTGAAAAGGTCGCGGTTTGAAACTATAGTCCGCTGATGTTCCGGCGGCTTGCCCTGCATTGAGGAGTGTCCGGAACCCTCCATCTCCTCGAACCCTCATTGATTGCTTCTATCCATTCCTGAGGAGGCGCGATGAAATGAACGCGATTCCCCGTTGGCTGGTGGCGGCATTCTGCCTCATATTCCTCCTTCTGGTTATTGGAGGCGGTTGGTTTTATCGCGGCCAGAAGCAACGCGTGAAGGCCGCGGCTGAGGATAACCTCCAGGCGATTGCGCATATAAAAGTTGCCCAGATCGCCCAGTGGCGGGCCGAACATCTGGCTGATGCCGGAGAGATCATGGCAAGGCCGTTCACCGTCGAGAGGATTGCCCGCTGGATGGCTGACCCTCGGTCCGAGATCACCGAGCAGATCCTCACCTGGTTCCGCTCCATGCAGGAATACCATCACTTCCACGACATCCTGCTGCTGGATCCCCTCGGCCGGCCTCGCCTGAGCCTCTCAGGCAGGACAAACCCTATCCATCCGGAAGCGCTCCGTGCATTGGCCGCTGCTTTGCGGGAGCGGCGACCCGTGCTCACCGAGTTTCATGCCGGCCCGGGCGACCAGGTGCCCCATATTGAAGTCGTCGCACCGCTCTTCAGCGGAACCGGGGAATCGGCAAAGCCCGTCGGCGCGCTTCTCCAGCAGATCGATCCCCGGCATTTTCTCTATCCCCTGGTCCAATCCTGGCCCACGCCCAGCCGCAGCGCCGAAACCCTGCTTGTCCGCCGGGACGGCACCACCGTCCTGTTCCTGAACGACCTGCGCCACCAACAGGGCACGGCCCTCAGCCTCCGCATCCCCCTGGACCGCGAGGAGGTGCCGGCGGTCATGGCTGTGCTGGGCCGGGAAGGGGTGGTAAATGGGAAGGACTATCGAGGGATCGAGGTCTTATCGGCCCTGAAGGCGGTTCCAAATTCGACGTGGTTCATGGTGGCGAAAATCGATGCCGAGGAGATCCTGGCCGACTGGCGCTTTGTCTCCAGCCTCATCCTGATCATGATTGTGGGGCTGCTGGCGGCCACCGCCGCAGTCATGGGAATGGCCTGGCAGCGATACGCCAAGACCCATTACAGGACCCTGTACCTGACTGAAACGACCTTGCGAAGGCAGGAGGCGCGCTATGCCACTACGCTGATGAGTATCGGAGATGGAGTGATATCCACCGACTCCGAGGGTCGGGTGGAGCTGCTGAACCCGGTGGCTGAAAAGCTCACCGGATGGCGGCAGGAGGAAGCATCCGGCAAAGATGTCTCAGAGGTGTTCCGGATCGTCAACGAAGAAACAAGGCAGGGGGTCGAGAGCCCGGTGGTGCGCGTGTTGCGCGAAGGCATTGTCGTAGGATTGGCTAACCATACGCTGCTCATCGCCCGCGACGGCAGGGAGCGCCCCATTGCCGACAGCGGAGCACCCATTCGAGGCGAAAAAGGCGCGATCACCGGTGTGGTGCTGGTGTTCCGCGACCAGAGCGAGGAACTGGCGGCGCTGAGGGCGCTGCGCGAGAGCGAGGAGAGATACAGGAGCCTGTACGATGAAGCCCCGGTGGGCTATATCGAGTTGGACAGCGAGGGGAGGATAGCCAAGGTCAATAGACAGGAGTTGAAAACGCTGGGCTATACCGCGGAGGAAGTGCTGGGCCGGCATGCATGGAGCTTCGCGGTTGAGAAAGAAGAGGCCGAGGCGCTCATCACGGCAAAGCTGGCCGGTGATCGACCTCCCAGCAGGAACCTGGAGCGGGCTCACAGACGAAAAGACGGAACGACGGTCCCGGTCATTATCGATGACCATATCCTGAAGGACGCGGAAGGCCGGATCACAGGAATGCGCTCCACCATCCAGGATATCACCGAGCGTAAGCAGGCCGAGGAAGAAAAGGAGAGATTGCAGGCCCAGCTGCTCCAGGCCCAGAAAATGGAGTCCGTGGGAAGACTGGCCGGCGGGGTGGCCCACGATTTCAACAACATGCTCGGGATCATCATCGGGAATACGGAACTGGCCCTCATGAATTCAGATCCGGCGGATCCGCGCTGCAAGAACCTCCAGGATATCTCCAAGGCCGGCCAACGATCGGCCGAAATTGTTCGGCAGTTGCTTGCCTTCGCCCGCAAACAGATCATCAACCCGAAGGTCCTGGATCTGAACGACAAGGTGCAGGAGATCATCAAGATGCTTCGGCGGCTCATAGAGGAAGAAATTGAGATGCGCTGGAGCCCGGGCAAGGACCTCTGGAGCGTGCGGATGGACCCGGCCCAGATCGATCAGATTCTTGCCAACCTGGTGGTCAACAGCCGCGATGCCATCTCGGGAATCGGGATCATCGCCCTGGAAACCGAGAATACCGTATTCGATGAATCCTACTGCAGGGAGCACGCAGGAACCGCATGCGGGGAATTTGTCCTTCTGGCGGTCAGTGACACCGGCTCGGGGATGAGCAGGGAGGTCATGGAAAAGATCTTTGATCCTTTTTTCACTACCAAGGAGATCGGCCGCGGGACCGGCCTCGGCCTGGCGACGGTCTACGGAATCGTCAAACAGAACAGCGGCTTTATCAATGTGTACAGCGAGCCCGGTCAGGGTACGACCTTCAAGATCTACCTGCCCCGCTCCCGCGATGAGGAAGGCGATCGCCGGGTGGAGGAACCGCCGAGAACCCTCTCACCGGGGACCGAGACCGTGCTGGTCGTTGAAGACGAGGAACCGCTGCTTAAAACCTGCAAGGCGGTTCTCGAAGAACAGGGATACACGGTTCTGGCAACCCGGAGTCCGTCCGGTGCCGTTTCTCTGGTCAGGGAACATGCAGGTGAAATCCATCTCCTGGTCACGGACGTGGTGATGCCGGAGATGAACGGCCGACAGCTGGCGGAACGGCTGCAGGCCGTCCGTCCTTCAATGAAGTGCCTGTTCATGTCCGGTTATACCGCAGACGTAATCGTACACCACGGGGTCCTGGAAGAAGGGGTCCAATTCATCGAGAAGCCGTTTGCAGGAAAAGCCTTGGCGCAGAAGGTCCGGGAGGTGCTTGACGGGCGATAGCGTTTCCCATACTTGCGTCCGGGGCATCAGAGTCTTTCCTTCGCCTCTCCGGGTTCCACAACCCCCCAAAAAAGTTTCCAGCTTTTGACTTAGATCAATTCCCTGTCCCCTCCCAAGTGAGATGATCCTGTCATGACAGTCGGGGCTTTCATGACGGAAAGAATTTTCAAGGAGGGGAAAAGATGAAAGATGAGATTACCAGAAGAAGCTTTATCAAGGCAGGCGCCGTCACCGTGGCCGCCACGGCTCTGTGCCCGAGTATCCTGGGCTCCACGAATGCCTTCGGGCTCACACCGGAGCAGGGAAACAAGATGTTCTGTTACCAGTGCGAACAGACGGCAAACGGCACAGGCTGCACCACGATGGGCATTTGCGGCAAAACGTCCGGCGTGGCGGCCCTCCAGGATCTGCTCATTTATTCACTGAAAGGGCTTGCCGTCTATGCGGTGGCCGGGAGGCAGAAGGGAATAGAAGACAAAGAGGTCAACCGCTTCATACCATCGGCCATGTTTGCCACCTTGACCAATGTGGATTTCGACCCTGAGAGATTGAATGGTCTCGTCCGCAAGACGGTTACGCTCAGAGAGCGACTGAAACAGAAGTTGGCCTCAGCCGGGGGCTCCATTCCCGTCAACGATGGGTCAGCGAGCTATCAGCCCGCTTCGACAACCAGTGAACTGATTGCACAGGGCAAGAAGGTCGGCTTGAAGTCAGACCCGTCCATAGATCCGGACCTCCTGTCCCTTCAGCATACCCTGATTTTCGGGCTGAAAGGCCTCTCCGCATACGCCCATCATGCGAGAGATCTGGGGCAGGAAGACAGCACGGTATATCATTTCGTCCAGGATGGGCTGGTCGCCACCATAAATAAAAATCTCGGCATAAATGATCTCCTGGGAATGGTGCTCAAATGCGGGGAAGTGAATCTTCGGGCAATGGAGTTGCTTGACGCTGGGAACACGGGACGATACGGGCACCCCGTACCCACGAGAGTTCCTCTTGGCGCCAGGAAAGGCAAGGCAATTCTGGTCTCCGGCCATGATCTGATCGACTTGGAGCAGATTCTCATCCAGAGCGAAGGGAGAGGCATCAATATCTATACCCATGGAGAGATGTTGCCTACCCATGGTTACCCGAAATTGAAGGAGAAGTATCCGCATTTTTACGGTCACTACGGCACCGCATGGCAGAACCAGAAACAGGAGTTCAAGGATTTCCCCGGCGCAATCCTCATGACCACCAACTGCATCCAGAAACCTCAGCCCGCCTATCAGCAGAATATCTTTACCACAGGGCTCGTCGGCTGGCCCGGGGTTCCTCACGTTCACAACGATGATTTTTCCCAGGTGATCGCCAGGGCACTGGAGCTGCCCGGGTTTACCCGGGATATCACGGGCAAAGTGGTCAATGTGGGTTTTGCCAGAAACACGGTCATGAGTGTTGCAGACAAGGTGATTGCAGGGGTCAAGAACGGTTCCATTAAACATATCTTCCTCGTTGCCGGCTGTGACGGGGTAAAGTCGAGCAGGAGTTACTACCCGGAGTTCGTCAGGAAGGTGCCCAACGATTGCCTTGTGCTCACGCTCGCCTGCGGGAAATTCAAGTTCTTCGACCAGGATCTTGGCGACATCGGCGGGATCCCCCGGCTGCTGGATATCGGTCAGTGCAACGATGCCTATTCCGCTGTTCAGATCGCAGTGGCGCTCGCAAAAGCATTTGACTGCGGCGTCAACGATCTTCCGCTTTCACTGGTCCTCTCCTGGTACGAGCAGAAGGCGGTGGCCATCCTCCTCACCCTGTTCGCACTGAACATAAAGGACATTCGCATCGGCCCATCGCTGCCGGCATTTATCACCCCCAACGTGCTGAACGTCCTGGTCAAGAACTACAACATCATGCCCATCAAGACCCCTGAGGAAGATCTGAAAGCGATCCTCGCCTGAAATCGATGACAACCAAGGGGCGGGGTTCCGGAACCCGGAGTTCCGCCCCGAGTGGAGCAGCCATGTTTCTCCCTCACTCTATCCCGCCGGTATCGCAGTACAGGCTCAAAAACTGCCGGGGTCAACCCATCCTACAGCCGTTCATTGGCAATGAGATCGAGATGCGCATTTTCACCGAGCTGAATCTTGACATGAAATACTGCCATTCTTTCCTGAAAATTCTCTTTCACACGCATACCGGAGCTTGAATACCGGTGCTATCGTTGTTCAGCATCACCCTTCAGGAGGTCAAGTATGGCGGGCTATTCAACACACATTGAAAGTGAAACTCTGAAGAATTCGGACTTTCGCAAAGTCCTGTTCACCGGCTCAAAAAGCCAGCTGGTGCTGATGAGCCTCAAGCCCAGGGAAGAGATTGGGATGGAGGTTCACGACACGGTGGACCAGTTCTTCCGGATTGAGGCGGGGAACGGAAAGGCGGTGATTGATGGAAAGGAGTTTCCTCTCGGAGACGGCTCGGCCGTGGTTGTTCCGGCGGGCGCCCGGCACAACATCGTCAACACCTCTGCCGACAAGGACTTGAAGCTATACACCATCTACTCCCCGCCCAATCATCCGGACGGAACCATCCACAAGACCAAGGCGGAGGCGGAAGAGGCGGAAAAAAAGCACCACCACTAGGGCGGTTCTTCCATGCGGGACTCCCTGGAGAAATCAGGGAGCCCCATTGGAAGGAGCTTCTAATGAGTAACCCGGCATCGTCAGGTTTACGGGGGACCGGCAATCAGGCATCTCTTTTAGCATATTGCTCCAGGATCCTTTTTGTGGCCTTGGGAATATGCCTGATCAACTCCATCACCTGGGTCGCCGGAGTCGGTTTCGCATAGTGTCCGGCGAGTCGGTTGATCCGGGCTGCCAGCGCTGCCGCTTCCTGTATGTCCATGCCCGATGCAATGAGGGCCGAAACGATTCCGGTCAGCGTGTCGCCGGTACCTCCCATGGCCTCCAGTGCTTCTTCAACCGGCTGATCGATGGTTTCTTGGATGCCCTCTGCCGAGGCCACATAATCCCGCGCCCCTTTGACCAGCAGGCAGCGGGATCCATTCCGGTGTTCGTAGGCCCGCGCAATCAGATCCGGGACCTTGTTGTCTTCGTGAAGGATAAACCCCCGGGTATAGAATGGGTGGGGAGCCTCCTCGTCGGCCAGGAAGGCCAGTTCACCCACGTCCGGGGTGAAAAGATCGTAAGATTCCGCCTGACCGCTCATCTTTGCCGCATACATGAAACCGGCATCGGCAATGAGGATCGGACGCTGCTCCATTTCTTCCACCGCAAAAAGGACCCGATTGTGCCAGTCTACGTCCGGCATGAGGTAGTGAAAGGCGATAACCTGCAAGTCGATTTGTCCAAGCCTCCCGACAAGATGCTCGTAAAGATGTCTGCTGCCGCGGCCCAATCCGGTATCGCCTGCGAGATACGCATAGGGGAGAGGTTCATCCAGAATCTCCGCTGTCATGACTGCCGCACCCAGGAGAGCAGGGGTCCCGCGGTTCACGGGGACAACCCTTTCCCCGACCACTATCCGGTCGTCCTCCAGACGGACTTGCCCTTCCCATAGAGGGAAATCTTCCTCCGGGATTGTTCCCACTACTGCGAGCATTGCCTGGTTATCTCCTCGTAGGCGAGTTGAAGGGCATAGCCGCAAAGGGTGTGCCCAATCTCTCTGGGGCTCGGCGCTTCGGCCAAAGATCTCCCGACCATCTCCTTTGCAAGGTAAGGCACGTCCGGGCATCCGCCGCCGGATATGTTGACAATCGTGCGAGTGCTTTTCTCAATGGTCAGCTTCATATTTGCCGCCCTGACCATGAGGTACTCACCAAAATCCTTCACATGAAAGAGATCCACCGGCTGGAGGAGAGGGCTGTCCACAGGCACCACCTGCAAGGGAGAAAGACCGCCCTTCCGAAGCAGCCTCAGGATGTTGAGCTCCTCGATCAGGGGGAACTCGATGACCAGGTCGCAGCCCGTCCGGACCTCCGGGGGCGGCCCCATGACCCGGATCTGCCACCCCTCGGCTCTGAGCATGTTCTCGGCCCGGATGACTTCGCTGGTATTGTCGAAAACCAGGATGCCGCGATCCGCCGCGCCTTGATTTGTACTCGGACGTTCTGCTTTCTCCTTCTTGAATAGGCCCAGAAAACCCATCCTCACTCCTTCCTGACTACGATACGGTATGTGTCGCCTTCCTCCTGCAACGACAGAACCTGCCACCCCTGGCTGACTGCAGCCCTGCTTACGTTCTCCTTGGACGTATCCGTATCCACCAGAACATGAATCTCGCCCTTGCCCGACCTTTTCATTTCCTCCAGGGTCATCAACACGGGCTGGGGGCAGCTCAATCCTCTTGCATCGACAATCTGGCTCATGAATAAACCCTCCTTATGCAGTCCTTGTTCTCATGGTGAAACCGATGAAAAGACAGACCAACATGCCGATGATGACCGCTGCAATGCCGTGAGGTCCGACTCCGTTGGGGGAACTGGCAAGTCCGAAATTGTGAGAAAAGCCCGCTCCCACGATCATCCCCATGACAAACACCGCGGCATCTCCGTCCCCTTCTCCGGCCAGAAACAGCTGCCGGCCCGGGCACCCGCCTGCCAGAGCGAACGCGAGTCCGGCCAGAACCATGCCGCCGAAATTCCAGAGAGACATGGTATGGGCAATGGGCTGTTTGGCAAAGCCCGGATGGAACTGACCCAGTATCAGGTTCATGATAAAGGCGAATACCACCAGCCCCACCAACCCCAGCAGGAGATGGGTCTGCCGGAAGAGCAGGAGATCGCGGAACGCGCCCATGGTGCAGAAACGGCTTCTTTGGGCCAGAAATCCTACTGCGAGCCCGATCACGAGCGACACCAGGAGCGGGGCATGCTGGGACCCGGGGCCCTTGAGACTGTAAAAGAGCACTCCGCTTTGCGGTTGATCCTTTACCTGGGGGTAAATGAGCATGAGCGCCAGAAACCCCAGCATGGTCAGAGGCAACAGCCACCCCACTGATGTATAGGTCTTCGTGGAACGGCCGAGGTTATAGCCTCCTTTCAGAAAGAGTGTCCCCACCCAAATTCCCCCGACCAGACCGAGAAGCCCGAAAATCGCGTTTCCATCCCCAGCGGAGAATCGCAGGAGTGCCCGCCACGGGCATCCCAGGAACACGAGAGCGCCGATCATTGCAAAGGCGCCGAGGATGAACCTGACTATCGGCGCCGACCCTGCCCTGGACCGGAACTCCCTGAACGAATAGGCTGCAATGAAGGAGCCCAGCACGAATCCGATGATCTCCGGCCGCATGTACTGGACCACAGCGGCTCTATGAAGTCCGACAGCACCCGCGATGTCTCTCTCCATGCAGGCCACGCAGATGCCCATGTTTCCGGGATTGCCCCACTTCTGGAGCAGTGCGGCAAAGACGCCGATAAAGCCTCCGACCGCAATGATCCCCCATTTTGTCGCGAAGAAGCTTTTCATCCGGACAGTGCTCTTGACTGCATACTCACTCGCTGCCTGAACAGACATTCTTCCCTCCTATGAAAGTTCAAATCTCACACAAAGTCACGAAGCTCACGAAGCGGTCCATTCGGGGAATGGATCCTCCTTTCCTCCTGTTCCGTGATTCCGGCGCAGGCCGGAATCCAGGTTTTTCCTTCCCGGGTAGTGAGATCTGGTAAGAGCGGTTATTTACAGTGAGATGACTTTGAAGAATATTTCTGGAAGAGCCTTTTCAGCCCCACCCGTCCTACCGAACCCGGGCAGAATTTTTCACATGAACTCAGGTGAAGCCGAAAAGGAAATGCATAGGTGGTGTCCTGGAATGAAGTTTGGGCGGCATGATAAAGGCTGAAAACCTGATATGTCCAACTGGAAATAACGATTTTTCCTGTTACCACATATCGGTTTTTCCTATTTCGGTCGTACCACTTCCATGAAACCATTAGGAAGAACGTCCGGGTAGGAATGAGTATCCCGGACGGAAGGCCTGCCCCGGTAAAAACCGGGGGATCCAGTATCTGAGTGATGCTCTCATTCCTCCGTGGTCTTTGTGTCTCCGTGTGAGCCAGTCTTTTCCCTTGACTGATCCCACTCCAAGTGCCAAATTGTACGGGTTTTTTCCCACATCGTATCAATCCGGTCTCTTTTGCTGATCTCCTTCTCAAAGAATAGAGGGCTACTCAGACGTGCAAGAGATCCTTCCCATAGAGCGGTTCCGTTTTTCCATTCAGATGACGACCCTTGCGGTCCTTCCTCCGTACAAGGGAGGGATCTTCCGCGGCTCCTTTGGCGCAGCCTTCAGGCGACTTGTGTGTGCGATTCGAAGAGATGAGTGCGCCGCCTGCATCCTGAAAGGCAACTGCCTCTACGTCTCCCTCTTCGCACCCTCCCCTCCTCCTGATTTCCCGGACGCGGCCAAATTCAACCCGGCGCCGCCGCCATACGTCCTCAATCCTCCACTGACCAACCGCCAGTGCTTTCGCTCCGGAAGCACCCTCGATTTCGAGCTTGTGCTTATGGGGCGTGCCATCGACGCCCTCCCCTACTTCGTCTACACCTTCATGGAGCTCGGCAAGAAAGGCATCGGTAGAGAAAGGGGGCGGTTCGAGGTTCTCCATGTGGATCTTGTAAGAGACCAAGACGTGGTTCAGATCTACGACGGCGCCACAAAGACCCTGCGCGAGCTTCCTGTTCCTTTACATGCCTCTCCATGCGAGGAGGACGGCTGTAAAAGCATCACAGTCGAGCTGCTCACTCCCTTGCGGATCAGGTCAGGGAATCACTTGGCAACGAAACTGACCTTTCCCCTGTTCTTCGAACGGTTGGCCCAGAGGGTCGAACTGCTCTGTGTCTTTTACGGGAACGGCAAACCACGCCCTGACTTCCAATGCCTCGTACAGCCGGCTTCGGGAATCAAGGTTGTAGAGTCGAAGCTCCACTGGTACGACTGGCCGCGCTACTCGGCCCGCCAGAAGACCCTGATGAGACTCGGCGGCCTCCGGGGCTCAATCACCTTTGAAGGAGAGATCAGCCGGTTCCTGCCTCTATTGAGGATGGGGGAACAGGTGAATGTGGGACAGGGGACAAGCTTTGGGTTGGGGAGAATTAAGAGGGTTCTCCCACGGAGACACGAAGACACAAAGGGAATAATCGACGGTCAGTGTAAAGGAAGAGGCGGCATATAGCACTGGAAACCGGACACTTTAGTAGAGGTTGGGAAAATGGTGAAAATCGAGGGAGGTTACCGTCTTCGGCATAAGATACCGCCGCTGTTCGGTTTTCATCTCGAAAACACCTCCATTCTTGCACCTGGAGCTACACCAAAACCGCTATGAGAAAGGAGGTTACCGTTTTACGGGTAGTAAGACCCTGTTTTCCAGGGGGATTGCAGGGGTGGGGTGGGAACGATATGGAGAGCCTTCGGGCGATTGCGACGAGTAGCCGTGCCGCCGCAACTCGCTCTCGATCATGTTGTGTGGGAACGATATGAAGAGCCTTCGGGCGATTGCGATTTTATTTCCCCTTTTTCACTCATACGTTCTCCCTCCAGAGTTGTGGGAACGATATGAAGAGCCTTCGGGCGATTGCGACATCATGGTTCCCTCAAAAGGCAACCCATTAATCCGACACGACGTGGGAACGATATGGAGAGCCTTCGGGCGATTGCGACGCTCCTTGGAATCCTTCCTCCAGTACCATTTTGCTGCCGTGGGAACGATAAGGAGAGCCTTCGGGCGATTGCGGGGCAAGGAATTGTCCTCACACGGAGACACGAAGACACGGAGAGGATGATTTTTCCTTAAGAGAAATTGTGAAGCAGTAGTTCAGCAGTTGAGAATCGGCACTTATCGCCTTCGTTCCCTCCCTTTGTGACTTTGTGGCTTCGTGTGATGAATAAACTTTTGGTGGAATGATGAGCAGAGCCTTCGGGCGATTGCGACGGTCGTGGGCAGATGTCATCGGTTGCGTCAATCCAGGTTTGGTGGGAACGATAAGGAGAGCCTTCGGGCGATTGCGGGAAACGTCGGCGGGATCAAGTGAAGAGAGGAAGATTCTCGCACGGAGACACAAAGACGCGGAGGAAGAGAACTCATTTCGACACGACTTCTTTCACAACGGATGTTGTATTACCTGTCGTCTACAACCTTTGCGACTCTGTGGCTTTGTCTAAGGGAATACGAAACTTGCACGTGCAAGAAAAGCGAAGCCTATATTGATTTCCAAGAGCAAATGAACTGGAAGAGATAATTCACACATTTTGCTCTAGGCATGAGCGAGGATGTTGCTCCTGCGAATGCCGGTGAACTGAGAGATTCATGGGCCAAACAATTTGGAGGGAACCAGGCGTCTTTCCTATTCTGAGGATGAGGGAACAGGTGAATGTGGGGCAAGGTACGAGTTCTGGGGTTGGGGAGAATACGATTGAATGAGCATTTGCCTCGGTGAAATACCCGAGCACCATGCTTAAGCATTTCATCCTTCTTGACGGGGCAATGAACTGTATGTCCATGTGAACTTTTTTCGAGGGTTAAAGATGAGCACGTCTAGAAATACGCAGGAGGAAACATGAGTTTCGACTTGGAAACAGCCATTATGGGGGCATTGCTTCATGATATTGGCAAGTTTGCTCAAAGAGCAGGCTGGCCCTATTCTAATGGCGTAAACGGGGACTATAGGAAAGGTGCGGATGGCCATACCGCTAATCAGCACGCCCTCTTTACGCATGGTTTCATCGAAAAGGATCTCATACTGCCTTTAGAGGTGGTGCAGCAGCGGGCTCAGATCGCGAGTGTGGCGTCCGCCCACCATAACCCTGACGAGAGTAATCTCATGGAAATGGCGGTCTGCGTCGCTGACCGTCTAAGTGCAGGGACGGACATAACCGAAAAAGAGGATCTCGATGAATTTGAACACAGTCGCGAGACCCGCCTCATTTCGGGCTTTCACCAAGTTGAACTTGCAAGAAATCAGTTTGTGCCACCCGGGGACTGGCATCACAAGCTAGTACACCTTGAGTCAGGAAGTGAGGTAGTGTTTCCGCAGAAGGGAGTTCCCAAAGGGTCACCGGATGAATACCAGCGGCACTTTAGCGAGTTTCTCACTGGGATCCGCTCGCTCGATCAGAATTTGCCCTTTCATCTTTATCTCGACGCGCTGGTTTCTCTTTTGGAGAGATTCACATGGTGTGTTCCTTCTGACACTTACACACTGAGTCACGACGTATCCCTTTTTGATCATTCTTTCAGCTCGGCGGGTATAGCCCAGGCCATCTTTGCCTTTCATGCTCATAAAAACCTGCCTCTACGGTGGGAAGACGAGCAAGACAAAGCTTTGGTGGTTTCAGGAGATCTGTCAGGTATCCAGGACTACATCTTTGGGATCAGCAAGAGCAGTGGACGTGGTGTTTCGAAGATTTTCAGGGCCAGATCATTTTATCTGCAGTCCCTCACTCGTTCGGTCATTCTGACCATTGAAAAGAGACTGGGTCTATACTCCGTCGACCGTCTCATGGACTCTGGAGGAAAATTCATCCTCATTGTTCCACTACTCGCATCAGTGCTAAATGAACTTGCGCGGATCAGCGAGGAACTGGAAGATTGGTTCAGGCGAAAATTTAAAGGACTCCTCACTATGAATCTCACCTGGTCTACCCGCTTGAACCAAACTGATTTCCTTATGAAGGGATTCAAATCAAAGCTGGACGAAGTAAACGATGCACGAGATGCTGCGAAGTTCTTCAAACTGAGGAACAGTCTCGACAAAATGGGGCCGGTTCTCAACGAGGATTATGATGATAGGGAGGGTGGAAACTGCACACTTTGCGGAATCAACGTTGCAGATGCGGATGCGACCCGAAGATACGATGAAAAGGGCCTAGATGCCTCTATTTGCTCTGACTGCGCCCAGCAGATTCTGGATCTTGGAAAAGATCTCCCCACGACAGAGTATCTTGTGTACGGCGATAAGGGCACGCTGAGACTTGCTGGAGGCATCATGCTTAGCCTTTTGAGAGATCCCCCTTCAGACTTCAGTGGCATTCGAGAAGTTGGCGCTCTAAGTGACACTGCCAGATTCGGCAGGGCCCGTATTGCCAAACATCTTCCTGTGCTCACCGAAAAAGAGATCTCCGACAAAAGATGGACATCCCTGTTCAAGAAGCTTGAGGGGGAGATCGAAATCAAAGCCGGTCAACCTAAAACCTTTGGCATGATCGCCCTCAAGTCCATGAAGGAATACGAAGGGGAACTGATCGGAAGGGATCTCCTGGCTTTCTTAAAGGCGGACGTTGACAACATGGGTCTCATTTTTAGCATGGGTGTTCGGGAAAAGCTTTCAGTCGCACGATTCGCTTTTCTCTCTAGGATGCTCAATTTCTTTTTCTCAGACTACCTCCCCGAAATCGTACGCAGTCGCTACCCTGACATCTATGTGGTTTTCTCCGGTGGAGATGACCTCTTTTTTGTGGGGCCATGGTGGCAGACGATCGATTTCGCATTGTTCATGAGAAAAAGCTTTTCGAATTTCTGTGCTGAAAATCAAGACATCACCTTCTCAGCAGGGATCAGGCTTGCAAGGCCCAAACTCCCCATGAGGAAAGCCGCTGAGTTGGCTGAAGAGGATTTGAAAAAGGCAAAACAGCACATAGAAAAAGGCGGCATGAAGGATCACGTGACTCTCTTAGGCGAGATGTTTTCTTGGGCGGAATTAGAGGAACTCAAAAATCTGGGCGAGAGGCTCGACAGGGCAGTAAAAGAATCCAAGAGAACAAAGTTCTCGACGGCGTTTCTATACAGACTCTTGGAATACCATAGAATGTATCGAAGATTTCTCCATGGTGGGGAGATTAAGTTCGGTCGCTATCTTGCGTTGGCACATTATGATATCGGGAGGAATATACAATATGAAAAAGAAAAGGATAAGCCTAGAAATCAGGAAGAAATAGATCTGCTCTATAAGGTCTTCTGCGTAGGGGTGTCGGAGCGTCCGCTTCTTGACAAACTGAATATCCCGCTATTCTACGCGATTACCCTCAACAGAAAGGGAGAGTGAGAAAAGGAGGTCGACCAATGAGCTACCGAGACGAGAAGGGTGCCATCAAAATCCAATTACTCGACCAGGACGCAAAATCGATTGCCGAAGGTTTCGCAGTGAAGGACCCGAACAAACCGGGCCGTTTTCTACGCGACAAGAGTCTCACATCTGCACAGCTCCGACGATTTTTCGGAGAGTTCAGACAACTGCAAAAGAAGGTTGAATCAAAGGGTTTCGATAGAGTTCTCCCTATGATTAAGATGGTGAAGTCAAAGGCAAGCTATGCGGCCAACCCCAGGAGCCGAAAAATCCCTGACAGTTTCCGCGACTTCTTGAGCAGGAACGTGGATCTGATCAATGAACTGCCTGATTTTGAGGCCTTCATGCTTCACTTTGAGGCTGTGGTTGGTTTCTATTACGGAATGGGTATCTCTAACGATTAAAGGAGGGCGTGGGAATGAAACTCCAGAGGATAAGGACGATTAAAGGCCGAATTCACCTTCTCACCGGGCTTCATATCGGGGCTTCCAAGGAGAGCATCGAGATCGGTGGGCTAGACAACCCAGTCATCAAGGATCCCTTTCCTGGTAGCCGTGCACCATATATTCCCGGATCATCCCTGAAGGGGAAACTCCGCTCCTTGATTGAGATCAAAGAAGAAAGGCTCAGTCGCGATCCCAGAACCCAGGGAAATCCCTGCGACTGTGGGGATAAGAAATGCCCTGTGTGCCCTGTCTTCGGCACATCCGCGAATAAAAGGAATGATGACCTTGGCCCTACGAGGCTTGTGGTAAGGGACGCATTCTTAAGTCCAGATTGGGAGAAGAAGTTCAAAGAAGGCGATCTCCCCATGGAAATAAAGTATGAGAACGCCATCAACCGCATCACCGGTGAGGCCAATCCAAGGCCCATTGAACGCGTGCCTGCGGGAGTGGAATTCGATTTCAATATTTCCTTCAAAGTATTCGAAGGAGATTCGGATGATTACTTCATGACGGTGCTCAAGGCCATGCATATGCTTGAGCATGATGCGCTGGGGGGCGCCGGGTCTAGAGGATGTGGTCAGATTGAATTTAGCGAGATCAGGATCGATAACGAAAAAATGCAACCTGACTACATAAAGACAATCAAAGTGGAGTGATCACAGGAGGGTCCCAATGATCAACCGCTTCAGGCTCACACCTGCTTCACCTGTTATTACGCCACTCATGTCTGATACCCTCTTCGGCCATTTCTGTTGGGCGGTTCTTTATCGATCAGGGGAAAACTACCTTGAGGAACTCTTGGCAAACTTTGCCAAGGGGAAGCCCGCGCCTGTCCTCTTTTCATCCGCCTTTCCGACAGGGTATCTTCCTCGCCCTACCATACCGCCACTTGGCAGGAATCGTCTTACTCAACTTGTACACAAGCACTTCGGCAAGAGCAAGAAGGCAGAATTCGAAGGCTTCATGAGAGCCAAA
The DNA here is from genome assembly GCA_002840535.1 of Deltaproteobacteria bacterium HGW-Deltaproteobacteria-15. GTDB lineage: Bacteria > Desulfobacterota > DSM-4660 > Desulfatiglandales > HGW-15 > HGW-15. The sequence continues at coordinate 168,896 of PHBH01000010.1, read as the reverse complement.
GCACTCAGTAAGAAACGACTCCTGAAGCTAGAGCAGTGGCATAGATTGAAGGCGGGGTATTCAGAAGAAAAGATCCTGGATGAATTCCTTCAACAGGGGACATCCACCCGAGAACCAATTGGCGAAGATGAGGTATCGACCTCCAACACAATTAACCGTATCAGCGGAACCGTGGCAGAGGGCGGCGGGGTTTTTGCCAGGGAGAAGACTTGGTATCGCGAAGGGACTCAGTTTGACCTTTATGTATCAGTGAACTTGCCGGAACTTCAAGATCTCGTGGTCTGGTTTCTGCTTGAATTCTTGCCCGAGAATGGGTTTGGCGCAGATAAGTCCATTGGAATGGGAAGGTTCAACACTGCCGTGGACAGTTCTTTTACCGCCGATGAGTTTGATACGATTGAGGGTAATGCACGTCTATCTTTATCCCTCTGCTCCTTTAACAACATGGGATCCTACAAAGTCTTTTATCGTCTCAGGACCAAATTCGGCAAACTCGGTGGAAACTTCGCCGTATTCAGTCCAACGGGCGGCAAACCCAGACCTTTCAAAAAGCCTATTCTGATGTATGAACCCGGTGCAGTCTTTCTGATGTCAGAGTCACTAGAAGACCGGCCGCTACTCGAAGGTATCCACTCGGATACTCGCATAAGGCACTGTGGTGTGCCCATCACCGTACCCTTCAAACTGCTGGAGGACATGAGCGATGCCCTTAATGCAAACGAAACCCGTTAGTGCGCGTCTCCATGTTCTATCGCCCATCCACGTGGGAACGGGCGATGAGTTGGACCCATTTTCGTATGTAATTCGAGATGGCAAGCTTTGGCTTATAGATTTCCTGGCATTTTTGGATCAATACGATAAGAAGGAAGAGTTTCTAAAGGTTGCAGGATCGGACAGTTTTGCCCAACTGCGCTCCATTGTTGCCGAAAAGTTAGACCTGCAGTCTGCAGGTTTGTGTTCCATACCTGTCGAGTGCGCATCACTCATTGAGACCTACGAGAGAGCGGTGAAAGGAAAGGATCCCGCAAACCAGGTACTCATTTCACCCATGCCGAGGAACCAGGCAGAACCCTATATACCAGGGAGTTCCATAAAAGGAGCAATTCGAACCGGATTGGCAAATGCACTCGCCAGAGTCGCCGGAGTTACCAGCCGAGATACGGGAAAGAGTAAGGGAGCTGGCGACTATAACAAGAAGATCTTTGGCCAGATAAAGAATGATCCCATGAAATGGATCAAGGTCTGGGATGTTCCGTTAAAGGAATGGGGTACAGCGATCTTGGAGGCAAGGGAGATCTCGAAAAACCCTGATAGAACCCCTACTCCCAAAGGACATGTGGAGGCTGCGTACAGCCTTTGTCAGAGAAATCAAGCGGTAACATATCCGCTTCATCTTTCAATGGAATCTTTTATGCTTCACAATACACCCGTTACGCCCCACTCGCTCCTCGACATGCTTTGCGCATTCTATGTGCCAAAATACGAAGAGGAATACAGAAATTTCTACACCCTTTCCGATGTATCAATTCGAGAACGGATCAAGCCTATGAATAAGGTGGTCAGAGAACTCAAGACAAACGAGGCCCTTTTGAGGATCGGCCACTTCTCGCATGTGGAGTGCATGACCTTAGATGATGTCAGAAAGCCATGGACCCGGAAAGGAAGGGATGGGAAACCCCTTCCTTGGGGTACTACAAGGACGCTCGGCAATGGAGTGTACCCCTTTGGATGGGCAAAACTTGAGTTCAATGATATTGAATCACTGCCAAGGCCAGGGAGAGAGTGGCCCTTTGTTGATCAGCAGCCAGCACGTCCTATGAAACACACGCATGTCCCTCGCCCTTCACCCCCACCAAAGGCACACATACACAAGTCTGAAGCAGTCGCCCTTTCAGATCTAATGAAGCAGATTTCAATCATACGACCGAACGACAGATTGGCACTAGAAAGGATTATCAAAGCAATAGACGCGCTTCTGAGTGAAGAAGAACAGAGGCAGATAGCCTCATTGATCAAGAACAAACTTGAGGCGGCTGGAATGTGGAAGAAGCACCCTATGAAGTTCGATATTGAAATCTTCCTACCGGAGTTGAACAACGGCAAGGCAGGGGAAGAGCAACGGCATCACGCCGAATCCCAAGCAGGTAGCGGGCGAGATGATGAGCTTGCGCGTGAATGGTCGGATACTGCACGTGATGGAAATGGAAATGAGGTTAAAGTTCATGAGGTCCGCGCGAGGGCAAAGCATATTGCAACAGATCCAACGGGGCGTTCGTTCTTGAGCTATCGAAGAATACGAAACAAGGAAGCAGCCCTATTGATCGCTGCACAGCATGAACACGGTATCCCTACTTGGCAGGACATACAGGATCTTGGAACAGTTCCCACTGAGGATCAAATCCGAAGGATACTGGACGATCCTTCAACTGCAAGTGCCGTTCTACTTATTACCCCCGAAGTCGAAGAATCTGCCATTATTCGGGGTGTTGAAATTCCCAGGATCATCAAACGCAGCGAGGCGAGCGACGGCTTCTTCGTCGTTCCTGTGGCCGTAGGTGTTTCGGACTATGAAGAGGCTGGCAAGGTCACCAGCAACCATTTGTCTGCCCAAATACTTTCAGATTGGAACATTGAAAGGATTCCCTCGAAAGTTCTTTCAACTTCAGATGCCATTACTATAGCAAACCGTATCTTGATCCAAAGAATGCAAGCGATTCATACGAGCCTGACCGACGGATTGCCGATACAAGTCGGCTTTTTCGTCAGATACTCTCCCGGTTTTCTTACGGGCAATGCCCTCACACTTGATTGGTCGGAGCGCTTTATCGGAAAGGAGACTCCACAGAGCGTATGGAATCAGGAACTACTCCCCGCGCTCTCATGCATATGCAATGCAATCCGCAAATATGCCCCAGGCCGTGAAATCATTGCGTTCGGCTCACCAACGCTTTCTGCCGCGATTGCCTTCGGCTGTCAATTCACTTCTAACAGCGGTTTGCGGGCATCGTGGCGGCAGGTTACCCGAGGGCAACCCGACCAACTGTGGAATCTGGATGCTAAGCGCATAAAAACAGGATTTCAGTGTCGCAATTTTAGCAAAAAGATCGATGCGAGCGATTTTGCAGTTCTCGTTTCTGTCGAAGACGACGTCGAGCCCCCTTTTGCTCAAACACAACCCGCCCTCCCGCCCTTGCGCGCAATGTGTCATATCCGCAAGGAAGGAGAGATTCCCTACCATATTGAATCACCCGGTGAGGCATTAGACATTGCCACTACCGTCCAAGAAGCTATGCGGTCACTTCGCCGAGAATATGGCAGAGTCAACACAGTGCATCTTTTTGCGGCTGTTCCAGCGGGGTTGGCAATGCTCATCGGACAGTTGCTTAATACATTTCCCGCTGTTCAGACTTACGAGTATGTACCAGATGGTGGGAAAGAAGTCTATCGGCCTGCCGCACTTCTTAGGCCAAGCGATTAGGCAACAAAGGGCCTTCGGGCGATTGCGACGTAAAACCTCCTGTGTCTCCGCAGCGCCGATATCTGAAGTGGGAATGATGAGCAGAGCCTTCGGGCGATTGCGGGGCAAAGAACGATCCGCACACGGAGACACGAAGACACGGAGGAATTTTGACAAATCAATACCCTTTGTGATCTTTGTGACTTTGTGTGATAAACTGAATTGCTCTTGCGAGAGGACTTTCGGGCGATTGCGACAAGAGAAGAAAGGTGTATCCTGCCAAAACCAATTTCATGAGTGGGAATGATGAGCAGAGCCTTCGGGCGATTGCGACTGAATGATGAGCAGAGCCTTCGGGCGATTGCGACCATGCGATCAAACAAATCATGAGGACCTTTTTCAAAGTGTGGGAATGATGAGCAGAGCCTTCGGGCGATTGCGATGGGAAGAGAAGGGATAGGATTCTCACACGGAGACACGAAGACACGGAGGTTTTTATGACAACAAAACATCCCTTTCTCTGTGATCTTTGTGGCTTTGTGTGAGACAATGCTTTTGCCATACTCTCTGTGCTTTTTGTGGCGCTGTGTGAGACAATGTCTTAGCCTTTGTGGTTCTATGTAAGACCATGGGTTTCATATGACAGAAAATGAGATCGGAAGAATAGTGATTGATTGTGCGGTTCGCCTTCATAGGGATCTCGGTCCCGGTTTGCTGGAAAGCGTTTATGAGACTATTCTGGCGCATGAACTGGAGGGACGCGGCCTGAGAGTTAAACGGCAGGCGCTCATCCCGATCACATACAAGGGGATCGCATTTGAAGAAGGATTCAGGGCGGATCTGATTGTCAACGACAAGGTTATCCTTGAGCTGAAATCGGTGGAAACCGTAACCAAGGCACACAAGAAGCAGGTATTGACTTATCTGCGATTAACGGGCATGAAACTGGGCTATCTTCTCAACTTCGGTGAAGCCCTGATGAAGAACGGCATTTCCCGAGTTTTGAACGGCAGAATTGAATGAAAGACACTTATCACACGAGCCACGGAGACACGAAGACACGGGGTTTTTATGACAACAAACATCCCTTTCTCTGTGATCTTTGTGTCTTTGTGTGAGACAATCTCTTGTCCCTTTTCTCCGAGAGCTTTGTGGGTCCGTGTGAGATAAATCTATGGCCAAGGCATCACGCCCCTATCAGATCTTCGCCAAGCCGATAGGCGCCGCCTGCAACCTTCGCTGCGACTATTGTTATTACCTCGAGAAAGCCCTCTATGCGGATGAGGGGAATATCCGCATGCCGGACGATGTGCTGGAAGAGTTCATTGTCCAGCACATCCAAACCACCCCCGACCCGGTAGTCCTCTTCTCCTGGCATGGCGGGGAGCCGACCCTGCTTGGACTGGACTACTTCCAAAAGATCGTGGGGCTGCAGCGTAAACATCAGCCCGTTCATCGACGGATCGTCAACGGCATTCAGACCAACGGCACACTCCTGAATGAGGAGTGGTGTCGTTTTCTCGCGGCGGAAGGGTTCGGTGTGGGGATCAGCCTGGACGGTCCGGAGCATTTGCATGACGGCCATCGGTTGACCAGGGGAGGAGAACCCACCCACCGCCAGGCAATGCGCGGCTATGATCTCCTGGCCAGGCACGGGGTCCCGTGCGATGTGCTCTGCGTTGTTCACGCGCTGAATGTCCAAAAGCCCATCGAGGTCTATCGGTTCTTTAAGCAGATCAAGGCTTCATACATCGGATTTCTGCCGCTGGTGGAAGCCTTGCCGGATGAAGACGGATCCGTAAGCCCTCGAACAGCGCCCTCCGAACTATTCGGCGATTTTCTCTGTACGATTTTCGATGAGTGGGCGGCGCAAGATATCGGGCAGGTCAGAATCCAGATCTTCGAGGAGGCGGCGGGGGCGGCATTAGGGCGGGATCACGCATTGTGCATCTTCAAGAAGACCTGCGGGGATGTGCCCGTGATCGAACGCAATGGGGATTTCTTCTCGTGCGACCATTTCGTCAACAAAGAACACCTCATCGGGAATATCCGCGAGACCCCGCTGGCCGATCTTCTCGATGATCCCAGGCAGAGGGCCTTCGGCCGAATCAAATGGGACACTCTGCCCCGTTACTGTTGCGAATGCGAGGTCCTCCTCCTCTGCCATGGCGGATGTCCCAAGGATCGCATCCTCCGGACACCCGACGGCGAGGCAGGGTTGAATTACCTGTGTGCGGGGTACAAGCGTTTCTTCACCCACTGCCGCCCTTTTCTCGATCAACTCTCCGGGCTGCGGTCCCGAGAGAGTCTCGAACCGCCAAAGACTACACGCCCGGCAATGCCCACCCGTACTGATCGCAAGGTCGGGCGAAACGACCAGTGCCCCTGCGGCAGCGGAAGAAAATACAAGAAGTGCTGCATGGGGAAATGAACCCCGGAAGAAACGGTTCTCACACGAAGACACAAAGCCACGAAGAGAATCAAAGAATCTCTTTTTGAAACTCCCGAGAAGCACTTCTACCTTTGTGATCTCTGTGCCTCTGTGTGAGATAGTCCTTATGTTTTGAGCTTGTCCTTCAGGAAGGAAATGGTCCTCTGCCAGGCAAGCTGGGCCGCCTCCTTGTTGTACCGGGCCGCGTTTGTGTCGTTGTTGAACGCGTGTTGAGCGTTCTCATACATGTAGACCCTGTAGTCAACCTTTGCCTTCTTGAGCGCCTCTTCAAATGCGGGGATGCCGCTGTTGATGCGCTCGTCCTGACCGGCATAATGCAGGAGCAGACTGGCTTTGATCCTGGGGACATCCCCAGACGCCGGCACGGGGCCGTAATAGGGAACCGCAGCAGTCAGCTCCGGAGAATGAACCGCGAGCTGGTTGGCCATTCCGCCTCCCCAGCAGAAACCCACGGTCCCCACCTTTCCTGTAGACACCGGGTGGGTCTTTAAGTACCTGACTGCCGCAACATAGTTCCTGATTGTCTTTTCCCTGTCCAGCTTTCCTATCAGCTCAATGGCCTTGTCCTGATCTCCCGGAGTCCCGCCAACGGGCGACAACGCATCAGGCGCCATTGCCACAAACCCCTCCAGCGCAATACGCCTGGTCACGTCCTCGATATGCGCGTTGAGTCCTCTGTTCTCATGAATCACCACAACACCGGGATACTTTGCGTCTTTCTTCGGCCTGGCAAAGTAGGCACGAATCTCGCCAGTCTCACCGGGGTATTTCATGTGCTCCGCAACCAGCGCGGCATCGTCCTTTGCCGTGACCTGCGCTCGGGCACAGTCGCCCCCAAGCAGGGGCATGAGTGCGCCGGCGGCAGCAGTGCCGCCTGCAACGATGCCGAGTTTCATGAGGAATTCACGCCGATCCAGTGATCCAGGAGCGTATTCTTCAGTCAGGTCCATGAGCCTTTGATCCATCGCACTCTCCTCCTTGTTTTTGATTGCACTAAAGCCGCGAACAGGGGCTTGCGCCTCTCTTTCTTCTAAGTCGCACGTCCAAAAAGTAAGCCCCTCAGGATAACTAAATCCCCTGGGAGCTTTTGTCATCATCCCTGCGACTCTCGTCCATACCTGGACTCACCGAGTCAAGATTAGATGGGAGATCCAACCTATTGATCATGCGGCTGATTAACCCCATTACAAGGAAAAGGACCCGCCTTGTCAAGGGGAATTCACCATGTCGCCGGAAATGCGGTGAACCTCCCTTTCGGTGCCCGACAGAGCCGTCCCGATGCAAGGTGAAGGGAATACCCTTCAGGGTAATTCACCAGAATCTCAGAATAAACAATCATGAAAATGGCTTTATCCTACTGCATCTGTAGGGTATCCCCTTCACTAGGCCCATTTGCGCTCAACGCCTTTCATGCGAATAGTTTTGAATATCATTGGGTTAGATACTTGGTCCTGCCTTTGGCACTTCTCTTGCCTATACCTCCTCAAGCGTCCTGAACGCCGCTCAGAAGTGTTGACGCTGTAAATGAGCACCTCGTACCAAATCCTCGAGATTCAAGGAGGTCAATGAGAGTCTTTAGGGAGTCCATCAACCGATTGCCATGGCCCCGCCTCTTTCTTGCGATCGCAACTGGAGCGATATTCTTGACGTCTCCTGATCCGGTCCACTCAGAGGAGAAGAGCAAAGGGCAATGGTTTCGAGACCATTTTTCACTGGAAAACCGCATCACCTACCGGGCGCGTTCCTACGCCTATGGCTACAGAGATGCCGACATCTATGACCACTGGTACGCGGAGGGCAGAAATCTTTTTCAAAACAGGCTGGACGTCTACTTCTCCGGCCGTGTTGACAAAGATCTGGAGGGCCATTCGGGCTCTTTCCCGGAATGGGAGGGGAAAAGTTCAGGATTCGAAGGCGACATCTACCAGCTCTATGGAGACATCCATTCCGAAAAAAGTGGACTGGGCCTGCGGTTCGGCAGGCAGTATGTGGAAGAGGCCGACGGTCTCCATCTGGATGGCGGGGTTCTGCGATTCGGCCTTTACGGAGGATGGAGCATGCGGGCCATCCTCGGCAGAGTCGTCGATGAGGGCGGATGGTTCGAGGAGCAGTGGGCTTACGGTCTTTCACTTTCCGGCAGTCTTTGGAAGGGAAACGCCAACCGGTTGACAGCAGTCTACTTCGATCGCGAAAGCGAGAGCATCACCCGGTACAGCCTGGATACCTGGCAGCGATTCGGCAACGCACGTGTTCAGATGGGAGCCGACTTCCTGGATCGGGAGCTTGAGACAACATCGCTCAACCTCGCCTATTTTCCCGAAGAAGGAAATCTGGATGCTTTCCTGAGCATCAGTTATTGGGCCGGCCTCAACAAAGATGTTTTCGGCAATGCCTACCTGTCCAAGCTTTTCGGCGCCGTTCAGCCCTACACCTTCGCCACGGCCAGGCTGACCTGGAGAGCGCTTTCCTGGCTCAGCATCTCCCCTTACGTGGCAGGCAGGGAGAGCTCAGGGGAGGGAGACGGCGGGATCAACCGGGACTACAGGAGATACGGTCTTACCTTCACCTTCAATCCGCACCCTCACTGGACCTTGTCCCTTACAGGCGACTACTGGGGTGTCCGGAGTGGAGACCGCTTTTTCGGCGTCACGGGCGAGGTGGAGTACCATCCCTCCAAGGATTTCTGGTTTTCATTCGGCACCGGGTACCTGAATTATCGGTATGAGTTAAACGAGGGGCTCGCCTATGCATCCCTTCCGGGCGACGTTACGGCTTCGGACTACGGGACGATCACCCGTGTTTCACCGGATGTGTATAGCGCCTTCGGACGGATCAGGTACAAGATAAACGATTACCTTTCCATAAGGCTCAACGGAGAAATCGAAAAAGACACCCTTGAGAAGGACTACTCTTGGAGCATCCTGACCGCGCTCGTCATTCGCTTCTGAACGACCGAGCTGGACAAAGAAGAGAATCCGGCTGATGGAGAAAAGGCAATGAGACTTCGCAGCGTCGTGGCAACCGTTTTCATAGGCCTCATGGCGGTGACATTCGGGTGCAAGGATGAGGACAAAGGCAGGCTCCTGTTCGAGCATGCACTCCATGCAAAAGAGCAGGAGATTGGCTGCCTCGACTGCCACGGCCCCCTTGAACAGGGGCGGTACCGGAAGGCCGGCCACGACGACTGCATCTCATGCCACGGAGAACTGATCGACACACGGGAGATTGCCAAAGAGACATGCGGGACATGCCACGATGTGGAGGACTTAGAGAAGATCGGCGAAGGAAAAGAGGGAATCCTTCGCAGAACGGCCGGGAAGGGCATCTTCATCCACACCGAAAATACAGGCAAGACGTGCACCGAATGCCACGAGAATGTTCCGGATGACCCGGAGCGCAGAGAGTATGCCCTGTCCGACAGACAACTGCTGAGCATCCGCGACAAATCTCATGAGACAGACCGCCCCTGTGCCGCATGCCACGAAAACCTGAACCGCGACACGCCTCCTCAGAGCCATCGGGAGAACTGGAAGAAAGGCCATGGGACCTTTGGCTCTCAGGATGGCACTGCCTGCAAGGTATGCCACCGCGATAACAGTTGCCAAGAGTGCCACCGGGTTGAAAAACCATCCTCCCACAGCAGCCGGTGGCTTGCGAATATCCACGGCACGGAAGGAGGCAGGACCAACTCCACTTGTCAGGTATGCCACAAGCCCGATTTCTGTACAAGCTGCCACCAGGAGATGAGGCCCCGCTCTCACAACGCGCAGTGGGGAGTGGCTCACGGTCCGGCTGCGTCGGATCCCGCCTCCTGCCGCACATGCCATACCGCCGACTCCTGCCAGGCTTGCCACAAGGAAACAAAGCCCCGCTCTCACAATGCGCAGTGGGGAGTGGCTCACGGTCCGGCTGCCTCGGATCCCGCCTCCTGCCGCACGTGCCACACCGCCGACTCCTGCCAGGCTTGCCACAAGGAAACAAGGCCCCGCTCCCACAACGCGCAGTGGGGAGCGACTCACGGTCTGGCTGCCTCGGATCCCGCCTCCTGCCGCAAATGCCACACCGCCGACTCCTGCCAGGCTTGCCACAAGGAAACAAGACCCCGCTCTCACAACGGATTGTGGAAGGAACGGCATTGCCTGTCCTGCCATCCCCAGGGTTCGAACAACGGATGTCTGGCGTGCCACAAGGAGGGACTGAGCAGACATCCCTCCGCGCGGATCGAGCACAGGCCCAGGCCGGAACCCTGCCTGGCCTGCCACGATCCGGTGGCCGGGCGCCCGGGGCAGCGACTCAATCCTCGTCGTCATCCCTTACTCTCCCCGGACACCTGTTTGAGCTGTCATCGTTACTGAAGGTCGTTTTCGCTTATCGGGTGCGCTCAAGCCGTGCTCTTTCTCGCCGGCATGCATCCCGGTCGCAGCTCTTCTGTCACGCTGCCTTTGGATGTTTCCGGATGGCATCCCCCCGAAAAGCAGACCTTCACTAGTTCGCGCCTGCGAGGCGGTCATTTTCGCCCCTAAAATCATAGGTATAGATATTTTCTGCAGACTGGGCTAACCTGGATACTCTTGAACATCAATTACAGCCGTTATGCGGAGTCAAATCCACTCCTTTAGGGCAATCCCTATGAAGAAGATGCATCTAGGTTTATCAACACTTCTGCCGACTGGGTTCCTGGCCATGCTCCTGGCCCTCCACCTCCTGTTGCCGAAAAGCCTGGGACTGGAGTTCATATTCGAACCCCGCTTCCTCCTACCGGTGATGAATACCTTATTCATTTGCTTTGCCTCATTCGCTGTTGCCTATCTGGCAGGCAGGACCTATCAGGAGGGCGGTACGCTCAGACTGCTCTTCCTGGGCTGCGGGGCTCTGGCGTTCGGCCTGGCAAGTTCGATATCCGGTTGGCTCGCAAGACCGGGCATGGAGAATTCCATGGTAACCATATTCAATTGCGGGGCTTTCCTGGGAGGATCGCTTCATCTCGCCGGGGCCACGACCTATGCGACCAATGCCGTTGAAAGCACTCGTCAGTCGAGGTTGCGGAAAATGGCATTCGCATATCTGGGCACGTTGGTTCTGGTCACCTTGATAGTCTTTGCGGTTTTTGCCGGTTTCACTCCGACTTTCTTTGTCCAGGGCACAGGACCAACCCTGCTCAGACAGATCGTCCTTGGTGGGGCGGTAGCTTTTTACGCGATCTCCTCTCTACTCATTTTCAGAATGTACACCCGCGCAACGGAGTTCTTTTTCAAGCGGTACTCGCTCGGGCTTCTTCTTACGGCCATTGGGCTATTCGGTGTGTTTTTTCTCCGCACCGTCGGTGGACCGATCAGCTGGTTGGGAAGGGTCGCCCAGTATACCGGCGGCGTCTACTTTCTGCTCGCGGTTGTAAGCGCCTACAAGAGCACGCGCGCCAGGGGGGTTCCTTTGGGCGCATTTCTTTCGGAATATTTCAGGAATCCGCAGGAGCTTTACAGAACTCTGGTCCAAACCGTGAGTGATGCCATCGTAATTTTGGATCAAAGGGGAAGGGTGCTTCTTTGGAACCCTGCTTCCGCGAAGATATTCGGTTATCCGGAAAAAGAGGCCGTCGGTTCCTCCCTTTTCGACCTGATCCTTACCGGCCGCAGTGCATCTTATCTTGAACGTTGTCTACTGCAAAGTGAGACCGTTCGACAAATCGAAATCGAGGCAAAAACGAGAAACGGCAGAACACTCCCGATTGAGGTCTCCGTTTCGGGTTCTGCAGGGGTCACAACTGTTATCATTAGAGACATCACCGAGCGGAAACAGGCCGAGGATGAGCTGCGTGCGTCGGAGCAGAAATACCGGACGCTGTTTGACTCCATTGACGAAGGGTTCTGCATCATTGAAGTCTTGTTTGACGAAAACGAAAAGCCCCTTGACTACCGCTTTCTTGAAATCAATCCATCCTTCGAACGGCAGACAGGGATTAATAACGCGGTGGGTAGACGGATGCGTGAAATCGCACCGCAGCACGAAGAACACTGGTTTGAGATCTACGGCAGGATCGCTTTGACGGGCGATCCCATGCGCTTTGAAAATCCAGCTAAGCAGCTTGGTCGCTTTTATGAAGTGTATGCCTTTCGCGTGGGCGAAGCGGCCGAAAGAAAGGTCGCCATTCTCTTCAATGACATCTCTGAGCGCAAGCGGACTGAGGAAGCGATTCGAGAGCGCGAACGCGACCTTGAGCGAGCCCAGGCGGTGGCCCATCTCGGCAGTTGGAGGTCGGACCTGGTGAACGGCATGGTCATTTGGTCGGAAGAGGCGTACCGGATTTTCGGTGTCGACCCGAAGACGTTCACTCCGTCAATTGAAGCCGTCCGCCGGATGATCCATCCCGAGACCCGAGCTCTGCATGCCAGGCTGATCGAGGATGCTTTATCGGGCAAGATCGTCGAGCCTTTTGAGTCTCGCATCATCCGTGCGGGCGGGGAAGAGCGAGTCGTCCTGACAAGAGGCATCGATGTGGAGTACGATGCATCGGGTAAACCGATTCTTCTCTTTGGGACCATCCTTGACATCACCGATCGAAAAAAGGCCGAAGCGGCATTGCGAGAGAGCGAAAAACGGTATAGGACGCTCAATGCCGAACTGGAGTTGCGCGTCCGAAAGCGCACCGCCGAACTGGAAGGCAAAAACCGAGAGCTTCAAGAGTTTGCCTTCGTAGCCTCCCATGACTTGAGCGAACCTCTTCGAAAAATCCAGACATTCGGATCTCTCCTGCAGACAAAAAGCGCCGCTCTCCTCGGCGATGAGGAGAAGGACTACGTTGCACGAATGACAGCGGCGGCTGGTCGCATGCGGGAACTTCTCGATGCCCTCCTCAGGTATTCGCGTTTGGATTCGAGGGGGCAAGAGTTCATACCCACGAGGCTGGATAGCGTTGTGAAAGACGCGGTCGGCGATCTCGAAATCGCAATCCGGAATGCCGGAGCGCGTTTAGAAATCGCGCCTTTGCCGATGGTAAATGGCGCCCCGAATCAGTTGAGACAACTGTTCCAAAATCTCATTGCAAACGCAGTGAAATTTCGCCGTTCGGAGAGCAAACCATTCATAAAGATTTGCGGAGAGGTAAGAAACGGAGAGGGCCGCGTGTTTGTGAAAGACAATGGGATCGGGTTCGATGAGAAGTATCTGGAAAAGATCTTCCAGCCCTTCCAGCGCCTCCATGGGAAGCACGAGTATTCAGGGACTGGTATCGGACTGGCCATCTGCAAGAAGGTCGTTGAGCGGCACGGCGGGACGATCACGGCGAAGAGCACCCCCGGGAAGGGGTCAACATTCATAGTCACCCTGCCTGTGAATCGAGGAGAACAATGAAATTGCAATCAAACAGAAAGCCGGTCGTCTTGATCGCCGAAGATGACCTTGACGATAAACTCATCCTGCAAGTGGCATTTCGGGAATTCGAAGATGCTCTTGATCTGGTGTTTGTGAAAGACGGGGAGGAACTGATGGAGTACCTGCTCCACCGGGATTCTTCACCTCGGCCCGTGGTCATTCTGCTTGATTTGAATATGCCTAAGGTCGACGGCAGGCAAGCCCTTGTGGAGATCAAGAGACGTCCAAATCTCAAAGACATCCCCATCGTCATCTGGACTACCTCCAATGAAGACGATGACAGGGTTTTCTGCGCGCAAAGGGGAGCAGCCGATTATGTGACCAAACCCAGCGATTTTATCGAGATGGATGCGGTGATTAGAAATATTGTAAAAACATGGGTCCCTGTTCTGGCTGGCGCATAATTGTCTCTCTCCCTCCAAAATACGAATATCAGCTCGAAATCATGGAATTCAGAAGGGCACTGGAGACGGAGGCCATCCGTTGCGAGGGACTTCTTCGAGACGAGCAAGCTCCCGCGCGATGAAGCCGATCTGCACACGGTCATCCTCCGCGCTCTGAAGAACAGGGACGCGAAGGCCGGTGTGAAAGTCTATACAAAGCTGACCGGGGACTTGATCCATGTACCGTGACCTCCAGCGCAAGAAAAAAGACAAGAAGAACAAACCTGCGGTTTTGAGCGACGCAGACGGCTCGTCTAAAGAGGGGAGGTGATGATTCTTCGTCTGTTCTACCGTTGCGAGACCAGAAGCCGTCCTCCTGATTACCGGAATCCTGTTGATCGCTATCCACTGGAGTTGAGGTTATAGGAGCGTTCGGTCCCAAGAGAATTACCCTGTAATCTTCGAGGACAAGATTGATCAAACGAGAGCTTTCGGTTACCATGACCTATTTAAAGGCGAGGAACGGAATGTGGTCTGATCACATGAGAATTGAAGAACGGAGTATTGCTCTCCACGCGGAGATCGCAGAGAGGCTTGCAGCTTCTCCGGAACTCCTCGAGACGGCCAGGCGGAATATCGCCCGCTGGATTGAAAGGGACGGCGAAATCCCCCCGTGGAAGGAATGGCGAGAAATCCTTGGACGTCCTCTGCCTGAAATTATCCACGTGCTGGTGTCACCGGATGAAAACGCTCGCCGCTTGCGGCAGTCCAGCCCGTTCTGCGGTTTGCTTACACCCAGGGAAAGGTGGCGCATCTATGAATCGTTCACAGTTGGAGCATATTATCAGGGCCGCAGGCAGCATAGCCGATGACAAAGACATCATCGTCCTTGGAAGCACCTCCATACTTGCACAGTTCCCAAGTTTCCCTGAACCCCTGCTCTTTTCGGTTGAGGCCGACGTCTTTCCCAAGAACAGACCTGAAATGAGCGATGTGATTGACGGATCTATCGGGGAGCTGTCCCCCTTTCATCAGGCCTTTGGGTACTATGCCCACGGAGTCAGTTCGGAAACGACGAACAATCTGCCCGAGGGTTGGGATTCAAGACTCGTCCCGTTGTCCGGCCCGAATATGGAGGGCGTGACAGGCTGGTGCATCGAAGTCCATGATCTTGTGGCCGGGAAGTACGCCTCCGGCAGGGAAAAAGACCTCCTGTTCATCGCCGGGGTCATTGCTGCAGAATTGGTTGATAGGGACGTGTTGATGTCGAGAGTCGATGCGCTCCGGGTGGATGAATCTACGAAAGAACGGATAAGGATGCGCATTGTTCGGGATTTCAACGAAGCGGGGAGATAAGTCGACTTCCGTGCTCCGGGTCGGACCTGCGCATCATTCTCACCAGTTCCTCAACCCATCTGCGATGGGCATCTGCAATAATATAGCTGGATCTGAAGCGAAGGCGCTTTGGGGGGCGCATGTCGAGACCCAGGTGTTTTTTCATTATCTCACTCGCTTTGCCTCTTTTTCCCCCGGTTCATCCGCGATTCCAGGCGCTCAAACCACCCCTCACCCGGTTTGTATACCTTCTGTGTAGCGCTGAAGCGTGCCAGCCCCATTAACATTAGATTGATAGCCAGCCAATCATCCACTATTTTCCAATGGTAGTTCGCAAAAACGAGCCCGCCTTGAACGCAGATGATCAGGAACATCTGCGGGAGCCTGAGTTGCTCATCGGAATACTTGCCGACTATCAATTGCGCGTGTTCCTGTATTTTCTGCATGCGCTTCGCCGCGGTTTGCCCTGGGAACCGTACGGGCAATAACGCGAGAATGTAGAACACATTCGAAAAAAGGAACAGCATCGACATGCCAGTGGTCAACGCGAGGACGAACCCTGTCAAGGAATCTATACCTTCATAGACAAGCGGATAGAAGCCACCTGTCAGGATCTGGGAGGCGAGCAGTGCTATACTTATCGCGAGATACCACAGATACGCCGCCAGACGCTGGCCGGACGACAGTCGCAGGGGGGTGCACGCCGAAACCAGCACGCCGATGGTCGGCACGGCCGTCAGCACCACGGTAAGCGCAAAATGCTTTGAAGGAAAATCTCCCAGACATGTCCAAAACCAGTAGTGAAAGACCAGTGTATAGTGGACAAGCGTTCTCTCGTTGATCACTGGAAGAACCCGATTGATAAAAACGAGAGCAAACAGAACGTAGAATATCGCCAGGCAGGAAATAACGTGTCGCGAGAGAACATATTCTCCCTCTCCCGGTCCGAGCCCTAAAAGAGAGAGGGCCGCGATGCCGAGCATTACCCATAGCCCCTCCCACTCGTCCAGCAGAAGGGCTCCCTGTACGAGCGACCCGAGATAGATCAGCAGTACAACAGCCAGATTTGGTGACACTGCAGCATCTGCTGTGAACATAAGATCAAACACGGCTTTCCCCGAAAGAGGAACCGCTCTTCTTCGAGAAAGAGGACGCTCTTCTGGATAATCTTCGCATGCAACCCCGTATCTCAAAAGCCAAGGCACTGTCAATCTGCTTTTTAAAAGCGTTCCTATCCATCTCATGAATAGGAATAAATGTCGCCATTGGGTCGTCAAGATGGCCTATGAATACGACTGGAACGGTTCGGAGCAAGCTCTACTTCAGGCGATTAAGTTAATCCCGGGCCTCTGTAGTGTCCACCATTATTATGCTTGGCATAAACTCTCTGTCGGGAAGATTGATGAGGCCATATTGGAAATGAGGCGTGCCCTTGAGCTTGACCCTCTGTCGAAGCCTGTGACCTCTTTTATGGGATTCAGTTACATTTCTCAGAAAAGATATTTTTTTCGCCGATGTTCATATCGAGGGTGTATGCGGGGATGGGCGAGGTCGAAATGGCCATAGAATGGCTGAAGAAAGCTTATGAGGAGCGGGATCCGACCTTTTTCTTGGTTAGGTCAGTGCCCTCTCACGACTGTATGCGCAACAATCTGGAATTCAAAGCATTACTCCTGGAGAAGCACCCCTCCATGACTCAGGAATAGAGGTTGTCCGAGGTATCTCTGAAAGATTCGTGTGCCGGAGGATCACCTTGCTCACGATCTCCACCGGGACCCCGGATCGGGACCCTAAACAGGCTTGCTCTCCAAATTGGATTTGAGTTGTGCAATCTGAACCCCCAGGGCGACACACTGTTCCCCCAGCATGCAGGCCTCTGCATCCGTATTCTCGAGGTAGGTAATCGACTCTCGGCCGTCGCTCATGAGATCCACGATCCAGGCTCTTTTTGTCTCATCCCATTCCACACCCAACTCGATCCAGCACTGCCCCAATTCGGGGTAAAGGGTTTCAATCTTTGTACAGAGTTCTTCTCTACTCATCACCGCCGGTCCTCCTTGTTACGAGGATTCCATGCTTTCCATTACAGGCCCAAGATAATCATCATCAACGGTTTCTTGGAAAGCTCATGCCGTTTTCTTCAGTGTTGATGCATGAGAATGGTCATGGGGGTCCTTCCCATGGTCCGGGTGCTCGTGATCATGAGGGCCGTGCTTCCCGGCATGTTCATGCTCATGGGCGTCCCGCCCCTCCTCGTGTGCGTGCGGGTGGCGATGCTCATGGCCGTGCTCGTGGACATGGGAGTGCTCGTGCTCATGGCTGTGCCGCTCGCCGTCATGATCGTGCGGATGCTCATGAGCATGTCTATGTTCATGGGTGTGTTGATGCAGATGGTTATGATCCCCCTCCATGGATTTTTCCTCCTGTCTTCATCTCCGCGATCGTGCAATTTAAGTTAAGGATCATCCTCATACGTTCAAGAAGCGGACCACCGGGAAATGGGTCAGCGTCTGAAGTCGAGGAAACGCAGAGCGAGCTTTTCCTTGGAGCTTCAGTCGGCGGAGCTTCAGTCGGGCTTTCTCTCTTTGCGCCACCCGATGCGCGCATCGGGAAACGAGTCGAGGGACGCTGAATACGGTTTGATGTCGATCACCGGCGATTCGTCCAATGCGTCCAGGCCGTTCACCTTCAGGAACCGTCCGTCCCTTTCCAGGAGATCGGCAACGCACAGTCCGATCGGGTTTGGACGGTTCGGCGACCGGGTCGCGAAGACCCCGTGGATCTCCGGCCCCCAGGGCGTCTTTGTCTGGAGGATGCTCCTGTCGCTCCTGTCCTGCCAGTAGAGCACATAGAGGTGCGTGCACCGGTCAATGTCCAGAAGACCTGGTTCGTATTCCTCGAAAATCTCTATGGTGCACTCCCTTTTTTCGTGTCTCCCCTGCTTAGGCGCTCCCTTTTTCTCCTTGTAGGGAGAATGAACCGCCCCGATGGGCTTCAGCACTCCTGTTTCAACTTTCCTTTTCAATGGGGAATCTCCTCGGGTCTACTTCATACATACTCCATACATACTCCGATCACTCTTCAAACACGATCTTGTGGCTCACCAGGTTCATGACCTTCAATTTCCCTTCAACGACCTTCTGTTCTCCGAAGATGTTGACCAGGCGGAACCGGTTGTCTCCTTCGGGAAGAACTTCGTCCACGGATTCCAGGACGAGTTCCTCTTTGCCGTCCTTGAAATAAAATGCACTCGCTTCACACATCTTTCAATACCTCCTTCACATACTCCTTCAGCTTCTCCTCAACGAGATGAGGAAGGGGTTCCCTGCTTGCACCGACCAGAGAGATCCTTTCCTTCAAAGCCTTGATGATCGTCGTGCCGATTCCATCCCCCTGGCCGTCTACGACGCAAACATGTTTCATGGGTCAACAACGTTTTTCCACTGCATCGAAGCAGGGGATGCACAAGAGCTTCCCGCCGAAGCGGCGGGTGCGCGTCTCCATCACGGTCTCCCCGCACGATTCGCAGACCGCAGGAGACAGGATTCGGGCAGCTTTCGGCATCGGTCCAGCCGGCGGTTTGATCTCGAACAGATCCGCCAGGTCGGATTCCATGATCTTTTTCGAAACAGCCGCCCTGGTCTCGGCCCAGATCTTCTGCTCTTCCTCGCTCAGCCCCTGCTCCGCCATTTTTCGATGAAGCTTGCCCAGGGTTGGGCCGGCATCTCCATAAATGGAGGGCCGGGCGACCAGACGTGCGGCTTTGCTGTCCCGCCGCCGGTAAAAGGCGAAGGCATTCTTGCCGTAATCTTTGTGGATGAGGTTGCCTTTGCCGAAGGTGCACCCGGTGATGAACTGGACAGCGTCCACTCCGCACATGTCGGTCTCGACCACGGCCACGATCTCTTCGTCCGCGGCCTTGCCCATCTCCTGCAGTGCCCATTCCGAGGCCCGGATTCCAATAGCCAGTCCGGGACACCAGTGGCCGTGAAACCGGGTGGTCTGTTCAATAACTTCAGGACTGATTGTTGTCGTTTTCATGTTCTCCTCCTTTCGTCGATGCAATTTACAGACAAGATCTGCCACAAAGACACTAAGTCACAAAGAAAACCACGATATCTTCTTGGTGTCTTTGTGTCTTAGTGGCAGGAGTTGGTGGGGGTCATCCCCGCATCGGAAAATGGCACCATGCAAGGTGACCTCCTCCGTCCAGCCGGACCGCCGGCGGCGGTTCGCTCAGACACCGTTCTTCTGACCGATCACACCGCGCCGCGTATGGACATGCGGCGCTGCCCGGTAAATCAGCCTCGACAGCCGATCGTTCCTCCAACCCCTGAGCGCACTCGATCAGCCTACGCGTGTAGGGATGGGCCGCGCGACCCAGGACCCTTGCAGCAGGTCCCACCTCCACCAGTCTCCCTGCGAGCATGACCCCGATCCGGTCTCCGATCTTTCGGGCCAGCCCGATGTCATGGGTGACAAAAAGCATGGTCAAGCCTTTCTCCACCTGAACATCGAGCAGCATCTTCAGAACCTTGGCCTGGACGCTCGGATCCAGGGAACTCGTGGGCTCGTCCGCCACGAGAAAAGCGGGCTCCAGGATAAGGGCCCGCGCCATGCAGACCCGCTGGATGGCCCCCATGTTGAGCTCATGAGGGTAACGCCTGAGAAACTCCGGTTCCGTGGAAAGATGCACATCGGCAAGAATGCGCCTCACCCGATCCCGGATCTGGGATGGTTCCCTCACCTCGCCCTGGATCTTCAGCGGCTCGGCCACGATGTCCAGAACGGAAAGGCGATGGCTCACCGCGTCCGCGGGGTTCTGGTAGATCACTCCGATTCGCCGGGCCAGGGAGCGGTACCCTTCCCTGATCCATCGGTCCATGTCCCGGCCTTCAATGGAGCGACCGCCCTGATCCTGGTTCAGCACCCCTGCAGCGATCATGGCCAGCGTGGTCTTGCCCGACCCTGTCTCACCAACCAGGCAGAAAAGCTCTCCGGCCCGAAGATCCAGACTTGTGGGTCTCAGGGCCGTGGTCCGGTCGTATCGCTTGCTCACGCCTTCCAAATGGAGAAGAGTGACAATGCCGCGCCGCACGCACCGGACCAGGTGGTCTCCAGCAGGAAACATGGGGACCGCTTCCTTCCTGCATTCGCCGATAGACTGCGTGCATCGGGGTTCGAAAAGGCAGCCTGTCTGGACGACGTGGCCCATATCATGAGTAGAGACAGGGGAAGAGATGTGAAAATGCTCCCCGGCAGGCCGTTCTTTTTGCGCGTGCGCATGCATGACGCGATAAAATCCGTCTCCCCGGATGCCGCCCAGGTCCCGAGTGGCATTCATTGCAGGATAGGACCTGCCCAGGGCCAGAGTGTAGGGGTGGCGCGGATCGGAAAAGAGATCCGAGGCCGGCATGGTCTCCATGACCTGGCCCAGATAGAGAACAAAAAGATCGTCCGCAAGCCTCCTCGCCAGATCCAGATCATGGGTGATCAGCAGGACCGCCTTCTTCTGCTCCCGCATGTTCAGAATCACCTTGGCCACAAAGGCCTTGGTCACGGCGTCCAGGGCCGCGGTGGGCTCGTCCAGGATGAGCACTTCCGGATCCAGGATGAGCGCCATGGCCAGCAGCCCCCTCTGCACTTCGCCCCCGCTCAGCTCATGGGGGAATCGATCCGCCAGATCAGGCTTAAGCCCCATGCGCTGAAGCGCCTCTCTTGCCTTTGCCACGGCATTGGACTTCTTCATGCCAAATCGCTGAACAAGGGGCTCCGCCACCTGGTCGACGATGCGGAGTACCGGGTTCAGATTCGCCGGGCCGTTCTGGAAAACCATGGCCGCCCGAGACCATCGGATGCGGTTGAGCCCGGATTCATCCTTTCCGATGATTTCCTCGTCGTCCAGCCTGATGCTGCCCTCGGCCTCCGCGTTCTCAGGCAGAAGCCCCATGATCGTCTTACCCAAGGTGGTTTTTCCGGAACCCGACTCTCCCACCAGCGCCGTAATCCGGCCGGGTTCCAGTTCGAGGCTCACCTGGTCCAGGGCCAGCAGGGAATGATCCCCGTCCCGGTAGGTCACGGACAAATTTTGGATGCTTACCTTCACCACCACTTCCTTCTGCCACTAAGGCACTAAGCCACAAAGGTTGGAATGCGATTCGGTATGCTGTATCTGCACTCTTTTCATCATCAGATCCTCTCTCGAAAACGCTTAAACCTCTTTTTGCTTCTTTGTGTCTTGGTGTCTTTGTGGCCAGGCCGCTTCATGCTTCCTTCAACCTGGGATCGAACACCCTTTCCAGGCTCACGGCCAGGAAGGTCACGGCCATGATCAAGAGGGTCAGACAGAGGATGGGCGGCAGGAGCCAGTTCCACCACACATCCAGGTAATAGTATTTAAGAGCATAGCTGATCATCATCCCCAGGGATTTGCGACTTGGATCGAAGAGCCCCAGAAAGGACAAAGACGCCTCCATGAACATGGCCATGCGGGCCTTGGCGGCAAAGCCGATGAGGTACAGGGGGAAGAGCTCAGGCAGCAGGTGGTGCCCGATGATATAGGCCCCCGAACCACCCATCTGTCTGGCCGCATGAATGTGGAGGCGCGACGTCACCACCAGGGCCTGGGCCCTGATGGACTTGGCCGTGGTAGGCCAGTACATGAACGCAAGGAGAAGCGCAAGCGTGACAGGCGACAAGCGGAAGAATGCGGCCATCAGGATCAGAATCATGACCGCAGGGATGGCCAGCAGGATATCGGCTGTCCGCATCGTAACGTGGTCCACCAGGCCGCCGAACCAGGCCGCGCCGAGGCCCAGCCCGACACCCAGCACCAGGGCCAGGATCCCCGCCAGGAGGCCGAAACCGACCGTATTGCGCAACCCGTAGAGCAGTTCCGAGAGGATGTCCATCCCGCCGTCGTTTACCCCGAGCCAATGGGCCGGGGAGGACGGACTGAGGGCCGGGAAAGACATGTCGTGCGGGTCATACGGGGCCAGGAACGGGCCGGCCAGGACCGCTATGGCGAGCACGATGGCCAGGATGGTCCCGGCCAGGAACCATGGATCCCTGGAAAGCAGTGGAATAATGGAATGACGGAATGACGGGATACTGCTCTTCAAGAATCTTCCCCTTTTTGCTTCTGCCTTAGCATTGCCGAAAGCTTGGCCGCACTGCTCAGCTACACTCCATGACTCACCCGCGGGTCCATACGGCCGTAGATCCATTCCAGCGCCAGATTGATGATAAGGACCATCAGCGAGGAAATGAGCACGATGGACTGGATGAGGGGCAGGTCCCGCATGGAAACGGCATTGAAGAGAAGCGTACCCAGTCCCGGGTAGGCATAGATGGTTTCCACCACTAGGGCGCCGGTCACCATGAAAGCAAATCGCAGCCCAAACCGGGTGATCATGGGCGGCAGGGCGTTGCGCGCGGCATGGGCATAACGGATCCGGACCGGAGGGAGCCCTTTGGCCCGTGCGGTCTCCACGAATTGTTCCTTCAGCAGCATGACCATGCTGCCCCGGGTGAGCAGGAAATTACCCGGAAGGTAGGCCGCAATCAGGGTGCAGAACGGCAGAACCAGATGATGGGCGACATCCAGGAGACGATCGGCCGCCCTGAATTGAGCGTAGGGAGTCTCGGCGCCCGATGCCGGGAACCAGCCCAGAACCATGGCAAATACAAGGAGCAATACCACCCCGGTCGCGATCTCGGGCACACCCTCCAGCATAGTCATACACCCGACGGATGCTTTCTCCACACCTCCTCCCCGCCGCCAGGCCGCTTCCACCCCGGCGATGAACCCCATTATCATGGAAATCACATGGGCGCCCCCCACCAGCAACAGGGTCCAGGGCAGGGCGGACAGGATCAGGTCCGAGATCGGGGAGTGAAAGGCATAGGAATGCCCCCAGTCCAGTGTGAAGAGATGGATCAGATAGCGCGGAAAGCCCTCATGGTTGGTGTAGTAAGCCCTGAGTCCCGCCTCCTGCTCGGCGTTCAGGGTGACATGGGAACTCGAGTACATGGCGGTTACGAAATCGCCGGGCAGAAGCCTGGGCAGGAGATAGCTGAGGTAAATCATAACCAGGGCAGCAAGCAGGTACGGCCAGATGAACCGCATCCTTCGAGCCTTTCTGTTAAAGTTTGCTTTCATTTGTATGCTTACCGTCGAAACGATGGGTTTCCCACGGCCTACTGCCTGCCGGGGTCAACCCATCCTACGGGCTTCCTATTTATCTTTCTTTCCATTTGCGCCAATGCATCCGTTCATGTTCAGGAGAGCCTCATGAAGAAGTAGGCAGTAAGCAGTAGGCAGTAAACAGTAATAGAACACCGCTTCGTGTACTTTTCCCTGCGTCTTTGCGCCTCTGCGCGAGAAGAATTGCATTCTGGTTCCCACGCCGGAGCGTGGGAACCATGTCAGTATTTTTTCTCCGCTGCATACTGCCAACTTCTTACTGCCTGCTTTCTCCGCCCTACTCTCCTATCAGGCTCATCTTGTTTTGCGGGATGGGGATGCCTTTGCTGATCCCTCCTCTGGTGTAAAACCATTCAATTCCCTTCTTCGGATCGTAGGCCGAAAGGGAATCAGGATAATGGAGGCAGATGGCGGGCAGATCCTCGGCATGAAGCTCCTGGATCCTGAAGACGATCTGTTTTCTCTTTGCCTCATCCATCTCGACCATCTGGTCCTCCATGAGCCGGTTGAGCTCAGGGTTGGCATCATAGCGGGCGCTGTTGACCGAGCCCGCTCCCCATTGGGAGGAAATCATCTCATTCAGAATCCGCGCATCGCCGGAGACGCCGCCGTGGCCGGACAAGGCCAGATCAAAGATCCAGTTCTTGACCCTGCTGTCCGTAGTGGTCTGTTCCAGGTTAACCAGGTCCACCTGGATGCCGATGCTCTCAAGCTGTTTCTTCATCACCTCCCCGTCCCGGTCCGCCACACTCTGGCCGCCGACCGTGATGCTCGAGGCGAGCAACTCTATTTTCAAAGGGCGACCTTCCCGTATGAAACGACCGTCTGTGCCCTTTTGGTATCCCAGAGACTCGATGATCCCGCGGGATTTGTCCGGATCGTGGGGGTATGTCGGGGTTTTAGGATTGTACATGTCGTGATCCACGGATAGAAGCCCATGGGAGGCAGTATGCGCAAATCCCCTGTGCGACTTGTCGACGATCTCCTGCCGATTGATGGCATAGGCCAGGGCCTGTCGAAACCGCTTATCGTCAAAGGGCGGTTTTCTGTGGTTGACCATGAGCTTCTTGAGCCAGCCGCGTTCATCCCTGATGATCGCCATGCCCTTCTGCTTGAGCAACTCGGCCATTTCCGGCTGAATCTGAGCAAGGTCCACCTCGCCATTGGCAAGGGAGACAAGGGGTTTTCCGGAACGAACATAGATGAGCCGCTCAGCCTTGGGCCGGCCACGGTAATAATCCTTGAATGCCTCAAAGAGATAGGCGCCGTGGGCCTTGTTGAAATCCTTGAACAGAAAGGATCCGCTGCCGATAAAGGCCTTGGAATCGTCGAAGGAATCCGGGTTTTCCACGCCTTCCCAGATATGTCTGGGAAGAACCGGCATGGTCCCGCCGATGTCGGACAGGAACGGCGAGTAAGGCTTGGACAAGCAGATCGTCACCTCATGCGGACCTTGGGCCACCCCTCGATCCACCGAATCCAAGGAGATCCACGAATAGGGGTGTTTCTTAAAGTACTCGAGGGTGAAGACCACATCATGAGCCGTCACCGGCCGGCCGTCATGCCATTTGGCCTTCGGGTTCAATCTGAAGGTAAAGGCCAGTTTTCCGTGGTCAAAGGACCACGACTCGGCAAGGGCCGGCGTGTATCCATTCCGGTCTTTCCAGATCAGGGTGTCGAAAACCCAGCTCATACGGATGTACCCGGGACCTCGGGGGTAGTGACGATAGGGATTGGGATATCCCCAATCGCCTTTGCTGTCCGCAATGCGCACTTCAGTTACCAATCCGCCGGCTGCATGACATGGAGAACAGGACAGGCTTGCAAGAACGGCTGTAATAGCGATCATTGCAATCAGGAATGGTCTTCGAAACATCTTCTCCTCCAAAAAAGAAAAGCCACGAGGGCCGAACCTTCTGGTCCGGGTTGCCTTCGTGGCTTGATTATGATCGAGATGTTTTGAAAAACGAGGCGGACTTCATGCCCACCTGATGAGTAGGTTCTATACCATGCGAAGGATCTGCGTCAAGGCAATTTCGCCGCCTTCCCTTGGTTTCCTCTTGTTGCTCGGCCTTGCATTTCATGCTACAGGTACTAAGGTCATCTCTACCGAAAGGAGCGATCCGGATTGAAAAAACCCATTGCACCTCTCCTGTTGGCACTGATTTGTCTATGTGTGTTCTTTCAGGCTGCAAACTCTTCGGCCGCGCCCATTCCCGTGTTCGTCAGCATTCTTCCACAGAAGACGTTTGTCGAAAAGATAGGGGGAGCCTTCGTCAGTGTTTCCGTTATGGTTCTGCCCGGCGCAAACCCGCACAACTATGAGCCCAAACCGGGGCAGATGATCGCACTTTCCAAAGCCGGCATATATTTCGCGATCGGCATCGGCTTCGAAGACGTCTGGCTCAAGCGATTCGGTTCGACCAACCCCACGATGAAGATCGTTCATACCGAACAGGGAATAGACAAGATTCCGATGCTTTCACATGACCATCAAGATTCTTCCCACGACGAGCACGACGGCATTGCAGATCCCCATGTCTGGCTTTCTCCACCCAACGTAAAGATCATTGCAAAGAACATCTCCGACGGCTTGAGCCAGGCCGATCCGGCCCACCGCGCCGATTACGAAGAGAACCTCCGAAAGTTTGAAAGGGAGATCGATGATCTCGACGCTGAGTTGAGGAAGGTCTTTTCCGACAGGAAAGGGGCGAAGTTCATGGTCTTCCACCCCGCCTGGGGGTACTTCGCACATGCCTATGGGCTGGAACAGATACCCGTGGAGATTGAAGGCAAGGAGCCAAAGCCGTCGAAGCTGAAGGCGTTGATAGAACAGGCCAAACGCGACGGCATCAGGATAGTCTTCGTTCAGCCTCAGTTCTCCACGAAGAGCGCAGAGGCCATTGCAAAGGCAATCGGAGGAGAGGTGGCCGTAGCCGACGATCTCCACCCGGAGTGGGCAAACAACCTCAGGGAGCAGGCGGAGAAGTTCAAGAAGGCACTCCGATAGGAAGAAACTGTAGGAAGTAGGAAGTAGGCAGAAGGCAGTAAGCAGTAAGAAGTAAGCAGCAGGCAGGAAGCAGATCATATCTCCGCTCCGAAGAGCAGTCCATAGGAGAGGGCAGTCTCTTCCACTTACAAGACCGATAATACCATTTTCCATCCCCAGCCTATACGATTCCCGCCCCATTATGATCAGCCTGGATTCTCTCTATATTGAGAGGTTGCTGAAGCGCTCGAAGCATGAACCCTGTGTAACCTTCATGCTCATCCTTTTCAACGCTCCATACCCGAGGAGCCATGATGAGAATCGCACAGATCGCGCCCTTGTATGAGAGTGTGCCCCCGAAGACCTACGGCGGCACCGAAAGAGTGGTATCCTATTTAACGGAGACGCTGGTCGAGATGGGTCACCAGGTGACTTTGTTTGCCTCCGGTGATTCGATCACCCGGGCTCGCCTTTCTCCTCAGACACCCTGCGCCTTGCGTCTGGACAAGGATTGCATCGATCAGATTGTGCATCATATTCTGATGGTCGAACGCGTTTTCAAGGAGGCCGGAGATTTCGACGTCATCCATTCGCATGTGGATTATTTCCCATACTCATTGTCGCGCCTCTGTGGAACACCCACAGTGACTACACTGCACGGTCGCCTCGACATCAAGGACCTTATTCCCCTCTATAGCGAGTTCGACGAGATCCCCCTGATCTCCATCTCCAATGCCCAGAGGAAACCGCTCCCGTGGGTCCGGTGGGCCGGAACCGTGTATCATGGTCTTCCACAGGATCTTTATACCCTGAATGAAACCCCCGATCCCTACCTCGCGTTTCTCGGTCGGATCAGTCCCGAGAAGCGGGTGGAAACGGCGATCGAAATCGCAAAGCGCGCAGATATGCCGATCAAGATCGCTGCCAAAGTCGACAAGGCGGATACGGAATTCTTTCGTGAGGTCGTCCGGCCGCTCCTGGATCACCCGCTCGTCGAGTATATTGGCGAGATAGGAGAAAAGGAGAAGAACGAATTCATTGGAAAGGCGACGGCCCTGCTTTCCCCGATTGACTGGCAGGAGCCGTTTGGACTGGTTTTTATCGAGGCCATGGCATGCGGCACACCTGTCATTACCCGCCCCAGAGGATCGGTTCCCGAACTCATCGACAACGGGGTGACGGGATTTATCGTGGATTCCATTGAAGAGGCGGTGGAAGCTGTCCATCGAGTTTCCGCTATCGACCGGCAAGGCTGCCGGCGGGTTTTCGAGCGCCGATTTACCTCGAAACGAATGGCCCGGGATTATCTGGATATCTATTCCAACCTTATGGCCGAGCCGGTCCTCTCCGGGATGGAATCCGGGATTGCGGCTTTCGATTGCGCCGTCACCTCTCCCGGACCCCCTGTCATCAAACAGGGATGAAGTGCACACAAAGAAGGAGAGTGAAGTGGTTGAGGATCTCATCATGGTGGAGGGCCGCTATTACATCCGGGCGCACTCTTCACTTGCAGACGTCCAAAGCCGTGTTCTGAAGTTCGGGGATACCTTTGCGCTTTTTGACCGGCACGGCGACATCCGGCCGCTCGGTTTCGAGGATCACGGGATCTTCCACAAGGGCACACGGTTTCTTTCGAGACATTTGATACATATCAACGGCAAGAGCCCCCTTCTGCTGAGCTCCTCTGTCACCGAAGACAATGATTCTCTGCTGGTAGATTTGACAAACCCTGACTTCCGGAGCAGGGAAGGAAGGTCTGTGAGACGCGGGACGATCTATCTGCGCCGGTCCGTTTTCGTGTGGAAAGCCCACTGCTTCGAGCAGGTGCAGGCCGTAAACTTCGGGAGCGACGCCCTTTCCTTTTCCATCGGGTTTCATTTTGAAGCGGATTTCGTGGATTTATTCGAGGTCCGGGGCATGGTGCGCGAGAAAAAAGGACAGGTTTTCGCGCCACGTGCCGGCGAGAGATTCATGTTCATGGAGTATCTGGGGCTCGACGCGATACGGCGCACGACCGAGATTGAATTCTCTGTTCAGCCGAGCGCCCTCCAGGGAGGGGACGCCGAGTTTCATCTATCCCTTGCCCCACATGAGCAGGTTTCTTTTCAGATCAGAATCGCATGCAGGCTCGGTGATGACCTTTTTTTCGGTGAGACATACGAGGGTGCATTCAAACGCGTGCAAACCATTCATCGGGAGATCAAGTCGGGCGGGTGCCGTATCACGACCTCCAATGCGCAGTTCAACAACTGGATTACCCGCTCCAGCGAGGATCTCTACATGATGCTTACCCACAGCGATCAGGGTCTCTATCCATACGCAGGAATACCATGGTTCAACACGGTATTCGGAAGAGATGGCATCATTACAGCCCTGGAGACCCTCTGGTTCTTTCCTGACATCGCCCGGGGAGTGTTGGATCACCTTGCCTTGCTTCAGGCCGGTGCAGCATCGGAGGAAGCGGACGCCCAACCCGGAAAGATTCTCCACGAGATGCGCTACGGCGAAATGGCCAACCTGAAGGAGATCCCGTTCGGCAGGTACTATGGAACCGTGGACGCCACCCCATTGTTCGTGGTTCTGGCTGGAAGTTATCTCAAAAGGACCGGCGATCTGGATTTCGTTCGAAGCATATGGCCGCAGGTCAAGATGGCGCTTGCATGGATAGATCAATACGGGGATCTGGACGGCGACGGTTACATCGAGTACAGCCGTCGCTCCGCCACAGGTTTGAGTAATCAGGGTTGGAAGGACTCGGAGGACTCCATTTTTCACGCAGACGGCGCGCAGGCTGAACCCCCGATAGCCCTTTCCGAAGTCCAGGGGTACGTCTACCAGGCCAGAAAGATGGCTGCCCTGATGGCGATCTTCCTCGGAGACCTGAAAATGGCTGAGGATCTGGAGTGCCGGGCAGAGTCTCTGAGAGAGGCTTTTGAGCGAGACTTCTGGTGTGAGGAACTGGGGACCTACGCCATTGCCCTGGATGGGAAGAAAAGGCCCTGCAGGGTGAGAAGCTCAAATGCAGGCCATTGTCTATTCGCGCAGATTGCGGGCGAACAGCGTGCGAGCGTTATTGCCCAAGGTTTTCTGAATCCGGACTTTTTCTCCGGATGGGGCATACGAACCATCGCTGCCGGCGAGCCGAACTTCAATCCTATTTCTTACCACAATGGCTCAATCTGGCCGCACGACAATTCCATGATCGCATACGGTCTCAGTCGTTACAGTCTCAAGGAACCGGTTCTGCGAATCTTCAATGGTCTCTTTAACGCAGCGAACCATCTGGAGCTCAGCCGCATGCCGGAGCTCTTCTGCGGATTTCAGAGACAGCCGGGAGAAGGACCCGTTCTCTACCCTGTTGCATGCACCCCCCAGGCCTGGGCAACGGCAGCCGTCTTCATGCTCATACAGGCGTCTCTGGGAATGTCCGTACAGGCGCCTGAAAATAGAATCTACTTCGAACATCCGGCTCTTCCGGACTTTCTGGACGAGATGACCATCGAGGGATTAAAAGTCAATTCTTGTTCGTTTGATATTCGGCTGGAGAGGCATGAACGGGACGTGGGCATCGATGTGTTTCGCAGGGAAGGCGAGATCGAGGTCATCGTGATCTATTGAGTTGTGAATCTTTTGTCATTTGTCCCTTGTTCATTTCATTCGATGTCGGATGTTGGATGTTCGACGTTCATCTTTTATCTTCCCAGCTTTCCTCTCACCATCGACGCAAAAACTCCCCCCACGCAAAGGATGGTGGAAATGATGAAAGCCACGGTGATGCTTTTCATCAGGAGCGGGTATTGATCTGTGGTGATCTGAACCCTGCCTATGAAAATGCTGAAAACAACGGTGGCAATACCCATGCTCAGCATCATGCCCAGGCTTCTCATGGTGCCGACCGCGCCGGATGCGATTCCGAAGAACTTTTTTTCAACCGAGCTCATGATGGCGTTCGTGTTCGGAGAAGAAAAAACGCCGAATCCGAAACCGAGAATGATGAGACAGCCGATGATGTAACCCATGGAGGTGGCCTGATTCAGGAAGGTAAGAAGGAACAATCCGATCGCCGACAGAACCATCCCCGAAGTGGCGACGATTCGAGGCTCGATCCTGTCGGAAAGCCTCCCGGCCGAAGGAGAGCAGAGCGCCATGACAAGCGGTTGGGCAACCAGAACGAGTCCCGTTGCCTGAGGAGTGAGCGCTTTGATATGCTGGAGGTAAAGGCTTAGCAGAAAGGTCACGGCAAATGTGCCGCTGTAATTTATCAGGGCTGCCAGACTGGAAAAGGCGAACACCCGGTTATCGCGAAAGAGTCTCACCTGAAAGACAGGATGGGGCGTTCTCAGCTCCCATTGAATGAAGCAGAAAAGCCCTGCCGCACCAATCAGGATCACCCACACGCTCATGATCGCCGGAAGCAGGGAAATGCCGTAGATAATTCCCACTATGGCCACGGCATAAATGAAAGCCCCTGTAAGATCGAACTTCTCTCCGCGGGCATCGGCCCACTCGCCCTTCAACCTCCAGAAAATCAGAAAGAGGATGAACAGACAAAAGGGGACCATGACCAGGAAGATGCTCCTCCAGGTCAGGTACTGTGTCATGATTCCCCCGAGGAAAGGGCCTGCCGAGAGCCCGATGTACACGGCAGCCACATTGATGCCCAACACCCTTCCCCTCTCCTTGGGGGCATAGACCGAAACCAGGATCGCCATGCCCGTGGCAAAGACCATCGCGTTCCCCACCCCCTGCAGCACCCTGAACACCAGAAGCACCGGCGTGGACGGGGAGATTGCACAGAAAATGGATGACACGGTGAACAGGATGATCCCTGCCGAAAAGACCTTTTTCCTTCCATGGATGTCGGCAAGCCTGCCAAAAGGTACCAGGCAAACGGCAACCGCCAGCAGATAGGCCGTGGCGATCCAGCTCAACAGGACAGCGTCCACCTGGAACTCCCTCCCGATCGCCGGAAGGGCGACATTGATCGAAGAGCCCATGAAGGGCGTGATGAAGGAGTTCAGTGTAGCAATGATCAGGGCCGGTCTTTTCAGGGCAGCGGGTTCAATCGTCTTCAAGTCTCAGTTTCCTCTGAAGTGTATCATGGCAGATTGAGAAAGAGCAGAAGGTCTTCTCTCTCACACACTGCTAATGGAATGATTTTGGAGGCCTCTTCCTCTTTTTCATCTGTTCGTCAAACCTGGCTTTCATCTCATCGAGCTTCTGTTGTTGTTCTGCGTCGAGTCCTTCTTTCATTCGGGAGAAGCCATCGTCCAGGATCTCCCTGATTTCAGCTCGCCTTACCGCATTCACAGCCTCTCGCTTTTTGTCCAATTCGTCAATAACCGGTTTGATCTTTTTCTGCTGATCGTCGCTCAGACGAAGATCCTGGCTCAATTTCTCGAGAAAAAAGGTCGTTCTCGCGGCAGGGTCTTTCCATTTCCGCTCCAGATAGTATTCGTGATAAAGCCGGCTCCCGGCTGATCCGACCAGCACTCCCAGGATGAACATGAGTCCAATCCCCCCGATCAGTTTCCATCTCTTCATCCTGATCCCTCCATTCCAAGGAACTCGGAGAGGGTCGACCTTTCGAGGTCCGTTGCCAGAAAGTTCAGATAATCGACATCCGGAGCAAGAGTCGCGTTAAGAAGAAGAAAGAGGAGAATCAGCACCACATTCACCGGCGCCAGCCGCCAAGCCAGATTTTCGAAAGAGAGCCAGAAACCCGAGACAGGCAGAGGGCCCATTTCCCGGACGCGCGACATGGCGCGCCGCTGCCAATGATTCCCCAGGCTCTCATTTTCTCTCGAGAAGTATACTTCCCGGAACGTTTTTCTCAGAGCCTCATTCTGGAACATGCGAGGTTTCATGCCTTTCTCCTTTTGTCGCGCATCTGCCCTGTGAGTAGTTTTTCCATCTTTTTTCTTGCCCGGAACGAGCGGACCTTTATATTGGCCAGGCTCCATCCCAGGAGATCTGCAACCTCTTTCACCGAGAGGCCTTCAAGGTGGATCAATTCCAGAACCATTCTGTCTTCCGGCGACATTTTTGCCAGAGCCCAGTTCAGGAGATCCTGCGCCTCCTTGCGGGCGTCGGCTTCGCGGCGTTTTTCTTCAGACTCCCCTGAGACCGCCTCCTCCAGCCACTCCTGGTGTTTTTCGCTCAATTGGGTCATGACCACTTCCCGGCATCTGTAAGCTTTTCGCCAGTAGTCGTAGCATGTTCTCACTGCAATCGAAGAGAGCCACCGGCGGAAGATACTCTTCCCTTTGAAAGAGGGCAAAGACTCGTATATCCGTACAAACACATCCTGAGCGACCTCTTCCGCATCCTGAAGAGGCACATGTCTCTTTACGATCCTCGCGACAAGATCACTGTGCCTGTGCAGCAGAGTCTCGAATGCATTAACGTTTCCCTCAAGAACCCGCGCTACAACTTCTTCATCATCAAGTTTGAGTGTATCGCTTTGATTTTCCAAGTCACTGAATCCGCTCCTGATGTTCTTCTATCACAGAAAAGTTTCATCAGGAAGCGGATACGAGGCCTTCCTTGCACCCTGACTGTGACGTCGAAAAGCGGACCTGCTTGGTTACAGAGAAATTATTTGTGTAACCTTTTTTCCAGGACAGCCGACTTAAGAGTCGATATAAATGAATGAGAATGGTACCACGAGAGCGCGAAGATCGTGGAGTTTCAGTTGAATAAAGGGAGTGAGATGAAGAGTGAAGAACCTGACCTGAAGATGTCCCAGACCCGATGCGAGGGTGGCTTTTCGAACCGTCGAGGAAGCAGGAAATTGAAAATCATTCTGATACTGCTCGCGCTGGGGCTCGTGGCCGCCGCACCGGCCTGGTATTTCCAGCGGGAAGACCCGGAGGCGGTTTCCTTTCGTACAACCCAGGTGACTCGCGGAGAGCTGCTGGTCTCGATCAGCGCGACCGGCACAGTGGAGCCTGAAGAGGTGGTGGACGTGGGCGCGCAGGTGGCCGGCCAGATCCTATCCTTCGGCAAGGATGTAAACGGCAAGCCGGTCGATTATGGATCCATTGTCGAGAACGGCACGGTTCTCGCACTGATCGATGACTCCCTTTACACTGCCGAAGCGGCCCAGAGTGAAGCTCAGGTCAGCTCCGCAAAGGCGACACTTCAGCGTGCAGTGGCGGATCTGGAGCAGATGAAGGCAAAGCTCCGTCAGGCGGAAAGGGATTGGCAGAGGGCGCAGAAACTCGGTCCGTCCGAAGCGCTGGCACAGTCCAGCTACGACGCGTACCGTTCCGCTTATGAAACGGCCATAGCAAATGTCGCCGTGGGCGAGGCATCGATTCTTCAGGCCAGGGCCGGTGTGGCCCAGGGCGAGGCGGTTCTTCGGAGGACTCAGCGGAACCTCGGGTACTGTACGATCAAATCGCCGGTGAAAGGCATCATCATCGACCGGCGCGTCAATATCGGGCAGACGGTGGTCGCAAGCCTGAACGCCCCCAGCCTGTTTCTGATTGCCAAGGACCTGAAGCGCATGCAGGTATGGGTCGCGGTCAACGAGGCGGACATCGGCAGAATCCACCCGGGGCAGGCTGTAACCTTTACAGTGGATGCCTTTCCTGGCGAGACGTTCACGGGCGAAGTGGGGAAGATCCGGTTGAATGCATCCATGACCCAGAATGTGGTTACCTACACGGTGGAGATCGTCACCGATAACTCGAATGGGCGATTGCTCCCCTATCTGACCGCCAACGTACGATTCGAACTGGATCGCCGCGACAATGTTCTCCTGGTGCCCAATGCCGCCCTTCGCTGGAGACCGTCGGCCGAGCAGGTTGCGCCGGAGTTCCGCGAAGCCGCAGAGAAGCCTTCC
This sequence comes from Deltaproteobacteria bacterium HGW-Deltaproteobacteria-15, assembly GCA_002840535.1. Classification (GTDB taxonomy): domain Bacteria; phylum Desulfobacterota; class DSM-4660; order Desulfatiglandales; family HGW-15; genus HGW-15. Next base: position 134,857 of record PHBH01000010.1, on the reverse strand, counting down.
GGCAGGCAAGGAAAGCCGGGAGGAGGGGGAGGTCGGGGGGGATCGATGGTTGCCGGTGGTCCTTCCGGAGGGATGAGCCCGGGCGTGCTGTGGGTAGCCGAAGGCTCTTATGCGCGTCCCATCCGCGTGAGCGCGGGTCTGACGGACGGCGCCCAAACCGAAGTGCTCGGTGAAGGGCTGAGCGAAGGAATGAAAATCGTCACGGGGCTGCAAACTCAGAACAACGCGCCCGCTGCGGCCAGCAACCCTTTCACACCGAAGTTCCCGGGGAGGGGAGCAAGAAAATAGTGCCAGGAGACCGGGAGGCAAGCAGCCTTCCAGCCTGTGAACTTTCATCCCTGAATCATGTAATGGAGTCATAGTGGAACTGATTCAACTTCGAGACATTTACAAGACCTATAGCATAGGGGAAATGGCCGTTCCGGTGCTCAAGGGAGTATCCATGACTGTGGCTCAGGGTGAACTCGTAGCCCTGATGGGCGCTTCCGGTTCCGGGAAAAGCACCCTCATGAACATCCTGGGTTGCCTGGACCGCCCGAGCTCCGGCGAGTATTGGCTTGACGGGCATGAAATATCGCGATTGGACGCAGACCAGAGAGCCCAGGTGCGAAACCGGATGCTCGGATTTGTCTTTCAGAGCTTCAACCTCCTGCCCCGTACCAGCGCGCTGGAAAATGTGGCCATGCCCCTCTCCTACACCGCCGATCATCTCTCCGAACGCGAAGCGCGCAAGCGGGCCAGGGAGATCCTCTGCCGCGTGGGCCTTGAAGACCGGCTTGACCATGAGCCGTCCCGTCTCTCGGGCGGGCAGCAGCAGCGTGTGGCAATTGCCCGGGCACTGGTGAACTGCCCCTCGATTCTTCTTGCCGATGAGCCCACGGGCAACCTGGACTCCCGAACGAGCGAGGAGGTCCTCAGCATGTTCCAGCAGCTCAATGAAAATGACGGCATCACGATCATCCTCGTCACCCACGACATGCAGGTGGCCCGCCATGCCAGGCGGGTCATCCGGATCCATGATGGTTTGATTATGGAAGGCGCTTTTTTTTCTCCTGAGGGTCAATGCGATCCCCCCGTTTCGATCTCTGCGGGAGCCGGACAATGAAAGCGTACCATGTTATCCGGAACTCCATGAAGGGGCTGAGGCGAAATCCGATGCGCGCGATGCTGACCACGCTCGGTATCATCATAGGAGTGGGCGCGGTCATCGCCATGATGGAAATAGGGGCTGGCTCGTCTTCGGCCATCCAGAAAACCATCTCCAGCATGGGGGCCAATGTCCTTCTCGTCCTTCCCGGGACCGCGGCAAGCGGCGGCGTGAGCTTCGGCTCGGGCAGTATTGCGACACTGACCCCCGATGATTGCGAGGCGATCCTGAGGGAATGTCCTTCGGTGCTGAATGCCGCGCCTGTCGTCCGGGCCCGAACCCAGGTCGTTTATGGTAATCGCAACTGGGTCCCATCCGGGATCTACGGCACGACCCCGGCGTTTCTGGAGGTGCGGGACTGGAACAACCTGTCCGAGGGGGAGCCCTTCACGGATCGGGATGTGCTGAACGCAAACAAGGTTTGTCTTCTGGGTCAGACTCTGGTGCGCGAGCTGTTCCAGGGGGAATCTCCTATCGGCAAGGAAATCCGCGTCAAAAATGTATTGTTCCGGGTTGTAGGGGTGCTGGGTTCAAAAGGCGCAAATATGATGGGCCACGATCAGGACGACATCCTCCTTGCGCCCTGGACTACGGTCAAATACCGTGTGACGGGCTCCGCGCTTTCGAACACGAACCAGAGCGCCAGCAGCGGCGCGACCGGTTCGGTAAACACGTTAAGCGATCTTTACCCTGGAGGACAGCCAGGTCTTTACCCGGAAAAGTCGGAAGCCCAGGCCATCAACAATCCTATGCCGGTTCGCTTTACCAACATCGATCAGATTCTTACAGCGGCGGCGAGCACCAGGGAGATAGAGTCGGCTATAGAGCAGATCAAGGAAGTCCTGCGGGAGCGGCATCGCATCCGCGCCGGTGAATCGGACGATTTCAACATCCGGGACATGACCGAAATGACCAAGACCCTCACCTCAACCACTACACTGATGACCAATCTGCTCCTTTGTGTGGCCATGATTTCGCTGGTAGTGGGCGGTGTTGGAATCATGAATATCATGCTTGTCTCGGTTACCGAGAGGACGCGCGAGATAGGCCTGAGGATGGCTGTCGGCGCCCGCGCCAGGGATATTCTCAGACAGTTTCTTGTGGAAGCCGTAGTGCTTTGTCTGGTGGGAGGGGCAATGGGCATCCTCCTCGGCCACGGCGGATCTTATTTTGTGTGGCTTTTTCTGCGCTGGCCCGTGGAGACTTCGCCCGGCGCTATCGCCGCAGCGGTGCTGGTTTCGGCCGGGGTAGGCATTGCCTTCGGCTTTTATCCGGCATGGAAGGCATCCCGGATGGACCCCATCGAGGCGCTCAGGTATGAATGAGAGCGGTTTGTCTGGTTTATTCAGTTTGTCTGGTTTGTTCAGTTTAACGGTATTGAAACATGAGCGGAACGCTTGCGTCGAACTCTTATGGGCAGCCAACCATGGTAACTCCAAAAATCAAGGACCTACTCTTTAATCGCGGTTTTTGGGTTTCTAACCAGAGAAACCAAACAGACCAGACAAACAAGATGAACCATAAAAACCTGTTTCGATCGCACCACAGCCATTGCCTTTTCCTTGTAGCAACGTTGATCCTTTCCACCCTTTCCGCCTGCATGGTGGGGCCGAATTTCCAGCGGCCGGGGCCGGATGTTCCCGCGGGGTGGGTGGGGCCGAGCCCTGCGGCCGAGGCAATATCTCCAGAGTTTGTGGATCTGTCGAGCTGGTGGACCTCCTTCGAAGATCCCGCACTGACCGCACTGATAAAGAGGGCCGTTGAAACAAACCTGGATCTCAGGCTTGCCCGGGCACGAATCCGTCAGGCGCGCGCAGCCAGGGGAATCGCCGCCTCCGGGTTCGGGCCGACCGTCGATGTTCCCGCCTCGTACCGAAGGAGCCGGTCTCCAGGAAGTGAAACTGGAAGGACCACAGGATTGTCCGACGCCGACACTCCGACAAAAGGACCTATCACGAACAGTTATCAGATTGGTTTCGACGCAGCATGGGAGCTGGATATCTTCGGCGGCATACGCCGCGAGGTGGAGGCTGCGGAGGCGGATATCGAGTTTGCGATCGAGGGACACCGGAGCGTTCTTGTCTCCTTGCTGGCCGAAGTGGCGCGCAATTATGTCGATCTTCGATCTTTCCAGCAAAGGATCATCCTTGCAGGCCGGAATCTTCAGGCACAGAAACACACCGCAAAATTGACGCGTGAGAGATTTGAAGGCGGTTTTGTCAGCGGGCTGGATGTCGCCAATGCAGAAGCTCAGGTGGCTACCACTGCTTCTCAGATCCCCCTTCTGGAGTCATCGCTGCAGCAGACGATGTACAGGATCAGCGTTCTCCTTGGACTGGAGCCTGCCGCTCTGATGAAGGAGCTTACGCCCGCCCTGGAAATCCCGACTTCCAGCCCCGCTGTTCCCCTCGGGGTGCCCTCCGACCTCCTTCGCCGCCGGCCGGACATACGGCAGGCAGAGGCGGATATCCACGGTGCAACCGCACGCATCGGAGTTGCCACCTCGGATCTTTTTCCCAGGTTCAACATCCTGGGGGCAGCAGGGTATCAGACTGCACAGTTCGGCTCCTGGTTCGACACGATCAGCCGCTTCTGGTCCATCGGTCCGTCGGTTTCATGGAGGATTTTCGACACTGGAAGGATTCGTTCCAACATCGAGCAGCAAAAGGCTTTGGAGGAGCAGGCCTTGATCTCCTATCGGCAGACAGTGCTGGTGGCATTGGAGGAGGTTGAGAACACGCTGATTGCTTCCGCCAAGGAGGACGAACGTCGAAACGCCCTTGTTCAGGCTGTAACCGCCAACCGCAAGGCAGTCACACTGGCCACCAGAATTTACACAGAAGGCCAGACCGACTTTCTCAATGTGCTTCAGGCCCAACGGGCCCTCTATGACACAGAAGACGCCCTCGCCCAGTCCACCCGAACAGTCTCAGTGAACCTGATTTCGCTTTACAAGGCGCTCGGCGGCGGATGGGAACCGGTATCTGACGCAACCTACCCTGCCGGCTCCGGCATAATCTCCAGCAGCACGAGATAGCTCTCAAATCGGCGCCTTCTGGATCCAGGGGATTCTACCGCGTGCAGGTGTTTCTCAGGTTGGCATAGTTGGGCGAATACGGAATCCTGTCTGAGTGCAGAGCAGGTATTTCCCCCTTCCCGCGGGGAAGCTACCTCCTTTGATCTTTGCCGATCTCTGAGAATCGATAATCTCCCAAATCAGTCCGGGTTCGCTCCTTTACTGTCGCTGCAAGACGCACAAGCATCATCATGAGAAGACAAATCAGAAGAACCCATACATCCTTATAAGCTTCAAGAAAAATGGGCATCAAGCTTTCCCCCCATCCGCTGACCCCGTCCACCCAGTGGGTTTCCAAGGGCCAAAAGAGGGAGACCGGCGATTTCGTGAAAAGGAGATCGCTGATGACATGAGAAAGGATAATGAGAAAGGAGTGTATCCAATTCATCCTGGGGATTGCAGGCCAGAGTTTCGAGACATTGGTCGCCAGAGCACCGGCGAGCAGGGCAAACGCAATACTGTGGGTCGGGCCGCGATGAAAAGCGCACCCGTTGCCATGGACCAGGAGCCCGGCTGCAATGTCCAGATCCGGAAGATTCGAAAGTACAACTATGAAGACAACGGTTTTCCAGTCAGGCGGAGCTGATCCCCGGCCAAGCACTTCATTTGTCGTCAATCCGATCATCGTGTGAGCAAGAGGCAAAGGCATATCTCAGAACTCCTATTGTGGAATCAAAAAACCATGTCATCATTGATGTGAGACCGGGCAGGACTCAGGAAGCAAGTCAGACCTGATCCATCACTTACTGACAGGAGCACAAAATAGTTTGCACTCGGACGAGCCCATTCTCCCATGCCACGCATGACAAAACGCAAACTATTTTGTGCTCCCCTCAATAATTCGGCCGGCATGAGACAAAAGTTTAGCTCTCGTCCATGTCCATTACTCGGCGCTCGTCTAAAATAGCGGCGACAGGCGGACACCAAAATTCGTAATCGTCTGCATTTTCCCCTTCATTGCACAGTATGGTTACCTGCTTCACCACGAAAAGCTTTCCCTCGGAGCTGTATCAGGCCTTCGAGTACCGATAGCTGCTCTTTCCTGGACTTTTTCATGTTTTCTTGTCAGTAGGAGAAATTGAAGATAATGGAGAACCTCTGGTCCTCAAAAGGTTCTTCCTGATGAGGTAAGGGCGCCGGCGCATCGTGTCTCTGGAGTCGCTCCCCAACAAACGAAACTAAAGACCAATCGGAAAGTCTTCTGCTGTAAGTGAGGGACATGTCAATGCCCCTGGGTGCTCGTTCCCCGCCGGCGTATCCTTTCGCGGGGATAAGGGAGAGATAGCGAAATCCTGTGGAGACCCTGGATGCACCTTTGTTGGAACCGAGGGAGAGATCGACACCTGCGGAACGTCTCGGAAGACCGGTTTCATCCAAATCACCCTTATAATCAAAATAGGACAGAGAGGGGGTAACGACCAGCCAGGGAAACAAGTTGATGTCCTTCCCAAACCTGACCCCTTGCACATGAGCCGGCAAGATATGCCCTTCAAAATTTCCGTAACCATCACGGCAAGCGTACTCCGGATCCACTTCCTTCCATGAAAAGAGCGAATCCTGGAAGAGCGCGAGGTGAAACTCCCTGTTCATCCCGAGTTCCAGGCCGAGGGATTGGCGAATCATGCTCATTTCCAATCCGTTCCCCGGGTTTCCCGGACCTGCGTCCGGAGCGGGGAGAGCGAAGGAGTCCGCACCTTCGTTTCTCCATCGCGACTGTTGAGGAACCCTCCTTGCACCGGCGAATCTTTCGCTATAGTAGTGTTCATCCAGATTGGAAACAATGACCCCCTTTCGGCTTGCCGCATGGACGAATCTCCCCTTCGAGAGATAAATGCCCACGTGACTGATCCTTCTGCTTCTCAGGGAAGTGGTGAAGAAGAGAAGATCGCCTGTTTTCAGATCACCCGACGGGACCTCCTGCAGATCGGAAGAAAGATAGAGAGATTCGGAGTGGTGGGGGAGAGTCAATCCGTAAACGTTTTGGTAAACGAGTCTTACATACCCCGAGCAGTCCACCCCGCTCTCGCTGCTGCCGCCTCTCCGGTACTGAACACCGAGGTGCCTGAGCATTTCACTTACGAGAAGGTTGTCAGGGAGGGGGTAGTGTGTTTTGGTGGCGGATTTCCTCTTATGTGACCGCTTCTTGGCGGCCACGGCAGGAGCGGCCAGACAGAAAATCAGGATGAAGGCACACAGGGCCTGCGCCACCCGCTTTGACCGAGACATTCTTAGAACGTCTTCGAACTGGGGAGTACCACCTGCCCTCAATGTCAACCTCCGGTCAAGCCAGGATAAAGTCGGGCTCACAAAAACATCCATTCTCAGAAGCAAGAGGGAATCAGATGCTGACAAGCGGTGCTTTGAGTTCATTTATGTATGAGGGAGAGCCGGCTGAAAGGGGAGCGTTCCTGTATTTGGGCGTAAGAACCTGGTGTAAATGTTGCGTGGGGATGTAGGAGGTTCGTCGCATCGGTACTCCCCATCCGACAGATCTGTCTGCTGTCTGTCGTATGGAACTGCGAGCAACGTACTCCGGGTGCGTAAATGCATTTTTGACCCGGGCCTTTTCATGTGGATCCGCTACTAACGCATTGACACTGCCCCACATCGTAGGCAAAATATTATCAGTGACAGTTTCTATGAATGGGCCTCTGCCAAGGTTTTGACATTCATAGCCATCGGCTTGCAGTTGAAAGCCAAACACGATTAGGAGGAGTTCTCTCCAGCTTGGAGTTCATCGACTATCAATCCTGCCTTTGAACTCCAAGCGCCTCCGGAAAGGTTTCCTGATGAAAGCCGAACAGATCCTGTTGGGAAAAAGAGTGCTCATTGTGGACGATGAGAAGGATGTCCTGGAATTGCTTGTAAATCTCCTGGAGGTGTGCAGAATCGATGCGGCCTCCTCCTTTGAGGAAGCCAAACTTCTTCTCGAAACCCACCATTACGATCTAGCCATTCTGGACATCATGGGTGTAAACGGGTTTGAACTGTTGAAGATCGCGAACAACCGGAAAATACCTGCCCTCATGTTGACTGCACGGGCATTGAATGTAGAGAGCCTGGAGAGGTCCGTTCAGGAAGGAGCACTCTATTTTGTACCTAAAGATGAGATAAGCCGGATAGGCACGTATGTTGCCGATGTCCTGGAATCGATCGAGAAGAACCAGAATCCGTGGAGCAGATGGCTGAAGAGACTGGGCGGTTCCTTTGACGTTATTTTTACCGGCCCGGCATGGAGGGAGAAGCGACGGGACCTTATGGAGAAGCTCAACAAAACCAGCTGGTGAGAGCGGGCAGGAGATTTGTCCGCATGGAGAATAAGCGGGCTTCAATCGGTTTAGCCGGTTGAGGCCCGCTCACTTCTCAACGACCTGTGCAAAGTCTACGCTGCAAACCGCCGGAAAGCGACCTGCTCCTGAACCTAGAGGTGCAACAGCTTTCGGGCATTCCCTTCGTAGATCTTCTGTTTGGCCGACGATGAGACCCCCATCTTCTCTATGGCGTCGATGGTCTGTCTCATGGAAAGGCTCCCATTCTCCACGTCATAGGGCATGTCTGTTCCGAAGACCAGGTGATCCTCTCCGAAGAACTCAAGACCGCAGCGCAGTGCCGAGGGCCCGCCATTGAGAGCGGTGTCCGCGTAGAACATGCGGAAATACTCGATGGGGTGCTTCGTGAGGCCGGGAAAATGCGTGGCGCCCAGACGCTCGAGGCCGTTATTGTAGTGAACCATGATCCGTTCGGCAAAGAAGGGTACCATGCCGCCGCAGTGGTGGGTGATGAACTTGATGTTGGGGTACTTTTCAAGGACCCCGGCAAAAACCAGACGGGTCATCGTCGTGGTCGTGTCGTATGGCCAGCCGAAGATGGAGAATATCTGGTTATGGGAGATCTTCTCCGTGGCATAGTCGGGGTCGTGGGATCGACGAACGGGGTGAATCCAGATTGGGAGATCCAGACGGGACATGAGCTCGTAGAGAGGCATGAATTCCTCTGAACTCATGGGTTTTCCGTTCACGTTCGTGTATATCTGAACCCCCTTGAACCCGAGCTCTTTCACGGCACGCTCCGCTTCCCTCACCGCGGCGTCCATGTCGTTCATGGGGATATTGGCTATGGCGGCGATATAGCGTTCCGGATGCCTGGCCACCAGCTCGGCCATTTCATCGTTGCAGATCCTGGCAAGCTCTACTCCCACCTGGGGGTCCACCACCTCCTCAAGAGGAGGCATGGTAGTGCTCAGGACCTGAACCAGCCCTTCAAATTCATCCAGCTTCCGGAGTCTCCCCTCATTGTCCGTCAACATGGGGCGCCTGTCCTGCACCTTCTTTTCCGTCTCGAACTTGTCCGAGTACTTGTAAACAGCCTTTTTATACCTGGGAAGCATGACGTGGGTGAAGATGTCGATCTTCATGTGTAAACCTCCTTCGCAGCAATCTTGAAACAACCTCCTCATTTAGGAGGGGTCGCCGGTTCCTTGAGTACGCCCAGTGCCTTCTGGATCTCGATCTCTTTCTCCCAGCCCTTCTCGAGAAACTTGGTGTACTCGCCGCTTCTCATGTTGATCGAGACCAGGCCGAATTGATCAAGCCACTGCTTCCATGCCGGCGTTTCCTGTGCCTTGGCAAAAGCGTCCTCCAGTTTCTTGACCACCGCCGGATCCATGCCTGCCGGCCCATAGACCGAGATGAGGGTATCGTTATAATAGTCGTAACCAAGGTCGATCGTTGTGGGCACATCGGGCAGTCTTGCATACTTCTCCTTGGTGTGCATGAGCAGACACCTCATCTGACCGCTCAGCGCCTTGTTCACGTCCCCTGCGGAGACTGCGTCCACATGGCCTCCCAGGGCCGCCGTCTCAGCCGGTGCGGTGCCTTTGTACGGGACATGGGTCCACTTGATTTTTTCCTTCATGGCGATGACTTCCATGATCACGTGCAAGGGCGAACCGGCGCCCATTGTGGAGTAAGTCACCTTGCCCGGATTCTGGCGCGCATACTCGACCATCTCCTTGAAGGTCTTGAAAGGGGATTCGGGCCTGACGAGGAGGCCGCTGGCTACTGCAGCATAGGCATAGACGAATGTGAAACTGCCAAGAGGCTTGTAGGTCATCTTCCGGGCCAGGGGCACCCTGACGATCGCTGTGCTGGTGCCTGAGGCCAGCGTATAACCGTCAGGTTTCTGTTCCGCCAGAAGGGCGAGGCCCACTGTGCCGGTCCCCCCATCCTTGGTGACCACAGTCATGTTCTTTCCAAGAGCCTGCTCCGCGCCGGGAACCAGGGCCCGTATGCTCGTGTCCACGGTTCCACCCGGCGAGAACACGCAATACATGGTGATCGGTTTCTCCGGGTACTCCGCCGCTGCAATGCCTGTGAAAGCCGCGACCAGCGCAAGGGCCAACATTGTCCATCTCAGAATCCTGCATTTCGCTGTCATCTCTTCATCCTCCTCCATGGCTTAAGGTTTATCCTGACAGGAACGACTCCTGTTGCATTCTTAGCCCTCATCGTCTCCGGCCCCCATGCTGATCGGCTTCTTGCCGAAAAGGGGCAGGATGAATAACAGCAGTGAAACGATCATGAGCGTACATGAGATGGGCCGGCTGAAGAAAATGGTAAAGCTGCCGCCCGACATGAGGAGGGAACGGATGAAGGCCCCTTCCACCAGTTCGCTGATCACGAACCCCATAATCAGCGGCGCCCCCTCATAGCGGTACTTCTTCATGAGAAAGCCCACAATGCCGAAGATCAGCATGATGATCAGGTCGGGCACAGCGTTCTTCACCGTGTAGGCCCCCAGCAGGCAGAAGAACAGGATCAACGGCGCCAGGATGGCGTAAGGAATGGTCAGGAATCGCACCCAGATCCCGATCAGGGGAAGATTCAGCATCACCAGCATCACGTTGCCGACATACATGCTCGCGATCACACCCCAGAATAATTCCGGCTGGTTCTTGATCAGCAGGGGGCCCGGCTGCAACCCGTTGATCAGCAGGGAGGCAAAAATGATGGCCATGATCCCGTTGGTGGGGATGCCAAGGGTCAGCAACGGAATGAAGTTGGCCCCCGAACAGGCGTTGTGGGCCGCCTCCGGCCCCGCCACCCCCTCGATCACTCCCGTGCCGAACTTCTCGGGGGTTTTCGAAAGCCTCTTCTCAACCGTGTAGGAGGCAAAGGTGGAGGCGATCCCCCCGCCCCCGGGGATGATGCCTACAAAAAAACCGATGAATGTCCCCCGAACAATGGGCCAGAAAGAGTCTTTCCAGTCCTTCAGGGTCGGGAGCAGGTTCGAGACCTTCTTCTGGAAGACCTCTCCTCTTATCTGCACCTCCAGATTGCTCAATACCTCCCCTACCCCGAACAGACCCACAATCACCGGGACGATCCCCAGCCCCTCCAGCAGAAAGTTGTATCCGAACACAAAGCGGTCCACATTGGTAAATACATCCAGCCCCACCGAACCCAGGAAGAGCCCCAGCGAGGCCATGGCCAGACCCTTGGCCTGGGACCCGGATGACATGAACACGATCAGGGTCATGGCCAGCACCATGAGGGCGAACATCTCCGGAGGACCGAAACTCAGCGCGAATCTGGCCATGGTCGGCGCCACCAGCATCAGCCCCAGCGTCGCGACCGTGCCAGCGATAAAGGAACCGAAGGCCGATATCCCCAGGGCAGGGCCGGCCCTGCCCTTCCGGGCCATCTGGTAGCCGTCCAGACACGTCACCACCGAGTCCACCTCGCCGGGGATGTTGAGCAGAATGGAGGTGGTGGACCCCCCATACTTTGCCCCGTAATAGATCCCCGCCACCATGATGATGCTGGCTATGGGGTTGAGGTGATATGTCAAAGGCAGCAGCAGGGAGATGGTGGCCCCTGGGCCAAGCCCCGGCAGGACGCCGATCAGGGTCCCCAGCAGAACCCCTGTGAAGCAGAAAACGAAATTCATGGGCTCTGCAATCACCGAAAAACCCATGGCTATGTTGCTCAAGAAATCCATGAGAACATGCTTTCCACTATCCCCACCGGAAGAGGGGCCCGAAGGAGGAAACTGAACACCACATAGGTGGCAACACTGGTAGCCAGTCCGAAGAACAGGGCCGTTGACCACCGATGTCCGGAGACGAAACGGCTCACGAGGAAAAAGAACAGGGTCGTTGTAAAGAGAAAACCCGCCCTCTCCAGCAGGAAGGAAAAAATGAGAATGAAAAAAATCGTCAGGAAGATCCCCTTCCTGTTCGCAGCCGGGGCCCAGAACCCTGCAGTGTCCTGACTCCCTCTCCTTCCCTCAATCAGGATGAGGATCGAGAGAATCCCAAGCACCAGGCCCGTTGCCAGAGGAAAGAACCCCGAGCCCGGCTCTGTCAACGAACCCACCTCGTGCTGCAGAGAGCCCACGCAGATCCCCATGGACAGGAGCAGGAGAAACAACCCCGACTGGATGTCAAGCTTCCTCATTCTTTCCCTTCAGAGACCTGCTAGACCGCCCTTACCGGGTCTTTATAAAGCAACTGCATGGGAAGGGGGATCCTCAGCCGGATGGCCTCCGCAGGGCATGCGTAAACGCAGCAGCTGCAATGAGCGCAGAACTCGGGGTAGCTGACCTGCGGGACATCCCCCTCTTCTGATCCAAAGAACACGTCCTCTGCACAATATTCCGCGCAGGCGCCGCATGCCGTGCATTTTTCCCTATCTATGACCGGAGGCATGGATAGCTCCTTTCTGGCGATCAAGCCTTTTTCGCTTCAGTGAGCGGTTTCCCGTTCGCTTTTTTTACAAAAATCTCTTTCCCGTCCATGACAGGGTCTGTAAGGGGATAGTCGCTGCGGATGTGCAAGCCTCTTGTCTCCTTGCGCGCAGATGCCCCTGAGAACACCAGTTCCCCCAGATCCAGCAGATTAAGCGTCTCCAGGCAACGGGTGAGCTCCCAGCGGTTTCGTGCGACCATGGATTGGTCCACTTTTTTTCGCATCCTCTGAAGATATTCCAAGCCGGCTGTCAGCAAGGTCTCGGAACGGACGACACCCGCATAGTCCTGCATGAGCTGCTGAAGCGCAATATTGACCTCCCTCCAGTCAGGGCCTTCTTTCCTGGACTCGATCGCCTCAAGCCGATTGCGTTTCTCGGATATTTGCAGACCTGCCGCGTCAACACCGCCGGAAGGGATGTTCCGCGCATATCCTGCCGCATTGTCTCCGGCAATCCATCCGAAGGTGGCGGCACAACTGATTCCTCCCATGGACTCGTCCCCTGCCGAGTAAAGGCCCTGGACAGAGGTCTCTCCCTTTTCGTTGATCCATATCTTTCCCTCGGGAATGATATGATAGGTCTGGAACTCTATGGGGTGTTTTCGAAAATCAATTCCTTCCTCCTTCATGTGATCAAGGATGGGGGCATTGCCCTCGTGCCACATCCAGTGCATCATGTATGCATAATCTTCTTCTGAGATGCCCCGACAGTCCATGTACACGGGACCCTTCCCTGTTTTCAGGAACTCTTCCAGGTAGACCCCTTTTACCTCCGGGGTCATATCCCCGTACACCCGGTGCGGCCTGGTGACGTAGGGTCCGATGGGTTTGTCTTGGGGGTCCCGGAGAACGCCTATCCAGGTGGCTTGTCCGAAGCGGCTGAAATACCGGGGGCCGACGTGCCGTTTGGGCATCTCCGGACCCACGATATCGGCGCCTGCCCTGTAGGCCATGGCACGGCCGTCGCCGGTCAGCGTCAGGTTGCCGGGGATACTCGGCATCCAGGCAGGTGTAGGGGGCGGGTACAACCGGTCCAGGCAGCCGGTGCCGAGCACCACCGCCTTGGCTTCAAACACCACCAGGGAATCTTCCCGCGTATCGATTCCAATGGCGCCGATAACGCTATCACCAGCCTTCAGGAGATCGAAGATCATGACCCTGTTGACGATCTCCGCGCCCAGATCGAGCGCCTTTTGAATCATGATCTTTTTTTGGTCCCTTCCCGCATACTTCAAGTGAGTCAGGACATCCCCGGGAAAAGAGTGACCGGCAAATTCCCACCTTCCCTGGTATTTCATGGGAATTCCCCAATCGTCCCACAGTTTCACGATATCGAAGGATTTTTCCAGGAAGGCGCGCAGCACACGGGACGCTGTGCCTGACTGCATTGTTTTCAGCTTAGGCCCCTTCAGACACTCCCGCATGAAGAGGTCCAGATCCGGGCCGTGAATCTCCGGGATGTAACACCAGAAGTGATCGTTTCCGCCGCGTCCTCGCCCGCTATGCAGGGCATGGCCTTTCTCGGCAAGGATCACTCTGGCCCCCTTCTCCGCGGCCCTGATCCCCGCCATCAATCCCGCAATCCCTGCACCCACACACAAGACATCCGTCTGTATCCTTTTTTCTTTCACGCGCTCCTCCACGTCTTCACGAATAATGGGGTCTGAATTGCCGGAGACCCGCTAATCCTCAACGAGAATTCTCCGAACCTCATTGAGGTGCTCTTCCAGAACCCGGGTACCCTCTTCTCTATCCTTCGCTTGTATTGCCCTCAAGATCTTCTCATGGCAGAGTGTGACTTCTCTGGATCGGTCGAGACCCACGTCGTTCACCCGGCTTGTGAAATCGGAGAGCACTGCCAGAATGGATTCCATCACCAGGAGAAAGACGTGGTTCTTGGACGATCTGGCAAGCAGCCTGTGGAAATCGATGTTCTCTTCAAAGGCCGGATTTCCCTTCCTGAGAGTGCTCTTCGCTTTTCGAATGTTGTCCTTCAGACTTTTCAAATCTTCAGCGTCCGCATTCTCAATGGCATAGAGGAGAACGGATTTCTCGATCTCAATCCTGGCTTTGGTCAGGTCCTCGAGGGATATCTTCTTGAACTTGAAGGCATTCAGGAAGAGATTTCCTATTTTGTTGAACAGGGTGTCTTCAACTACGGGACCCCCTTTTACTCCCCGGCGTATGTTGAGAAATCCCGACAGCTCAAGAAGCCGAAGCGCCTCGCGCACCGACTGGCGTCCAACGGCGAACATCCTCGCAAGCTCAATCTCGGATGGAAGCTTGTCACCGGGCTTGAGGACGCCGTCGAAGATGAGTCTCTTGATCTCGCTGGAGATCTCTTCAAAGGTCCTTTTACCCCGGATCGGCTTGAACAGCTGGAGTGCGTGGGCCATGGAAATACCGGATGGTTTAATTTGTCTGACAATTATTAACATTCAGAAATTCTGTCAAGAAAAATGCATTTCAACCAACTGCTTTTCTGCGATCCACCAGGCACACACAAGCTCCGAACTTGCCGGCACATCCTGGCAGTTCGAAACGCTTACATCAGATGACAAATGACAGAACTCTTGATGTGTCATTCCCGCGCAGGCGGGAATCCAGAACTGCCAGACAACGCGGCCAGGCTCCGGCACAAATGGATGGGAGGGGAGCCCCGCCCGCTGTCGCGAGGCCACCCCCCTCCCGCATCTTCCCGTGACAGCTACTTGATGGCCTTGAAGAGGCTTTCGCTGTCCGTCACCCATCCGTATAGAGAAAGCAATTGTTTATGAGAATTCCGCATGTTAGTATTGGAGTGCGAACAGAACACCGCGGTGAAAGATTATGATCAAGGATGCAAAATTGCTTGCAGGGTTCAACGATGAGCAACTCAAAAAGGAAAGCCTGGATTATGCCACAGCGCTGCGGATGCTGGATGCCATGTGGGACGAAGGGTGTAAGCTCGGTGTCTTGCCCCTCAAAGATCCTCTCGATGGTATAGAGGTGGACATCAGAATTGCGAAGATACTGAATGATGTTTGAGGCGTTGATCTCAAGAATTGCGGAAGGGCTGGATCGCGCCGGCTTGCCTTACATCATCATTGGGGGCCAGGCTGTCCTTTTCCACGGGACCCCTCGAATGACCAAAGACATAGACATTACTCTCGGCGTCGACACCGGGAGCCTCGATGTGGTCGTTCAAGCAGTCAAATCCATTGGCGCTGAGATCATTCCTGACGATTTCGAGGCCTTCGTTGAAAAGACCTATGTCCTGCCGGCCTTGGACAAGGAGAGCGGGATCAGGATCGACTTCATATTCTCCTTCAGACCCTATGAAAGGCAAGCCATAGCGAGGGCAACCCCGGCTCTATTGGGCGGAACAAGGGTCATGTTTGCCGCTGTTGAAGATGTGATCATTCACAAAGTTTTTGCCGGGAGGCCAAGGGATTTGGAGGATGTACGCTCTCTCATCGTGAAGAATCCGGGCATTGACAGGAACTATGTGAGAGAATGGCTCAAGGAATTTGAGAAGTCACCTGAGAAAGAGGCCCTTCTGAAAACATTTGAAGATATTCTGAGCAGCGCTTGTCTGAAATAGCGGCGACAAGCAGGCACCGGTAATCGGCTGCATTTTCTTCGACACTCCCGTAATGAGTTTATTCTCTGTCTTCTGCCGTTCTGCCGGCGCCTTCTGCCGGGGTCGCCGGACCACGGCAAGTTCTTGGACACCCTTCAGCATCATGTAAGGACTCGGGGTTATTGCATTCATGGGCGCTTATGGACGCTAATCAAATAAAACCAGGAACCCTCCATATCCTGATCGTGGATGATGAGCCTAACATCCGGAAGACCCTCGCTACCTGTCTCTCGATAGAAGGCCACGCCGTTACTTCCGTGAGCAACCCGGGGGACGCAGTCGAAGAGGCTAAAAGGCATTCATTCGATATGGCTTTCGTGGATCTTCGATTGGGTGACGAAGACGGTATGAATCTGATCCCGCAACTTCTTGCCGAGTTGCCCTGGATAAAGATCGTTGTGATCACGGCCTACGCGACTATTGAGACGGCGGTACAGGCCATGAAGACGGGCGCCGCCGATTACATTGCCAAGCCCTTCACGCCTGATCAAATAAGGGTACTGACAACGAAGGTTGCCCGGATTCGGGCGCTGGAACGGGAAATCTCTTCTCTCAAAGACGACATTAAGAGGCTCGATCCGCAGCCCACCTTTCAGAGTCAGAATTCCTCCATGCAGAGGGCGATCGAAACGGCAAAGAAGGCTGCCCAATCTGAAGCCGTAATCTTGCTCCAGGGCGAAAGCGGCACCGGCAAATCGGTTTTCGCTCGTGCCGTTCACCTCTGGAGTGAGCGGGCAAAGAAACCTTTTGTAGTCGTCTCGTGCCCTGCCGTACCGCCTGATCTTCTGGAAACCGAAATTTTCGGTCATGTCAAGGGCGCCTTTACCGGTGCGGTTCGAGACAATCCCGGTCGAATAGCGCTTTCCGAGGGCGGCACCCTCTTTTTGGACGAGATCGCGGATATCGCTCCTTCTGTTCAATCCAAGCTGCTGCGATTCATCCAGGACCGGGAGTACGAGAAAGTGGGCGACCCGACCCCGCGAAAAGCGGACGTACGTATCATTGTCGCAACCAATGCGGATCTTGAACAGGCGGTCGCCGCCGGCAGATTCCGTCAGGACCTCTACTACCGGATAAACGTTATCAGCATCGTGGTGCCACCCCTTCGAGAGCGTCCGGAGGACATCCTGCCATTGGCCTCCGGTTTTCTGCTCTTCTTCAACCGAGCAAATCATAAATCCGTACTCGGCCTTACGGATGAGGCCGCCGATGCTATCCAGACTTACCCCTGGCCGGGCAATCTCAGGGAACTGCGAAACGCACTGGAGCGCGCAGTAATCCTCGGAGGAGACGAAAGAATCTCCAAAGAAGATTTGCCTGCGCCTATTGCCGGAAGCACTCGGGGGGCCCCTGCCTTGGGGGACAGAGTGCCGCTTGCTCAAGTTGAAGAACTCCACATCCGGAGAGTGCTTGCTGCTGCTTCCTCGCTCCAGGAGGCGGCGGATATCTTGGGAATTGATCAGGCCACCCTCTGGCGGAAACGCAAAACCTACGGCATTTAGAATAAGAATTCGGCCACTAAGACACGAAGGCACAAGTAAAGATCCGGTTCCAGAGGGCCGGCTTTGGAATAACCCTGGAAGAGATGACTCTTGAAATCCGAAGCACGAAATACGAAATCCGAAAAAATATCAAATGATCAAAACCCAAATGACCAAAAGTTAGGAATTGGTGATCCCTAAATACATGAGTTGCTGAAGCCCTCATCCGTCTCATCTGTTTTGAACATTGTAACATTTGGATTTTAAATTTTTTTTCGGATTTCGATATTCGGATTTCGAATTTTATTGGATCAATTCCTCAGGCAAAGCCGATTGCCACCGACCTGGCCCACAGAACCAGGTTTTCAGTGGCTGACCAGATTAATATCTTTCAGCTGCCCCCCCTTGCCTTTTGCAAGGGCCGTTATATGCCTGCCTTTCATTTTGCAATCTCTTCTGTACTTGGTAGCTTGTAACCTATTGAATTTCAACTCTTTATTATGGCACGACCATTGCTCTATCGGCATTCAGCGGAACATTCTGCACGGTCCGAGGTCGTGCGGAGAAAAAAGAGGAATGCCATGGAAAAGAAAGAAAATGGAGAAGTCCCCGAACTAAAATGTTCTCATTTGCTGCTCCTCAGGCAATCCCTCAAGGAACTGCACGAAAAGAGGAACTTTGCAAAGACGATAAGAGAATCAAACCTGAGATCGGCGGAAAAATCGGATCAACCCGAAGAGCTTAACCACATCCATGAACGTTACCTGCAGGAGTTGGCCAATATAGAAGCGGCCATCCGGAAGACCGAGATGAAGATCCGGAAGTTTCAGGAGGAGAATCCCTGTAAGCTGCCTGAAAAAATGAGCGACCGTGTAAAAGCGCCGATCCTCGTAGTGGATGATGAAAAAAATATCCGCCTGACCCTCTCTCAATCGCTCGAATCCCTGGGTGTGGAGATCCGAACGGCCGTGAACGGCGAAGAGGCGCTTCAAAAGCTTCAGGAAGAGGATTTCTCCCTGATTCTCCTGGATCTGAAGATGCCCGGGATGGACGGCATGGAAGTGTTGCGCCGGGTTCGAGAAAGGTGGTCCAAGGCTCGCGTAATCATCATCACTGCCCACGGAACCATCGAGTCGGCGGTCGAGGCCATGAAGCTCGGAGCGGCCGATTTTATCCAGAAACCTTTCAGCCCGAGAGAAATCCGTGGGCTTGTAACGCAGGTTCTTGAGCGGGAGGCGCTGACCGAGGAAACCGCTGAAGATTACCAAACATGGATCAGCCTCTCGAATCGCTACATAACGGACAGGCAGTTCGAGGATGCCCGCCGCGCCATAGGAAAGGCCATGGCTATTGATCCCGGCCGGCCGGAACCGTACGACCTGACAGGTGTTCTCCTGGAGATCCAGGGGGATCTGCCGGAGGCCATGAGGTTCTTTCGCGCAGCCCTGGATATCGATCCTGCTTACAAGCCGGCGAGGGTCAATCTGAACACGGCCGAATCCCTTGACCAGGCTGAGAGAGAAGAAACGCACCCCGCACCGTAAGCAAGAAAGAGGGAGGAAATGAAGAATAATCTGTACATCGTGATCGTCGGTTGCGGCCGTGTTGGATCGGATCTGGCCAACCGGTTGAGCCTGGAGGGACATGCGGTCGTGGTTATCGACCGGGATGAGTCCGCATTCGGCGCTCTTTCTCCGGATTTCAGCGGTTTCCGCATTGAAGGCGACGCCTCCCACCTCTCTGTTCTCAAGGAGGCAAAACTCCCCCAGGCCGATGTCCTGATCGCCACAACCCACGAGGACAACGTCAACCTGATGGTCGCACAGGTAGCCCGTAAGATCTTTCGAGTCCCTCAGGTCTCGGCCAGGGTCTTCGATCCCAGGCGGGAACAGGTCTATGCAAGACTTGGAATCGAAACCGTCTGCCCGACGTCTTTGGCCGCAAATGTCTTCCTTGCCGCGATCCACGGCGAACTTGTGATTGAGAGCCCCCCTCCCCCAGCCCCTCCCACCGGGGGAGGGGAGGTATCTGGAACTTAGGGAAAGAATTATGCAGACAACGGAGAATTTTGAATATCGAACAAGGAACCGCAGAATGATGAGGTATTCACTTCGACATTCGATGTTCGTTATTCGACATTCTGAGGCTTACAAAAGGGGAGAGAGAACATGAAAGTACTTATCATCGGCGAAGGCAAGACGCTCTATTTCCTGTGCCGGAACTTCGCTGCAAAGGGTCATGAAGTAGTCCTTATCAACCGCAGCCGGGAAGAATGTGCGGAGCTTGCCCGCCGGCTGAAAGCTACGGTCGTTTGCGGGGATGGGAGCGACCCCGAAATCCTCCAGGAAGCCGGGGCAATGGGAGCGGACGTGATACTTGCCATGACCCCCAATGACCAGGACAACCTCGTGATCTCTCAGCTCGCTTCGCTGCAGTACTGCGTTCCCCGAGTTCTGGCATTGGCGAACGATCCGGACAATACCGAGGTTTTCGAGCAACTGGGGGTGCACGCCTTTTCAACGACACTCATTATCAGCAGCCTGATCGAGCAAAGGGCCTCTCTGGAGCAAATCACAAATCTTCTCCCCGTCGGCGAAGGCCGGGTCAACGTAACCGAGATTGTCCTCGATGCCGATTCGCCTGTGGCGGGCAAGCTTCTGAAGGATATTGCGCTTCAGGAAAATGGATTGGTTGCGGTGGTCATCCGTGATCATCGAGCGATCGTCCCCCGCGGGGCCACTCAATTGCTGGAGGGCGACCGTGTGGTGCTCATCACGCTGCCGGAAAACCATGGCCCGGTCGTGAGATCATTCACTGGTGAAAAACGATAGGAAACGTGCCTTGCGGGAAAAAGAATTCTTAAGACAACGCTACTGCGCGATCCTCTCCTACACGGGCGCGATCCTCTCCCTGTCCGGGGTGTTGATGTTTTCGCCCCTTCTGGCCATTCTCGCCTATCCGCAGGAAGTGAGACATTTGTGGACCTTTGTGATTCCTGCATTCACCCTCGGTATTCTGGGTTTGTTCCTGTGGCGGTTCTTTCGCGCTTCACTATCCTCGCCCCTTACGACTCAGGAAGGGGGTGTGATCGTTCTGATAAGCTGGATCGTGGTTATCCTCTTTTCGGCCTGGCCCATCGCGGAAGCGCTGAACATGGATTTCTCACGGGCGATCTTCGAATCCGTCAGCGGATGGACAACCACGGGCCTTTCGGTGGTGGACGTGATCACCGCCGGTCCGATAATCCTGCTTTGGCGAAGCACGATGCAACTGGCCGGCGGCGCCGGTCTGGCCATTATCATGATGTCTGCGATCGTGGGGCCAACGGGGGTCGGGATTTCCTCGGCCGAAGGGCGAAGCGATCAACTCGTCCCGCAAGTCCGGCAATCGGCGAGGCTGGTTTTGATCATCTATGCCGGATATGCCCTTGCCGGAATCGTGGCTTACAGGCTCGCGGGCATGGATCTTTTTGATGCCGTAAATCACTCCTTTGCGGCCGTTTCTACCGGAGGTTTTTCCACCCGGGCGGAAAGCATCGGCTATTGGGATTCGGTAGCCGTGGAGGCCGTGACCCTTCCCTTGATGCTTCTCGGAAATCTCAGCTTCGTCACCGCCTGGGTTTTGCTGCAGGGAAACCTCCGCTCCTTTTTCCGAAACGGCGAGGTCCGCCTTATGGCCGTGATGATTCCCCTGTCAATTGCAGCCCTGTTCCTATTCAATTGTAGCAGGCTTTATCTTTTGATGGGCAAGGCTCTCCGGGTTGCCGTCTTCGAGACCGTGACGGCCCTCACCACCACCGGGTTTTCAACGGTTTCCTATGAAAAGTGGGACCCCCTTGCCGTGCTTGTCTTGATTATGCTCATGCTGATCGGCGGCGGCACATGCTCGACAGCCGGCGGCATCAAGCAATTCAGAATCTATATGCTTTGGAAGCTGATGGTCTGGGAGTTCAGGAGGCCGTTCCTGCCCAGGACGGCGGTCATGATCCGTCCCGTGTGGGAAGGCAATCGGCAAGTGTTCGTGGAAGACGCCCGGGCCCGCCAGATCACCGTCTTCGTTTTTCTCTACCTCACCACCTTTTTAGCAGGGGTCATGATTCTTTGCGCATGCGGATACTCCCTCCGTGATTCCCTTTTCGAGTTCGCTTCCGCAATCGGAACAGTGGGGCTGTCGACCGGCGTTACCTCCGCCACCATGCATGACGCCGCCCTATGGGCCGAGACGATCGCCATGTTTCTAGGCAGGCTGGAGTTTATCGTCATTATCGTCAGTATCCTGAAGATGGGGAGAGATACCCGGCGCCTCTTGAAAGCTGCTTAAGTCATGTTGGGAATGTATGCAGGAGGTATCTCCCGTGAATGTTTTGTAGAAAGGCAGCGCTTTGTTGACTGGAGGGCGGATCATTTGTACTTTACGGGCATTGGCGTCCAAGTTGTAACATCCTTGAGGGGGATTTGAAAATCCGAAATTCGAAGCACGAAATCCCGAAACAATATCGAATGTTCCAACTTCAAATGACCGAGACGATTGGACTCTCTGGAATTTCTGTTTTGAACATTCGAGAATTTGTGTTTTGAATTTGTTTCGAATTTCGGATTTCGATATTCGAATTTATCTGAGGCCGAAGGCCTGCATTGGGAAGATTATCGTGATCGGTATACGACAAAAGCTCATGCTGGGGTTAGGCGGCCTGGTCGCTATCGTCATCCTTATGGGTGCTCTGACGATGACCCAGATCAATCAGCTTGGCAAGTCGATAGACGTCATCCTGCGCCAGAACTATCGCAGCGTAGTCGTCTCACAGGATATGAAGGAAGCGCTGGAGCGGATAGACAGCGGCCTTCTTTTTTCCTTCGCCGGGATGCCGGTGGAAGGCAACCGTTTGATTGAGGAAAATAGAATCCGCTTTCTGTCCGCCCTTAATGCGGAGCTTGGCAACATTACGCTTCCCGGCGAAAGGGAAAAGTCCGAGCGAATTCAGGCGCTGTTCCAGAAATTCATCGAAGACATTCCAAAAGTTACGAACGTTTCTCTCCCCCTGGAGGAGCGGCAGGCGACATATTTCTCAACGCTCCTGCCCCTGTTCCAGGACATTAAAGAACTCGCCCAGCACATCCTGGACATGAATCAGGCAAACATGAGTGAGGCCAATGATGCTGCCCGTCGTCAGGCGGCATCGGCTCACCGCCGCATGCTGACCTCCATTATTGCGTGTATCTTCATTGCCGCCCTATTGAGCTATATGGCCCGGCGATGGATTCTCAAGCCCATACAGAGGCTCATCGAGTCCACAAATGAAATCCGGCAAGGAAATCTGGATCTGGTTCTGGAAACTGGATCTCACGACGAGATCGGCCGACTCTCCGAATCTTTCAACGAGATGGCAGCAGCACTGCGGCAGGTCCGGAAAAGCAATCGGATGAGTCTGCAGCGTACGCGCCGCGCCACCGAGGAGGTGTTCAGAGCCTTGCCGGAAGCCGTTGCCCTGCTTGACATGGATGGGCGGATTGAGGTCTCCACCGAAACGGCGGAACAACACTTCGGGCTCAGGCGCGGGGTGAATGTGCGCGACCTCGGCTATGAGTGGCTTCCAAAGCTCGTGCGGAGCGCTATCGAGAAGGGGCACATTGTGGAGCGTGACGACAACGGTAGAATTATCCAAAAGTTTATCGAAAACCGTGAGCACTTTTTCCAGCCTCTGGCGGTTCCGATTCCGGTAAAGCCCGGATTCGGTGAGCCTGCGGGTACGGCCCTCATTCTGAGGGATGTGACACAAGTGCGTGAGCAGAGGGAACTCAAGCGAAGTGTAGTATCGATTGTTTCCCATCAACTCAGGACACCCGTGAGTTCCCTTCTTATGTCCATTCATCTTCTGCTGGAAGAAAAAATCGGAAGCCTGAACGAGAAGCAGGTCGAGCTCCTTATGGCCGCCAGAGAAGATACCGACAGGTTGGTAACCATTCTGGACGATCTTCTGGACCTCAGCCGCATCGAATCAGGCAAGACGCATTTGAAAACAGAACCTGTTTCACCACGTGCGCTGGCGCGCGATGCCGTAGAGCCTTTCCTTGTGGAGGCAAAGGACAAGGGTATCGCGATAATAAACGCCGTCCCGGAGGACCTTCCTGATGTGATGGCAGAGCCCACAAGAATGAACCATGTTTTTGCCAATCTCCTTTCCAACGCCTTCAAGTTCACAAACCCCGGGGGCACGATTACAATCCGGGCCCTCGTGGAAGAGGAATT
This sequence comes from Deltaproteobacteria bacterium HGW-Deltaproteobacteria-15, assembly GCA_002840535.1. Taxonomy (GTDB): domain Bacteria; phylum Desulfobacterota; class DSM-4660; order Desulfatiglandales; family HGW-15; genus HGW-15. The sequence continues at coordinate 111,538 of PHBH01000010.1, read as the reverse complement.
CGTCCTTTTCTCGGTTAAGGACACCGGCTCGGGGGTTCCGGCCGAGCACGTGCACCATCTATTCGATCAATTCTATCGGGTGCCGGGACAGAAGGATCAATCCGGCGTCGGCTTGGGACTTGCCATCGTGAAGGAGATCATCCAGGCTCATGGCGGTGTGGTCGGCGCCGAAAGCGAGATCGGAAAGGGCTCGATTTTTCATTTCACCCTACCCTCGGCACCAACAGGCGGTAAAGAGGAATGAAGGCCAATCGCGCTGACAGCTTTCTGCACATGATCCGCCGTTCACGGCGCGGCAAGCTGAAGATTTATTTGGGCTATTGCGCCGGAGTCGGAAAGACTTACCAGATGCTTCTGGAAGCCCGTCGCCTCAGGGAGGAGAACATTGACGTTGTAGCCGGCTTCGTCGAAACCCATGGAAGGGAGGAAACGGAACCCCTCCTGAACAGCCTTGAATGGATTCCCCGCAGGCGGATCGTCTACCGCGGGATCGAAATCGAGGAAATGGATCTCGACGCAATCCTCGCTCGTCGCCCGAGTGTCGTCCTTGTCGATGATCTCGCCCACACGAACGTTCCTGGATGCAGGAATCCCAGGCGTTATCAAGATGTGGAAGAGCTACTCTCGGCAGGGATTCATGTGATATCCAGCGTGAACATCCAGCACATGGAAAGCCTTTATGAAACTGTCGAGCGCGCTACCGGTGTCAGAGTTCGAGAACGCATTCCTGACCGCATCGTATCCGAGGCGGATCAGATTGTGAGTGTGGACATCACGACTGAAGACCTGCGGCAGCGTCTCAAGGAAAAAAAGGTCTATGTCAAAGAGAATATCGATGCGGCCTTAGCCGGTTTCTTTAAGTCGACAAATCTTGAACAGCTTCGCGAACTCACACTGAGGGAGTTGGCGGCGCAGATCGACTCCCGTCACCGCGACCCGCTCGAGGAAGAAGTACCCACCAATCCTGATCAGGTCATGGTCTGCTTGAGCTCGAGAGGCCCGAACAGCGATGCCCTTCTGCGCTACGGTTCGCGCCTGGCCGGTCGATTGAATCGCAACTGGTATGCTGTCTATGTTCAAACCCCCTCGGAAAGGCCCACGGTCATCGATGCCGAAACGCAGCGGATACTCTCCAACACCCTGACCCTCGCTCAGCAGCTGGGCGCGACCGTTTTCACTTACAGGGGCGAGGATGTGGTCAAGACCATCCTGCAGTTCGCAAAGGAGTACCGGGTTGGTCATATCGTGATCGGCACACCCGCGAAGAAACCGCCCCTTATGAAGCGGTTGCTGGGACAGGGCGGTGTCGCGGAAAGGCTGATCGCAGAGAGCCGTAGCGTCACTATTGTGGTCCTCGATACCAGGGCCATAGGAGAGGTCCACGGACCTGCCCCAATAACCGTTACAAAGAGTGAAATGGAGGTTTCTGATAAAGCGGAAAAGGCTGCGCCGTCTTTGGAGGGGTCCCATCCAGGTCATATTCCCATTCTCATGTGGGACGAACCCATCGACAAGGAATCTGCAATCCGACACTTGATGAATGCATGTTGCCGGGCCAAATCAAATATTTGCGAGGCGGCATGGAATGCGCTCCTCGATCGAGAAAGGCAGGGGGGAACCTTCCTGGGTGAGGATGTCGCTGTTCCGCACGCCCGGGTCCGCGGCATAGAGCGGCCGATTGTAGGGCTCGGAGTCGGAAGGTCGGGCATCTATGATCCGGAGGCGGGTCGCAGCTTCAGAATCATGATCTTCCTGCTTTCTCCTGTTTCGAGCCCCGACAGCCATGTGGCTATGTTAGGCGCGATCAGCCGAACGGCCAATGACGATCAATGGAGAAAAGAGGTCCTTGCAGCATCGAATCCGGCAGATATCGCTCACTTCCTCCGTGAGTGGGAGAGCCAAGTGGTCGCCTGAAATCGGCGCCGGAAGCTGACCGGCCGTATTGGTTCTGCTCAGAGAAAATCCGCCTGTTCCAAGGCCAATGTCACCCCTTCCTTCACCCCCCCAACCCCGCTGAGATCTTCCATGCTTTTTGCCTTTAAATAAGGACTTGTCTCGTTACCGTATTTATATTGTTTGAAATAAGGCATTCGGTCCTTCCGACAAATAAGAGGAAAACCTCCCCGGATCGACTCATGAGAAAAGCTAAACCAAAAAGGAGCGGGTGGGAAAAGGACCCCTTACTCCTTTCCATTCCCGGCGCGGCCATCTTGCTGGCCCTGCTGATTGGGACCATGTTTCTCTACAGGGGCGCAGGTCCAATCACGGTGGAAATCCCCTGGTTCGTACCCCTGGTGAACACCTTTCTCCTGGTGGCCGCCATGTGTGTGGCCTTTCTCGCCTTCTCCCGTTTCCACGTTTTGCTATGCCCCGTCTCCTACTGGGTTGGTGTGGCATCGGTCGTCCTCGCAGTGGGTCTCGTGTTCCACGTTCTGACCTGGCCGGGCCTTACGCCCGGCGGTTTGTCGATCCTGGGAAATCTGCCCAGCGGTTCGGGATGGATGGCCATCATGGCCCAGACCCTGCTGGCCTTTTTCTTGCTGACCGCTGCTTTGGCTCGCCGGCCTCGTGAGCGGATGAGAGTTGGACGATTGCTCTTGTCGCTGGCCGGCTGGATCTTTTTTGCCGCGTCCATTCACATCCTCTTTCTGTGCTTCACCCACAGCCTTCCCCTTACAGTAAGACCGAACGGGGGTTTCACTCCGGCCTTCCTGGGGTTTCATTGGGTCGCTTTGGCCATATTCGCCGCAGGTCTCGTGCTTTCCACGCGAAGTTATCTCCTCTCGGGCAATTCCCTTCTCTCCTACGTTGCCCTCGGCCAGATGGCATGCGCCTGCGCTGTCCTGATGCTCATCATCGGCGCGAATCGGTATGATCTCTGGTGGTATCTGAGCCGAATATTGACCACGAGCAGTTACCTGGTGATCATGTTCGGTCTCCTCGCCGAATATATAGGCCTTTCTCGGCGAGAGCAGGAGGAGCGCCGGGTGTTGGAAGAGACCTGGGCGGAGCTGCGTGAAAGCCGCGATCGCCTGATACTCGCCCAACACGCCGGGCATATCGGGATTTTTGACTGGGATATGATAGGCGGCAAACTGATTTGGACCACGCAACTGGAGGAACTCTTCGGCATTCCTGCCGGGGGTTTCGAAGGCAACTATGAGGGATGGGCCAAACACCTTCATCCCGATGATCGAACCGAAGTCGAATCCCGGTTCCAACAGTGGGTTCGGGAACAGCGCCCTCAGGTGGAATTCGAACACCGTATCCTGCGTGCAGACACGGCCGAGGTTCGCTGGATGGCGGTCAAAGCCCGAATCACCTACCTCGCAGACGGCACCCCCGCCCGCATGATTGGAGCCAAATTGGATGTCACGGAGCGAAAGCGGGCTGAGGAAGCCATGAAACGCAGTGAAGCCATGATGTTACAGGCTGGAGCAATGGCAAGCCTCGGCGCATGGGAAATAGAGTTAAACAATCTCGATGACATGGACAAAAACCCGTTGCACTGGTCTGACGAGGTTTACCGGATCTTCGGGTATGAACCGGATTCCATCGAGGTGACGAACGACTTGTTCCGGGCGCATGTGCATCCGGATGACCGGCAGCGAGTCGCCAGCGCGGTTGCGGAGGCCTTGAAGGAGAAGCGGCCTTACCAGATCGAGCATCGGATTATCCGCCGGGACGGTGCGGAGAGAATCGTCACGGAACATGCGGAGATCCGGTTTGACGGGCAGGGCCGTCCCCTGGAGATGGCCGGGGCGGTGCAGGACATCACAGAGAGAAAACGGATGGAGGAGAAGCTTCTCAAAGCCCACGATGAACTGGAGTTCAGGGTGAAGGAACGGACCGAGGAGCTGGTTCAGCTCAATCGTGAGCTTCAGGAGTTTGCCTTTGTCGCATCCCACGACCTCAGCGAACCGCTCCGAAAGATCCAGGCCTTTGGATCTCTCCTCAGGGAAAAGAGCGCCGATCGCCTGACAGCGCAGGAGCGTGATTATGTGTCACGCATGACAGGGGCCGCAACTCGGATGCAGGAGCTCCTCGAAGCACTTCTCAGATATTCGCGCATAGAGACAAAAGGGGAGGACTTCAGACAGACGAACCTGGAGGATATCGTTCAGGACGCGGCAAGTGATCTGGAAATTGCAATCCGGGAGCTCGGAGCTCACATGGAGATTGGGCCGCTTCCGACCGTAGCGGGCGACCCAAACCAGTTGCGGCAGCTGTTTCAGAATCTCATCGCCAATGCAGTCAAGTACCACAGGCCCGGGGTCAAGACTGTGATAAAAATCTATGGAGAAGGAAATGGGACACGACGCATCTTTGTGGAGGACAACGGTATCGGGTTCGATGAGAGCTACATGGAAAAGATTTTCCAGCCCTTTCAACGTCTCCACGGGAGGAATGAATATTCGGGGATAGGCATGGGCCTCGCCATTTGCAGAAAGATCGTGGAACGCCACGGCGGGACGATTACCGCGAGAAGCACACCCGGCAAGGGCTCCACCTTCATTGTCACTTTACCCGTAAAAACAGAGGTTCCTGATTGATCGGTCTTAACCTCCCAGAGACAGGTTCAAGGCCTATATCGTCACTTTCAGCCTCGAAAAGAGCCTTATACATCCCGCGGAGGCAGTGCTGCCGCAGTTTTACCCCCCTTCTCCGCCTACACCACCGTCAGCAGCATGTAGCAATGAGAAAACCGGCCGCTTTCCGGGATGAAGCAAAGCAGCTTCTGACCCTTTTTCAACCGGCCGCTATGAAAGAGCTCTTCCATGATGATATAGATGGAAGCGCTTCCGGTGTTTCCTTTGGCCGCCAGGTTGGTGAACCATTTTTCATACGGAATCTCGAAATTGATCTCCTTCATTCCATTATAGAATTTATCCCGGAAATAACCTGAAGAATAATGCGGCAGATACCAGTCAATCTCTTCCGGTTTCAGATTGTATTTGCGGATAACGCGGGCGAGCGCTCGGTGCGTGGCCGTGCGGACGATTTCTCTGGCAAGCAGCTTGGTATCTTGCTTGATCAGAAACTTGAACCCCGCGACAGCCGGATCGAGCGACTCTATGTCTCGCCACCCGACTACCGAACCGTCTTCTCTCTTTACGCCACCGGCGTACATGCAGGTTTCGAGTTCTCCGGCATAGGAGATGTTCTCTATCCACTCGATCTTCAGGGAGATGCGATCCGTATTGCGAACACCTGAAACGAAGACGGCCCCGGCGCCGTCGGAAAGCATCCATCTCAGAAACTCGGCATCGAATGCGCGAATGGGCATTTTTTCGAGATCGACGTCCTGCAAGGCGCCCGGCGTGAAGAACTGTTTACGGGAGTAGGATGAAGCCAAGTCGGATCCTGTCGCCACGGCGTTTTTGGTGCAGCCGGTCGCGACATTGAGAAAAGCGAATTTCAAGGCCGTCATGCCGCAGATGCAGATCCCCGCGGTAGTGACCGCCTCGCAGTCCGTCAAACCGAGTTCCCCCAGCACCATCAGTGCGTGTCCGGGAAACAGGAGATCGGGGGTAGTGGTACCGCAGCACATGCATTCGATCTCTTTCAGTTCAAAGTTGTCGTATGGCTTGAGTTTCCGTACGGCAAGGGCAGTCATTTCTGCGTTTGTGTGAGTCAACCGGCCTGTCGATCGATCGATGGCATAGTAGCGCATTTCGATCTTATTGTTTCGAAGCATTACCTTCCTGGTGCTTGAAGGAATCTCGTTTATCCTGCCGAGCACCTCTTCGATCTCGTCGTTGTTCACCGGCTCGTTTGGCAGGAATGCCGCAACGTCGTTTATAAAAACATCCATTCTCTTTATCCTCTGTTTGTTTCCACCCCTTTTGGGGTGGTGGTTAACCTTTCGAAAAGTACTCAACAGCGGTTTTAATCTTTTCCCGTCTGAAAATTCTCACAACGCCGGAAACCGCAGTCGCAAGCGGAGCAATCAGGATGATCGCCAGCAGCAGATAGTAAAAGAAAAGCCGGACCCTGAACTTACGCGCGGGTGACATCGGGCCGCCTTTCCGGCGGATAAACCGGGACCAGATGGAAAACACTTTTTGAATCCTTTGTTCAAAAAAAATAAGAGAGGGAACGACCTTGACGGCACCCTGACAGTTCAGTTTCTCCTGGTTCAGGTCAAGTTTCGCATCACGCCATGACTCCAGCAGAATATGGCCGAACCTCTCTGCATCCCTGATATCCTGATCAGAGATCCCGGGACGGGGGAATACTTTCATGAAACGTTCCTTTTTACCGCTGAACATCCAGTAGGCAATGGTGGCGATGCCAAGAAGGTTGCTGGTTCTATCCGTCAGGACGATATTCCCCTTCAAATCCCCCCCCATGGCATTCAACCGGCTTTTCACTGTTTCCTGTGCCGAAATCCACATATTGCGGCACCCGATCAGGGTGATCACCGGCCGGTTGCGAATTATCGTCCTTGCTTCAGTCGACTGCAGGAATGCCGTAATCGGTATGGAAGGGGACAAATACCATACGGTGTAGGCCAGAATGACCAGATCGAACTCATCGTCGTGTTTGATTTTCAGGGATTCGAGTTCACAAGGAATTTGCAGGAAAGACTCAGGGAAAGCATCGCAGAACTCTTGCCGGGTCCAGGGGAAGGGATATTCCTTCCGCGGCCTTAATTCCTCAAAAACGACCGAAAAGCCCTGCTCTTTTTCCAGAGGCGCCAGGACCGATCTAACAATTTGCGTCAACTGACCGGATTGTGAGTAATAGACAACCAGAATTTTTTTCATTGAAAAGAGCTACGAACCGCTTGCCTGCGGGATGGCATCCCTTTCACTATGTTGTTTTCACAGATTCAGTTTAACAGGCTCGAACACTAACTGCTTGACAGGGTATCGGTCAAGCGAAAAGGAGTGCGAAATACGATGGCTGAACATCGGGTGCTCCACCCCTGCAGCAAGCTGCGGAGAAAATGGGCACCGCCCCGAAGGGGTGGGACTCCAAGCGAAGCGCGGAGAAAATGGGCACCTCCCCGAAGGGGTGGGACTCCAAGCGAAGCGCGGAGAAAATGGGCACCGCCCCGAAGGGGTGGGACTCCAAGCGGAGCGCGGACAATCTTCCCCCTCACGGGGACTTTCTAATCTGTTTCGGACTCGCTCGCATTCCGGTTCGACCGGGGGGATGACTTCTTTGGGAGACCATCAAAGTTCAGCCGCGGATGAAACACTCCTGGACAAAAGGTTCTGCAACAGCTTTGAGCTCCTTCATCTCCCCGGCGTTGTATCCGGGTTGCTTATCGTGGAAGTACTCTGGGGCCAGGATGCGAGCCCGGCGAAATGGCTGAAGCACATATCTTTTGGCGTTCCGGATCATCATGGCCATTCGTCCCAGAACAGCCGGATCCACAAAGGGTCTCACGCAGGTGGTCCTGAATTCGTATTCCACGCCGGAGACCATGATGTCCCGCACGCTTTCAACGACCGGTTCGACACTCCCGTTTCCGTTCATGAGGACTGCGTATCCGTCAGGATCTGTCTTGATGTCCATGGCCACATAATCCAGAAGCTTCTTATCCATGAGACTGCGAATCATATGGGGCCGACTGCCGTTTGTATCGAGCTTCACGAAGAAGCCCATGGATTTGATCCTCTCGCAGATTGCGGGCAGATTTTTCTCCAGGGTCGGTTCACCCCCGGAGATGACCACCCCGTCCAGAAGACCTTTTCGAGTCTCCAGAAACGAAAAGAAATCAAGGTCGCTCATGCCGGACCGGTGATCGCGGGCGGTTACGAGATCGGGGTTATGGCAGAAGGGGCACCTGAAGTTGCACCCTGAGAGGAAGCAGACGCAACTGACCTTGCCCGGGAAATCGATGAGGGAATGTTTTTGAAGACCGCCTAGAAACAAGGGCTCGCTCCGCGCGCCGGAAATCCGCTACGCTCTCAGCGCCTTTCCTTCTGGAATGGTGTCCCAATACTCTCCCCCGGTCGGGCGGATATCGCTATCCTGTTCTATGCTGAAGGTCTTTCGCATGGAAAACTCGGCCCGCTTTCCATCGTTCCACTGCACTATTGGCCTGAGATACCCCACCACTCTTGAATAGACTTCCGTTTCCGCATCGCAGGTGGGGCACAGGTCCTGTCTTCCTTTCAAGTACCCATGGGAAGGGCATACGCTGAAGGTCGGCGTGAGGGTAAAGTAGGGAAGCCGAAATCGTGTAACGATCTTCCTGACGAGCCCCTTGACCGTATCGAGATCGGAGACCTCTTCTCCGAGATAAATGTGCAGCACCGTACCACCCGTGTACTTCCCCTGGAGCTCGTCCTGGAGCATCATGGTTTCGAAGATGTCATCGGTATAGTTCACCGGAAGCTGCGTCGAATTGGTGTAGAACGGCGCCGCGCCCTTTCGGCACTCCTCTTCATTGGCGCAGATGATGTCCGGGTTCTTCTTTTTGTCGAGCACCGCCAGCCTGTACGAAGTTCCCTCGCCCGGCGTCGCTTCGAGATTGAACATCTCCCCCGACGCTTCCTGGATTTCGGCGATCAGGTCCCGCATGAAGTCCATCGTCCTCAAAGAAAACTCAAGGCCCGCCGGGGTGCCGATTCCCGAGCCGAGAAGGTTCAGACAGGCTTCGTTCATCCCAATGATGCCGATGGTGGAGAAATGATTCTTCCAGAAGAGGCCGGTCCCCTCCTTGACCTCCCGGAGATAAAACTTGGAATAGGGATAGAGATCCTTTTCCGTGAATTTCTCGATCACCTTCCTCTTGATGCTGAGGCTGAGGGCTGCCAACTCGATCTTCTCCTTGAGCCGGGCAAGGAATTCCTCCTCGTTTTTGGAGAGGTATGCAATTCTGGGCAGGTTGATTGTCACGACCCCGATCGATCCCGTGAGAGGGTTGGCCCCGAAGAGACCCCCTCCCCTTTTCAACAGCTCCCGGTTGTCCAGCCGGAGGCGGCAGCACATGGATCGGGCGTCCTCAGGGGACATGTCTGAGTTCACAAAATTGGAAAAATAGGGGATTCCGTACTTGCCTGTCATTTTCCAGATGGTCTCGTAATTGGGGTTCTCCCAGTCGAACTCCGGGGTGATGTTGTAGGTGGGAATCGGGAACGTGAACACCCGGCCCGCCGCATCCCCCTCGATCATGACCTCTGCAAAGGCCCGGTTGATCATGTCCATCTCCGCCTGGAATTCGGCGTAAGTCTCTTTCTGTTCCCTGCCCCCCACGATGGCGGGCAAACCGCTCAGGGTGGAAGGGGGAAGCAGGTCCATGGTGATATTGGTAAAAGGGGTCTGAAACCCGACACGGGTGGGAATGTTGATGTTGAACACGAACTCCTGGATGCACTGCTTCACCTGTCGGTAAGCGAGACCATCGTGCCGCACAAAGGGGGCCAGAAGGGTATCGAAGCTCGAAATGGCCTGGGCGCCTGCGGCTTCTCCCTGAAGGGTGTAGAAGAAGTTCACGATCTGACCCAGCGCGGATCTGAGGTGTTTGGGCGGAGAGCTTTCCACCTTTCCCTGAACGCCCCTGAACCCCTGTTTCAGGAGATCGCGGAGATCCCACCCGACGCAATAGACCGAAAGCAGGCTCAAGTCGTGAATATGGATATCCCCCTCCCTGTGTCCGTCCCTGATCTCGGGAGGATAGATCCGGTTCAGCCAGTACTCGGAGGTGATATCGGAAGAGATGTAGTTGTTCAGTCCCTGGAGCGAGTAGCACATGTTGCTGTTTTCGTTCACCCTCCAGTCGAGCTTCTGGATGTAATCCTCCACCATGTCGACGCCGGCGCTGGAAACGATGGCCCTGATCTGGGCATGCTGCTCGCGATAAAGGATGTACGCCTTTGCGGTTTTGTAAAAGGGGGAATCGAGGAGAACCCGCTCGACGATGTCCTGAATTTCCTCCACCTCCGGAATCGCGCCGAGGCGCAGTTCATGGGCCAGGGTGAGGACGCGAAGGGTCATTTTCTTTGCATCCCTTTCGCCGAATTCATCGGTCGCCTTTCCCGCTTTTGCGATGGCGGACGTGATTTTGGAGGAGTCGAAAGGAACTACCCTGCCATCCCTTTTTTTGATCTCTTCGAACATGGAGTCTCCCGCTGCCGGTTCATAGCCAAAGGTTAGAAAAGAAGGTTTTTGCGTGGGCATCAAAAAACGAGCGGCTGATCACCGCCCTAGAAGTGAGTTCTCGATACCACCATATATTGGAAGTTGTCAAGACAGAAGTTCTAGATGTGGTATTTTATTCTATTCCGCACAATCTCTTCGCCGCTCTCTGCTTTTCCCTCATGTCGACCGTCCGCGAGATCATGATTCGTTGGGCCTGGGGAGAGCCTGCGCCGTGCATGGATTCGGTCAGATACCCCACAGCAGCGGACCCGAGAGTCAGGTTCTCGATCAATCTCAGGATCCGCAACCGGTGTTCTGTCGGGACATTGCTCTTTGCTCCCAGGTATTTTTCCACGAGTCTGCCCGTTTCGGGAGAACGCAGATCCTTCTCAGAAGGCATGGTCACCATGAGCCCCCCTGCAATGTCCTGGGCAAGCCGGGCGATTTCATAGGGAAACCGGGTCACGTTCTGCTTGTGTACATTGGAGAGCAGGATGTCCACACAGTAGGTCCCGCTCTGCTCCCGATGCCCTTCCGAGGCGCAGGCCACGCACCCGCAATAGAGTGTTTCGTTCAGATGGTTCATCTCGATGATCTTGTCCTTCACGTGGGAAGCCTTGTCCACGCCGTTATACTCGGCCGCCACCTGCGCGGCCCCGATAAGCACATCGCCTACGCCCACCTTGCATGCATAGCTCTGCCTGTGGTAAGCGGCGAACTTCTCGACCAGTTCGCCCGTGAACTCGAATTCGCCGCACATGAAAACCCTCTCCCAAGGCACAAAGACATCTTCGAAAACGACAAGGGCCTCGTGCCCTCCGAAGAGGAGATTGCCCTGGTCGAGCGCCCCTTCCTCACTCTTCCTGGTGTCGCAGGACTGGCGTCCGATGATGTAGAGGATTCCTTCCGCATCGCTCGGAAGTGCGAAAGATACCGCATATTCCCTGTCATCCTCCCTCATGGACAGGGTAGGCATGACCAGGATCTCATGCGAATTGACAGCGCCGGTCTGGTGGGCCTTGGCGCCCCTCACCACAATCCCGTCCTTTCTCCTCTCCACAACGTGAAGGAAGGCATCCGGGTCGGGCTGCTTGTGAGGGGGAAGAGACCTGTCTCCCTTTGTATCGGTCATGGCCCCGTCCACGGTCAGGTCGTGTTCCTGCACGTATGCGAGATACTTCAGGAAACGCTTGTTGTACTCGGTTCCCCATTTCGCATCGACGTTGTGGCTGACTATGGAAACCGCGTTCAACGCATCCATGCCCACGCATCGCTGAAAGCAGCACCCGGTTTCGCGGCCGAGCAGTCTTCCCATTTTGCTCTTCTTCACCAGGTCATCTATGTTCTGGTGAACGTGCGTAAAGCGGTTGACGCTCTTTCCCGTGAGGTGCGACCGGGCCGTCATGATCTCCTGATACTCCTCCTTTTCGGCCATTTCATACGTCTTGGCCACAGCCTTCATGGAAGGGCGGATGATCGGATGATCGACCACATTCTTCACCCTTTCACCGAACATGTGGACATCGAGTTTCAGCTTTCGAAGGGACTCTTCATATTGTTCGGCGTTCATCATCGTCCTTTCCTCCTCTTTCGTTTCTAATTGACAGGGAACAAAGAGTGTCCCTCGCTCGCTTCGCCAGAGGGCGCAGAGTCACCCGCCGTCGCCGAGGCTATGGCGGGGCAGGCAGAGGGAAGAGATCACGCTTCTTCCCTGCGCCTCTGTGTACTCTGTGAGAGATGAATTCAGTCCTTTTCCAATGTGTCCGGACACCTTCGTTCATATACTATTTTGATTTTTCAGGAAGTGCAATTCAGGTTTTCTGCCGCGCAGCAGGGCTCTCCGGTGAAATACCGGCGGTCGTCCTTGAAGCGGCCAACGACGTCCTGCCCCTGAAGCTGAAGGAGCGGCTGGCCGAATTGACGAAGCCTTCGGTGTGAACATCTGTGCATTCAAAATCCGTTGCATCCAGGGACGGGAATGTGTAGAGTGCAACCATGGAATCTGTAGAACTTAAGCTCAGGCTGATCGACAACGGCGAATTCGTCGTCAGCTACACAAAAAAGATCGTAGAGATGCTCGGTGAGCCCGAGCTGAGCCTGGAGGTCAAGGCTGGACAGATCAGCGAAGATGTGTCCCGGTTAATTGAGTCGCTGGGTTACCATATTGCTGCCAAGAAAGCTATGGACGACTGGATCCAGCTGAAGGCTGTGAAGCCGAGCAAGTAAGGAAATTCCTCGATACTCTTTTGTGTCGACGTACATCCTCCGTGATCCCCTCCGACTCGGTCATGATCATGCAGGCGCCTGCGGCCGGGTGGCGCTTTGCCATGCCGATGGACCAGTCCGGATCGCTCAGCCCTTCCGCTTCCAGTTGCTTCACCCCGCCGGCGCCGCCCGCCCCGAACTGGGATCCCCACCTCGGGTTTTGCCTTGAGACCGGGCTTCTGCACCTTCCCGGTCAACCGCACAATGCGCAGGAGAAAAAAATCGGATTTCATGACTGTACATAGAAAGAATGGACGGATCGGGCGGAACTCGGGATGTGCGGAATCAGGAGCTGATGGATATTGAAGGATTATGGCGCAGACGTCAGCTTTTGGGCATACTGACGATTGTCACCGTTATCCTACGCTGTCAGATGGACAGGAGAGGCTTGGATGACTTTGCTGAGCGCGACGAAGCGCGGGGGATTTGTATTGGCGATCAGTGTGGCTTTGTTGCTCGCGCCATGGCAGGGCAGAGCTCAGGCCATGGAAGAGGCCGGCAAGAATTCGGGGAGTGAACCGTTTTCCGAGCAGCCTTTCCTGGAGTGGCTGGAAACGCTGCGCAAGGAGGCGCGAGGAAAAGGCATCTCCGATGCGACGTTGGACGCGGCGCTGCGCGATATTGCGCCGGATATGCGCGTGATCGAACTCGATCGCCGCCAGCCGGAGTTCATCCAGACATTCTGGACTTATCTCAACCAGCGCGTCAATGACGAGCGGATAAGACGCGGTCAGGCACTGCTTGCAAAGCATCGCGACCTGCTGGACAAAATCCATGCCGAATACGGCGTGTCTCCGCGCTATCTCGTCGCGTTCTGGGGATTGGAGACGAACTTTGGAGATAATCTGGGGAGCTTCCGCGTGATCGACGCACTGGCAACGCTGGCCTATGACCAACGACGCGCCCGTTTTTTCCGGATGCAGCTTCTCGACGCACTGCAAATTATCGAGGAAGGCCACATTTCGCCGGATGCGATGACGGGCTCCTGGGCCGGGGCGATGGGGCACATGCAGTTCATCCCCTCCACGTTTATCGGACACGCCGTGGATTATACCGGCGACGGCCGCAAGGACATCTGGTCCAGCCTGCCTGACTCTTTCTCCTCTGCGGCCAACTTCCTTTCCAACCTGGGCTGGCGGCCGGTAGAAACCTGGGGCCGAGAGGTGCGTCTGCCGCCGGATTTCGACTTGATGCTCGCCACGATGAGCAGCAAAAAGTCGCTGGCGGAGTGGTCAGCGCTTGGGGTGCGGCGGACCGACGGCCTGGCCCTGTCCGAGATGGACATGGAAGGCTCCATCGTGCTGCCGCAGGGACATAAAGGCCCGGCATTTCTGGTCTGCGACAATTTCCGGGTTATCATGCGCTGGAACCGCTCCATCAACTATGCAATCTCCGTCGGCCATCTCGCGGACCGGATCGCCGGACTGCCGCAGATAGCGAGCGGCCGGGATGCGGCGCATGAGCCGCTATCGCGCGGCGAGATCGAGGAGCTGCAGCAGCTTCTCAACCGGTTCGGCTTCGATGCCGGCCCAGCGGACGGATTACCCGGACCTCGCACGCAGGCCGCGATTCGCGCCTTCCAGAAGGAGCAATCGTTGCCGCCGGACGGCTATCCCGAGCCCGCCTTGCTGAAACGTCTGCGGGCAATGGCGACCAAATTATCGTGATAGCCTCAAGAGCATTCCGGTAACCAGGCGCGCTTCCCACCGAGATTCGTTTCCGAGCCGTGTCCAATTTTGGATTCACGCCTGTAACCCCCCAGGGGACACAATTTCTCTCCGACTCAAGAATCTGGAAGCCCTCGGACCTTTTCGCAAACTCCCAAACCTCCGGCATGAGGTCCAAATTATACTTTGCGCATGTGTGGTATGCATCGTGCAATATCAATGTTCATTCGAGCGGTTTTCCTGGCTTCGAGCGTTCGACAACCCCACGCTTCGCACTGATACCTGGGTCTCAGCAGCAGGTTTTTACGGGATGGATCTTCAGGAGATCGTTTACACAGCGGGAGGCTGATAACTCCCGCTCCCACTGGTTTCACAGCCGGAGGTTACAATGAATAGGATCAGGGAACGAAAAGAGATGGCGCTCTTACCGCCTATACAGATTGCATTGGACCTGCTCGATTTACCCAGGGCGATCAGGATAGCCGAAGAGGCAGTCAAGGGAATTCTCGAGGAAACCAGAGATGACTCCAAGGCCTGGGTGGAACTTGGCACTCCCCTGATTAAATCCGAGGGTATGAATGCTATCCGCGAAATGCGCGATAAATTCCCTCAATTGACGATATGTGCTGACATGAAGACCATGGATGCCGGCGCTACCGAGGTCGAAATGGCAGCGAAAGCGGGGGCTAATGTTGTTTTCGTTCTGGGATGCTCACCGGACTCGTGCATCAGCGAGGCGGTGCTGGCGGCCAAGAAATACGGCGTGAAGATTGCGGCAGACCTGATCTCGGTCACTGACCCGGAAAAACGTGCTGTTGAGCTGGAGAAAATGGGCGTGGACATTGTCAATATCCACGTTGGACTCGATCAGCAGGTACTGGGCATCAAGCCCGTCGAGCTGGTAAGAAGAATCGCCGCTGCAATCTCCGGCAAAGCCATGATATCTGCCGCCGGGGGCTTAAACAGCGAGACCGCAGTCCAGGCCTGGGAAGCCGGCGCGGATATCATCATCGTCGGCGGTTCGCTCTACAAAGCCGCCAGCCCGGAAGAATCTGTCCGGAAGATCATCCAGTCGTTGAAGTCCGGAAAGCCCATCGTCAGCAAAGAATTCGTCAAGTATGATTCCGAGCACCTGGTGGAAGCTTTTATGAAGGTGAGTACCGCCAATGTCAGCGACGCCATGCACCGCACCGGTGAGTTGCGGGGCTTGAAGCCGGTCTGGGTCGGCGCGCCGGGAGACCTGAAATTTGCCGGACCGGCTGTTACGGTGAGAACTTACAACGGTGACTGGAGTGCGCCGGTGCAGGCAATTGACCATGCCAAACAGGGAGATATTCTCGTGGTTGACGCCTGCCAGGGAGAGATTGCCATCTGGGGCGAATTGGCAACACATAGCTGCATCAGCAAAGGTGTGGCGGCAGTGATCATCGATGGTGCTGTGCGCGACATAGACGATATCCGCAAGCTCAAGTTCCCGGTTTATGCACGGTATTTTACGCCCACAGCAGGAGAGCCGAAGGGCTTTGGCGAAATCAACGTTCCCATTGAAGTCTGCGGGAGAAAGGTTGAACCGGGCGATTGGATTATCGGCGATGAAAGCGGAGTCGTCGTTGTACCGCGCGGCAATGCCATGGAGATGGCAAACCGGGCCATTGATGTCCTGGAGAGAGAGAACCGGATCCGTGAAGAGATAAAACGGGGTTCCACTCTGGGACAGACAGCATACCTCAGGAAATGGGATGTGAAGAAGTAAGGTTTAATGGTTCTTTCTGGAATTGCCACTTGTACGTCCACTCCAAGAGTTTGACTACGATAGCACCTTCACTCCGGTTTTTTCCCTCGCTTTGGTTCCGTCCAAAGGCAAAGTGACGATAAAGGTCGATCCTTTCCCAGGAGTGCTCTTGGCTGTAATGGCTCCCCTGTGAAGAAGATCTCTCCGGTTTTGACGGGATTGATTTCTATGTTATATCGATATCTAATCGCAGGTCTGAGCAGGATCGCAGTCAGAAAATCGGTGCCGGTTCTGAAGGCCACCATTCTCCATCTCCGTGCAGGAGGATAACATCATTCGAAAAAGTATCGGCTTTGCATGGGTATTTGCTGCTTTGATCGTCGATGTCTCAACAGTATTGCCCCTTATCCGATCGAGCGATTGGTGGATTCGATGGTTTGATTTCCCTCGATTCCAGATTTTGGTTCTCGGTATGGTACTGGTTGGTTTGCAGTGGGTTTGGGGGGGCCGAATGAGCCGCTTTCGGGCGGTTATGATTTCAACACTTCTGTTATCAGTCGGGTACCAGACCTATCGAATACTTCCATACACGCAGCTTTCCGGTGAGCAGGTTGAGAGTGCGGCCCGAGATGGCAGCGGTGTTGTCATCCGGTTCATCACGGCCAATGTGCTGATGCACAATCGGCAAGCGGAAAAGTACCTGCAGGTAGTGGCAAAGGTGAATCCTGATATCATCCTGACTACGGAAACCGATCAGTGGTGGGCGGATAGATTAAAAGCACTCGACCCTTCCTACCCTTACCAGGTGAAATACCCGCTGGAAAATACCTATGGCATGATTCTCCACTCAAGGTTCCCGTTGGTCAACCCTTCCGTTCAGTTTCTCATTGAATCGATGGTTCCTTCTATACACACCGGTATTCGACTGCCCGGCGGTCATGTGTTTCAACTGGTCGGGCTGCATCCCCGTCCGCCGGGGCCGACCCACAGCGAGGACACTGCCGAAAGGGATGCCGAGTTGATCGTCACGGGCAAATTCGCAAAAAGGTCGAGATTGCCTTTCATCGTTCTAGGGGACCTCAATGACGTGGCATGGTCGCACACAACCTCTCTTTTTCAAAAAATCAGCGGCTTGCTGGACCCGAGAATCGGAAGGGGCATGTTCAACACTTTCCATGCAGACTATTTCTTGATTCGGTTCCCTCTGGACCACATCTTTCATTCCGCCCATTTCAGGCTCATTGAAATGCGGCGGCTGGAGCACATCGGCTCGGATCATTTCCCGTTTTATGCCGCGTTGAGTTTTAAACCGCAAAAGGATTCATCCCAAGAGCCGCCCGCTCCCAAACCACGGGAGGAAGAGGAGGCCGACGACATCCTGGAAGAAGCGATTGAAAAAAAACTGAGTAACTGAAGCCCGGAGGTTTCACGCATGATTTCTCAATTGCAATGCAACGGGGTGAGGGTTTAAGTATACCTGCTGACTCAGATACCCTTCCTTGTACTTCCGAACATAGTGGTTGATCAAGGTGACCGGGACAATCAGGGGGATGAATCCCTTTTGGTAATCTTTCAGGACTTCCAACAGCTCCTGTTTCTCGTCCTTGGTCAACTGCTCTTTGAAATACCCCATCATGTGCTGGAGCACATTCACATTCTTCTTGATCGTCGTAATGAGTTTGAGCGCTTCCATGAGCAGGGTCTCATATCCCATGTAGACTTCCATCAAAGGGAGTTCTTTTCCATCCGCCACCAGTTTTCCCATGGCGCGGTAATGCTTCTCGCTGTGAGACAGAATCAGCAGCTTGTTCTGTGTGTGGAAAGCGACCAATGCTCCCAAGGTTTTTTTCCCTTGCACCACTTCTCGCCAGCGCATGAGCGCGAAAATCCTCTCGATGAAGTTCTCTCTCAGTTTGGGATCGTGAAGTCTGCCTTCCTCTTCCACTGGAATAAGAGGGAAATGGTCCATGAAAGCCCCGGCGAACATTCCCCTCCCCTTTTTTTCAGCCATGCCTCGTTCATTGTAGACCTTTACCCTTTCCATGCCGCTGCTGGGAGAGCCTCTCTTGAAAACGAAACCGCACAAGCCTTCTTTTTCGAGCTCCTTCACCCGCTTTCCTGCCCACGTCATCATCCGCTCGGTCAGGTCCTGTTTTGTTTTGACCGTGACGAGTCTTGGCGACTCCGAATCGCCCACGAGCCTCATGGCTTCACGCGGAACGCCGAGACCGCACTCCACCTCCGGGCAAACAGGAACATACTCCACATATTTACCAAGCGTCTCCGTGAGATATCGATCAAGCTTGTGCCCCCCGTCGTACCTCACATTCTGCCCCAGCAGGCATGCGCTGATTCCAAGTCTTATCTTCTCCATGGTGCACTCCTGGTGGTGTTTTTGTGGAAGAGCTATCCAACCCTATCAGACGTGCGGTCCCCAATCAATTGGGAAGGGCCTAAAAGCATTTAGTATCTGTCGGGCTTTTCCACCGGAGGGGAATGTGGTAGGGGATGAGAATGAATGGAAACAGGGAATTACAAACCGGGAAACAGGAGGAGCAGAAATGATAGAGGCGATGAAAAATCTTGCGAAAAGCAAGGACGTTTGCGTTCTGGCGACCGCTTCAGGTGAAAAGCCTCACTGCTCCCTGATGGCCTACACGACCGACGACGAGTGCAGCGAAATCTACATGGTCACTTACAGAAGCACCAGGAAGTTCAAGAATCTGACGGAGAATCCCTTTGTGAGCCTCCTCATCGACACCCGGGAAGAGCACAAGGGCTCGCCACTCTCAGAAGTAAAGGCCATGACCATATCGGGCGTATTCGAAAGGCTTGAAGGGGAGCTTGAAAGGAAAATGGTCCGGCAAAGACTCCTGAAGAAGCACCCGCACCTCAAAGTTTTTATGGACGATCCGGTTTCAGAGCTCATACGCGTCAGGATCCATTCCTTCCTGCTGCTGCAGGGGTTCACGGAAGCCCATTTCGTGGAGATCGCCAGATGAGCACGTTTCCCGTTTGGATTCTTCCGTCAGGAGCGGAGTCAGCTGGCCCGCCTGACAGAGACGCGTCTTCACCCGTCACATTGCTTTCGGAATGGGTTTGCGCATATCAAAGAGGAAGGAGTGCGCACAGCGATATATATGTTGTTGAGTACAGACTCCCAATCCATTGTGAGTATTTTCAAGACTTGGGGGGTTCCCTGCGTCGTTCCGTCTCTATTCTGCATGCCCTTCTGTCCGGCTCCGTTTCATCAACTCCTCAAATCCTTCCACCAGAGCCTTTGCAAACACGGCATCCTCCAGATTGGCGTCGATTTCTATGATCTCAATTTTCGAATCGAGGAGTCTCTTGAGCTCCTTCACCAGAATCTGGTCCTCTTCAGGGTCATAGAGAATACCGCCGGGTGGATCGAAATTGGACCACCCTCTCAAGGGAATAAAGAATTTTACCGGACCCCTTGCCTGGTTCAATTTCCGGGCGATGGTCCCGGCGGTAAGAAGCAGTTCTTCCTCGTTCAACCTCGTGCCCATGCGAAGTTCGTCGAGCTTGAGGATTTTAGGCCTGGAAGAATATTTCTCTGCATTTCTTCTGGTGGGTCCCGCTCCTGTCTGGTTCAACCCGCACGGGGCGAGCACCTGCGGAATTCCCCTTTTGCCGGCCATCTCCAGGCGAAAAGGCCCCCCGGGGCGATTCCCCTCGAAAAGCTCATCGCTCACCCCGATCAGCACGATGTCCACCACACCGTCGAAGAAACCCTGATCGATCATCTCCTCCATAGCCCGGTCCCCGATCCCCTGGGCATGGAAGATCACCACGTCATAACCTTTCTCCTTGAGCGCGTTGCGGACAAATGAGGCGCATTTCTCCGAGGAACCGTCCTCGGTCATGGCCACTAAAGGTTTGTCCCCCCGAGTCAAGAGGGAAGAAAGGGATGCGGGAGCTTGTTGAACCATTCCGCATATGGATCCGGCGGCGCGGGAGAGAACGTTCTTGACCAGTTCGTTGAGCCCGGCAAGGTCGACAATGGTGTTCATCATCATGATATCGCCGGTGCCGAACCAGCGGCCCGCATACGAACCCATGCCGGCGGCCGAGGAAACCATGAGTTTGGGAATTCCAAAGGGCAGCCCCTTCATAACCGAGGTGCCTATTGTCGCAGCGCCGGCCCCCCCCAGGGACACGATCCCGTCCAGCAGACCCGAGGCCTGCGCTTCCCGGGCCTTTCTGGTGGCACCGGAGATCATGAGCGAGGTGATCTTCCCCCTGTCCCTCATATTTCTTATTGCGTGCATGGATGTGCCCGCAGCTTCGGCCACTTCATCGCACGTGATATCGGCGCCCGCGGCGGAGCGTTCGCCCGTGCTGACATCCATCACAAGGACCCTGTGGCCCAAAAGCTCGATCTTCTCCCGAAGGTAGAGGATCTGCTCCCCTTTTGTATCCAGTGTTCCGACGATGACGATGCTTCCCATATTGCTAAGTCCAGTTGTTCGATACCGGGTCGTGATTTGAGGGGTTCAGGACAACCCTTTTTTCGAAGAGGCGACCCTTTGCCTGATATATTCTATCTGACCGCCCGCTTTCATGATTGGATATAGAGGATGGTCCGGTGGTATAGCGGGTTTGGCATCGAAGAACTCACCCGTTGACAGATTCCTGATCCGGCCGGTATCCGGATTCACCTCCAGATCATCGCCCTGCGTGATTTTCTCGGACAGACCTTCCCCGGTCAGTATCGGCATGGCATTATAAATTGCGCTTCTCAGAAATCCAGGTGCGACGGAGTCAGCTATAATCGCCGAGAGCCCTAGAATCTTCATAGCCTCGACGCCTTCCGAGTGTGCTTTGCCGAGTCCGAAGTTCGCCCCCGCCACCAGGAAGTCCCCCTTTCTGACATTTTTTCCAAACCCCGGATCCACCGGCTCCATCAGGTGAACTGCGACATCTTTCAGGGGCACGCCGTTTGAGAGCTGGAGTACAAAGCGAAAGGGGAAAATATCTTTGTCCACAGTCAAGTCATTCCCGAACTTCCAGGCCTTGCCGCATACTGCTTTCATCATCCCTCCACTCAGGTTCAGAGTTTCCACCCTGAACCCTTTCTTCATAGATATCTTCTTGGATCGGCGATCCTGCCCTCCACCGCAGAAGCGGCAACCGTGGCGGGACTGGCCAGATAGATTTGCGCCTCCTTGCTTCCCATTCGGCCGGGGTAGTTCACGGTGCTCGTGGTAATGCAAACCTCACCCGCGGCAAGTCTCCCGACATGTCCCGGGCACGTTCCACATGAAGGAATGCAGATGAGAGCCCCTGCCTCAACAAAAACTTTGATCAATCCCTCTTCGAGGGCCGTCATTTGCACCTTCCGGGATACGGGCGTGATGAACATCCTCACACCGGGATGCACCTTCCTCCCTTTCAGGATCTCGGCCGCAATTCTTAAGTCCTCAATGCGCCCGCTTGCACAGGACCCTATGCAGGCCTGATGTATTTCCATCCCTTCCGCATCAGAGATCGGTCTTGTGTTCGTTGGGCTGGGAGGAAAGGCGACCTGGGGCTCCAAATGTGAAACATCATATTCGTAGAGGCCCGCATATTCCGCGTCCGGATCGCTGGTAAAAGAGTCGAACGCATCATCCGTCCTGCTCTTCACGTAATCCATGGTCCGCTTGTCCGGAGCGATGATGCCGTAGGAACCGCTAAGATAGAGTGAACTACACAGGTTCAATCGTGCGTCTATGCTCATCTCCTCGATAGTCGGGCCTGAGAATTCCACGAACCTTCCGAATGACCCGCCGAGATCCCTGTGGAGCCTGTGCCTAAGATCGATGCTCAGCACGCCTTTTTCCATTCGGCCCTTTACGCGGCACTGAACCACTTCGGGGACCTCGAGCCATACCTCATCGATGGCTGCGGCCATCCACATCAACTGATTCGAACTTCTGACAAGAGCGCCGATACCACCACAGGCCTCTGCTTCGGGATCGTCGCTGATCACCATCATGCCGGGACGCACATGGCCCTCTTCGACCAGCACCTGAATCTGTAAACCACCTCTGCCGGAATCATAAAAATGAATACCCTCATTCGCCTTTGCCCATTGCCTGAAGCATCGAATATGCTCAGCCCCTTCGGGCGACGAAAGCTGCTCCGTATGATGGTCTACAACGGCTACGATCTTTTCGGGCTTGGGTATCTTTTCCAGTCCCACCTTTTTTTGGAAACTTTCTCGTTGTTTCCAGTTCAAATCCGTTACGGCGATCACATCGGGCTTTACCCAAAGGATTTCTCCAGGGGCAATATCTGTTTTGCCTGACGCCCTCACGAGTATTTTTTCGAAAATGGTTTTTCCCATCGAATTCCCTATGCCTTATGTTGAAACCTCTTGTCGAGTTCCAGCCACTTCTCCCAGTTCAAGAGCCTGCCGAGATCCGAAATGGCCTTGGAGTGATAATCCGCCTCCTTCACCGCCCCCGTGGAATTGAGCTCCAGCAATACTCCTTGCATGGCTTTGGCAGCCGCAAGGATGACCTCCAGACCGGAGACGATCTTGACACCGATCTCTTCATAGTCTTTCAGCGTTAGACCGAGATGATAGGCGGGAGGGGTCATGACGGGGCCTCCAATCGCCTGCACAAACTGCCTCAACCCCTCCTTCTCTCTCGGTCCTCCTGCAGCAGGTATGATGATATCCGCACCGACATCCAGGCATGCCTTACCTCTTCTTATCGCTTCCTCCACGCCGAGGGTTGCCGCAGAATCGGTTCTCGCCATGACCACAAAATCCTTATCTCTGCGGGCTTCAAGGGCCGCTCTGATCTTCTGAAGGAATCGATCCATTGGAATCACGTCCGGAGGTCCCAGAAGGGGGCACTTCGGGGGAGAGGTCTGGTCCTCGATAAAACATCCTGCCGCACCCGCCCTTTCCAGTTCCCTCACGGTCTGGTAGATCCCTACCGGCCCGCCATAGCCGTCTGCCGCGTCGACGAAAACCGGTATGCCCAAACAACCCGATATATTCCCGGCGAGACGAACCGTTTCCGTCCTTGTTTCCGTTCCTATGTCCGGCAACCCTTTTGTGGCAACGTTCAGGCATAATCCACTTACAAATACGGCCTTGAATCCGACCTTTTCTGCGATCATGGCGGAAAGGCAGTCATAGACAGCCGGTGCCATGATCGTCTTTTCCCTGGCCAACAATTCTCTGAACATGGTTGTCCTTCGCATCACGTCTCCTTGGCACACTCGACCATTGCCTTCACATTCTCGTGTTTTGCCTGGTCGAAAATGGCGCCGCAATCCACAATCAGGCCGCCGCCTTTGCCGACCACATCGATAAGTTTCTTCACATACGCCTCCACATCCCGTGGAGTGCCGGTGCAAAGCAGCGAAACGGGTACGTTCCCCCTAAAGCAAACGGTATCACCCAGGACTTCTCTTGCCCTGTACAAGTCCACTTTTCGTTTTTGAAAAGAGACCCCGATGCCTAACCCTACGCTCAACTTTCAAAGAGTTAAAGTTACCGCATTTTCTCGCGAAGAAAACACGCTTGTTCAGGATCAGTCACATCTGTGAGGGAAGCCAGAGGGCCAGCTCAGGGAAGAAGCAGATTAGCAGAGTGGTAATCACAATGGCTATGATCAGCACAGATGTCCCCTTATAGACATTCATCAGATTCACATTCGCAGTCGCGCTTACAATGAAAGCGGACATGCCCACGGGCGGAAAAACGAGTCCCATTGCAACCATCATTGTGGTGATCACCCCGTACCAGATCGGATCGAATTTGAGCGATACGATCAAGGGGAAGGTCACTTGCAGGGTAATGATAATCAACGGAAGCTCATCCATGAACATGCTGATCACAAAGTAGCAGACAAAAATGCCTGCGATCACCAGCCAGCGGTTGATGTTCATGTCGGTGACGATCGCGATGATGCGCTGAGGCACCCCGCTTAGAACCATATATTGACCCACGATCATGCCGCCGATGAGGATCATGAATATCATGGCCGTCGTGCGAACCGTCGCCAAACACGCGCCCAATGATCCTGCCAAGGTGAGTCGACGCAGAGCAAAACCGACAATGGCCGAAAGAAGAGCTCCGACAGCTCCGACCTCGGTAGGGGTCACAGCGCCGCTGTAAAGGAGGCTGAATATAAGCCCGATGATCAGGAGACTGGGCCAGATTCTGTATAAACTTCTGAACCGTTCTCCCCACGGCACTTTCTCCACAGCGGGGGCATCCGATGGCCGAATCGCGACCCAGGCGAGTATGACCAGGGACAGAATAATCCCAAGGATAATACCCGGCACCACGCCCGCGATCAAAAGCTTCCCGATCGAGGTCTCGGTCAGCATGCCGTAAATCACCATGCCGACGCTGGGCGGGATAAGAATGGAGAGAACGGACCCGACCGCAATGGTGCCGCTCGCCAGACTTTCCGAATACCCGAAACGGCGCATGTTCGGCATGGCAATTTTAGCCATGACAGTAGAGGCTGCCACGCTTGACCCTGCCATGGCCCCGAATATCCCGCAGGCGAAAACGGTGGCGATCGCGAGTCCCCCACGAATCGACGACAGCAGCTTGGCCCCCCCATTGTAGAGGTCTTCACCCAGGCCGCTTGACGATGAAAAGAACGCGAGCAAAACGAACATAGGGATGGTCGTCAGCGTGAAGGAGGCGACAGTGCTGAACAGCGTCGTTCCCAAAACACCCAGCACTCCGTTCAAACTGCCCGTTATGAGCCAAATGCCAAGAATGCCAGATCCTGCAAGGGCAAATGCGATCGGTGCTCCTAATAGAAGAAGCGCAACCAATGCGGCCAATGGGATATAGGAGATCATACCAGGAAGCTCCGTTCCTCACTCCCCTTCTCATCGCGTTCCGTAAGGAAATCTGCCTTTCCTTTTCTCACATTCGGAATGTCCAGCACCATAGCCGAGGCCAAGAGGATCAGTCCCAGTGAGACAATCGTGTAGGCGGGCCACAGTGGAATGGCGTCGAAATCCATTGTGGCACCGCTGACATACATACGGTGCGCCTTCTTGACAGAAGCGGCAATGAAAAACAGAACCAGAAGAACAGAAAAAATACGATTGAAGTAAGCGATGGACAGCCTCCAAGATGAAGGAAGGCGATCAACCAGAAAGCTCACACTGATGAAAGCATCGCCCCGATAGACCGTGGTGGCTCCAAGGAAGATCGCGATGACCATCAAGTACTGTTCGGTAACTTCATACGCACCGAAAATGCAATAATTTAAGAGATAGCGGCCCGCGGCGTCGGCGGTCACCAGGAACATCATGAACACAACCGCTCCAAGCGCGGCATATTGAAAAATCTTTTCCAGAAAATGCTGCACGAGCCGCCTCCCAGTCTACCAAACCTGCAATGCCGATTACTTGGAATACTTCTCCACGGAGCGGTTGACCTCCTCCAGGATCTTTTTCCCGGGTATTCCCTTTTTTTCTACAGATGAGATAAACTCATCCCATATGGGCATGGCAGCGCTCTTCCAGCGGACCACTTCCTCGCGCGAGAAATCTATGAACTCATGCCCTTTGAGCTTCCGGATCTTTTCTCTGGAAGCGATATCGGCCTTTTCCCGGAGGTCGGTGGAAAATTCCGATGCCCACTTTCCTGAAAGACTGTCGAGGGCCTTCCGGACATCCGGAGGAAGGCTGTTATATTTCTTCAGGTTCATGACCACATAGAAGGGCCCTCCCCAAAGACCGGCCGTATTGTGGTATTTGGTCACTTCGTCGATCTTGTACGAATCCACGGCTTCCCAGGGAAAGGTCAGACCGTCCACGGTTCCCCTTTCCAGTGCTGTATAGACATCGGGTGGACTGATCGCCACGGGTGTGGCTCCAAGCGTTTTGAGGGTGGCGGCCTGCGGTCCGCCGCCGGTCCTGATCTTCATTCCCTTCAGGTCTTCAAGGGTCCGGATTGGCTTGGTTGCGGTATGAAGCCGGAGCATGGTGGAGCTCATGAACCATAAGAGTTTGACGTCTTTGAATTCCGATTGCAGAACCGGCTCTTTTTCGTATACTTCCGTAATGATACGGCTCCCCTCAGGCGCCTCCGGATAGAGAAACGGGAGACCGAAGATTTGATTGACCGTGAACACTCCAGGGTTGAGACCGAGATGGGAGAATCCGATGTCCGCTGTTCCGTTCACGACAGATTCGTAGGTGTCCCTGGCCTTGCTGAGAAGCTCGCTGGGATAGATCGTCACCTTCACTTTGCCTGCCGTCTTTTCCTCCACCATTTTTGCCCAGGGGACGAAGACATCTTTGTGCATGACATTGTCGGCAGGAACCCAATGAGTGAGCTTGAGCTCAATAGGCTCGGCGGCTCGCGACAGGTTAACCGTGAAGAAGGTAATCGCTAAGAAAAACAGTGTTACGATTGTCATTGCCGGCTTTTCAGGCTTCATTCTTCTCCTCCTTTGTCTCTTCAGGTTGTCTAAGGTTGGATTCACTTGGTCATGCAAGACTATTGGGAGATCACATCATCTTCCCCTCCCGATAAGAGAAGGAAAGACGTCCATTGTAACAACCGGGTAGGTAATCTCTTTGAGATAAAGTCACGCGACCTGTCTGCGATTTGTATTTGGCCTTTTCACAGAAAGGCGAGAAAGAGAATCCGCTTTGTCAAGGGAGTCCACAATTTCCGTAGCGAGACGCTTCAACAATTTCGCATAACCATTGATGGCGCGTTCATTCTCTTTGATCTCCAGGCCGAATGCCCAAATAACCGCCTGAGTGTTCAGAAAAGGTATGGCAATGGGCACGGCAACGCCCCAAATCCCCTCGTAAAACTCACCCCGTTCGATTGCGACTCCTTCGTCTCTGGTCTTTTGAATCATGGCCAGATACTTCTTCCTATCCGTAACAGTCCTGGGTGTGCGTTTGATCAACTCATGTGTGTTAAGAATCTCCTGGATCTCCATATCTGGAAGGATTGATAAAACGGCTTTACCATACGCGCCATCCAGGAGCGGTCTGACCTTTCCCCCATGGGTGGCGACTGTTATTGCACCGGGCAATTCAATCCTTTCCAGTACAACCAGTCTCATGCCGGCTCGAATGCCGAAGCTCGTGGTCAGTTTCGTTTCTTCACTGAACCTCTGCATGTGAGGACGTACTTGTCGAACCACCAGGGATTCATAATCAATAACGTGGCCCAGAAGGTAGAGTTTGGCCCCAAAGGAATACTTGTTTTCGGTTTTGTTCAAGACGCCCAAATCGACTAGAGAGTTGAGAATGTTGTAAACCGTGCTCTTGTGCAAATCCACGGCGGAGGCAATTTCACTAACTCCCATCGACCCGTTGTTGCGGGCCAGCAGATCCAGGATGTCAAAGCACTTATAGACGGCGTTCACTTTGCTGAAAGCCATGTGGCAGGTATCCTCGCATTGGTTGTTCTCAATGCAGAACAGATGATTCTCTATTTAAAACCCAGAAGGAAGGGCATGTCAAATGAAAAGTGAAACCCTTTTGGCAGTCGTGCAGGACTCTATGTCCTGGTAGAAGGAGAATCTGAAGATCATCGATAAGAAAACCTGGCGGCAGGAGAGATGCGTCGCCTGATATGTGCGGTCACCATCCGGTAGCGAGAAAAACTACCGGAGTAAAGACTATAGCCGCATCAGCTGTATATCTCTTTGCAGATCCTTGCGCCTTCGGAGGCATCTTTCGCATAATAATCCGCTCCCGTGAACCGGCGAACATCTTCATTGCACGGGGAACCGCCGATGAGCACCTTGACCTGGTCGCGCAGGCCTGCCTCGACCAGCTTGTCGACCACTTCCTTCATCGCGGTGAACATGGAATTCAGCAGTACACTCAATCCGACTACTTTTGCCCCTTCCTTCTTTACAGTTTTGACAAATACCTCTGCGGGCACATCCACCCGCAATTCCTTCCGTTTTCCCGAGCAGCGCTCGGCTACAAAGGTAGGCGGTGCTATCATTCGGCTTCTCTTGAAGAAAATGCACCGTCGCGAAGTCGAAATCAGCAATCCTGACAAATGGCCGGAATTTAGAAGACGATATTTCAAGGAAGAAGTCTGGAGCAAGCTCCTGCTTGCGATCTTTTCCCATGGTTCCCACGCTGCGGCGTGGGAACCATAATTACATGGCCTTGATGCGGTGTGCGTGCAGTGTGATGATGAACGTTGATCCCTTTCCAGGGGTGCTCTTGGCGGTAATCATCCCTCCATGGCGTTCAACGATCTTCTTGCAGATGGCCAGGCCGATGCCTGTCCCCGGATACTCATGCTTCCCGTGGAGGCGCTGAAAGGGCAGAAATATCTTGTCCAGGTACTTCTCGTCGAAGCCGATCCCATTGTCTTCCACGAAGAGGTGATCCGTGCCGTTATTCTCCTCTCCGTGGATCTTGATGATCGTTTTAACCTCCGAGCGGTGGTACTTTACGGCGTTTGCGATGAGATTCTGGAAGATCTGGCGCCATTGATAAGGGTCGCCGGTGATAATCGGCAGCATGCCGATTTCCACGTGAGCTCCAATCTTTTTTATGGCAACCTCCAGATCGGCCGCAACGGTACGAACAATCTCTTCCAGTTTCAGTGGTACAGGATCGCGCCCTTGCGTCTCTATTCGCGAATACCTGAGGAGAGCATCGAGAAGCTCCTGCATTCTGCCGGCGGCCCCGCTCATTCGTGACACATAGTCTCTCTCCTGCTCACAGAGATGATCGGCGCTCTTGGCCTTCAGGAGATCTCCGAATGTCTGGATCTTCCTCAGGGGCTCAGCGAGATCATGGGAGGCTACGAAGGCGAACTCCTGAAGCTCCTGGTTCTTGCGCTCCAACTCGGCCGTGCGTTCTTTCACCCGCAGTTCCAGCTGATTGTGGGCCTTTCGAAGCGCCTCCTCGGCTCTGATCCGCTCAGTGACCTCCGTTAACGTGAAAACCAGATTAGACACCCTCCCGGCTCCATCCTTCACAGGGACCAGGCTCCAATCCCAATAGGTCATGCCGCGCTCTCGTTGGTCCGTATCCTCGAAGGACTTTGCAGCAACGAAAAACGGTTCTCCCGTATCCACCACTCGCTGGAAAATCAACTTGTTCTCTTCGTTTGGGTAGAGATCAAAGTGATTCTTACCCGGGAAGAAAGAGGGATCGTGCCGGCATGCGGCAGCGTAGGCGCGATTAACCCAAATGAAGTTGAACTGCGAGTCGAGGAGAACAGCCAGCATGTGGGTGTGCTCCAGAATTCCCGCCATGATCTGGTTGAGTTTGGCAAGCTGCGCCTCATTGGTTCGCAGTGTCTCCTCGGCCTTCTTGCGCTCGTTGATGTCGTAAGCTACCACCAGCGCTCCGGTAATCCTTCCTTCTTCGTAAGTGAAAGCATTATTCAGGACAGTCCAGATTTTACGACCGTCCTTTGCGATAACACCGTATTCAACCGTTTCATCCACTTTCTCTCCCGCCAGGCTCTTCATGATCCTTTCTACGAGCGTCCTTTTCCCCTCCTCATCAAGAAGATCGAGCGGATTCATGCAAAGCAACTCTTCTTCGGTATAGCCGAGGACCTGGCACATCACGTCGTTTACGCTCTTGAGCCTTTTGTTTACATAGTCAACTTCATAGATGCCGGTTGGCGCGTGTTTGACAAGGTGTCGGTATTTCTCCTCACTTGATTTGAGCGCTTCCTCCGACCGCTTGCGCTCGGTGATGTCCTGAACGGTTCCGAATCCACCCAGCAGCAATCCTTCCTTGCCAAACTCCAACTCGGCCTTTTCACGCACCCACTTCACCGTGTCACCGACCACTATCCTGAACTCGATCTGGTAGGGTTCGTCATGAAGAGCCGCGGACCATTCCCGCTCAACATACTCCCGGTCCCCCGGGTGGACAGCGCTCAGGAAGTCTTCATACGTTAGCGGCGTACCTTCCGGTATTCCGAAAATCCTGTAAGTTTCGTCAGACCAGGTCAGTTCGTTTCGGCGGACATCCAGCCGCCAGCTGCCGGTGTGGGCTACAGCCTGGGCTCGGTTCAGATCATTCCTGCTTTCCTGAAGGGAGGCCATCAAGGCGTCCCGCTGCACCAAGGACCGGGCGAGGTGGATATTGTCGTAACTCGCGCCCGAGATGACGTCAGCGATCTTGATGAAAAAAGACATGCCTGCTTCAACATCGCTTCTACAAAGCCGTGGAACCGATTCAAGAGCCGCAATGTATTCATCTTCATCAAAGCCGTGCCTCCTGGCCTGCGACCTGAAGAGATCATAGTCGATTGGCTCGTCGTCAAAGAGGAACTGTCCTGAAAAGACGTTGCCCATATGCTTTCCGCAAACGAAAAGGGGTGTTGCAATGTCCCATATATTGTTCAGGCATTTGTAGAGCCTGAACTCTCCCTTGGGAATACCTGCGGAGAGTCGCAGGTCGCTCTCGATACAATTTGTGCGTGTTTCGGGATGAACCCTGTGAAATTTTGTACAGATATCCTGCCGCCCCACCCCGACCAGCACCTTCCCGTTGAGGTCAATGATGCTGATGGGTATACGGGCAAAACGGTAGAAGTCATCCATCATCGACTGGATCGCTTGTGAATCGATTATGTCTCCGAGCTCCAGATCTTCTATGGATCTTTGTAGGGAGTGGTTACTTTGTTCAGTTACCCTTTGTTCCCATTCCCGGACAGACTCGTCCCTTCGTGCGCAGTCGATTCTGTTTATAACGGTCTCGCAATTTTCTGTAGATTCCGCACCTGAGGGGTGACCACTTGAGGTATCATTCGTTCCGCGCTTTCTGTTTTCCATTGATTTCCCTTAGTCCGGAGCTCTTTTCATGATCCGCAAGTTCCGAACTTCAAGGAGTGCAATTATAATACAGCTCTGTACAGAGACAATGGGGGCAATCCTGTATTTGCTGCAATTCCAGCAGCTTTGTACCTCCTCCGTAGCGGTTCGAAGCCCGGCCTCAAATCGACTCGGAGGAAACGATCTCTTCATCCAATAGATTGATTAGAGTATTTTTCGGAGAGACGGCAGTATACGGTTGTGGAATCCACCACGCCGGCGATCAGGGTTGTTTCATCGATACGTCCAAAATCCTCACCTGACTGCCGAAGGTTTTCCATCCATGGCGCTCGCCGGAAGGGATGAAATAGCATTCATTCGTACTTAGCACCTGACGCTCTTGGCCTATAAACATCTCCATTCGGCCTTCCAGCACAATACCGCACTGATCAAAGGAATGTTCGTGACCGGTGTCTTCTTTCCAGGGTCCTATCTGCATGTACGCCATGATCAGGTTGTCCCCAATCTCCGCCTTGCTCATAATGCCCGGTCTGAACTCATCCAAATCCAGGGTACCCAGGTTCCAAAAGGCCATATGATTCTCCTTTCAGTTTGGATTGGTTCTGCGGAGGCGTCCGGCTTCGATCTTTGCTATCTCACGCATGAGCACATATCCTACTCGGGGCTGCTTCTCCATAAGGAGGTTGAGCGCTGCAGAGTTCAACTCGATGAGGTCGGCCTCTTCGAGAAGAACAACATCGGCGCTCGCCGGAAGAGTGTCGAGGAATTCGATCTCCCCCACGAGGGACTGTCCCGAAAGGGACACGACAAGCTTTCCGCTTATACGGACCTCGGCTTTGCCTTGCAGAATGATAACCATCCTGCCCATCTCTTTCCCCTGCTGAACAATGAGCTCTCCAGCCTGCCCACGCCGCAGCGTTGCAGCGGCTTTCAACGATTCACGCTCCGCTTCGGTCAGCCCCGCCGCTATTTTAACTTGGGCCAGCGCTTTGGACAGCTCCAGGCCCTCGACCTTGTCGGCAGCAAACGCGCTTGCCCCCAAGAGCCCGAACATCAGTATTGTAGTGGCCAAAAACCCACCTATTGCTGTTCTCCGGCACATATGGTCATCTCCTTTATACAGGTCTCGCAGAGGATTTCCAGGAGCTGTTCGAGAAGGCCGATCTGACCTTTCAAAATCTTCTCCTTTGCCTGATCGACCGGAAACCAGGCGGCGCGGTCGACCTCGGGGAAGGATGCGACTTTCCCGGAGCGCGGCGGCCATTCCATGCTGAAGGTATTGCTTTGGATAGAAGAAGGGTCACAGTCCCCCTTAAAGGCCCAGGCGCTGACGAGCTTTCCTCCCTTTTGCTTTACAGGGTTGAGAGGCATAAAAGGCCCTTCGCCCGGATCCATACCGATTTCTTCCCTGAATTCTCGCTTCGCTCCTGCAAGAGGATCCTCATCTTCGGCGTATTCCCCCTTTGGGATGGACCACGCGCCAACATCTTTCTTTGCCCAGAAAGGTCCTCCGGGATGAACAAGAAAGACCTCGGGTTTGCCCTCGCGTATCCTGTACATCAGCAACCCCGCACTTCTTTTTGAGGACATAGTATATTCTCCCGCAGATCCTTAGATCCCGTGCGATGTTTCGCGGGAGGCGCTGAGTCGCAGAGTAGATAAAGGAGATAAGAACCGCCAAGACGCCAAGTGCGCCAAGAAACCATTTGTTTTTTCACCTGTCGGAAGCCGATCCGAAAGGTGAAAAAACAAATCTTTGCGTTCTTCTTCGCGTCCTTCGCGCCTTTGCGGTTCAATGCATTCAGTCCTATTGCCACTCTGCGCGGGAAATAATCAGCTCAGCGGCTCCACGTTCCATATCTCCTTGGCATACTCCAGCACCGCCCTGTCGCTCGAGAAGTACCCCATTCGGGCGGTGTTCAGGATGCTGCGTTTCGTCCATTCTTCCGCATCCAGGTAACTGCTGCTGACCTGGTCCTGACACTCGATATAGGACCTGTAGTCGGCGAGCACCATGAAGGATTCGGACTGTCTGAAGAGGCTGTCCACCAGCGGTTTGAAAAGGAACGGGTCGCCGGGAGAGAAGAACCCTGACGCGATCATATCCATCGCCGCGCGTAGCTCGGGGTCTCCATCATAATAGGCCTGCGGACGATATCCTTCTTTTTTCTTCTTGAGAACCTCTTCCTCGGTAAGACCGAACAGGAAGAAGTTCTCTTTCCCGACCTCCTCCATGATCTCGATATTTGCACCGTCCAGTGTGCCGATAATCAGGGCCCCGTTCATGGCGAACTTCATGTTGCCTGTCCCGGATGCCTCCATTCCGGCGGTGGAGATCTGCTGCGAGAGATCGGCCCCTGCGATCACCTTCTCGGCCTGGGAGACGCAATAGTTGGGGAGAAAAGCGACCTTGAGCTTCCCATCCATGGAGGGGTCGCTGTTCACCGCAGCACCCACGGAGTTGATGAGCCGGATGATCAATTTGGCCATGTAATAGCCCGGCGCCGCCTTCCCTGCAAAGATCACGGTACGGGGTACGACCAGCTTCTCAGGGTCGAACTTGATCCGGTTGTACATGGTGATCACATGGAGCAGGTTGAGGACCTGGCGCTTGTATTCATGGATTCGCTTGATGTGGACATCGAAGAGGGAGTCCGGATTCACCTGGGTGCTCAGCTTTCTCAGGATATAGCGGGCCAGCCGCTCCTTGTTCTGCCTCTTCACCTTCCTCCACTCGTCTCGAAACGATTCATCCTCTGCAAGCGGTTCCAGTTCGGCCAAACGCGAGAGATCGGTGATCCAACCGTCCCCAATAGTGCGGGTGATCAATTCCGAGAGCTGAGGGTTGGCGGTCACAATCCATCGTCTTGGGGTGACGCCGTTCGTCTTGTTGTTGAAGCGGTCAGGATAGATCTCGTGAAAATCGCGGAACACCTGTTCTTTGAGGATAAGGCTGTGCAGCTTTGAAACGCCGTTCGTGGAATGGCTTCCCACAATGCCGAGGTGCGCCATCCTGACCCGTCTGGGCTCTTCCTGAATGAGGGACATCCTTCGCACCCGCTCGTTATCCCCGGGAAAGCGCTTTCGGATATCGTTCAGAAACCGGCGATTGATCTCATAGATGATCTGCATGTGTCTGGGAAGGACCTTTTCCATCGTCTCTAACGGCCAGGTTTCCAGAGCCTCCGGCAGGATCGTATGGTTGGTGTATCCGAAAGTCTTCACGCAGATCCCCCACGCCTCTTCCCAGGGCAGCCGCTCTTCATCCAGCAGGATGCGCATCAGTTCAGGGATGGCAATGGTGGGGTGGGTATCATTGAGCTGGACGGCCACCATTTCCGGGAACCTGGAATACTCCACCTTCCGTTTCCTGAAGCGGCGCATGATGTCCTGGAAGGTGGCGGAGACGAAGAAATACTGCTGCTTCAGCCGGAGTTCCCTCCCCTCCTGAACCTCTTCGCTCGGATAGAGCACCCGCGAGATGTTTTCGCTCAGCACCTTGTCTTGCATTGCCTGGATGTATTTCCCGGTATTGAAAAGCTCCAGGTTGAACTCCCGTGTCGATTTGGCCGCCCACAAGCGCATGTTGATGACGTTGTCGTTTCCATACCCGGGGATGAGGGTGTCGCATGCCATGGCCATGATATTCTCGGTGTCCTCCCAGCTATGGCAGAAGCGGCCGGTCTCGTCCGCATACTCCCTCACCCTGCCGCAGAAGCGAACCTCATACATGTGCTCGGGCCTCTCGAACACCCAGGGATCGCCCTTCCGGAGCCAGTTGTCGCACTTCTCCACCTGGCGCCCGTTTTCAATCGTCTGGTAGAAGATCCCGTAGTCATATCGGATCCCGTAACCGTAAGCAGGGAGTCTTATTGTGGCAAAGGAATCAAGGAAACATGAGGCGAGTCTCCCCAGGCCGCCGTTTCCGAGCCCGGCGTCAAATTCCAGCTCTTCGACTTCATCCAGCCGCTGGCCGTGTTGCTCCAGGGCCTCTTGGCATTGATTGTCGATTTGCATGTTGATGAGGTTGTTTCTGAGAAAACGGCCGGGCAGAAACTCCATGGAAAGATAATAGACCCTCTTGGCTTCCCTGCTGTAATAGGAGCGCTGCGTGGTGATCCAGCGATCCACCAGACGGTCTCTAACGGCATGCGCCGCAGCCTTGAAGTAATAGTATGGCGCCGCGAACGAAGGATCATGGCCGAGGGTGGAGGCGAGGTGTTTCACCATATCCTTTCCCAGATCCTCTGCTGTATCGGATCGAGAGATCTTCTGGTAAGGGCGGGGTTTGTCTTTCATGTCTCCTCCTTCCGTTCCAACAGAATGGTGGCATCAAGAACTTCACGCAATCCCTGTACCTGGAAATCCGGCCCATTATAGTCTTAACCATCGAAAGGGCAAGTCAGCAAAGCGGTTTTCCATAGCACGGACTTGTTTGAAATCCGTTAGCGCAGAAGATGGCCCGTCGGGTCTATTTTACGCATTGCATTTCGGCTGCTCTCCGAGAAGCAGCCTGTAGGAGCGCGCTCCTGCTCGCGATCTTCCCAGCTGAAGGAATCGCAACCGGGAGGTTGCTCCTACAAAAGGTTTACGGGGCGGCATCCGGAGAATTGGCGCAAGTGCTGGGGACTTGTTCTAATTCTCAGGATGGATATAATGCACAGGTAAAGATTCGGCTCCAGAGGGGCCGGCTTTGATGCACCCCAGAGGGGTGGAGTTTGCAGCATCGGAATAATGGAATGATGGAATTGTGGAATGGTGGGGCAGAACAACCGAAGACAGGGAGAGTGGTCATACCCCATGATGTGGCTTTGAAAGCCATTATTCCACTACTCCATTATTCCATCATTCCAGAGGAACCTTTTACCGCCAAGCCATTTGTCTCTGACCTGGCCCGCAGGATCAGGTTTTCCTCGATGCAATAAAATCCCCCATTTCTCGTGAAAGGAGAAGCCGAAATGTTCCTGGAACTGGTTCGGAAGAGAAGAAGCATCCGGCGATATTCGGACCGCCCGGTTGAACCCGAGAAGCTGGATACCCTTATCGAGGCTGCGCTGCGATCTCCATCCTCAATTGCGAGAAAGCCTTGGGAATTCATTCTGGTAAGAGACCCTGCTCTCCTGGATCAGCTTTCCCGGGCCAAGCAGCACGGCTCTTCATTCCTTCGATACGCATCCGCCGGCATTGTGGTGTGCGCCGATCCCATGAAGAGCGATGTATGGGTGGAGGATGCTTCCATAGCATGCATCATGATTCTCCTTGCCGCCGAATCCCTGGGTCTCGGCGGCTGCTGGGTCCAGATGCGCGAGAGAAATCACAGTGACTCCAAGACAGCAGGGGCTTACGTCCGTGAAGTGCTGAGTATCCCCGAACGGCTGAAGGTGCAGGCCATTATGTCCATCGGTTATCCGGCCGATCACAAGGAACCCCATCCTATGGAGGATCTCCTCTTCGACCGGGTTAACAAGGATCAGTATGGCACAGCTTACAGGTGAGTATTCGGAAAGGGATCAAAAGGTCCCCAAGACCGAAATCGAACGGCGCGTCTCCCTTCTTCGATCCTACTTGATGGAAAAGCAGTTGGACGGGGCCTTCCTCCTGCAGAATGTGGACATCTTCTATTTCTCAGGAACCATTCAGAGCTCTGTTCTCTTCATCCCCTGCAAAGGGGACCCCATCCTTATGGTGCAAAAGAGTCTGCAGAGGGCGAAAGAGGAAAGCCCTTTGGACCGGATCGTTCCGCTTGGAGCCAAAGGAGAAATCGCAGCCTTGCTGCAGAAGGCCGGAATATCCCCTCCGGCAAATGCCGGTCTGGAAATGGATGTGGTGCCCGCCTCGATATACTTCGAGTATGCCGGCATGTTTCCCAATTGCCGGTTTGCGGATATCTCCGGGGGTATCCGCCTGCTTCGGATGATCAAGACACCTTATGAAGTGGATCAGATCCGGAAGGCCGCCCGTATCCTGGACAAGGGGTTCAGTGAGGTCAGAACCATTATCAGGGAGGGAATGACCGAACTGGAAGTGGACGGTCACCTGTCGCTCATTGCACGGCGCGAAGGTCACATGGGCGTCCTCAGGATGAGAGGCTGGAACCAGGAAATGACTTATGCCCACGTGCTTTCGGGCGAGAGCGGCTCGGTCACCTCTTTTCTGAACAGCGCTCACGGCGGGTCCGGCAACACCCCTGCAGCCCAGGGCGCAGGGTTTCGCAAGATCGGGCGGAACGAGCCGATAGGAATCGATTACGGTGTAGGTGTGAACGGGTATGTGGGGGATGAATTCCGCACGCTCGTCATTGGGGATCTTTCAGAAGAATTGAAGGAGGCTCACCATTGCGCCGTCGAGATTCTCCAGGCGCTTGCCCACGCTGCAAAGCCCGGAATTCTCTGCTCCTACCTTTACCATCTGGCGGAGAGTATGGCTGAAAAAGCGGGATTTAGACCCTTCTTCGAAGGGCACGGCGAAGGGCAGGTGAACTTCCTTGGTCATGGGATCGGTCTGGAAATAGACGAGTTGCCCGTTATCTCGCCCTGGTCCAAGGCATCACTTCAGGAGGGAATGGTGATTGCCATCGAGCCTAAGTTCGTCTTTCCCGGCAAAGGCCTTGTCGGCATTGAGGATGACTATCTTGTCACCTCCTCGGGGCTCGAGAGACTTACCCTTACGGATCAGGTCCTGCTAAGAATCTGAAGAGGTCTCTCACAGAGATCACACAGAGTCTTCTTGTTTTTTAATTTCTGCGGCTCTGTGAGCTCTGCGAGATGCCTCTTATTCTTTCTTGAACAATCTCGCCGGGCCGATCCCTTTTTTCCCGAATCGCTCCTGAATGGAATCCATGGCGGTGTTCAACTCGGTCTTCCTGGAGTGTTTCTTCTCGTCCTGAAAAAGGAACTGATCCTCATGGCCGCGAGGGACGAGGTGAGAAACGGAAACGCCGAGAAGACGAACCGGCCTTTTGCCGGCTTCTGTTTTGGGGAGAAGAGCCGATACTGCCGAGAAGATCTCGAAACCGTCGTCGGTCGGTGATTTCAGGGTGACGGAGCGCGTGACGAGCACAAAATCGCTGTACTTCACCTTCAAGGTCACGGTCCTGCCTTTCAGGCTTTCGGCCCGAAGCCGTTTTCCAACCCTGTGTGACAGTGAGAGGAGCTCTTCTCCGGCGAGGTCCAGGTCCATGATGTCCTGATCATAGGTATCCTCATGGCCGATGGACTTGGTTTCATGTTCGACCTCCACCTCCCTTTCGTCTATGCCCATGGCCAGGAGGTGCATTTTGACCCCATGTTTCCCGAATGCGCGGTCGAGGACCTCGACATCCAACAGGCGCAAATCGCGGAACGAGCGTACATTCAGTCTTGCCAGCGCCTCCTGAGTCACCTTGCCCACGCCCCACATCCTGCCGACCGGAAGGGGATCCAGGAATGTTCCCACCATTTCAGCTGTCACAACGGTCAACCCATCCGGCTTTTCCATGTCCGAGGCGATCTTGGCCACGAACTTGGAAGGTGCCACCCCTGCAGACACGGTGAGCCCTGTCTCTCCAAGCACTTGATCCTTGATCTTTCGGGCTATCTCTACCGGAGTTCCGAACAACCGGGTGGACCCGGTCACATCCAAAAAGGCCTCATCGATTGAAAGGGGCTCCACAAGCGGCGTGAACCGATGGAAAATCCCGAAAACCTGTTCAGAGATTTCGACGTACCGATGCATCCTTACGGGCAGAAAAATTCCGTGCGGGCAGAGCCGAAGAGCCTTGGCGATCGGTTGTGCGGAATGAACGCCGAATTTTCTGGCTTCATAAGAGGCGGACGAGACGACTCCCCTCTTTCTGCTCCCGCCCACGATGACGGGCTTCCCCTTCAAATCAGGATTGTCCAGCACCTCGACTGCCGGATAAAAGGCATCCATGTCCAGATGGATGATCCATCTTTCTTTTTGCTTTGATTTATTCACGGCTGTCATGAGATCTGTAAAAGCACCCAGGTTCCAGGATGCAAGATACAGGATAGAGGGTGCAGGATGCAAGAGGGAGAAGGTTGTCTTTGCGCCTTTGCGTGAGGAGAATTATCCATGTTTGTCACTATGAATCCGCGCATGAGGATTGTGATTTTCCGATTGTGGTTTTTCCGAAACCTTTGACATAATGCTAAAGAGACGCAGGATCCAGGATTCAAGATGCAGGATCCAGGATGCAGGATCCAGGAAAAAGGAGCAGGGCGAGCCGAAATGAGCGAGGCAGGAAAGGAAATACTGGACCGAGTCCGGCGACTCCGGGATTTGATCAGTTTTCACAATCACCGCTACTATGTCCTGGACGACCCTGAAATTTCGGATGCCGAATATGACCGGCTCTTTGATGAGTTGCTTCGGCTGGAGCAGGAGCACCCCGAGATCGTCACCCCCGACTCCCCTACTCGGCGCGTGGGTGCTCAACCTCTTGCCCAGTTCCGAACCGTTCGCCACTCCACTCCCATGCTCAGTCTGAACAAGGCTACCACTGACGCAGAATTCCTGGATTTTCACAGGAGGGTCCTGGATCTCTCCAGGGTTAGGGAAGACGAGATCGCCTATACGGTTGAACCGAAGTTCGACGGCCTTGCGGTGGAACTGGTTTACCGAAAAGGAGTTTATGCGCTTGGCGCAACCAGGGGCGACGGCATGGTGGGGGAAGATGTCACGCAGAACCTGAAAACGGTGAAGTCAATCCCACTCAAGCTGATGGGCAACTCGGTCCCCGATCTTGTCGAGGCGAGAGGTGAGATCATCATGAACAAGGAGCATTTCACCAGGTTGAATCGTGAACGGGAGAAGGCAGGCGAACCCCTTTTCGCCAACCCCAGAAATGCGGCAGCCGGTTCCGTGCGACAACTGGATCCCAGGGTTACCGACTCTCGGCCACTCATGTTTTATGCGCACGGAATCGGCAATGTGGAGGGAGCGGCGATAGAGAACCACTGGCAGAGTCTTCATTTTCTCAAAAAGCTCGGATTCAGGATCAGCGAATATGCAAAACAGTGCAGGACCGTTGAAGAGGTCAGGACGTATTACCGGGAGATGCTTGAGCGTAGAAACGAAATGGACTACGAGATCGACGGCATTGTGATCAAGGTGAACGAGTTCGCTCTTCAGGAGAGGCTTGGCGTGCTTTCACGTAGCCCCCGCTGGGCAGTGGCATGGAAGTTCCCCCCCCAGCAGGAGCACACCAGGATCAGGGATATCCAGGTGAGCGTGGGGAGAACGGGCGTTCTTACACCCGTGGCGATCCTGGAACCGGTCAGGGTCGGGGGCGTGGAGGTGAGCCGGGCCACATTGCATAATGAAGACGAAGTGAGGAAAAAGGATGTGCGGATCGGGGATACCGTCGTCATCCAAAGGGCCGGAGACGTGATCCCGGAGGTGGTGAAGGTGATTGAATCCATGCGCACAGGAGACGAAAAATCCTTTGTCATGCCCGACCGCTGCCCGGTCTGCGGTTCCAAGGTGGAGCGGCTTGAAGGAGAATCCGCCCACCGCTGCACCGGCATCTCCTGCCCGGCACAGGTGAAGGAGAACCTCTTCCATTTTGCATCCAGGGCAGCCATGGATATGGAAGGGTTGGGGAAAAAATACCTGGAACAGATGCTGGACAAGGGACTCATCAAGGACCCTGCAGACCTCTATTTTCTAAAGAAGGAAGACCTGATGAAGATGGAGCGCATGGGGGACAAACTTGCCGAAAACCTGATAAATGCCATTGATCGGAGCCGGAATCCCAGCCTGGCCAATCTCATCTACGCCCTGGGGATCAGAAACGTGGGTTCTCATCTCGCAGGGGTTCTCGCAAGAGAGTTCGGCTCCATAGATGGACTTGCAGAGCAGTCCATCGAGGAACTGATTAATGTGCACGAAATCGGACCGATCGTGGCAGAAAGCATAGTTAATTTTTTTCACAGCGAGAAAAATCAGGAGGTTCTGGAAAAGCTCAGAAGAGAGGGAGGCATCCACTTCCCGGTGGAGAAAAAAAAGGGAAAAGAGACGCCGCTGAAAGGCAAGACCTTTGTTCTCACCGGTGCGCTGGATGACCTTTCCAGGGATCAGGCCCGGAAGGCTATAGAGGAAATGGGCGGTCGGGTCGCTTCCTCGGTATCCAGGAAGACCGATTTCGTTGTTGTGGGGAAGGACCCCGGCTCCAAATATGACAATGCCGTCAAAATGGGTATCAGGACCCTGAACGAGAGCGAGTTCAGGAAGATGATTTCTGAATGGTGAATAACACGTATTCGACGTACTTCAGGGACCCGAAACTAGAGTTCCCCTACCTTCTAAATACCCCTACCCCCCACCTCAAACTACTGCCTTACCCCATATCTCCTGCCGCAGAACAATCATTAAGATAATCGGGCGTTCTCTCTCTGGTGCCGGCGCCCTGCAACTCTGCCGGTTTTCTGTCAGAGTCGGGTCCGAAGGGGGGCAAGAGATGTTTTCCGTAGCAACAAAATTACCCGATGTGGATATTCCTACAAGAATCCAGAACGAAGTGGGGCGTGTGATCAGGGGGCTCCCGGAAATCACCCGACTGGTCACTATCGCCCTCTTTGCCCAAGGGCACATTCTCCTCCGGGGTTTACCCGGGGTGGCCAAAACCACGCTCCTTCGCGCCTTGAGCAAGACCATCGGCGGCGGTTTTTCCCGGATTTCCGGCACACCCGATCTCATGCCCACGGAATTTCTCTTTTCCATGTGGCCTTCTCTGGAAGGGCTCGATGAACGGCTGCCGACGAAGTCCATCAAGGTCGGCGAACTCGCCTACCACCTGGGGCCTCTTCTGATGCACGGCGAAACCCTGGCCATTGTCCTGCTGGATGAGATCAACCGCATCCAGTCCAAGACACAGAGCGCCTTTCTGGAGATCATGCAGGAAAGGGGGATCACATTCGGCACGCAGCGGCTCAGAATCCCGCACGCCCTCTTCGTCGCCACACGGAATCCGCTGGAGACGGAAGAGACCTTCGAGCTGCCGGAGGCCCAGAGGGACCGGTTCATGTTTGAAGGCAACGTTCTGAAGCCGGATGAAAACGTCCGGATGGAGCTCATGATCAACCCTCTTTTTCAGGACGTGGATGAGATGATCGGCCGGGTGGAACAGGTGATCGGACTCGATGAGCTTCACAGCATACGCAGGCGGATTCAGGAAAACATCATGATTTCGCCTGAACTGGCCAGGTACATTACCGATCTCTCGGAAGCCACATGGCACCCCGGCGATTTCGTCTCAATCCCCGACTTGGAAAGGAAGGAGCTGGACGACATGGTTCGAGCCGGCCTGTCTCCCCGGGCGGAAATCGTCCTTGCCCAGGCAGGACGGGTTGTCGCATGGATGAACGGCCGCAGCTATGTCGTTCCCGGCGATATTCAGGAGATATTCCTGGATGCTTCCTCCCATCGCTTTTTCCTGAGCCGACTGTCCATGAGGCGAAGGACCGATCTGGCCAGGGAAATCCTTGCAGGAATCCTCAAGAAGGTCCCGGCCCCGAGGGAAGCGAATGGAAAAATCCGGTAGACCCGACCTTTCAGGTATGATCGAGGAGTTGAACTACCGGGTGGATTTCAAGGTAAAGAGTCTCCATCCGGGGAAATGGCCGTCCATGGGCCGGCAGGGAGGTGGATACTCTTTCGATCGATTCGAGCGGCTTTCGAATTTTCCCGATTTCCGGAAGATCGATTTCCTGGCAAC
This sequence comes from Deltaproteobacteria bacterium HGW-Deltaproteobacteria-15, assembly GCA_002840535.1. GTDB lineage: Bacteria > Desulfobacterota > DSM-4660 > Desulfatiglandales > HGW-15 > HGW-15. Next base: position 69,268 of record PHBH01000010.1, on the reverse strand, counting down.
CAGCCGAAATCCTCTGGCCAATGAACCGCTCGTGCGTGTCAACAAGCCGGTCGCCAGAATCGACCTGGTTATGCTGGCCGATCTCTCCTTGTCCCTTTCCTGCGGGTTCTCCGAACCGAAGCTGTTCCAGATCGCAAAACTGGCCACACTTTTCGGGCATACCGCCTATCGATTCGGGGACCGTTTCGGCTTTATCGCCTTTGATAACAAACTCCTGAGAGAGTTCTACTATCCCCCTGTTCGATCCGCCAACATAGGCCTGCAGATCGGCCGGGCACTGCTGGACTTCCAGCCCAACGCCCCCTCCACGAAACTCTCTATAAAGGATGTGGAACAATTCCTCCCGCTCAAGAAATCATTTGTTCTTCTTGTCTCGGATTTCTATCTGGACCCGCAGTCTCTGGGTACGATCCTGGAGCGGGTGGCTCGCCACAGGGTTGTACCGATAATCCTGAGACATGAACGGGAAAGACAGTGGCCGCGAGGACTTTTCGGCGCCTTGAGATTAAAGGACTCTGAAAACGCGGCATCGAGAACGGTGTTCTTCTCTTCCGGAATCATCAACGATTTTGAAAGAAAGTCGAAACAAAACGAGGAAGAAATACGGCAAATCTTTCATTCTCATTCGGTCGAGCCCATCATCCTCGATGAGGTCACACCCGACCGTCTTCTGGAAGCGCTCGACAGGAGTTACGGGTGACCAGATTCTTCTCCTGCTTATTATCGGTCGTGGCCATCGTCTCATGGAACGGGACACTGGAAACCGTCGGGGCGAAAGCCACTCCCCCTGTATCTGTAGAGTATTCCCTGCAAAAGGAGCTCGGGTATTTCATCGGAGATACGGTGAGGGTCTCCTACAGGTTCACCATGCCTCCGGACATGTACCTGAGGGAAGACTCCCTGCCGGGAAAAGGTTCACATGGTGAATGGCTCGACGTGAGAGAGAGAAGCATAAAGGAAAGTGCTGCCGCGAATGTCCGAACCTATGATCTTGAAATCGTATACCAGCTCTTTTCGGCCGCAGTCAATGCGCAGATATACCGGATTCCCCCCTTCGAGTTCTCATACGGACCCAGGGAGAAAACAACAGCGTACGTCTCCCGATTGCCTGCCGTTTCGGTCACCATTTCGCCTCTGACCTCTCCCGGAGATTCCTTCAAACCGCACGTGCTCTGGTCATGGACTTCTTCCTCTTCCAGGTTCGTCCGCTTTGCAGGTGCGGCACTGATGCTCACCGGCGGAGCTTTTGCCGCTTTCCTGTTTTCCAGGAGAGGCCGAAAACGTTCTCATTTCAAGGGAGCATTGAAGAGGATATCCCGCGAGCAGGACCCGGCGGCTGCTCTGGTCATCTTCAGAAACGTGCTGAACGAAAAAGCGGGAAGGGCAATCTTTCCAGGCAACCTGGGCGATCTCCTGTATGTCTTCCCTGAAGCAAAAGTCTATGAAAAGGAATTGCTGAGCCTGGTGCTCCTTTCAGAGGAAATGAGCTTCAATCCCAACAGCGTCATGCAGAGCAACGGCCTGCTTGGAAGAATCTCGGAAACCATGAAAAAGCTCAAGAGGTTGGAGACATGGGCGTAGAAAGGACATGGATCCTGCTCCTGCTCCCACCGGCACTGCTGATCCTCTTCATTTGGAGAGTCCGGTCATTCTATGTTTTTCCCAGCCTGGATCCCGTTCCCGAGTCTCTCGCAAGCCGGCTCTTTTTCACGGTTTCCAGAGCGAGCTATTTTCTGCTGATCCTGCTGCTCCTCCTCCTGGCTGCGGGGATTCAATTCTCAGGAGGAGAACGTCTCCAGTATGGGTATGGCGCCGACATCATTTTCCTCCTGGACGAATCGCGAAGCATGAGAGACCCTTTCAACGCCCTTCCGGCAACTGAAGAAGCAAAAGCAGAAAAGGAGACAAGCAAGTTTCATGCTGCAAAGAGCGCCATCCATCGGTTCATGGAGACGAGAAAAACAGGACATGATCGATATGGATTGATCGCATTCGGTTCATCTGCCGTCAAAATCCTCCCCTTGACCATGAACCATGAGCTGTTCCTCAGTTGTCTTCACGCCCAGGACTGCGTCCTCGCTTCGACCTTCCTGTACTTTCCAATGGCCTCCGGTATTGACGAGTTGATGCGCTCCAGGTCCCGCAGCCGGGTTCTTGTCCTCGTGTCGGACGGCGGCGGCCCCCTGGACGATGACAAGTACGGGTTCAGCAACATTGTTAAGCAGCACGGAATACGATTTTACTGGGTCTCTCTGGGTACGGACTGGCTCAACGAGCTGCCTCGTTTTCTGGAGCGGATAGGCCCGCTCGGCAGGCGTATGGATGTCTCGAATGTTCCCGAGTTGGAAAAGGGGTTCGAGGAAATCCATCGGATGGAACGATCCCTGATCATCTACAGATCCTCCTCACCAGGAGTTTCCTCCGGACCAGTTGTCTATTCTGCGCTGCTCCTTATGACAGTGACATGGCTGTCGCACTCGTTGTTTGTCTACCGGAGAAAGGCGTCGGAGCCATGAAAGAGATCTCCGCCTTTTTGCTGATCACTTTGCTCGGACTGATTCTGTTTCTGCTGAACGGACCGCTCGGCAGATGGGCGGACGACCTCCTCTTCGATCAGGAAGTCCGCCTCTCGAAAGCATATGCGTATCTCGAGCAGGGTGATCAGGAGGCTCACGAAAAGGGACTGGCCGAGTACATCCTTGCCGGCGACGGCTCCAAATCCGGCCGGGCCCTTGCGCTGTACAATCTCGGCAACAGCGCCTTGTCAAAGGCTGGCCGGGGGGACCCGGCTGCTGCAAAAGACGCCGTATTCTACTTCAAGGAAGCCCTCAGAAACGATTCCCTCCTCTTTCCGGCCAAACACAACCTGGAGATCCTGGTAAGGATGAACGAGGAGAAAAGAGCGGCAGAGGGACGGGACACGGTCAAACACCAGGATGGCAAGAGGGAAGTCAACAGTGAGGAAAAGACGGACGAAGGGCTTGCCTTTCCCCCTCCTTTTATCGGAAGCACACCGTGAGGTGATCCGTGATATCCATAGGGTTTGCCGATCCCCGTTACCTGCATATGCTTTTCCCTCTTCTGATCCTGATAGTCGCCGGGTTTTCGCTGAAGTGGTATCTGAGCTTGAGATTTGAAGAATTTTTTAAAGGGGAGAATATCTCGGTCCCGGGTCTTTCCTCCAGGAGATCATGGCTCAAAGGGTCTGCTTTATCCCTTGCATTCGCTTCCATGGTCCTCGCTTCCGGGGGTCCATACCTCGGGACCAGCATTCGAGTCCACAGCTTCATGGCGCTTGTGGACATATCCCAGAGCATGTGGTGCGAGGATTACCTCGAAAATGGAACTTCCCGCAGCAGGTTGGAGACGGCCAAAAAGAACCTGCTTTTGCTCCTCGATGAACTGCCGGCGGAGAGCCGTTTCGGACTGGGTGTTTTCGCAGGCAGAAGCGACCCGGTCATGATCTTGACGCCTCCACAGCAGGTCGGGAAATCCCGCTCCGATCTCAGGTCCATGGTCCAATCCATTCATTACTATTGGACATGGGAAGATGGATCGAATCTCAAGCAGGCTCTGGCCCACCTTGGCACCATTCTCAAGGAGAACGAAGACCGTTACGGAACAGGGCTGACCATGGCCGTTTTGACCGACGGGGAAGAGCTCAGCGGGTACGCAGTGAGGCAGACTGATGTGGAAACCGATCATTTACAGAACGTACACTTCTACTTTGCGGGATACGGCACAGCGGAAGGAGCCCCGGTTCCCGAATTTGACGAGAACTGGAAGTTCAGACAGTACAGAGAGTCCTATGACGGCACCACTGTCGTCTCCAGATTGGATGAAGAAAATTTATCGAATCTGGCAGGTTTGCTCAACGGCGTCTATAAGCATATCGAGAACGATTCCAATCTGTTCGATATGGTCCGGGACGACAGGTTCAAATCCGCGGCATACGAGAGTAAAGTCGATGTGAGCTGGGCGCTCTGGCTGGGGAGTTTTGTTCTGCTGGTAATCTCATTCCTGATCTGAGCGGTTCAAAGAAAGTTCGAGAATCGCCTCTCGATCCCTCCCTTTCCTTGAACGCTAAACACTTTCAATGCCTTAGGGAATTTCTCCTTCCAGCAGGAAAGCCCTGGTCTCAGCCCCTTCATGACACAGTGGCCAGATCTCGCGGTATTCGTTCGAGGTAAGACAACGTCTCAGGCTGACTTCGGACGGGAACTCCAGAATGATAAACAGCCCCGGCTGTCTCCTTTCCGGCTTTAGCCCTTCGTTCAGCGGTATGGTCCGACCGCCGCGCACCAGATAGCGTCCGCCGTAATCGGTTAAAATACTTGAAAGCCCTTCGACGTACCTGGTGTACTTGGTCTGATTCCTGACCCTTGCCTCCATAACCATATATACCGGCATTGTCTTGTTTCCTTTCTTCTTGACCTTATTAGCGAAGTTCATTGCGGAAGCATGTTTGCCGGCCCCCGGACCGCTCTTCAATCCACATATTTCTATTATCACACTCTTCTAAAATCTTAAACTTTGATATATAGGACGCACATCCCATTTCGGAAGGATACCATGAATCCTCAGAATCGACCCTCCCTCTCCCTCCCCATTCGACTCGCGAGCCCTTCAGGTCTCAGCATACAGGTAAACGGCAACGGAACCATCCGTCGCATGGATCACCATGACATCCTCCTCAACCTCTACCTCGGCACCGAGATGGAGGGGGGGCCTGCCAATCTTTATCTGCGCCGGCACGGCTCATCGGTCGAATCTGTGCCTCTGCTCGGGCCATGCAGTCCCGCCTCTTTTCACGGCGATGATCAGGCCGTGACCGCAACAGGCGAATGGCTCGGGATAGGATTTCACTTTTCACTGAGTCTCTCGCAATCGTCCCCGGCCTGGTTCTGGCACGTGATGCTGGAGAACAGGGGCAGCAAGGTTGAAACTCTGGATCTTATCTATGTGCAGGATCTGGCGCTTGCGCACTATGGACTCGTCAGACTGAATGAGTTTTACGTCTGCCATTATGTGGATCACACACCGCTTGCGCATCCGGAACGAGGTTTTGTAGTGGCCTCCCGGCAGAACTTGTCTATGGGGGGCCGGAACCCATGGACAGTGATCGGCTCTCTTGGTCGATCGGTGGGGTATGCCACCGATGCAATGCAGTTTCACGGACTTGAAAACCGTGCCGGCAGACAGCCTGCAGGATTGTGCCGGGGACTTCCGAGCGCTCGTCTTCAGCACGAGCACTCCATGGTTGTCCTCCAGAATGCTCCGGTACGCCTTGACGCGGGTGGAACTGCTGAATGCGGCTTTTTCGGCTTGTACGAACCGGATCACCCTGAAGCCACCTCTTCATCGGATCTCGCTTCAGTCGACAAAGCCCTGCGATTGCCGGAAGCGGCGCCGGTACGAGCACGGAGGAGACATACCGGTGCCAAACCGGCAGGAACCTTATTCAGCGATGGACCATTGCTGAATGGAGTCGATCTGGCGGAGTCAGAACTCCCCGCTCTTTTCGGCGCCGAGCTTCGCGAAGAGGAGCGTGTCGATGGACGACTCCTCTCTTTCTTTACAGGGGACCGCCGCCACGTTGCGCTGAAGGCCAAGGAGCTGAAGGTGTTGCGGCCCCATGTTCATATCCTGCGCACCGGCAGCAGACTGATCCCCGAAGAGAGCTCGCTTACCTCCACCGCATGGATGGGAGGAGTGTTCCATTCCATGGTCACCCAGGGGCATGTCAGCATTAACCGTTTCCTTTCCACTGTTCACAGTTACCTGGGTCTCCTGCGCGAATACGGGCAAAGGATCTTTGTTGAAATAGACGGCGCCTGGCGCCTCCTGGATGTCCCTTCCGCCTTTGAAATGGCTCCCCAGCACTGCCGCTGGATCTACAAGCACGAGAAAGGGTTGATTGAAATATGGAGCAGGGCTCTCACCGAGAGACACGAGCTCACGCTCTCGGCCCGGGTGATTTCCGGATCTCCAGTCCGCTTTCTTGTCTCCCACCATGTAGCGATCAATGGGGACGATGGCAGCGACGCCATACCGGTTCAATATGTTCGTGAACAGGAAGGGGTCTTCGTCAGCGGTCTGCCGGACTCTGACGTGGGCCGCCGTTTTCCGGGTGGCGGGTTCCTTATCGCGCCCCTTCCGGGAACAGTGCTTGAGAAGATCGGAGGGGACGAACTGCTGTTCACCGACGGCCGATCCCGAAGTCAGCCTTTTCTCTGCATGACGACCGGCCCCACGACATCGGCCGATTTCCGCATCATTGGACGGCTCATTTCCGAGACCTCTGCGGGATCGCCGGTCCTGGATGAAAAGTGCTACGCGCAATACGTCACCTCCGGTCTCCGCATCCATCCGCCCGTTGCCGGTCCCCTTAAGAGCCACGCGGCGCGGGTGGGGGAGATCCTGCCCTGGTTCATCCACAATGCACTCATTCATTACCTTGCCCCCCGTGGGAGCGAGCAGTACACAGGCGGCGGATGGGGCACGCGGGATATCTCCCAGGGACCGGTGGAGATGCTGCTGGCTATGGGCAGAATCGATCCGGTCCGGGATCTTCTCACCCTGCTCTTCAAGGCCCAGAATCCCGACGGCGATTGGCCCCAGTGGTTCATGTTTTTCGACCGGGAGCGGAACATCCGGCCGGGTGATTCCCATGGGGACATAGTGTTCTGGCCCCTGCTCGCCCTCGCCCAATACCTGATCGCTTCTGAGGACCGAGGGTTTCTGGATGAGGGGGTGGTGTTCTTTCATCCCGACGGGGAAGCATGTGCGGAACGCGCTTCAATATGGCAGCACGTGGAGCGCGCAATGGGCATAATTCGCGGGCGGGTCATTCACGGCACGAACCTGGCGGCTTACGGCAACGGGGATTGGAACGATTCACTGCAACCGGTGCAGCCCGGGATGCGGGAACATCTCTGCAGCAGTTGGACCGTGACCCTTCACTACCAGACACTGAAGACCCTTGCCCTGGCCTTGACTCGTCTCGGCATGAACGACCGCGCCGCCCAACTCGAAAATGCGGCATTGGAAGTCCGCCACGACTTCAACCGCTTTCTGGTTGTCGATGGAACGCTGACGGGATTCGCCTACTTCCCTGAAAAGGACCGAGTCGAATATCTTCTGCATCCGCAAGACAGGACGACAGGCATCACCTTCAGCCTTTTACCCATGATCCACGCGATCATCAACGATCTCCTGTCCCCGGATGAAGCCCGGAAACATCTCGAAATCATCAGGACGCATCTTCTCGGACCGGATGGGGCCAGGCTCTTCAACCGACCCCTGGAATATCGTGGGGGACCTCCACGCTACTTCCAGCGCGCTGAAAGCAGTTCCTTTTTCGGCCGCGAAATCGGTTTGATGTACACCCATGCCCATCTCCGCTATGCGGAAGCGCTTGCACGCTATGGCGATGTCGATGGCTTTTTCAAAGCCCTATGCCAGGCCAACCCCATAGGACTGGGGGATCTGAACCCTTCTGCCGCATTGCGCCAGTCCAACTGCTATTATTCCAGCTCGGATGCGGCTTTCGCGGACAGGTATCAGGCAAGCGCAGAGTATGCGCGTGTTCAAAGAGGCCAAGTCGCGTTCGAGGGGGGCTGGCGAGTGTATTCGAGCGGAGCCGGTATCTGGACCAGACTTGTTCTCCATTGTTTCCTGGGTCTGCGCCGGGAAAAATCACTCCTGGTCATCGACCCGATGATCCCCCCGTCTCTGGACGGACTTCGGGTTGAAATGGAATGGGAAAACAGGAAAATAGAGGTGACCTACCATATCCGGGCGCGGGGATGCGGCCCCATGGCCGTGCACCTGAACAGTCGTGAACTCCCCTTCACCCGGGGTCAAAATCCCTATCGCAAAGGGGCAGCGGAGATTCCGATGAGAGCGGTGCAGGAGCAGTTCGAGGGAGGGGTCAACCGGATGTCCGTGTTTCTGGGTTGATTAGAGAGAGCCTCCCCTGAATCCTCCTGTCTGGCTGCGTGAAAATTGTTTAGTTTGCTGGTATTTGCCGATATAAGGAATGTTGCCCGGTGTTTGAGTCCCTATGCCGGGGATCCAAAGAGACATAGCGCAAAGAGCATAACTCGAGATGACATCTTATTAAACAGAGCATGAGTCTACCTTCATCTATGAAAAAGGAGATCAGCTGCAGGGTCACCCGCACCCTGATCGTGTATGTTCGTGAAGTGAATGGATCCTTGGACGGCCTCCTGGACGGGCTCGATCTTGATGAAGCCTATCTCATGGATACGAACAACTGGGTTTCCCATTCATTCCTGCAGGTGCTCTATGCAAGAATGATAGACCTCCTCGGCGATGAGAATGCTGTCTATAAAATGAACCTGGCAGGCACGCGCCTGCACCCCTTGGGTCTCCTGGATTGGATGGTCAGACTGCTCGGAAATCCAAGACTGATTTACACGCAGGCCCCCAGATACAACAAGCTCCTCAAAGTCAACGGCGATGTCTTCATACATGAGTCCGGGGAATCCTGCGTCCTCCTCGAAGACCGCTATCATGACAGCGGTCAAAAGACGCGCCTTGATTGCGACTACACCAGAGGTGTCCTTGCGGCCATCCCGACCATCTACGATATGCCGCTGGCAGAGGTGGAGGAAATCGAATGCCAGGTGGCCGCGAAATCCTACGGCAACAGGGTATGGCCGGACAAGCCGGTTTATGGGGCCAGGGGGTGTCTTTACAGGATCCGCTGGAATTCCAGAAAAAGGCCTCCAATCTGGAAGCGCATCTTTCAACAGTACGGCGTCTATCGTAAGGCCATACGCGATCTGCAGGAAGCAAACCGGTTGATCCAGGAAAAGTACGACGAGGCAAGAAGGCTGGCCACAGAGCTGGAGACGGCCAATCGGGAACTGACCGCTTCAAAACAACAGCTGGAAAACTACATGGCCGAACTGAAGACTTCCGAGCGCAGGTACAGGCTCCTTGCCGAGAATGTGACCGATACGATCTGGACCATGAGTCTGGATCCCTTGCGGTTCACTTATGTAAGCCCTTCGGTTGAGCGGATGCGCGGCTATACGGCCGAAGAGGCCATGGCCATGTCTCTGGGGGAGACATTGACGCCTGAATCCCTGGATAAGGTCTCCACTCGTCTTGCAGAGGAACTCGCGAGAGAAGCCTCCTCATTTGACCCGAACAGATCTGCAACCTTTGAACTCCAGCAATGCTGCAAGGGCGGTTCCACCGCCTGGGCAGAGGTCACGACCACCTTTCTGCGAGATGAAAAGGGGGTGCCCGTGGGGATCCTGGGGGTGAGCCGCGACATCACTGAGCGAAAAAGAGTCCAGGAGCTTCATCAGGCCAAGATTGCCGCGGAGGCTGCGAATGCGGAAAAAAGCAAGTTCCTCTCCAACATGAGCCACGAGCTCAGAACGCCTTTGAATCACATCATCGGATTTACGGAATTGCTCATGGGGAAGAGCTTCGGAAGCCTGAACCCGATGCAGGAAGAGTACCTCTCGGATGTTCATGAGAGCAGCCTCCATCTGCTCTCCCTGGTCAATGAGGTCCTTGACGTGTCAAAGATCGAAGCCGGGAAGCTCGTGCTGAAAACCTCGGTTTTCGATCTGAAGACTCTTCTTGAGCAGAGTCTGACCATCATCATGGACAAGGCAAGAACGCGGAACATCGACTTGAGAACGAGCATCGAGGAAATCCCGTCAACAATTGCCGCCGATCACCTCCGCGTAAAACAGATCCTCTACAACCTTCTTTCCAATGCCGCTAAATTCACTCCGGACGGCGGAAGCATCCTTTTGAGCGCACGCAAAACATCCGGGGAGGCAAAGGAGAATTCTGAGGCCGGCGAAAACACGCGAAATGAAGTGGAGATCAGTGTGGCGGACAATGGTATTGGCATCCGCAAAGAAGATCTGGCCAGGATCTTCGAACCTTTCTCCCAGCTCGAAAGCTCATTGAGCAGAAAGTACCCTGGAACAGGCCTGGGCCTCGCGCTCACCCGCAACCTCGTCGAAATGCACGGAGGCAGGATATGGGTGGAAAGCGAAGGTCTCGGGAAGGGTTCGACCTTCCGGTTCACCCTGCCGATCTAGCGTCACGCTTTTCTGAAATCACTTATCAAGGAGAAACGGACATGAAAAAAGGAGTGGCATTGGGTCTTGCGGTAATATCCGTTATTCTCTGGACCTGGCCGGCGTCTGCCGAGTACAAAGCCGGCATGAGACTGGCCTCCGCTCTGCCCATGGACCATCCGTACATGGTTGGAGCGCAAAAGTTCGCGGATCTCATCAAGGAAAGAACAGGCGGCCGCATCACTATCAAGCTCTATCCGAGCAACCAGCTTGGGAAAGGCGAGCGCGAGATGACCGAAGGCATCCAGCAGGGAGCGATCGACCTGCTTGTGTCCTCCACCGGTCCCCTGGGCGGCTTCAGCCCGTCCATCAACATCCTCGATTTTCCATTTCTCTTCCGAGACTTCGACCATGTGGACCTCGTCCTGGACGGTCCGATCGGCCGCAGGTTGCTGGACGATTTTGAGAAAGCCCATATCAAGGCTCTCTCCTTTTGGGAAAACGGGTTCCGCCACCTGACCAATTCCAAGGTCGCGGTCAGGAAGGTCGAGGACGCAAGGGGCTTGAAGATCCGCACCATGGAAAACAGGATTCATCTTTCTGCCTGGAAGGATGCGGGCCTGAATCCCACGCCCATGGCCTGGGGGGAGGTGTTCACAGCGCTCCAGCAGAAGGTCATCGACGGCCAGGAAAACCCGGTCGCCGTCTTCTATAGCTCCAAATTCTGGGATGCCGGGCAGAAGTATTTTTCGATCACGGCGCACGTCTATTCTCCAGCTCCTTTGTTGGCGAGCAAGAAGACCTTCGACTCGATGCCCAGGGAGGACCAGGAACTTTTTTTGAAGACCTCGTATGAGACCGGCAGATTCCAGCGCAAGATCAACCGGGATGCCGAAGAGGCAAGATTGAAGGAAATCGCCGCCAAGGGAGTCACCATTGTTCGGCAGGTGGACCGGGAGAGCTTCAAGAAGGCCATGGCGCAAACCTACGAATCCTTCAGCAGCCAGTTCCCCAAGGCGGAGATTGAAGCCATTATGAACGCCAGGTAGTCGCCAGTTTCAGAGAGTAGCGGTATGCGCGCACTGCAACTCCTCAACGAATGGCTCGTCAAATTTGGAAGCTGGGGGACGATCCTCTTCCTGACGGTCATCGCCCTGGTCATCCCCTATGAGGTGATTGGGCGGTATGTGTTTCAGAAAATGAACATCTGGACAGGGGAGGTTTCCACCTATTCCCTGGTGTGGGTCTCGATGCTTGGCGGAGCAGTGGGGTTGAGAAAGGGCTACATGATCAGCATGACTTCGGTGCTGGAGTCGGTTCCGCCGGCAACGGCCAGGGCCTTGAAGCTCGCAAGCTGCGTGTGCAGCCTGGTTTTCTTCGGCGTCATGTTCGGATATGGACTCTTCCAGACCGTCTACAACTGGAACCAGACCTCGCCGGCCGTCGGATTGGTCATGAGCTTCCCTTACGCCGCGCTTCCGATCGGCTTCTTCATGATGTTCTTCATCACCCTGGAGCAGTTCCTGGGAGCGCTTGGTCTTGGTGCGACAGGAGACGAACGGTGATCGTATTCGTCTCCTCCTTTATTGCACTGCTGTGCATCTCCGCACCCATCATCGTGGCCCTGGGCGGCTGCTCCCTGGCTTATGCCCTGATCGTCGGCAATATGCCCTTGACGACGCTGATTCAAACCACCTTCGGCGGTTTGGCGACATTTCCCCTGCTCGCCATACCGCTCTTCATGCTCGCAGGAAACCTCATGAATGCCGGGGGCATGACGCCCGTCCTCATAGACTTCGCCCGATTGTTGCTCGGGCATATCCGAGGCGGGCTGGGACATGCCACGATCGTGGCCTGCGCCGTCTTTGCAGCCATCTCCGGGGCGGCGGTTGCCACGGCGGTTGCCATCGGCGTGGTGATGATTCCCGCCATGCACAAGTCGGGTTATGACGATGATGTGGCCGCTGCCCTGACCTGCACCGCCTCCTGCATGGGGCCCATCATTCCCCCGAGCATCCCCTTTATCATCTACGGTGTGGCGGCCAATGTCTCCATCGGTGCGCTCTTTCTGGGCGGGGTCTTCCCGGGTATACTGCTGGGGCTCTCCCTGATGATCTACGTGTACTACGTGGCAAGCAGGCGTAACTACCCCAAGGACCCCAGGGTGCCGGTGAAGGATACCCTGGTCGCCACCTGGAAAGCGCTGCCCGCCCTCTTCATGCCGATCCTGATCATGGGGGGGATTCTGAGCGGAATGTTCACTCCTACCGAGGCAGCCGGCATTTCGGTCATCTATGCAGCCTGTGTGGGGGCCTTTGTCTACCGCAGGTTGACCTTGAGAAATCTCCCCGATGTTCTGCTCAAGGCCGGTCTGGAATCGGGAATGGTCATGATGCTCATAGCCATGTCGGAGCCTTTTGCCTGGATCGTAGCGGTGGACCAGATCCCGCAGGTTCTCATCGAGTGGATCTCTTCGCTGACAACGTCCCCCTGGGTGATCCTGCTGATGATCAATTTCTTTCTCCTGCTCCTCGGAATTCCCATGGAGACTGCGCCGGCCCTGGTGATCGTCACACCGGTGCTCGCGCCCATAGCCGTAAACCTGGGGATCGATCCGGTCCATATAGGCATTGTCATCTGCCTCAATCTGGTGCTGGGCCTGATTACGCCTCCGGTCGGCGCCGTTCTCTTTGCGGTCTGCGGGGTGGCGGATATCACCCTCGACCGCCTCAGTAAAGCCATCTGGGCGCCTTTCGCGGTCTCTTTGGCAGTGCTGCTCATCGTGACCTATTTCCCCTGGCTCACCACCTTCCTGCCCAGGGTTTTCATGTGAGGTGCAGGGCGATATCACGTTCATGGGCAGCAATGCCGAGCGATTCTGCATTTTATGGAACCGAGAGCCGCCTCCATTCTCGAGCGTTTCTTCTCAAGGGCATCCGGTTGTGGCGAGGGCGGCTTGTCCAGATCGATTTGCATGAACCTGGACCGCAAATCCCGGTGCTCAAGGTACAAGTTCAGGCGGCCGTAGAAATCTTCTTTCCGATATTGATCCAGAATCTCTTCTGCTCTCATCGTTCATCCCTCCCTTGAAGAAAGGTTTTCCTCTTTGGTCGAATCGTGACGGTCCCATACTTTGTGATTGCAGTGTAGGCGGAATGGAAAAGCCCCACATCCCCCGTTCGGGTGAGGGGCTGGAGTTTTCTGGAAAAAACTGATTTGGCGGGAGTTCTATACGAGTTTGTGACGGGTGGCGAGAACAGCGGCCTGAGTACGGTCGTTGACCCCAAGCTTGTTGAAGATATTATTGACGTGGGTCTTTACCGTGTTGGAACTGATGGAGAGCAGTTCGGATATCTGATGATTCGTGTACCCTTCAGTCACCAGACGGAGGATCTCGGTTTCCCGTCTGGAGAGTTCCACGTGAATGGATACTTCCCCTTCGCCAAGTTGAATCTCTCTGTCGGGATTCATGGCTTCACTGAGTCGTCCTGAAAGGTAGGCTGTGTATTTCTCATGCTGCCGGATGCTCTCAACCCTGGAAGTGATATCCATGACCATGACGATGACCGCCACAATCTCTCGGTCATCATTGCGAACCGGATAACCGCGCACCTCCCCCCACCGTTTTTCGCCGCTGGGAAGAATGGTCCATTGTTCCGTGACATAGGTGCGGTGCGTAGTCAGCACCGCCTGGACCGGGCAATCGAGACAGGGCTCGCTTCTGTTGTTGAAGATTTCGTGGCACACCTTGCCGAGCGCGGTCTCCTCTTCCTCGAACCCATGGATGTAGGCCATTGCCTTGTTGATCCAGAGCACCCTGCAATCGGGACTGATGATGGAAAAAGGAGCACGAATGCTCTTCAGCACCGCAGGACCAAGACCGGCCATCAGGTGTTCGAGTGAAAGGGTTCCAGTCTGTTGGGGCGGCTTTTCCTTGCTCATGCTTGACGCTACCGGTTCTAATCGAAAAGATCCACTACAAACCGTTCTGTTTGTTAGAAGGGTCCTGGGACACGATTTCTCCGGGCAAGGGGCTGAAGAGGTAATGGTCTATTTTACAGTACTCTCTGAATCCGAGTCTTCGATAGAGGCCGACACCCATCGGTGAAGAGTGGAGAATTGCCATCCGGTATCCCATTGCGCGCGCCTCCTGCAGACACCTGAGTGTGATGATCGCTCCAATGCCAAGCCGTCTCGCGTCGTGGACAGTTGCAACGTTATAGATCCCTGCAACGCCCGAATCAAGGAAGAGAGAAGCGGTAGCGACAGGTCTCTCTTTCCACAGAACGAGAAAATGGCGCAGTTTTGGATTCAACCCAATGTTCAGGAACCAGGCCCGCCATCCGGTTTCAACGGCCTCGGACATTTCAAAACCCGTGGCAGCCGTGTGACACCATGTTTCGATTGTCGTTGCATCCTGCACTTCTACGATGGTCAAGTCGGACGGAACGGGAACGTTCCCGCTCAGCTCGCACAACCTCACAGCCATCCCGGGCGCATGGCCTTCATGGAGGAAACCATGGGCCGCCAACCGCCCGCCCAGATCCGCAGGTCTCGTGGCGGGTCCTATCCACCATAGCAGAGGCACTCCACGTGAACTGGCACGGGATTTGGCGGCTTCAATGTAACCATCGACCTTTTCCGGATCGAGCCGGGCTCGAAGAATGCTGTTGAAGAGGGGGTACTGGAAATCGGTGATAGCCCACGACCAATCGGACCCGATGTGTGTTTCCACGGTCGGCAGGTTGCCGAAGAAGGGGAAGAACCCAAACAGGTTTGCCTCGATGGAGGCGACGAGTGCTGAATCCGACAGATCCCGTGAGATTTCGTCCATGATCACCCTACCTCCCGTATTATCAACTACAGCGTCCACCTGAGCAGGACCACGACCCTGTCGTTGTCTCGCCACTGGCCGACATAAGAGGCATAGTCGCCGTCGAACATTTCCATGTAGATCTCCGAGACAAGCCCGGAATACAGCCTGTAGGAAAAGCCCACCCGATGGTACTGGGAGTCATAGCGCAGATCCTGATCGGTGACGTACGCTGCTTTCAGGTCTTCTGTAATGCCAATGAGCAGCCGCACCACGAGGTCGTCCTTGAACGGCCGGATAATTTCAGAGCTGAAAAAATATCCCGGTGCATCCTGGCGGCTGGTAATGGTCTCTCCGGCATAATCCACCATGATATCGATCCGCTGCATTCCGAGAGCCGCAGCCAGTCGCGGAGCCGTGTACCCTGCCCCGACAAGGTAACGGATGAAGCTGTCATCCTCCCTGTCCGGTGAGAGGCTGAACACTCCGTCTCCGTGAAAAGTGAAGTTGCCCCAGGTAGTGGCCGCACCGCCGCCCACCTTGTGGACTACCGGGTTTTCCTTGCTCAGCGTGACGGTATCGGGGTCCTCCAGGATCCGGATAACGGGAAACTCGCTGGGGCCGAAAAAGTAGGAGCCGTAGAAATCCACGAGGCCGGCGGAGCTTTTGAATTTGGCCAGGTACCCGAACTCGTCCATGGATCCCCCTGGCAGGTTATTCCTGACGCTCAGCGTCTTGGTGTCCAGCAATCGCCTCAGTACGTCGTCATCACGGAAGATGAGCCAATAGTGATACAGGATGAGGGAGAAGAGATCGTCGATCACAAGATCTTTATATAATTTCTCCTTGAACCAAGTCCCCTCCAGCTCGTTCTCCAATGCGTTTTGGAAGGGCATCCATCTGGAGGTGATATGCGGAATCTTGGGGTCCTGAAAAACCGGCAGCACTGCCGCGGTCAACAGGGTATCCCCGAGAGCGTAGTCCGCGGAAATCTGCCACAACCCGAAAGTCCTGGGTTCCACCGGCACGTTCAGATCAAGGGGATGATATACGTAGGACGGCTGGTACACGAGTGCCATATCCCTGGGCATGACCCGTCTTCCAAGGGTCACGTCCAGGTTGCCCTGGTTGAATGTCGTATAGATTTCATTCAACTCGAAATAGCGTCGCCGGCGGTCCTCGTCGCGCAGGAAATGCGAAACCCCGGCATACATCTCTTCCTGAGTCCCCGCCTCCAGCCAGCCTGATGCATGCAACCGCCAATGGTCCTGTCCTGTCCAGGTATTGAATGCCAGAGACAGCTCACCCGTGTCGTCGTCGGGTCCACCCTTGTTTTCGTTGAAATGAGCGTATCGGCCCGTTGCCTCGACGTGGGAGTGTTCAAAAAGCTGCAGGAAGACACCGACGGTCGAACCACCCGGCACAAGGTCGGCCGGTTCGGTTTTCTTACCGTCTTCGGCCATGATTGCATCCAGATCATCAAAAAGCTTGCTGTCCTGGGCATCGGCAACTGTGGTCATGACCATGCACAACAACACAGCAAGGATTCCAACAAAGCCGTTGAGTTTCAAATCGATATTTCCCTTCCCCCGGAACTTGTCCGTCTTTACCCCACCGAACCGGACACACCCCTCTCCGAGAGCACCAGTTGCCCCACGGTCAACTGCCCTCCGAGAATACGTGCGAGGTTGCGATAGACCTTGCTGCTGATGTGCGGATAGAGATTATGCAGCCGTTGGAGGCTCTCCCGGCTGATCTCCACGTATTGGATATCGCTGACCGCCTGGGTGTTGTCGGGGCGTTCCCAGTTCTCGAGCATCCCCATGATCCCGAAGACATCCCCTGAACTGTAATAGGCATGGGCCACTTCCCTTTGCGTACCCGACTGCAATCCATACTGCCGGGCCTGTCCATCGAGCAGCAGGTACATGCTGTCTCCGGCACTCCCTTCATGGTAAATAATCTCGCCGGCTTTTGCTTCGCGCACCCGCGACAACAGCACGACCTTTTTTATCTGCCACACTTTCATGTCCCTGAAAAATTCCGACTGCTCGATGACCTCTTTCTTCAGATGAAGGCTCAGCATATCCCACAGGGTCAGCAACCGCGTACTGGACATGAGGATCGGGGTGACGATGACGTCGGAGATGAAGGCGACCAGCATAACCACTGCGGATAGGATACCGAACTGGACGATCACCATGAAATTTGAAAACATCAGAACAAAAAATCCGAGGCTCAGGGCAACGGAAGTGGAAAAGGCCGCCCGAAACTCGGATCGTACGACAATCCGCATGGCGATGTTCTGATCCTTCACCGTGTGCATCTCGTGGTTGTACCGGGTCATGAAATGCAGGGTGTCGTCAACGGCAATACCGATGGCGATCACCGCAACCATGGCCGTACCGACATTCAGGGGAATGCCGAAAAGCCCCATGATGCCGAAGGTGATCGCAACGGGAATGACATTGGGAATCAAGGCCAGGAGGCCGGCCTTTGCATTCAAGAAGATGACGGACATGATGATAAAGATGATGATGAGCAGGAGTCCGATCGACTTGGCCTGCCCTCCGGCGATAGCATCCGCTGCGTTGAGCGCCAGGATGGCGTCTCCCACGAACGCGACTTTGAAATAGGGGTTCAGCTTTTTATGAACGAATGCTTCCAGCCGTTCGAGGGCAGCCTTCTGCCGGAAAGAGGAATTGAGGTTATGCCGCACCAGGATGTTGACTTCGCTGAAATTGTGGTTGGCATACCGGGAGATATCGCTGTCGGTAAGAAACGTCAGATATTGGGAAACCCGCTGTCGAGTCTCCGGGAGCGTGCCGGCTGCAGCGCCACCTTCCATCTGCCGATGAATCAGCGCGATGAAGTCGGCCAGGGAAACAGACTCGTCGAAGTCGCCCTGTGTGCGGATGAACTCCTGAATTGCGGCGATCTCCGCCAGATTGGCCGGCTCCTTGAAGATGTCAGGATGCCCGCCGCTGATGCGAATGAAAAAGGACTGAATTCCCGGCAGCTCGGCGCTGAGAGCATCGACCCGCTGCACGACGTCTGAATCCTTCCGGAAAAGCGAAACCACGTCGTTTTCCAACCTTACCCGATAGCTCATGATTCCCACAAGCACGGTGATGGCAACGAAGCCGAACAGCATTTCTCTCTTGCGGGTCTCAAGGAGCCGGATCAGCCACCCGACAATGCGGCCGAAAACGTCCGTTTCAGGAGCCGTGCCGTCGCGGGGAACATTTTTCACTTTTTTCGTACCGAACAGCTGGAAATAGATTGGCGCTATCAGGCAGGTGATCAAGGGGTTGACAAAAAGGCCAAAGGAGGAGGCCATGCCGAATTGCAGGAGTATGGTGATGTCACTGATGCATATGGATAGGAAGCCCAAAAAGGTCGTCAGGCCCGTCACGAAGATCACCGTGCCCAACCTTTTGATCATCCGCTCGATAGCGGGCTTCCGTCCGCCGGTTTCCCGGATCCCTTCATTGTATTCCGAAACCAGATGAATGTCTTCGGTAGAGCCGACCACGATGACCAAGCTTGGTACGATAAAGGTGAGAATATTGATCGGAATGCCGGTTATCCCCATGAATCCGAGGGTCCAGAGGATGCTGAGAGCCGATGTCAGAAACGGCAGGGCGACGCCGGCCAGGGAAAAAGTGGTGATGATGAATGCCGCGAACAAGACCGCTATGGACATGGGAATGATATGCTTCTGGTCGGCGATCATCATTTCGGCGACCCGGTATTTGAGATAAGGTGTTCCGATCTGGAAGATTTCTTCGAAATGAGGGGAAAGGGGGCTGATAGCCGATGACACCGATTCGGACAGCTTCTTGTAGAAACCGGGGTCGGATCGCTCCTCGTCTACATACAGATTGATGGCCATGCTGCGGCCGTCTTCTGATACGAGATTGCCTGCGATCATCGGATTGTTCCGTGCGTCCGCCAGGACCTCTTCCGCCTCTTCGACTGTTTCCGGAACCCATTCCATGAGCGGGCCGCTTACAAGCATCCCTGACTCTTTTTTAAAATTATTTGCGGTGAAGACGCTTTCGACCGTCTTCACCCCCGGGATTCCTTCAAGGGCAGCTGCCAGGGACTCCAACCGTTTCAGTTTTTCGGGGGTAAACAGATATCGATCGTGCACGTAAACGATATTGATCTTGTCGGTGCCGAACAACGCGGTGGTCTCTTCATACACCTTTTTTTGAGGGTCGTCTTCAATGGTAAGCCCTTCAAGGGAAGGATCCATGGATACCCGGGACACCTGAAACGCCGCCAGGACAGAAATGGCCAGCAAAATGAATATGACCAGCATCGGATGCCGGTGGCTGAAAGTCATTAGCTTTCCCATGACATCATTCCTGGCTTCTTCTGAGTATTTTCCGCCGGAGGTGAGGAATCATGATGCATGCCGGCCTGACAGGATGTATTTTTCGGTGAACATGCCGTCTTCCAGGGGGATGTTGATCTGCTTTTTCTTCACCCCCATGAGCGTTTTGTGACCGGTTTTGAGGGTTTCCATGAGTACCTTTTCAGAGAACCAGATGTCGCCTTCGACATTGATCAATCCCTGATTGATCTGGGTCTTGATGTGCCGGTTGTTCCGGTCGTAATACTCCATCTTCACAGCAAAGAAGATATCCTTTCTAATCCAGACCACCCGTTTACCGTAAGTACTTTCCTTCCTCTTCTCTTCGGTTGCCGGCACGACTTCAATCACAAAACAGTCGGCGCCTTCGACGGACTCGCTTTTCGGCTCCGAATAGATATAATCCTCGACGGCGTCGGGCTGAAGGTCTTCATAGGTAAAATCGCTTCCCATGAAAGCACTTCGTTTTCCCCGTTCGGCGATCAGTTGCAGGGCGGTTTGCCCGGGCAGGTACAGCCACTGCTTGTGTCGGCCGTCACCCAGCTCCCATGTCAAAAGGGCGGTCCCCTCAAGATCTTTGGGTTCCTTAAAGACGATCATCGTGCGGCTGAGACCGTCTTCAAACTGCTTGGCAAAGCGCCGCAGCGTCCGAACCTTCTTATTGCCGGATTCATCCACGAGCAGCATTACCACCTCGTCCGCAGCGCTCCTGACCGTATGTCTTTTCTTGTGAATCTCTATGATTTCTTTTCCGCTCAGTCCATCAGCCGCAACCGGTTGGGTGAGGCCGGTAAGAAGTACTGCAAGAAATATTCCGATTGTTTTCATCTCTTCTCCTAGAAACGTATGCTGAAGTCGGGGACATTGACATTGGACACTTCCGCCGTCTCGCTGCCGGACCCCGGGTCGGCCCCGCTTGCGTCAGCATCTATGGCAGATCCCTTTGGTCGGAACATCGACCGATTGCAGATCCGCCGGGTCTACCCATCTACACACGCTCACTTCCCTGGGGTGTTGAGCTTCTTGTAATAGGAGTTTGACAGATAAATGGCCGCCAGGGGGTTGTGGCCGGTAACACGGTCTTTCACCGCAAGGACCGTAGTGGGGGCTTCGGCATATTTGAAGAAAAGGGAGTCATGCCCCACGCAGAGGCCGAGAAGCACGTTGAACTCGGTCTTCTCGTTGTTCAGGACCTTGGCCTGGAAAATGGGATTGCACATGGACTCGTCCGTGTCCTGGAAGATCTTGTCCTCCTTCGCGATCCCGAGCCTGTCCTTGGAAGTCCTTCCCGCCTTGCAGAGAACGGAGACCACCTCGAGCCCGTGGCTTTTGAAGATCTCTTCTACGATTCCTGCCTCTTGGGCGAGACCGATGCAGAAGGCCAGCCCGATGCGCCTGTACTTCATCTTTTGGGCAAACTCGCAGATCTCGACAATCCGCGTCTTTGTGGGCTGCATGACGTAGGGTCGCTCGTGGCGGTTGGCGTAGCATGAGGCCTCCTGCCTGGAAGCCTGCAGGGCAAACTCATGGATTTCGGGCGAATCGTACTCCCGGTTCGCTTCTTCCAGGACCTCTTTCCGTGTGAGGGTCGGACACCCCTTTGAGCTCTTCCCTTCTCCGGTATAACAGATGCGTTGGCGTGTCTCCACCTTGCAGGAGGAACACGATGGAGTGCGGGTCGTTTCTTTTTTTGGCATCAGGAAATCCTTTCACCGGACTGTTTGCTGTTGGATGTCTACGGTACAGCCACTTGGCGCGGGCGAGCCGGACAAGGGCGGTACAATCTTGTCGACAGCACGGCAGCGGGATATGGGACCCCTTTCCGATCCAACAACGTTGCTAAAGATAACCCTTTTCTTTCAACGAAATAAACCCTTTTCTGGCGATGATAATATGATCCAGGACCGAGATTCCAAGTATCCTGCCTGCATCCACCAGTTGTCGAGTTGCGAGGATATCGTCAGGACTTGGACTCAGTACGCCTGAGGGGTGGTTGTGTGCCAGGATTACCGAGGCAGCCCTATCCG
The DNA here is from genome assembly GCA_002840535.1 of Deltaproteobacteria bacterium HGW-Deltaproteobacteria-15. Taxonomy (GTDB): domain Bacteria; phylum Desulfobacterota; class DSM-4660; order Desulfatiglandales; family HGW-15; genus HGW-15. Next base: position 47,971 of record PHBH01000010.1, on the reverse strand, counting down.
TGATGGCATCTACAAAAACCTCCCTGGGATGGATCTGGTTTTTGTTCAGAAGACCTACGGTGATCACTCGATTTCCTATGATCTCATTGGCTCCATTCAAGGAGATGCAGAGGAAATACTCTTGTTTCTTGTCTGCGATATAGGAGATCAGGGGAAGGAGGTCATGGGTATTCCGGATTATTGTCCCCTCCTGCAATCTTCTCCTGGCAAATTCAAAAGAAGCCAGGATTTGACACGCCTTGGCGACCCCAATGCCCTCTATCGAAATCAGTTTCGAGATTTCCAACCGCTGCCCGTTGGTTCCAAGTTTCTTGAGAATGGAACGCGCCACTTGGAAAACATTTCTTCCTCTTACTCCACTGCCAAGGAGAACCACCAGGAGCTCCGTGTCGGAAAGGGCTTCCGGCCCCTTGGCCGCCAGTTTCTCCCGTGGCCGATCGAAATCCGGAATGTCTTTAATCCTTTTCAAAAGGCCCAAGACCTCGCCAGAGTCTTCTATTTTCCGTTCTGCAGTTGCACGATCCCTTTCAGCTGTTTGATGATGCTTTCCCTGATATTTTTGTTTTCGATCCGGCGGAAAAACCTGAGGAGGACCCTCTCTTCCGGTTCGAGGGGTGGAAACACATGGGGCAAATCCCCTTCGGATCTGTATTCCCGGCCCTTGTCCGTTACTTTGAGAACGGTTCCTCCTTCCTCAAAAAAAATGGCGATATTCACGCCGATTGCATGGGCAATCTCCTGCAGGCGGGCAACTGAAATCCTGGTGGATCCCTTCTCATATTTCTGTATCTGCTGAAAAGAGACGCCTATCTTCCCTGCCAGTTCGATCTGGGAAAATCCCTTGCTCTTCCGTAATAATTTGATTCTTCGTCCGATCTCTTTATCTATCAAAGGCGCCATCCAATTTATGTAGTTGGATTGCTATCACATAAAAGACGCTGCAAGTCTAACAACTCTTGGTTGTATTTTGTCGATAGTTCATATATCCTTCTGGTTGCAAAAGGAGGGTTCGGAATGGAAAAGAAAAACATTCTTATCGTAGATGACGAGAAGTCTGTAAGGCGTTTATTGGCCTGGACTCTGCTGACCAGGGACTATGCGATCCGCACCACAAAAAGTGGATCCGCGGCGCTCCGGCATATGGAGCAGCATCACTGCGATCTCATCATTACGGATTACAGGATGCCGCAAATGGATGGACTGGAACTGGCCAGGCTGATCCGGGCAAGATACCCCTCTATTCCAATCCTGGTAGTCACCGGCGATGGGCCCTTTCAGGATTTGCTCGGGAACGGCGCCACGGCATGCCTGGCGAAACCGTTCGATGCTTATGAGCTTCTGGACATAGTGAAATCCCTTCTGAGTGAAAAAGAATAGGTTGATCGCTCAGATCAATCTTTTTGTGAGACACGACACTCGAAGCGTTCCCCGCTCAACGGTCACTCTGCGGGGAACGGCGTTTGCGTTTTCGCCACAAGGTTGCCCTGTGAATGCCGAGGATCTCAGCGGCTTTGCTCATTTTCCCTCCGGCCTGCGCTATGGCGCCTTCAATATCCTTCATTCCCATCGACCCCCTGCAAAGAGCACCTGCCGGCTCGCAGTATTCCATTAAGCGGGACAACGCGGCCGCGTCCACACCCTTTCCCGCATGCACGACGATCAGCCTTTCGCAAAGGTTCTTCAGTTCGCGCACGTTGCCCGGCCATTGGTAATGGATTAGAAAGGAAAAAGCGTCCTCTGCAAGCGCAAACGCTTTGCTCCCGGGCGCAGAAAGACCGCCGAGAAAGTGCTCCATCAATGGAACGATGTCCCCTTGCCTTTCCCTCAGCGGCGGGATGAAAAGACCAAGTACGTTCAGTCTCCAGTAAAGGTCCCTGCGGAAGCTCCCTTCTTCTACAAGAAGGTGCACGTCCCTGTTCGTCGCGCAGAGGACGCGAACATCGACCGGGATCACGCGGTCGTGGCCCAGACGTATCACTTCGCGCTCCTGCAGGACGCGAAGCATCCTTCCCTGGAGGCTCAGGGGGATCTCGGAGACTTCATCGAGAAAAATGGTTCCGTGGTGGGCAAGCTCGAACAGGCCCGGTTTCCCTTTTCTCCGCGCCCCGGTGAAGGCCCCTTCCACGTACCCGAACAGCTCGCTCTCGAGCAGCGTTTCCGGCAAGGCCGCACAGTTCACGGCCACAAAGGGGCCGTTGCACCTGTTGCCGGCCGTGTGGATGCTTTGAGCAAAGAGCTCCTTCCCCACGCCCGTTTCCCCATGAATCAGCACTGTGGAATCCACACAGGCGTATTGTCTTGCCACCTGGATCGCTTCCATCAGTGACGGACTGCTCCCGCATATGTCTCCAAAAGAAAACTTCGCCGCGTGTCCCTGGCTGTAAATCTCGCGGCGGATCCTTTCCTCCATGGTCTGGATCTTCGTGATGTCCTGAAAGGTAGCCACCGCCCCGACTACCTCCCCGCCCACTCGGATCGGAATGCGATTCACCATGACCTTGGAATGGCCGAAGTCCAGAATCTCTCCAATGTCCTGGCTGCCGCTGTGCAGGACCTCCTCGAAGCTGATGGAGGAAAGGACGTGATCGGCCGGACGTCCCAGCGCCTCTTCCTGCCGGATTCCCGTCACCGACTCGGCAACCGGGTTGAACACCGTTACACGACCCTCACTGTTGACTGCAATGATCCCTTCGTAGGCGTATTCCAGCATGGCCTTGAGTTCGTTGCTTCGGTGGGCCTCGAGCCTCCGGGCATATACGATGCGCTGCGCCTCCTCGAGGGCCAGCCGGATCGATGCCTCGCCCGACCTCAGCAGGACTGCAGGAAGACCCCTTTCCTGTGCAATCCTGACCGTAATGGCGCCCCCGATGAGAACCTGGGCCCCGTCCTCCATTGCCTTCGACACAAAAGGACCCGCATCCTCCTCGGAGGCGAGCGTATAGGAGGTGAGTCTCAGATTCAGGAATGGAAGGAATTGGAGCAGGTCCTGAACCATCTCGGGAAATGCAACCACGGCAATGTGGGGGTTGTCCGATCCCGTCCTCCGCTTTGCCTCGGCCAAGGCATCCACCATGTCTGCGCTCGTCATGTGGATTTCGACAACAGGACTCTTGATGCCTCTATTTCTCAGCAGCATGGCGGTTCCGCCGCGTGCGACGAAAACCTCTGCCCCCTCCTCCTCGAGTCTGCTGGCAACGGGGATGGCAGCATTGAGCAGGGCCTCGACCACCTGAACATTTTCAGCATGAGTGCCGAGTACCTGGCGAAATGTACCGGCGTTCTCGTTGTCGGGTGCAAAGAAAACAATTCCCATAACACCTCCTGTTGCAAAGGAATGCCTTTCCCTCCAAGCCTTCATAACTCCCCCCGACCCCCTCTTAAACCAAGAGGGGGAGCCTGTCTCCCCCTGCAAGAGGAGGTAAGATCTCGGCGGGATGACGACTCTTTCTCCTCCCTTTAGGTTAAGGGGAGGACGGGAGGGGTTACACCTTGCATATCCGCTTCAAAGCAGGTTCCTGAGCCAGGCCGGTCAGAGTCCTCTGAAGTCTGCCGACAAGAATTTCAGATGTCGCGTATGGTAGCCGTTGTTGCGCAACTCTGCAACAGAAAGCAACATCCTTAAAGACTCCCCTCTGGATCTTTCAATATTACTCTAAAATCTCAGCGACTTGTCGATGAATCCTTTGATCATCAACTTGGCACGGGCTTTGAACGTAGTGAAAAGAAAACCTTGATTCGGCTCTAAAGGAGGTCGCCATGGCAGTTCAAAGTGTCGCTTTGATTCCCGGAGACGGCATAGGACCCGAGGTCCTGCGTGAAGGCAGGAAGGTCATGGACGCTGTTGCAGAAGTGACAGGCGTCACCTGGCAATGGAAGGAATATCCTTTTGGCGCCGAGCACTGGCTCAAGCATCGAAAGGGGCTGCCAACCCTGATGAGCGAAGAGGAGATGGCCCAATTGGCCACTCACGATGCGATCTACTTTGGGGCGGTTGGCGATCCGCGGGTGCCGGAACAGGTCGAGCAGGCAGGGGCCCTCCTCTGGATGCGCTTCTACTTCGATCAATACATCAACCTGCGTCCCGCAAAACTCCTGCGCGGAGTCGTCTCTCCGTTAGCCGGCAAGAAGCCCCATGACATCAACTTCTATGTGGTGAGGGAAAACAGCGAGGATTTTTACATCGGACTGGGCGGCCGCTTCGCCGGGCGGCGGAACCGGGATTTGCTGGAGCTGCGCCGCGCGCTCTACAAAGCCAAGTTTCAGGTGGATATCGACATCGATCCGGAGGATCAGATCGCCTATCAGATCGGGGCAATCACTGGTCGGGGCGCGGAGCGAGTAATCCGTTACGGCTTTGAGCTGGCCAAGCGGAAGCATCTCACACGGGTGACGGTCGTCCACAAAGCAAACGTGCTCACAAAGATTTACGGGCTGTGGATGGAGACAGCTGAGCGGGTGGCCAAGGAATATCCCTCTATCGAATTCGACACCGCGATAGTAGACGCGGTCACCATGTGGTTTGTCAGACGGCCCGAATGGTTTCAGGTGGTCGTTGCGCCAAACATGTTCGGAGACATCATCTCCGATCTTGCCGCAGCCACTGTCGGTGGCATGGGATTCGCGCCTGGCGGCAACATCAACCCGGATAGGAAGGCGGGCGTATCCATGTTTGAGCCGATTCACGGTTCGGCCCCCAAGCACGGCGGGTTCAACAGGGCAAACCCGATTGCCACGATCCTCGCCGGCAAGCTCATGCTCGAGCACCTTGGGGAGGAGCGGGCAGCGGAACTAGTGGAGCATGCCTGCGAGGATATCCTGGAAGCCGGCAAGGTGCGCACCTACGACATGGGAGGAAATTCGACGTGCAGCGACATGGGCGATGCGATCTCGGAGCGTATCCTTCAGCTCAAGCCATAAAAAGCCACCTGAACGTCGAACATCGAATGGAGGCTGTCTCCTGACTTCTGTCTTCTGTCGCCAGAATGGCAATTCGATTTACAATGGTAAATCATGTGCGTTTCCTGTATGAATTATATCCTGCGAAGTCCTGAGTTAACCACAGGAACCCACGAACCAGGGAGGTGGTTGTGAAGACCCAGAGAACAGCCGATATCGGAGTGGGTGTCTTCATCACCCTTCTCGGCATCTTCATTCTGATTGCGTCGATATCGATTACCGGTGGGGCTGCGCATCAATTGCCGCCCCGCACCTTTCCGATGGTGGTTGGTTTTCTGCTTCTCATCTGCGGGGTATCCCTTGTACTCAAGTCCTGGAGCCTGAAGGGAGTGGATCTCGCGATTAAATGGCCTGACAGGCAGGGACTCCGGACGATCCTGGTCACCCTTGGAAGCCTCGCCGTTTTCATCGTCCTGATGAATCCTCTCGGGTTGCCTCTTGCTGCCTTTCTCTACATAGTCTTTTCCATCTGGTATCTGAATCGGTCGAAATGGCTGACCGCGATCGTGATCGCCCTGGTCACTGCGTTTGTCTCATACTACCTTTTCATCCGTCTGCTGGCGCTCTCATTCCCGGAGGGTTCCTTGTTTGAAGGCTAGGAGGGTGAACTCAATGCATGTAGGTTGCTCAAAAACGTCCAGATGCAAGGCGCCCGAAAGCCTGAGGAGTGAGGCGTACATATTAGTACGTCGCAACGACGAAGGATGAGGGCAACGCCGCAGATGGGCGTTTTTCAGCAACCTAGGAGGAGGGTATGGATTTTTCCTGGGGTTATCTGATGCAAGGATTTGCAACCGCCCTTTCCTTCCAGAATATTCTCTGGGCATTGCTCGGTTGCTTCATCGGGACGCTGGTCGGGGTACTCCCCGGCATCGGACCGGTCTCCGGAATTGCGATCCTGCTGCCCCTGACCACTGTTCTGCCCCCCACTTCCGCGATCATCATGATGGCGGCCATTTATTACGGCGCCATGTACGGGGGATCGACGACCGCGATCGTTGTCAATATCCCGGGCGAGGCTTCCTCGGTTCCTACGGCCATGGACGGATATGAGATGGCCAAGCAGGGAAGAGCCGGTCCGGCCCTGGCCATTTCGGCCATCTCCTCGTTTGTCGCTGGAACAATTGGTGTGATCGCCCTTACCTTCTTTGCGCCGATGCTGGCCAATTTCGCGGTGGTCTTCGGCCCGCCCGAGTATTTCGCCCTGATGTTCTTCGGGTTAAGCCTGGTCATCAGCCTCTCCGGCCGTGCCCTGCTGAAGGGGGTGATCGCCATGGCCATCGGGCTCGGGGCGGCACTGATCGGCCAGGACCCTCTTACCGGATCCGCCCGGCTCACTTTTGGATTTCCCCGGCTGCTGGGCGGGGTGGATTTCATCAGTGTCATAGTGGGGCTCTTTGCGATCAGCGAGGTGATGATCAACGTGGAGCAGCGGATCAAGGCCATCAGTGAGTTCGAAATAGGCAACTGGATGCCGACCTGGTCCGATATCAATCGGTGCAAATGGACGATGCTCCGTTGTACCGGGGTCGGCTTCCTGCTGGGACTCCTCCCCGGATGCGCGCCGTCCGTCACGACGTTTGTGGCATATGATCTGGAAAAGCGGGTCTCCAAGCATCCTGAGCAGTTTGGGAAGGGTGCGATCGAGGGGGTTGCCGCTCCGGAAGGTGCGAACAATGCCACCTCCACCGCCGGATTCGTCCCGCTCTTCTCGTTCGGGCTTCCCACCGCGCCCTCGATGGCGGTTCTCCTCGGGGGGCTCATGATGTACGGGCTCCAGCCCGGCCCCATGCTCTTCAAGACGAATCCTGAATTTGTCTGGGCGGTCATTGCCAGCATGTATATCGGCAATGCCATGCTCCTGTTCCTCAATCTGCCTCTGGTAGGGATGTGGGCCAAGATCGTCAGAATCCCCTTCTATATCCTGGGGCCGATGATTGTCTTCTGTTCGGTGGTGGGGACCTACAGCATACGGTTTCTGTCCTATGACGTGTGGGTCATGCTCATCTTCGGGGTGGTTGGGTATCTCATGCGGAAACTCGGATTCCCTATTGCACCCATGGTCCTGGCGAGCGTCCTGGCACAGATGCTGGAGACCGCCATGGGGCAGTCGCTGCTCATTTCGCGGGGATCGCCTCTGATATTTTTCACCCGCCCCATTTCCGCCGTGTTCATGGGGCTTGCCATCCTCTCCGTCGGCTGGGGAATCTGGGTCCAGGTGCGGTCGAGAAGTCTTGTGGTCGCTGCGGAAGATGTCGAGTACTAGAAAGTCGAACCGCAGAATGTCCAATGAAGAATGTCCGATGTCAAAGGAACAGCAAAGAGCAAAACAGAACATTAGAATCCAAACCATTTTCAGCAGGAGGAAAGGTATGAAAAAGATTGCCATCGGTTTTATCGTCCTTTTTGCCACGCTTGCCATGGTCTGGGGCGGCGCAGCCGGTGCAGCGGACTATCCGACAAAACGTCTCACCTACGTCATCTGCTTCAATCCCGGAGGAGAGTCGGACATCACCGCCAGATTTCAGGAACAGCCCTTGAAGAAGTATTTCGGTCAGGATGTCATCATCACGTACAAGATCGGAGGCGGGGGCGCCCTCGGCTGGTCGGAGTTGGTCCAGAGCAAGCCCGACGGGTATACCATCGCAGGTCACAATCTGCCCCACACAATTCTCCAGCCCATGGAAATGAGCAATGCCGGGTACAAGACCCTGGACCTGAAGCAAATCTATTTCTTTCAGCAGACCCCGGATGTCCTGATGGTCAGAAATGACAGCCCCTTCAAGACACTCAAGGATTTCATCGACTATGCGAAGAGCCAGCCCGCCGGTGTTGTCACGGTAGGGGGCAGCGCCACCTCGTCTGCAAACGATCTGGGTACGGCCATGCTCAGCAAGGTTGCCGGGGTCAAGCTGACATACGTTCCTTTCGCCGGGACCGGTTCGGCCGTCCCCGCCCTCCTGGGAGGCCATGTGACGGCGCTCATGTCCTATTCCCCAATGGTAGTCCAGTACAAGGAGAAGTTCCGGTTCCTGGCCATGGCCTCGGAGCAGAGGATGGAAGTCATCCCCGACGTGCCGACCTTCAGGGAACTGGGCTACGATGTGGTGGAGGGGGCCTACAGAGGTGTTGCCGCTCCTCCGGGAACACCGGACAATATCATCAAGTACCTGGCTGAGGCATTTGACAAAACCATGAAAGACCCGGAGGTCAGGAAGAAGATGGATCAGAACGGCTTCAAGACGGAGTTCCTGGGTCCTGAGGCCTCCACGGCACTGGTGAAGAAGAAGATGGTCGAGTATGAAGCGATCATGAAGGAACTGGGGCGACTGAAGAAGTAACATTGGCTGGTGGCGGGTTGCGGGTGGATGGTGGTTTCAACCTGCAACCCGCCACCAACGACCCGCCGATCGATAGGCGAACTGGACCCTGTTGAAACACAGATCAACCCGAATAGAATTTAATACATGGATTGATACAAGGAAAAATATCATGCGTATTACCGAAGTGAGAGCAGAATTGTTGCGTATGCCTCTGCCACGCCCGATGCAATCCGGGTCGTCCGGTGGAATAAAAGGCGGTCCGGTCGGTCGCATCAATATGCCGGTCGTGTTCATCACGACCGAAGACGGGACCCGGGGGCTCGGATACTCCTGGAGCCTGCTGGGAGGCGATACCGCAACGAGGTGTGTCCTCCGGGACGATTTTGCGCCGCTGTTGATCGGCGAGGATGCTCTCGATAACGAACGGCTATGGCATAAGCTCTATCGACGCCTGCAAACGGTGGGCCGCCGTGGATTGGTTACCCAGGCCCAGTCGGCCGTGGATCTGGCTCTTTGGGACATCAAGGGAAAAATCGCAGGACTACCGATATACAAGCTCCTCGGCGGCTGCCGCGAAAGCGCCCCGTGTTACGGGTCCGACGGCGGTTGGTTGTATATGAGCGTGGCCGAAATGGTAAAGGCGTTTGAGGAGTATCTGGCGCAGGGCATGATGGGCGTGAAGATGAAAATCGGCCATGAGAATCCTAAGGTCGACATCGACCGGGTCAGAGAGGTCCGAAAGGCGCTGGGCGACGATGTCTGGATTGCAGTGGACGCTAACCAGAAATGGGATTTCCCGACGGCGTTGCGAGTGGGCCGCGAGCTCGAACAGCTCGGCATCGCGTGGTTCGAAGAACCGCTTCTTTGCGAGGACATTCCCGGTCATGCCCGACTCGCGGCCGCATTGGATATCCCCATTGCCATGGGAGAAACGCTTGGCTCGCGCTTCGAGTTCGACGCCTATATCCGCGCCAACGCGTCCGACATCCTGCAGCCGGACATTGTTCGAGTGGGGGGAATCACGGAGATGGTCAAGGTGGCAACCATGGCCGAGGTGGCCCAGCTGCCGGTAGCGCCGCACCATATGATGGAAAGCACGATACAGGTCGCCTGCGGCGTCATGAGTTCAGCCCCCATCGAATACATGCCGTGGATAGCTGCTGCATTTGCGGAGCCCGCTGAGATAAAGGACGGCTGCATGCTGCCGCCGCAAAAACCCGGGCTGGGGCTGGAGATTCCGGAGGAGACGATCAAGCGGTTTCGGGTCGATTGAGAAATTGATAACTCCCCCCCGACCCCCTCTTAAATTAAGAGGGGGAGTCTATCTTATACCTCTCCTCCCCTTAGATTAAGGGGAGGTCGGGAGGGGTTATCGCCTACAACCGCTAGAATTTCACAACTGCCTCTACCGGACACTCCCTGCACGTGAAACTGTCGGTCGTGAACTCCTTCTGTAGATCCCCTTTCACGCGGACCTGCCGGATAGGCCCAGGCAGCGGTGGTTTCACCACGATCCCGCCCGGAGGGATGGTCAGATCAGCCCCCAGCTTCAAGTGAAGAGTATCCCCGGAATCCCGGGATAAAAAGTAAGAGAGTTTTCCATAATAGGTGGGCAGATTCTTGACCCCAACTTCGAAGCCGTCGGCAAGCCAATCCGCAACTACCCCCGCAGCGATCACAAGCGAGTCATCCTCCTCCCGCTCATAGGCGAACATGGTCCGGATCGCCAGGATGTACTCCCCGCTGATCCAGGTGTGCGGCAGATCGCCGATGAAACTCGGGCCTGAAGGATCGCGCCACGAGATCTCGGGCCACTGGTTCCAGCATGGGATCCGCCGGTCTGCCAGCATAAACCGGGTCAACTCCATCGCTTCATCCCGCCTTCCGAGCCGTACCAGGGCGCCGATAATGCGGATCTCATAAGCGCTGTAGTTGTTCCAGTCCACTCTGCCGCTTGCGCGCTCCCTGAATCCTGCAAGATACTTGTCGAATGTGTTTCCGGTCTCGGCAGGGGGCAGGAGATCGAGTTGGTTCAGGAGATTGATCGCAACGGAGGTAGCTGTCGGATCGAAATCCCCGAATTCCACGGAACCCGGTACGAAGTCGATCTTGTGCCTGGCAATGGTAGCCTTCAGGGACGCCCGTAGATCTTCCGAGAAACCCTCCGCGACTGTGAACAGACGGTTCGCTTCGGCGTGATCTCCAAGGATCTCAGACATGGCAACTGCATCCCTGAAACCGCGCACCCCCCAGAAATCGTCCCAAAAGGCATGGACCGGGTGGGCCATGTACCCCTCGTGGCTCATGGATTCGGGCAGAAGACCATAGCATGCGCGCTTCTCCGGCCGCCTGTATTCCGCCGTGAGCCGCCGGCTTCGCAGCCCTTCCATAAAGGCAAGGGCTTTGGCCGATGCCGGCCACATCTCCTCCAGAAAACCCTTGTCCCCGGTGAACCGGTAATGCTCCATGACCGCGTAGATGAATTCGCCGTATGCGTCAAACTCCGGCAGCCACTCCGTGCCTTCACTGTCCACACAGTCAGGGATGTTCCCGTCATCGGTCTGGTACTTGGAGTACCAGCGAATGAAATCCCGAATGGGATCCGAAAGACCGATTCGGAGCAGGGCTGCACCCATGATAGCGCCGTCCCTGATCCAGGAACGGTTATAACGGCGCGGTCCCGGATGCAGGGCGGGACCATCCCGGTTGATCAGGATATGCGCGGCTGATGTCCTGAAGGTACCGACAATGGATTGGGCCTGTGACGGCAGAGTTATTTGAACGGTATCCAGGATCGCTTCCCAGCTCTTGACCTCCCGGTCCAGTTTTACGGAGGCGGAAACAGACGAAGACAGAGCCTTAACAGGATCCGCGCTCGATTCCCCGAAAAAGCCGAAGGGAATTGCGAGGACAACCTCCTGCGCCGAACCGGCTTCCAACTCCAGGTCGAACCGGAAGGCGCCGGAGCCGTATCCGAACTCGTCTCTCATTTCATTCTTTTGCGGCAATCGCCCGTTCATGAGCGTACTCGTAATCGGTCCTTCAGCAAACGGTGCCGCGCCGAATCCGTCCGCAGGGGTGAGGGGGATCACCGTCTTTTCACCATTGACATGGACCGCCCCGTCGCGAAAGGACAACTCGCGGATCGGGCTGACGCCGCCGAAAGATCGCCAGTTCTGCCAGGTGGGGGTAACCTGAAACGGAAGGATGGCTGCAAAGAGGGTAACCGATTGTCGGCTGCCTGCCACGTTTTCAAGTCGGTAGCGGACATGAAGGATGGGTTTGCCCCGCTCGCGCGCGGCAAAGGCGGTGGTTTTCAAGACCATTTTCTCGGTTTTCCAGTCGGCGGAAGGGATGGGGAGATATCCTCTCATCAACTCCTGGCCGAGCGTTGCATCCGCCCACGTGACCAGCCTCCCGTCCGCATAAAGAAAGGGGGCGATGGAGAAGGAGCCCTTGTCCACTTCCACCATGCCTTCCTCATTCAATAAGGCCTGCCCCTCTCCTTCGCCTGTGCCCACCGGGGTCCAATAGGTCTGGGTTCCCAGCAGGTATTTCGGAAACCAGCCGGCCGGATGTTCCCGTGCTATGTTCTGAAAAAATTGATTTACCGAGCGGGAGAAATCGTGGGGTTTGACCTCGACGGAACGAATCCCGAATCCGCGACCCTCGACGCTTCGATGAAGATCGATTCGGATAAACCGCGAACTCGTGTGTGGCAGATAGATGTAACTTCGCTCACAGTCCCCTTGGGTCGTGGAATACGCGGTGCTCCAGGCACGGCCATCTGCTGAAACCCGAATATCGAATATCCTGCCCCGGAACTCCTTCTCCCAATGGATGACCAGCCCTCCGAACTCACGCTCCTCTTGAAAATCGATCAGAAGCCACTCCGGGGTTTTCGAGACGGCGCTGCGCCAGCTGGAGCGGTTGGATGGATGGACGATGTTTTGCGGATCGTAATCCGGCTGAGCGCTGGAGGCCAGAACCTGGGGAGTCGACCGATACGTGTCGTCCTGAAAGCACAGCGTGTCGATCCATACCGAGCCCTTTCCGCCTGTCCCTGCGGCGATCACGAATTCAATGGCCGCCGCTCTAGCCGGGACTCCTCCTCCCTGCGGTCCCCAGGCGAACTCAATCTGGCTGTTTCGAATCCTTAAGGGGTGCCGCTCTGCTGGAAAATGGAACGTGTCCTCCCTGTAGCGCCAGACGTTGCGGTTCGACTCGTCCACCAGTTTGAATTCAAAAATATTGCTGGGCGCGGTGCCGCGGATGTGAAAAGAAAAGGAATAGCTCTCGGGAATTTCAAGCGGGAACTCCTTTCGCGCCACAACGAAACCGCCGCCCCCATGAAAGTCGAAATCCAGCCGCATGGCTTTGCGGTCTCCATCCTGATCCTGCGAAAGGACGAGCTCCGACTGCCCCGATGCAAACGCGCTCCAACCCGAGATGTCTTCGAAGTTGTCAAGGACCACACTGCTTCGTGCTGGTTTTTCCGTTTCTTTCTTCATTGCCCGCTAGAAACCTGGTCCTGCGGGCCAGGTCAGAGGTGGTTGGCTGTGCCTGAATGAATTGTACGCAAAATTCGAAATCCGAATATCGAAATTCCAAACAAATTCAAAACCCCCAAATGATCCAATGTTCAAAACAGACCAGGGATTCAGCACGTCGAGAACCTTAGAATTTCCCAATGTAGAGCTCCCGACGTCTTTTTTTGGTCATTCGAATATTGATCATTAGGTATTGTTTCGGATTTCGAATTTCGTGCTTCGGATTTGAGTATCAATCCCTTCCAGGGTTAATCCAAAGCCGGTCCCACTGGAGCCGGATCCTTACTCCCTGAACTGAAGATTGGGACTCCTATGCCGCGGCAATCGACTTGTCCTTTTCGCTCTGTGCATCCGCGACGGGTTTCCATGCCCACGCGCCCCCCTCCTCCAATTCCAGCACCACATCGTAATGGTTCAGGTTCACGGACCGCTCTTTGGCTTCAAATGTCACATAGGTAATTGAGCGCTCCTTGAGCAGAGCCAGTATCCAGTCGAGTTGCCCGGGATTCAGGGTTGTGCTCGGCCTGTCCAGAAATGCGAAGCGAGGTTGGGTAACCAGAAGACGAGCGATCACCAGGAGTTGCTGGTCATCCAGCGGCAGGGTGTTCTCCCAGTGATTTCTTTTATCCATACCCCCAAACCCCTTCAGCAGCGATTCGATTTTCAAGGCCTCAAGTGCTTCCATGATCCTTTCATCCGAGGTCTGAATGGCCGCGAGGTTGCTCTGCATCGAACCTTCCTCCTCGGGCCATGGACCCATGAGCAGTTCGCGGACCGTGCCCGGAGGCAGATAGGGCAGCTCGGGCAGAAACAGAATTTGCTCAAGCCTGGGACGGACGATCTTCCCTTCGCTTACATCCCAAAGTCCGGCAGTAGCATGAAAAAGCGCGGATCTTGCCGTTTCATCTTCGCCTCGGACGAGCACCCGCCTGCCTTGAGGTATCTCGATCAGGAGATTCCTGATCAGAACCCTGTCACTGCGGGGAGAACGAAGCGTCACACCTTCATAGACAATCCGGCTATCGTCTTTTGAGAAGGGAGGGTTCGACCGTTCCGCGTTCGCCTCTCGCTCACAGGCCTCTTTCAGGGTCGCCAGCCTCGCTGATGTTGCGGTATAAGACGATATGGATTGGAACTGGGTCACGATGAGCGAGAAAGCCCCGAGCAGATGGGTGAAGGCAATGGCCGATTGGGAGATCACACCGAACTCCACCTTCCCATTGATGAACAACGGAGCCACGATCAGGGCAGGGATGATCTGGATAAGCCAGTTGTAGCCGGTGGTGAAGAAACCCACATTACGGGAGACAGCAATGATGCGGCGGAAGTTGGCTGCGAGGTCGCCAAGATTTTTAAAACTGAGCTGTATCAGATGTCCTTCCCTTCGTGAGAGCGCAAGCGATTCTGCGTTTCCCCGCAGGTAGATCAGGGATCCTCGAAAATTGGCCTCTTTATCCAACTGATCGTAGTTCAGCCGTACCAGCGGGCGCCCCAGGACGAAGGTAAGGAAGGTGCCCGCCACAGAATAAAGAACAGCCACAATAAACAATTTCGGACTTATGGTCCACAACACACCTGAAAACGCAATGACTGTAAGGGTGCCGTTCAGCAGCATGAGAAGAAAGGAGAGGGTTGTGACGCTGAAGGTGCGGATGTCATCAGCAATGCGCTGATCGGGATTCCCGACCTCCCCCTTTGTTTTGAGCCGGTAATACACCCTGTGGTTGGCATAACCCATGATGGATTCCTGTGCGGCCCACTCCCGCCACACCAGTCCGAGAAGCTGTTCAGTGTAACTGTAAGTCACCGACACGAGAGTGATGACGATGAAGAGACCGATATAGACCAGGGCCATATGGACGAATCCCTCATAGTTGCGGTACTCGATGGCCGTCATAAAGTCGCGGCTCACGTAACTGTTCAGGACATTCAACCCATTCAGTCCGAATAGAAAAAAGATAAGAAGAGCAAAGAGCCCGACCGCTTTTCTCCCCACCTTTTCAGCGGTTGCAAATTGCCTGAGGACAAGAAGAAAGCTGCCCAAAGTTTGCCTATTGATTGGGATGCGTTCGTCTTTCATAGGACATTGGCCCTTTCCGGTGAGTAGCATGCTGATTTTTCAGCACTACTAGCACAGTATTTGACAATTTTGGGGAAAATTGTTTGCCGTTTTCAAGAATTCGATGCCGGACTATTTCCGAGCATCTTATCGACAAATAACTATTATAACATGAGAATCATTCAAAAGGCGGGGTTATGGTCCTCTCCTCTCTTGTCAAGAGGGAAGAACCCTGGGTTGGTTCACCTGGTGGAAAGCTTTTGTAATTTCCCCTGAACTACCGCGTCAGGGGATTTTGATCTCCTGCTGATTTCCCACGATTGCGAGGATGTAGTTGTCTGGGCGCAGGTATTGGCGGGCCACACGAAGAATGTCTTCCCTGGTGACCGTCCTGATCAGAGAGGGGTAACGCTCCGGGTAATCCAATCCCAAACCGAAATATTCCGCCTGCGCGAGGAACGAAGCGAGGTTTGATTGGGTATTCAACCGAAGAGGAAAACTCCCGATCAGGTACTTCTTGGCCGTTTCGATCTCCTGTGTGGAAACCATTTCCTTTCTCATCCGCTCCATTTCCCCTATGGCCAGCCTTATGGCTTCCCCGGCGGATGCGTTCCGGGTCTGCAAAACCAGCTGAAAAGTACCGGGGTACTTTTGCGCGTGAAAAGCGGTATAGACGGAGTATGCAAGCCCGTTTTTCACCCGGATGACCTCCGCCAGGCGTGATGAAAGACTGCTCCCCCCGAGGATTCGGTTCATCACGGAAACGGCGTAGTAATCCGGGTTGCTCCTTTCAATACCGCCATGCCCCATCACTATATTTGCCTGGGTGATAGGTCGATCGATCAGGGACTTCTTAGGACCCTCGGCAAACTTGGTGGCAACGGATGTGTCAGCCACCTTCTTGCCCTTCCAGAGGGTCAGTCCCGGCACGATTTTCTCCTTGACCTCCTCGACCGTAATATCCCCTGCTACTGCGAGAATGGAGACGCCCGGCTGATAATAGGCTTCATAGAACTCCTTCACCCTTTCCCGGGTAAGAAGGGGCACGCTCTCTTCCGTGCCTTCCACGGGGTGATCATAGGGGCTGTTCACAAAAACAATCTTCCTGAACTCCTTCCGGGCCGTATCCATGGGGTCGTCCTTCGCTGACTGGATGGATCCAAGGATGGCTTGCTTCTCTCTTTGAAGCTCCGCTTCCGGGAAAGCGGGTTCCGTGAGAGCTTCCATGAAGAGGGCGAAGCCCTGCTCCAGTTCCTTCTTCAGGCTTCTGAAGGAGATGGAGGCAAAATCCCAGCCGCAGGAAACCTTCAGTGTTGTGCCCATGTGATCCAGGATTTCGTTAACCTCGGAGATGGGACGATTTTTGGTGCCGAGGAGAATGGACTCGGCCGTGAGGTTCGCGAGTCCGCCTTTTTGAGATGGATCCCGCCTTGCGCCCGCATCCACGAGCAGCTCAAAAGTGACGAAGGGAAGGGAATGCTCCTCGGAAACAAGCACGACAAGCTGGTTTGGAAGCACGAATCGCTCCACCGGCGCAATGGCCCCGCAGGGAGGCGGTGCAAGGAGGGCGATGAAGAGAGCCGTAACCGTCACCAGCAGGATTTGCCTCATCCGCGCAGGAGTGCTTTTCATCAATTTCCCTTCCTTTCTCTCGTCGTCTCCGGTCCATCCTCAGGCAGCAGAAGGCCTACGGTTCGATTTCGGCTCAGAAAATATTTCTTCGCGACCCGCGCCACGTCTTCGGCCGACACGGCCCGTATGGCAGGTATGTATTTCGCGATATCCTTCCAGGTGGACACGAGCTCGTATCTGGCCAGGAGCAGCCCCTGATAAAAGAGGGAATCCTGCCCGAAGGTAAACGAGGCTTCCAACTGGTTCTTGGCTTTTTCAAGCTCACGGGGGCTCACGGGTTCCGACTGGAGTTTTTCGATTTCCGCATAGATGGCGGCTTCCAATTGCGAGACATCCTTCCCGGGGAGCGGCTCCGCGTAGAAGTAGAACAACGAAGGATCGATAGACAGCAGCGAATAATCCGCGCCCGCTGAAACGGCCAGCCTTTTCCCGCGGACCAGATTCTCATAAAGTCTCGAGCTTTTCCCGCTCGAGAGGATGGCGGAGACTACTTCCAATGCATACGAATCCGAATCCCTCAGGTTCGGCACATGGTAGGCGACCACCACATAAGGAAGTCCCGGCGTCGTACGATTGACCGCCACCCTTCGCTCCCCCAGCTGGGGTGCATCCTGGTACAGATAGTGCTCCGGTTTTCCTTTGGAAGGGATCCGGCCGAACGCGTCTGAAATCGTCGGCAGAATTTTGTCCTTCTGAAAATCTCCCACAACCACGATGAGACCGTTTGCCGGATCATAGAAGGACTGGTAAAACCGCACGGCGTCATCGTGGTCAACTCTTTCCAGGTCCCCCATCCATCCGATGACCGGCCAACGATATGGCTGGGACTGAAAAGCGGTGGCCGCGACCTGCTCCATCAGAAGCGCCTGAGGCTGATCCTGGGTCCGAAGTCTTCTCTCCTCCATGACCACCATCCTTTCAGTTTTGAACTCCTCCTCCGTGAACCCCAGATTCTGCAGCCGATCGGCCTCCAGCCGAATCGGAATCTCTATATTTTCAGACGCCACATTCTCGAAGTACGCTGCGAAGTCATGGGAGGTGAAGGCATTGTAGTCTCCCCCGATCTCCTCGATCTTTCGGGAAAACTCTTCCCTGCTCACCTGCTTCGTTCCCTTGAACATGAGGTGTTCGAAGACATGGGCAAGCCCTGTTTTCCCCCACCAGTCGTTCCGGGATCCGGCCTGAAACCACACCTGAAAGGTAACCATCGGCGCCTTGTGGTTCTCCAGCAGAATGACCCTCATCCCGTTATCCAGCCGATGCACTGAGACATGATCCAGGAAGCCGGCGCCCGACAACGGTGAGGAGACAAACAGGAGAAGGAAGGAGACAATCCCCCATAGAAATGAATTTCGTTTACGCATTCGTCCCCCCTTTTTCACCAAAGGCCTTCGATGATTTCGATATAAGTAAGCTGAATTCCAATTCTATCGTGTTCCTGGATTTTTGTGCCATCCGGTCAATGCGGTAAAAGGCATCGCGCCGTCCGGTATTCTCTTGCCCGCCGTTTCGAACCCTGCCACAAAGACACAAAGGCACCAAGATAATCACTTTATCTTCTTTGTGTCTCAGTGCCTTGGTGGCGATATCTTGTCCCTTCGATATTCTGCGGCTCGTCGTCACTTGGACATTCTACATTGGATATTGGACATTCGTAACAACGAGGCTCCCTCCGGATCATGCGCCCGATGGTTCGCCCTGGCCTTATTAAAGTCGGAAGTGGCGTAGCAGTAAACACATCCGAACACACAGGTGTCGTATGCTCCGATATCCCTGCTCTCCACGCAACCGCATGGTTTACGCTGGGAAGGGTCTTTCCGGTGAGATACCTCGATGCCGAACACCTCCCGGATTAGCGCATCGTCCACACACTTGCCCGGAAGGATGCCGTAAGCATCCAGACTCCTTTCTTGTGCGCAGCTCAAAATCTCCATACCGTTCTCCTTCGCTGCAGCCGCAAGATAGAGCATGAGCTCAGCCATCTCCTGATCCTCAGGCTCCCGCACCCGTATACCGTTTTCCTCCAAACAGGTCAGTCGCCTTCGCAGCTTGCGGTAGAGCGTCGCCAGGCTGATGATGCACCGTACCGTGCTCCCCCTCAGGTTCTCTGCAATGAAGGAGAAGCTTTGTTTGTGAAAAGGCACGTCGGTGACAGTACTCAGGAGGATAGGATCATAGCGCCAGACGACCCTCCGGTGTCCGATCCGATCGGAGAGTCGCCTGAAGGTATCGATCGAGGTATTCACGGAGGGGGAAGAGGGGTCTATTGCACGGGGGTTGCTCAGCAGGGTGAAGAGGAAGTAATATCGATATCCTCCCGCGTCCAGCGCAGCCAGGTGAGGAAGGAGGGGCCTGGGGTCGCGCGTCCAGAAGACGATGCAGTCCACGTCATCCGGTGCGAGGGAGATCCGTGAAACTTGTTTGGGATTGAAAGGATTAGGTACCAGGCAGAACCCGTCCCGGATCCGGTTCATGAACCAGGCGGAATAGAATGCCGGAATATCCGTCCGTCTGCTCGCGCTGACGATCATCCTTTAAGAAACCGCCTCACAGCTTTCAGGAGAGTATAGACCATCATGACCTGCCGGCCTTGTCATACCTTCTCTTGAGCTCTTCGTACAGCCTGCATCCATCCTGATTCTTCAGTTCGCAGGCCTTCTTCGCATCCTGGAGCGCCTTTTCAGTCTCACCTTTAGAGTACAGAACCATGGCCCTGTGGTAGTACGCCCATGCATTGTCCTCTCTCAATTGCAGGGATTTATTCAGATGAAACAAGGCTTGATCATAGTTCTTTTTACTTTCATACAGCCACGCAAGGTTGTCGTGCGCTTCCCTGTAGTTGGATTTCACTCCGATTGCCCTCTGAAAATCCTCCAGGGCTTTGTCATACTGCTTCAGCCTGATCAGTACCCGTCCTCTCCAATAGTAGGCCTCGGGGTTTGAAGGTTCCGACCTGACGGCCTTTTCAAATTCATCCAGCGCCTCGTTCAGCCGGTCCTTTGTGTACAACTTGTACCCTTTGCGGAGATGTGTCTTCGCCTGGGGGGCAGGAGAAAACCTGGCAAGCAGGTCCTCTCCCTGCCTTTCCAGATCTTCGAACCATTTGGATATTTCCGTCTCCGGAACGAAGACCGATCTCTTGAGATGGAGCACCGTGAAGATGCCCGAAACAACGAGGACGACCACAGCGATCGCGAGCACCACATATGGTATGTAATCCCTGGAGTTGTTCTGCATTGATCCACCAGCCTCACTGGTCCCAGACTCGGATTGCGAGTTGCTATTCTCGTCGTGGTTCATAGTTCAAATCTACTATACCCGTATTGTTGCTTACAAGACAGAAGTGAATCAGGAATCAGAAGACAGGAGACAGGAATCAGAAGACAGGAGACAGGAGTCAGGAGTCAGGAGACAGGAGTCAGAAGACAGGAGTCAGGAGTCAGAAGTCAGGAGACAGGGGTCAGGAGACGGAGCGCGTAAGATGGGTGAAGCGGTGCGAAACGCATCAATTCGGACATCGGAGCGGCTTCTTCAAGCTTCCCAGGTTTTCTTCTCGATGTCTATTTGGCTTCTCGGATGGCCTTGATGAATGCCTTGGTGGACTTGCTGATCCGATCGAATTTTTTCTCCGCGACCGCTTTCTTGTCCACCAATTCTCCTCCTATGCCCAGTGCCGTTGCGCCCGCCTTGATATACAAAGCCGCGCTCTTGAGATCAACGCCCCCGGTAGGAACAAGAGGAATATCGGGAAGAGGTCCCCTGACACTTTTGATGTATTCCGGACCTCCCAGTCTTCCTGCAGGGAAAACCTTGACCATATCTGCACCCGCTCTCCATGCATTCAGAATCTCGGTAGGAGTCATTGCGCCGGGAATGACCACCCGATTGCTTTCCTTGGCAAAACGTACCACGTCCATGTCAAGGACGGGGCTCACCAGAAACTCGGCGCCTGCGAGCAACGCATCGTGCGCGCTCTCCGTGTTCAAAACGGTCCCGGCACCAAGAACGATTTCATCCTCGAACTTTTGTCTGAGTTCCCGAATGACTTCAAGAGCGCCCCGCACGGTGAAAGTCACTTCAATGAGCCTGGCCCCCCCAGCCTTGAGTGCATCAGCAACGTCCAAGGCTTCCTGAGTGGTGGCCACCCTGACAACGGGAATGAACCTTTCCGCCCTGATAAGATCAGCCACCTTCTGTTTTTCCATTACGCTCCTCCCGAAAGGATTTCAGACAGGATAACAGGATCGGTTAGGTTGACTGCCGCCCCCTGAGAACCTTGTAGGAGCGACCTCTCCATCCTCCTCCGCAGTAACGGGCACACGCCCCATTGTGCAATGGAGCCCAAACAATCCCGTTACCCTTTCATCCCGTCAAATCATCTTTACTCTTTTTCCAGTATGGCCGGGCGTTCAAACGAAATTCCGCCGGCCGTCATGGACACCCTGGGATAGATCATCGGTCTGGTGATCATTTCCGGCGCTCCCTTGACAGCAAGAATGGTGTCTTCCGACTTTGTCCCGGTGATCGAGGGATTCCAGGTGAAGCCCTGATCCTCCAGGACGATATCCGGCGTGTTGAAGCTGGTTCTGTAGTCCCTCCCGGTATAGCCGATGGCGCCCCCCTGGTGATGGAGTTTCCATTCCTCAGGATAACCTTTGTGTGCGTACGACGCTAAACCTTTTTCGAGAACCTCCCTTGCGGGGACACCCGGCCGGGTTTCAGCCATAAAGGTGCAGTCAATGAATACATTGGCGAGGTATTTTTCCCTTAGCTCTTCAGGCAGCTTTCCAAAGTGCACAAAACGGGTCAGGGAAACGATAAGGCCCCACTTCCTGGCATTCACCGAGACCATCAGATACTTGTCAATGAGCTTTTCTGTGGGTATGGGGTGCCTGAAACGGTAATTTCTGTCGTCTGCCGCTGCCATAAGCGTTATGGGATCGATCCGGTCGTTCCAAAGCTTGTGGCACAACCTTCCCACCACCTCTGATTCCTTTTCCCCGGAGCGGCTTTCCATCAGCGTCGTTTCCAGGCTGAGGGACGTCCTCTCCCCGAGCCAGCGGTAGCGCTGTACCTCTTCGGAGGTTAGGGAATACCGAAGACGGGCGATCTTCTCCGTGGCCGCTTCCGCACCGGGTAACGGCACGTCGCTCGCCATTTTGTCAGCCCCTGTCAGATCCCTTATGACCGAAGCCTCCTTTTCCTCATGCCAGGGATACGATAGGAGAATGAAACCCTGCTCCTCCAGCCCCTCTTCTTCGATCATCCTGGGTGCTTCAATATTGTTGCAGATAACGTATTTTCTCTCAGGTGTGATGAGAAGAGAGGCGGCGCCGAACTCGGTCGCGATTCCCACGAGGTTCAGTCCGCCGCAAGTCATCCAGCAGAAGTTGGCCTGCCGCTTGAGGAGCACCGCCCCATACCCCTCAGAGTTCATGAATTCCCTGATCCTTCTTTCCTTCTCCTTCACTTCCGTTTCAGCCGCCATGCATTCTCCGAAGAGTATAGGTCCTATAGGCCGTACAGGACCTATACTCCAGAAGTTTACTGCGCAAGAACTTCCGACCAGGTTGTTACCGGCCACTCTGTCTTGAAGAGCCCTTCCACCGCCGGTTTTCCCTTTGCCCTGAACAAATCCGCATCCGGGATGACCACCTGCATGCCTTTGCGCTGGAGTTCCAGAAGCAGTTTGGTCTCATCCTTCTTCATTTTTTCGTTCGCCCACTGGCAGGCATCCTTGGAGGCCTTCAGAATCAGCTGCTGATCCTGTTTCGGCAATCCGTCGAAGAACTTCTTGTTGATCATCATCCCGGCGGTCTGAACCAGATGGTTGGTCATGGTCAGGTGGCTCTGCGCCTGGTCCAGCTTGAAGCCGACAATCTGCGGCAGATCGCCTTCGGAGGCATCGGCTTTTCCGTCCTTCAGGGATTTGAAGAGATCGGGAAGCGGGATCGGGATGGGGTCTGCGCCGATCTCCTTCCAGACCGCAATCCAGGTCTTCACCGTGGGAAGCCGCAACTTCATCCCATAGGCATCTGCCGGTGTGTAAAGCGGTTTCCTGGATGTGGTCTGACGCAGCCCTCGGCTGATAATCCCCAGATACATCACGTTTCCGTTCTTGATCGTCTGCTCCCTCGCCGCGTTTCCCAGTTTCCCGTTCCAGACCCTCATGAGGTGGTCCAGGTCCTTCATCACGTAAGGGGCATTGAAGAAGAAATACTGGGGGGCGAAGATCTCCAGGGCGCGATGCCCATTGGACTGCATCTCGATCTTCCCCTGGCTGTTCCAGTCGTTGATGTTCTCTTCCGAGTCCTTCCCGGCCTGCACCTCGACCGCCCATTTGCCGGCGCTGCCTTTTTCCATCAGTTCCTTGAACTTTTCGGCGGCGTCTACGACGATGGAACCTGCCTTGAAGGGGCTGCCGATACGGATCACGTTTTTCCCGCCGGCCTTGGCCGCAGGGGCCTGAGTAGAAGGAGTCTGAGACGATGCGCAGGAAAAGAGAAAACCTGCAGCGCCAAGCAACAAGAGAAGGAATCCGAATCTGAAAGCTTTCATAGCTACCTCCTTTCTCCCGCAATCACTTCTTGATCTCTTTGACCAGTTTACCGAAGAATTCATGATCGTGTGCAATCCGTTCGCCGAAATCAGCCGGACCCTGATAGGAGACATTGACAGCCATGTCCTTTGCCTTTTGGGCGAATGCAGGATCCTCCATGCCCTTCTTGAAACCATCATGCAGCTTCTTGATCACATCCGGAGGAGTCCCCTTCGGCGCAATCAGGCCGCGCCACATTCCCATGGCGAAATTGACCCCCTGCTCTTTCACAGTAGGCACATCGGGAAACATGGAGAACCTTTTATCTGCAAACAGGGCGATGATCCGGAGCTTGCCGGCCTGAACATGGCTTATCCCTTCGGGCGGGGATACGGAAACGGCATTCACGTGACCTCCGAGGAGGGCTGTCACAGAGGGGCCCCCTCCCGAAAAGGGGATGTGATTGAACTTGGCCCCTGCCGCGTGCTCAAAGGCCAGGGCAACCAGATGGACCCCGCCTCCGGCCCCCGAGTTTCCGACCGTAACGGTATCCGGATTCTTCCTGGCGTATTCGAGAAAATCTTTGAAACTCTTCCAGGCCGCATCCGATCTCACCAGGAACATGGATGGATCGTCTACGACATTGATGATGGCATCGAAGTTCTTGTAGGTAAATGTTGTGGAAACCTGATGAGGAAGGATGGTGAGAGGAGTAACCGCCGACGTAAGGGTATAGCCGTCCGGTGCAGCCTTCATGCCCTCCGTGTAACCTACAGCACCGCCTCCACCGGGCTTGTTTACAATGATCACGGCCTTTCCAAGGTGCTTTCCCGTTGTCGTGGCAAGAGCGCGAAAGATGAGGTCAGTCGCACCGCCAGCCGCCCACGGAATAATGATCTGCACTTCTTTTTCCGGAAATCCCGCAGCCTGAATGGGTACCGTTGTTACGAAGAAAAGCATGACCAGGATGATCCCTATCTTTGTAATCATTTGAAGACCTCCTTTCTGAAGCTGTGGTTTCATTTTCTGATTCGCACATTCGACCTGTCGGGCTGACCTCCTTTCCGTTTGTTTTTCCAGAGAGTAACGACCAGGGGGAAGAGCAGGAAAAGCAGGGTGGCAATGAGGAATACCATGGAAATCGGCCGCTGAATGAAGACGGTGAAATCACCGCGGGAAATCATCAGGGATTGACGAAACGCAACTTCCATTTTCGGTCCCAGCACCAGGGCAAGAAGGAGGGGCGCACCGTCATAACCCCATTTTCGCATGAGGAATCCCAATGCTCCGAAAAGCAGCATCATCCAGATATCGAAGATCGAGTTGTTCACCGTATACATTCCGGTGAGGCAGAAGAGGATGACGAGAGGAAGGAGAATCTTCTTGGGAACTCTCAGAATGTTCGCGAACAAAGGTACAAACGGCAGATTGAGCAGAAGGAGAATGAAATTCCCGATGTACATGCTCGCAATGACCCCCCAGAAGAGCTCCGGGTGATCCGAGATCAGCATGGGGCCCGGCGTCACGCCGTGGATAAGAAGGGCGCCCAGAAGAATGGCGGTCGGAGGGGCAAAAGGGATCCCGAGCACGAAAAGGGGGATGAAGGCGGATTGACATGCCGCGTTGTTGGCCGATTCCGGACCGGCAACTCCCTCGATCGCCCCATTGCCGAATTCCTCGGGGTGATCGGAAAGCCGTCTTTCAATCATGTAAGAGGAATAGGTGGCGATAACCGGCGCAGGACCCGGGACGAGACCAACTCCAAACCCCAGGCCGGCGCCTCGGAGAATGGACTTGATCGATTTTTTCAGGTCCTGGAGACTGGGGTAGAGATCCTTGAACCGGGGTACGAGCACTCGTCCCTCCAGGGATTCCGGCGATTTCTCCACATTGAGAAGCACCTCACCGATTCCGAAAAGGCCGATGGCCACGGCAACGAACTCCGTTCCGCCAAGGAGGGCCATGGATTGGAATGTGAAGCGCGCCACGCCGGTGACCGGATCCATCCCTATCGTGCCGATGATCAGTCCGACCAATGCCATCATCAGGGACTTGACCAGTGAAGTCCCTGTGACATTGCTCAAGACAATAAAACCGAAGATCATGAGAGAGAAGAACTCGGGGGGGCCGAAGGCAAGCGCCGCCTCGGCCAGAGGCGGAGCCAGGAACGCAAGTCCGAAAAGTCCAAGCGTGCCTGCAATGAAGGAGCCGATCGCACAGATTGCGAGCGCCGGACCCGCCCTTCCCTTCTGTGCCATCTGATACCCGTCTATACAGGTAATGACGGAAGCCGTTTCTCCGGGCACGTTCAGGAGAATGGAGGTCGTGGACCCCCCATACATGGCGCCGTAGTAGATCCCTGCAAGCATGATGATGGCGGAAGTGGGATTGAGGCTGAAGGTGGCGGGGATGAGAAGCGCAATTCCTGCAATGGGTCCGATGCCGGGAAGAACCCCGATCAGGGTGCCCACAATCGCGCCAATCAGGCAATAGGAGAGATTGTAAACGGTCGTGGCGGTACCGAAACCTTCGATGAGAAGCTGCAGCGACTCGAGCATGGCGCGCTATCCCCTGCACATTGTGCGGTTCTTCACGAGCACGCATCCTTCGTATCGGTAGGAGCAACCTCCCGGTTTGCGATTCCTTCTCCGAGATGGCATCGCGAGCAGGAGTTCGATCCTACACGAGATGGTGAAAAGCGTTCTGCGGTTGTTGTGTCTTCCGATCGACATTGGACGCTCGCCTTCGGCGGAATGTCCAACCGCAGAATGTCCAACTCCCAACCGCAGAAGTATGGAAGAAAAAATTCTCTTTATCACACTTCGAAATTCGGTGTTCGATATTCGATATTCTGCGGTTCACTGTTTCTCCGGTTACAGCCCGATCCATCCCTTTGGAAGCGGGATTTTCAACCACTGAACAAATAGGAGATAGCAAACAAATGCCGCGGAAAAGGAGATGAGGACGTTGCGATACCATGATTTGACCCCGAGAATCCGCAGCAGGAAAAAAAGCAGGAGGAATGAAGACAAAGGATAGCCAAGTGGCTGCAAGAGGAGAATCGTGAGAACTATAGCGCCCATAAATGAGGCCACGCGTGCTACCGATGCCGCCGCCACGACCGGGCGCGTGTCCGTTTTCCCTTTGGCCTCGGCCCCCATGAAGGTTTTCACTACGAAGATGAAGGACAGAATCATGAGAAGCGCACCCAGACACAAAGGGAACAACCCTGGACCGGCCGCCCTGAAATTGCCGATCGGCATTTTCAGTGACAGGTACGCTGTGACTGCTCCGAACAGGAATACCAGAAATCCGCCGGATGCCTCGCTCTTGTTCACAGCCTTGCTCCTCCCTGTGTCGTGTCTCAGGCCCCTTCACCTAAACCCCTCCCGCCGAAGAGGGGGAATACGGGTGGACATGTCCCGGTGTTTCTATTTCAATGATCGCCGGGATGTGACGCACTAGTCAGCCGATCTTCCAAGATTTTCGTTGATCATCTCCTCCACATAATCCAGGTGATCGAGTGCCTTTTTTCTTGCCTCCCGAGCGTTTCTCACTCTGATCGCCTCATAGATGGACTTATGCTGTTTCAGGAGCAGATCTTTTCTCTCCGTCCGGGTGGTGAACTTCTTGACCCTGAAATAACTGTGGAAGCTCTCCTTGAGTCCCTCCATGATATGCATCGCAATCACATTGTGAGTGGCCGCTGCTACGGAAGAATGGAAATCCAGGTCCGCCTTTTCCCACACCTGTGTGGTCGGTTTCCCCTTTTCCATTTTACGGAGAATGGATTGCATTCTTTTGATGTCGGCGCCGTTCGCCGCCTTGGCCGCCTTCTCCGCACACCAGGCTTCGATCAACCGGCGGATCTCCAGAAATTCGAAAATCTTCTCCGCCTGCTCCTCCAGCAGGATCGAAAGGGGAGGTTTCAAGTTTCCTCTCAGGGAAGAGATTACAAAAGTTCCTCCTCCCTGTCTCACCTCGATGAGACCTGCTGCCTTTGCCCTGTATATCGCCTCCCGGATGGACTGCCTGCTGATCCCCAGTTCCAGAGCCATATCCCTCTCGGAAGGAAGTTTCTCGCCGGGTTCTATCCTTCCGCTGGTGATGAGGGAAACAAGCTGTTTGTACAGGACATCGGGGATCTTTCTGGATGTCACGGTTGAAAAGAGCTTCTTTTGATTGCCTAATTGCTTCATTTTTCCGACCGCCTCAATCCCCCGCTTCCGACGGGAAGAGAGAGCATAGGGTGGAATGGACGAATGGACGGACCACTCGTCCATTTTGTCTAACATGATGAAAATTCGTTGTCAATTCAATTGTGACTTCAAAACAGAACTCAAACTGCTTGACATTTCCCCCGAGTTTCTTTACCAATCGCGTTAGATCAGTCGTAGATGTGCAGTGCGTCCAACGCTTCTTTACATTCTCTGGGCGGTCGTCCCTGGGCCGACCGCAGTGTCACGAAATAGGTAAAAAGACTTCTGTCGCAGTACACTGGCCGCCGGAGGGGAGATGATGGACAAAGCGATTCGTGTGGGCATTGTGGGGAGCGGCAATGCTGCGGTTTTTCATTACGCCGCGTATTTGAGGGTGACCGGAGTTCCTGTCAGGGTAGTCGGCATAACCGCACTGGATATGGATCAATGCAGGGATTTCGCCGGCAGGAGAAACATCCGACAATTCGACACTCTTTCCGAAATGCTTCCCGAAGTGGACGTCATTGACAATTGCACGCCCGGGTATGCACACGAACCGGTCTCCATTGCCGCCTTCGAAGCCGGAAAGCATGTTATCGTTGAAAAGCCCTTCACAGGATATTACGGCCCCGCCGGCGACGATACATTTCAGGGGAATCTCCATCCCAAGACAATTATGATGGAAGAGGCGGTCGCCAGTGCGCGCCGCGTGATTGCAGCCGCGCTGAAGAGCAACAAAAGGCTCTGCTATGCTGAAAACTGGATCTACGCCCCTGCAGTACAAAAGGAGGCCGAGATCCTTTCAAAAGGGAAAGGACAAATCCTCTGGGCTTTGGGAGACCAGTCGCACTCCGGCAGCCCCTCTCCTGCTTACGGGATCTGGAAACTCTCCGGCGGAGGATCGGTCGTTGGAAAGAGCTGCCACCCGCTCACCGCCATTCTCTATCTGAAACAGGTCGAGGGCATGACCCTTTATGGAAATCCGATCCGGCCCCGGAGTGTAAGTGCCAGGACGCACGAGATCACCCGCAATCCACGGTTTATGGACAAAGGATTTCTCAGAACCGACTACAGAGACATCGAGGATTACTGCCAGATTCACCTTCTCTTCGAAGACGGGATGGTGGCGGACGTGTTTGCATCCGAGCTCGTCATGGGGGGAGTTCACAACTGGCTGGAAATTTTTGCGAATAATCACAGGACCCGCTGCAACATGAGCCCCAGCAATGCGATCGAACACTACAACCCAAAAGAAGAGCAACTCGCAGACGTCTACGTCATGGAAAAAATCGGGACCAAACAGGGCTGGTCCAACCCTGCGCCTGACGAGAATTTCATGTTCGGCTACCCTCAGGAGATCCAGGATTTCATGGAATCGATTGCCGGAGAGAGGGAGCCCAAGTCCGGAATGTTGGCTGCGAGCGATTCCGTGTCCGTTCTCTATGCCGCGTACCTCTCCGCGGAACGGAAGGGCGAAGAGGTGAAAGTCCCTCTGGATCCGGAGCTTGGATGAGATGCAGTAAACAATGACAGGGAGACGTAACCCCTCCCGTCCTCCCCTTAACCCAAGGGGAGGAGATCTTTCTCATGAGTGAAGTGGAGAAGAGATACGCCCTTTTGAACTTAGAGTGGTTCAAAAAATGGTGATTTCCAAAGGCAGCCCGGATGCAATCCTTTCCGAAGCGGATGTGAGATCCATTCTCCGTGATGGGGTTCCACGCGATCTCTACGAGGAAAAGCGGGTTCTCGTTCTGACCCCCGATGGGACAAGGACATGCCCTCTTCCCATGATGGTGAGGCTCGTCCGGGAGGTGATCGGAAGCCGCGCCGCCCGGGTGGATTTCATGGTGGCCCTTGGAACCCACACCCCTTTGTCCGATAAAGGAATCCTTTCCCTTTACGGGATCGATCCCGGCTCCAAACCTCTCTGCGAGTCCTCCTTTTTCAATCATGAATGGGATCGAGACGAAACCTTGCGCTGCATCGGAACGCTGTCCCGGGAGGAAGTCGAGCGACTTTCGTCCGGCCTCTTGAAGGAAGAGGTGCGTATTGATATCAACAGGAGGATATTCGATTACGATCTTCTCCTCGTCCTTGGCCCGGTTTTTCCCCATGAAGTGGTGGGGTTCTCCGGGGGCGCCAAGTATTTTTTTCCCGGCATTTCCGGCGGGGACTTCCTGCACTTCTCTCACTGGCTGGCTGCGGTGATCACGTGCATGGAGGTCATCGGCAAAAAAGATACGCCGGTGCGTCGCATGATCCACAGAGCCATGAAGGCCATACCGGTGCCGGTTCATTGCCTAGCCATGGTTGTGGACATGAACTCCACCCTGAGAGGATTCTACGCAGGAGGAATCGAACAAGCGTGGTCTGCGGCTGCGGACCTCTCTTCGAAGATCCATATAAGGACAAAGAAGAAACCTTATCGCCTGGTGTTAGGGCGTGCGCCTGAGATGTACGACGAAATCTGGACTGCCGGGAAAGTCATGTACAAACTGGAACAGGTTGTAGCCGATCAGGGAACCCTGATAATTTACGGACCCCACATCCGTGAGATCTCCAGAACCTGGGGAAGAGATATCGAGAAGGCAGGATACCACACCAGAGACTATTTCCTTTGCAGGATGCAGGAATTCAAGAATGTGCCCCGAGGCGTGCTCGCACATCTGACGCACGTTCGGGGAACGGGTGTTGTTGAGGGGGGCGTGGAGAAGCCACGGATCAGGGTTGTTCTGGCGACATCCATCCCCGAGGCAACCTGCAGGAAAGTGAATCTGGAATACATGAATCCGGACCTTATCCGATTGTCTGATTACATGGATAGGGAGGATGAAGGAGTGCTCTTTGTAGACCATGCCGGCGAGATCCTCTACAGGGTGGAAAAGGAGTAAACCATGAAACCGTTTCTTTCAGAGGACTTTCTGCTCCATGGCCAGGCGGCCCGTGCCCTCTACCACGATTTTGCAGGTGACATGCCCATACTCGACTATCACTGCCATTTGCCTGCACAGGAGATCGCCGAAAACAGAAAGTTCGAGAATCTGACCCGGATCTGGCTGAACGGCGATCACTATAAATGGCGAGCCATGAGAACAAACGGCGTTCCTGAACGATTCATTACGGGCGATGCGGATGACTATGAGAAATTTCAGGCATGGGCCGGCACTGTTCCCCGGACGCTTCGAAACCCTTTGTACCACTGGACCCATCTGGAGCTGAAGCGCTACTTCGGCATCACTGGAAGACTCCTGAATCCCACCACCGCCGAGGAAATCTACCGGACCTGTTCTGAAATGCTTCATTCTGACGACATGGCCGCCCGCTCCATCCTCCGGCGGATGAATGTGAACGCGGTTTTTACGACCGACGACCCGGTCGACAGCCTGGAGCATCATGTTCTTATCCGGAACGACCGGTCTTTTCCGGTCAGGGTCCTCCCCGCCTTCAGGCCGGACCGGGCGCTTGGGATTGAATCACCGAAATCGTTCAACGGCTGGGTCGATCAACTCGAAGCAGCGGCGGATTTACCCATAGGAGACTTTGACTCGCTTGTTGAAGCGCTTCAAAGGAGACACGGCTTCTTCCACGAGCAAGGCTGCCGCATTTCAGATCATGGCATCGAACATCCTTATGTTCACGACTACACCTTGAAAGAAGTCAACGCAATTTTCCGGAAGGTGAGGGCCGGTCGGCCGCCGGCGGCTGATGAGACCCATCAATTCCGCTCGGCGTTGCTGATCGAGCTGGCGAGAATGGATTTCGAGAAAGGTTGGGTCCAGCAATTCCATCTGGGCGCCCTTCGAAACGTCAGCAGTCGAGGCATGAATTCCCTCGGCCCGGATACGGGTTTCGACTGCATAGGGGATTTTGAAATGGCCCGCGGGCTTGCTCGATTCCTGGACACCCTGGACAGGGACGCACGGCTTGCAAAGACTATCCTCTATCCCATGAATCCAAGGGACAACGAGTTGATCGCAGCGGTGATCGGCTGCTTTCAGGACGGAGCAGTTCGCGGCAAGATTCAGTTTGGTCCTGCCTGGTGGTTCAATGACCACAAGGATGGAATGGAAAGTCAGATCAATTCTCTCTCCAATGCAGGGCTTCTGAGCTGCTTCACCGGCATGGTAACCGACTCGCGGAGCTTCCTTTCCTACCCGAGACATGAGTATTTCCGGCGCGTCCTCTGCAATATACTTGGAAACGATCTCGAAAAAGGGGAGATTCCGGATGATCTCGACCTGGTCGGAAACATGGTCCGGGACATCTGTTATCGGAACGCGGAGCAGTACTTCGGGGTGAGTTAGCATTTGTCATTGATCATTTTTCATTTGTCATTTTCCATTTAACAGCTTGTATCAGAAGACAGGTTGCAGGTTTAGTGGATTATGAGACAGACGCTTACGCCATTGAAAAACTTTTCCATTATGCAGGAGTGTCGGAAATGAAGCAGTCTTAAGAAACAAACAATCAATAATGAAAAATGACCAATGACAAATGAGAAATGACAAATGACAAATGACCAATTGGACTGCAAGGTCCTGGTGACCCCGACCTCCTTCGGCAGGGGCGACCCTGCCTTGAAAAACGCCATTGAGAAGGCGGTCCGCGAAGTGGTGTATAGCCCCTTTGACCGGCCTCTCACCTCCGCTGAATTAATACCCCTGGTCAAAGACATCGATGGGTACATTGCCGGGCTCGATCGTATCGATGAGTCCGTGATTGAAGCCGCTTCAAAATTGAAAGTGATTGCGCGTTATGGTGTAGGCGTGGACAAGGTGAGTATTCCCGCTGCAACTCGAAGAGGGATTGCGGTGACAAATACGCCGGGCGCAAATTCGGCGGCTGTTGCGGAAATGAGCATTGGATTGATGCTTTCCCTCTGCCGGGAGATCTGCCGTGCGGATCGGGGGACGCGAAAGGGTGAATGGCCAAGGGTATCCGGAATCGGGCTCCGAGGCAAGAATGTCGGTCTCATAGGTTTCGGGTCCGTCGGCAGGGAGGTGGCATCCAGACTGAAAGGGTTCGGATGCCGCGTTCTGGTATCGGATCCCCAATTGGATACGAAGGTAGCTGAGCAATTGGGCGTTTATCCGACGCCGATCGAGGAACTCCTTGCGGAGGCCGACTTTGTCTCGCTCCATGCATCCTTGAACCCTGGAACGGATTCCATGGTCAACGCCGGGTTTCTTTCGAAGATGAAACGCGGATCGTTTCTGGTGAATACGGCAAGGGGCGAATTGATCGATGAACAGGCGCTCCAGGTCGCGATCGAAGATGGTCATATCCGCGGCGCGGCACTGGACTGCTTCCGCAAGGAACCTCCGGGGAAAGATCACCCTATCCTGCGGCTGGATCAGGTCCTCCTCACTCCTCACATTGCCTCC
Organism: Deltaproteobacteria bacterium HGW-Deltaproteobacteria-15; assembly: GCA_002840535.1. Taxonomy (GTDB): domain Bacteria; phylum Desulfobacterota; class DSM-4660; order Desulfatiglandales; family HGW-15; genus HGW-15. The sequence continues at coordinate 15,330 of PHBH01000010.1, read as the reverse complement.
CATACCGATGAAGCGGCAAGCGCCATGGGATGGATGTCGCTGCAGGCTTGTCTTTCCGTGCTGCGCGATGAAAAATCTCCCTACACCGTAAACCGCGATATATACGAGAAGAAATCATGAAGAACGGTCCATGGTTCCTCGGCATCGATCTTGGCACCGGAAGCTGCAAATCGATCGTCGTCGACGAGAAAGGGAGGGTTCTGGGTTTCGGCATCGGGCTTTATGGAGGAACCGACCCCGAGAGCAGGTGGCAGGAGCAGGATCCGCGAAATCTGATGGACGCTGCCGCGGTCTCCGTACAAAGCGCGCTGACCCGGGCGGATGTCGCTCGCGGGGGCTGCCTGGGGCTCAGCATGGGCGGAGCGCTTCACAGTATCCTTGCACTGGACAGCCGCGACAATCCATTGACTGGGGTGATTACCTGGGCGGACGGGAGAGGTCTTCATCATGCGGAGGCCCTTCGAGGCAGTACGACCGCCATCAGACTTTATCAGGAGACCGGGTGTCCCGTTCATGGGATGTACCCCCTGTATAAGATTATGTGGCTGCGCGAGAAACGGCCGGAGGTCTTCAGGGCAACCCACCGCTATGTAACGGCGAAAGAGTACGTCTTTTCACAATTCACAGGGCAGTTCGCAGTCGATTATTCTCTGGCGGCCGGATCGGGTCTTCTCAATGCCCGCAAGCTCCGGTGGAGCGATTCTGCTTTGGAACTTGCCGGGATTCGGGAAGGGCAGCTTTCTCCTCTTCTCTCCCCTGCTGCGAAACAGGGCAGCCTGAAACCGGATGTTGCTCACAGGCTCGGGATTCCCGAAAGCACTCCTGTCGTCATGGGTTCTTCCGATGCGGTGAACTCAAGCGTTGGGGCGGGCGCTGTTTCGGCCTCACAGGCGACCTGCATGATAGGCACGAGCGGTGCGCTTCGGGTGATATCCGGCCGTCCCGTTTTCGACGAAAATGGTCGAACCTGGTGTTATGCAATCGATGAAAAGCACTGGCTGGTGGGTGGCGCCATTAACAACGGCGGAATTGCCGTATCCTGGTTGAAGGATTCCCTGGGGCCGGTCATGCCGCCCGACCAATCGCCCGGGGAGCTTTCCATTGAACATATCCTGGATCTTGCCGGCCAGGTCCCTGCAGGGGCAGAGGGGGTGGTCTGTCTCCCCTTCTTTGCCGGCGAGCGAAGTCCGAACTGGAATCTGAACGCCAGGGGGGTCTTCTTTGGAGTGACTCTCGAACATGACATCCGGCACCTTTCCCGCTCCATTTTGGAGGGGATCGGTTTTCGTTTCAGAAGCCTGCAGGACGCCCTCGCCGGAATTGGATTGGACATCCGGCAGATCCTTGCATCCGGCGGTTTCGCAAAGTCAGAGCTCTGGCTTCAGATCGTGACCGATGCGCTGAATCGTGAAATGACCGTTCCTCGATGGAGCGAGACATCGGCATTGGGGGCGGCCTTCTGGGCCATGCTCGGCGCCGGAGGTCTGGACAGAATAGAGGATGCCGGGGATCTGGTGGAGCAGGGGAAGACCTATCGACCCATCCCGGAAAATGCCGCCCTGTATGATCAGATCTACACCGTATACCTCAGAATCTATCAGGCGCTCCTGCCCGCTTTCGATGAAGCGGCGTTGCTGTCAGGTTGCTGAAAAACGGCCATCTCCCCGCAGGGGAGCGGGATCTGCGAGCGGCGTTGCCTTGCATCTGGTCATTTTTGAGCAACCTGCAAAGCATGGGTGTTCCATTGATCAAAGGGGTAATTGAAAAATTGAGGAGGGTAAGCAGATGATTTTTGAAGAACTCTGCAAGTCTTTCGATTTCTCCGGACGGACCATCGTCATATCAGGAGGAGCGGGAGTGCTCGGAGGTGAAATGGCATGCGCACTTGTGCGTTCCGGCGCCAACATAGCCATTCTGGATCGCGATCTTTCCCGCACCGACCCCCTGAAACAGCGGGTTGAGAAAGGGCCGGGGTGCGGCTATTTTGTCCAGGCGAATGTGCTCGAGAAGGAATCGCTTCTGGAAGCGCTGGATCATATTCAGGTCAGATTTGGAAAGGTATACGGCCTGATCAATGCGGCAGGAGGCAATGACCCACAAGCCACGACAGGCCCCGATATCTGCTTTTTTGATCTTCCGGAAGAGGCGGTGAAACATGTGGTCAATCTCAACCTCGTGGGGACGATTCTTGCCAGCCAGGTTTTCGGCCGAATGATGGCGGATGTGGGAGAAGGAGTCATCATCAACATCTCTTCCATGGCTGCGTACAGGCCCCTGACCCGCACCATTGCCTACAGCGCCTCGAAGGCGGCAGTCAGTAACTTCACACACTGGCTTGCGGTGCACATGGCCTCAGAATACTCGCCAAAGATCAGGGTCAACGCCATAGCACCGGGGTTCTTTCACACCAGCCAGAACCATTACCTCCTGTATGATGAGGCGCACGGGGCGCTCACCCCCAGGGGCAAGACGATCATCGATCACACCCCCATGAAGCGGTTCGGAAACCCCGACGACCTCCTGGGCGTTCTGCTTTGGCTCCTTTCCCCAGGCTCGGAATTCGTGACAGGCGCCGTAATCCCGGTCGATGGGGGGTTCTCGGCGTTCAGCGGGGTCTAGAGAGGCAGGAGTCAGAAGACAGAGGTCAGAAGTCAGAAGTCAGAAGACAGAAGACAGAAGGGCAGAAGGCAGAAAGCAGAAGACGGAAGACAGGAGGCAGGAGTCAGGAGACAGGTCCATAGGAAGGGTGGAGTTGTGGAATGTTGTGGAGAACCGGAAGATACGATGATGAATCCCGGAAGTCAGGGTTGAGGACCCGTCATTCCACTCTTCCATCATTCCATTCCAAAGATATCCTTATGAATAAGCTGATCGTTCCGCTCAATGGGTCAGGGACTTCACATACCATCAGAAGTTGTACGGCCTCGAATCCGCACGACACTCGTAGAAACCGGCGATTTCTTCACCCGCATCCAGATAGGCCTGCAGTTCCTTTACAGACTCAAAGTTCAAAACACCCACATGGCCGACTGCCTGCTCCGCTGTCGCATTTGGTCCTTCGCCGGACATGGCCTTTCGGAATTTCGCAGGATCGTTGTCGTACTTCTCGGCGAGCTCATTCTCGTTTATGGCCTCAGAGGGATGTCTATACCTGTCAAAGTAAACATAGTACCTCATTCACTCCCTCCGATTCTGCATGTTCCACGGCTTAAGATCCGGCGCTCCATTCCATCAGCCGTTCACGGTTTCCGCAGGATGTCCTGCAACATCCGGTTCAGCTCAAGCAGGGAAAACGGTTTCTGGATGAACCACTGCGCGCCGGCCTGAAGGATATCCTGGGCAGGCCCATCAATGGAATATCCGCTGCACACAAGCACTTTCAAACCGGGCCTCTCTTTCATAAGGCTCTGATAAATCTCTTTTCCCCCCATATCAGGAATGACGACATCGAGGACGGCCAGATCGATGTTCTCCTTGAAGTTGCCGCAAACACGCAGCGCTTCCCTTCCGGTCCTGGCCTGCAGCACCCGGTAGCCGATCCTTTCCAGCGCTTTCCTGCTTACATCCATGATCAACGCTTCGTCCTCGATGAGCAGAACCGTGCCGGCGCCCTTGAGAGGTCCTCTCTCCCTGACTTCGGGCTTCTTCTCTTTCGTTTCGACCGCAGGGAGGTAGATCCTGACACGTGTGCCCTTGCCCGGTTCGGAGTCCACCACCACACATCCGTCGTGGCCTTTGATGATGCCGTAAACGGCAGGCATGCCCAGCCCCCGGCCATGGAATTTCGTGGTGAAAAACGGCTCGAAAACCCTCTTTCGGATCTCCTCCTCCATGCCTTTTCCATTGTCCTCGACGCTCAGGCACACATAAGGACCCGGAGCAAGATCCCCGATTGCGGAGCTCTCCCCAATGATTTCATTCCTGGTTGCGACCCGGATCCATCCGCCGGATTCCATGGACTCGGCAGCATTGTGAACCACCGCGGAAAGGACCATCTGCATCTGGGTGACATCGGCTTTCACCGACGACGTGTCCGGAGGCAAATCCGTATCCACGTGCACAGAAGAATCAAGATCATGGAGGACCGCCGGCAGTGCGTTCCTCACAAATTCATGAGTGGAAATGATCTTGGTCTGATACCTGCCGCCCTCTGCATAAGCCAGCAGTTGACTGGTCAGATGAGTCATTCTCTCTGTGGAGGACTTCATCTTCTTGATATGGACGAGCAGAGGATTGTCTTTGGGGAGGTCCATGCGTATGAGGTCGATGCTCAGCGAGATGGAGGCAAGTGCATTGTTGAACTGATGGGCTATGCCTCCTGCAAGCGTTGCAATCGCCTGCATTCGCTGGGCCTCCTGGAGTTTCGTCTGCATCCTCGCCTTTTCCTCCTGGGCCCTCTTTCTCGCTGTGACGTCCCGCGCAAATTCCACAACCCCCTTGATCCCGCCTTCCTGGTCGAACATGGGAAATGCGAACAGCTCAAAAAAGCCGGAAGCCGAGCCGCCCGAATGAGAAGATATCTCGATCATCTCCTGTTTACCGGTGCGGAGTGCACGTAGGGTGGGGCACGCATCGCAAGGGGTTTTCCTCGCGTGAAAGACCTCATAGCACTTCCTTCCATCCAACGGAATGTTGCTCTTTTTGAACCACTCCTCCATGGTATTGTTGGCCAGGATAATGTTCAATTCCGGATCCAGAACCATGATCGCATCCTGGACTGCGTTGAGAACGGAGTTGAGCGACTGTTCACTTGCCTTCAGGGCCTCTTCCATCTTCTCACGGTCGGAAATCCCCACACCAATGATCTTGGATTCCGGCGAGCATGGGCCGCGCTCATGCTGATGGAGTCTATGCTCCAAATCCCGGACCCTTATTTCGAGCTCTCTATAGGTGGGCTTTTTCATCCCCATCTTCCCCCAAGATCAAGTAAGCATGCCGGCAAAACGATCCCGGTCTTCCGGTGAATGGGCCTGGGCCCATTCAGCCTGCAAAGGTATGGCTCACTTCGTTCCTCTATAGGTCTTTTTAATCCAAATGGCAATACATTCGACGGACACTAGAAGAGCAATGACGGCAGCCAGAGAGCAAGCGGCGGGAAGAGGTACAGAAGACCCCAAACGAGGAGAAGAGAAATCAGAAAAGGAGTCACCCCCTTGTAGATCACGCCAATGGGTTCTTTCGTGATGTTCTTGACTACGAAGACGCAAACCGCCACCGGCGGGATAACCACCCCGATCATAAGGACAACCCCGAGCACGATCCCGAACCACAGCATACTGAACTCCAGCTTGAGAACGACCGGGTAGAAGATGGGAGTGGCAAGGATCATGAACGCCAGGTCATCGATGAACGATCCCCCGATCAGGTATACGATGCAGATGAAGGTCAGGATGAGATAGCGGTTGAGAGGAAGGGCCGAAACCCAGTCTGCGGCATTCTGGGGAATACCCGTGACTGCGATAAAGTGGCCGAGAACGGTTGAGCCGACAATGAGCATGAGAATCATCCCGGCGGTCCGAAGGGCTTCCATCACGGATTTTACATATCCTTTGACCCTCATGTTCCCTTTGGCGACCGCGAGGACCAGAATGGCAAAGGTGCCTACTGCCCCGGCCTCGGAAGGCGTGAAGAAGCCTTGCATGATTCCGCCGATGACCAGGAAAAAAACGATAAGGACCCATGCCACCTCGGGCAGCGATCTCAGCCTTTCCTTCCACGATGCCCGTTCAGACATAGGCGCGTGCTCAGGGTAAGTTTTTGCCCATGCATAGATAATCCCCAGGAAAAAGAAGGCGATCATCAGTCCCGGGATCATCCCGGCAACAAACAGCTGTCCGATGGACTGTTCGGTCAGAATGCCGAAGATGATGAGCACAACGCTGGGGGGAATGATGCACCCGAGAGTTCCCACGCTTGCGACAATTCCAGTGGAAAGTTTCCTGTCGTAGCCGTAACGGTCCATCTCCGGAATTGCGACACTGGCGAATGTCGCCGAGGTAGCGGCCGACGAGCCGCAGATGGCCTTGAATCCCGTGGCCCCCAGAACCGTGGCCATCGCGAGACCTCCCGGGATATGGCCGACGAACTTGTGAGCCGAGTCATAGAGCCTTACAGCGATTCCTGCGTTGAACCCGATCTGGCCCATCAGTATGAAGAGAGGGAAGACCGTGTATCCATAGTTGGTGATGACATCATACACATCTCTTCCCAGGAGGCTCATAGCGGGCTCGATGCCGTTCAGATAGGCAAACCCCGCAAATCCGATCAGAGCCATGGCAAAACCCAATTCGATTCCGGTTGCAAAAAGGAGCAGAAGCAGAACCAGGCCTAGGATGCCGATGGTGACTTCATTCATTTTGAGCCTTCCAGATCTTCGCGATATCGAAGAGGAATACGAGACATTCGATGAAGCAGCAGATCCCCACTCCGTAGGCGATCGGAAAGAATGGGAGTTGCATGGTTGGAGAGACTTCGCCTGATAATCGAAACTCCCTGCCCGCCCCGATCAGATTATACCCGATCAACACGAAGAGCACGATGCAGAGAATTCGTGTAAAGGTGTTCAAAATCGCCCGATTTTTCTTCGAAAGAGCCTGTTGAAGGAATTCCATGGAAACATGCCCGCGGTCCAGTGAAACCTTGGGTATACCGAATCCGATGACCAGCCCCATCAGGATATTCACGATTTCGTAAGTGCCGATGAAAGGGCTTCCTCCAGCCCTCATGAACACATCCGCGACAGTCAGCAACATCATGAAAGTAAGGGCTACAGCGGCAATCCAATTGAGCAAGCTGCTCACCCGGAAAAGAATGTTGAAGGCTCTCTCCATCATTCCTCCATGAAGATACAGGGCTGGAAAGCCGGGAAGCCGGAGGCAGAACGAGTCGATACCTTAGAGCAGGTGCGGGCGAACGGTTGGTGACGACAGATCTTGCATAATCAAGATTCTCACACCGTTCGAACGACATCTAACCGCCCGGCTGTCTTGTGCCTTCAGGCTTCCCGGCCTCTTTATGTTAGAAAGGAGACGCGACTCCCCTCTTCTTCTCCTCGGCTTTCCAGTTCGCGATACGCTCTTTTATGAATTTGATCCAGCCGTCGACATCAGCCTCCTTGAATCCCTTCGATGCCATGCTCTTCTTGTACTCGGCAATGACCGGTTCCACCTTGTTTACCCATTTCGCCGCTTCGGCATCGGGGAGACTGATCATCTGCCCGCCCTTTTCTTTGAACGCCTGCACTCCCTCGATATCCATTTCGTTCCAAAGGGCGGCCTGTTTGTCCTTGGCTTCGATGCCCACTTCAGTCAGGACCTTCTGGACATCGGGTGGCATTTTGTCCCATTTGTTCTTGTTCATGACCCAATAAAATGTATAGCCCGACCCGATTTGCCAGGCAGAGGTGACATATTTCACGACTTCTGCAAACTTCCAGTACTTGAGCGTGGAAAGATCCACCATGACGCCTTCTATGACGCCTCTTCTCAGGGAGTCATAGACGTCAGGCATTCCTAGAGGGACCGGGACCGCGCCAAGCGATTTGACGATATCAGCGGTCTGCCCTGTTGCCCTGATCTTGATGCCCGCCAGTTCTTCCAGGCTCTTGACCGGCTTGGATGTGGTTTGAATGATCAGTGGGCCTGTGGTGGCAAAGTAAAGGACATGAACAGCATCCCACTCGCTTGGTTTGAACTTGTTGTAAAAATCAAAGCTAACCTGCGACGCCACATACCCGCTTGGGAATCCAAGGGGGAGATCCAGCACCTCTGTAACCGGGAACCGCCCTCGCGTATATCCCGTATGGGATAGACCCATATCGGCGATGCCTGTCGAGACGCCCACATACATCTTGTCGGGGGACAGCAGGGTGCCTCCCGCGTGGTAGGTAATCTCCACTTTGCCGTTCGTACGCTTCTTCACCTCATCGCAAAACCACCCGGAGAGAAGCGACATCTTGTGAGTAGGGGGGAGGTAGTTTGCCGCTTTCAGCTTGATCACATCCTGAGCGCCGACAAGAGAGTTGATTCCGAAAAAGAAAAAGAACACCATAATCAAAAACAATCCAATTCTTCGCATTTCGCCGCCTCCTTATAATGGTGAACCCCGGTGCTTCAAACCTTCCTTTTTGGGCCTGTTATCCCACTTTCGGCAATCCCTGCCCTAGCGATAAATGGATTTGCAGATCCTGACGCCTGCGACAGCATCCTCGGCATAAAAATCGGCCCCGGTGAATTCCCTGACCTGTTCGTTGACCGGGGCTCCCCCTATGACGATCCTCACCTCATTTCTGATTCCGGCTGAAGAGACGGCATCCACCACGTTCTTCATCTCCGGATAGGTGAAGTTCAGCAGGGCGCTCAGCCCGATGACCTTTGCTCCCGTTTCCTTGGCCTTGCTTACGAATCGCTCTGCAGGGACATCCACCCCGAGATCGATCACCTCAAACCCCGCTCCCCTGAGAAGGGTCGAGACAATGTTCTTTCCGATATCATGGATGTCCCCCTTCACGGTTCCCAGGATCACCTTTCCTTCCGAATCCTTCTTTTCACCATTCTCCAATATGGGATCGAGCCGATTCATGACCGACTTCAGGATCTCCGCCGAAAAGAGGAGCTGACTGATGAAGTACTTTCCCGCTGCGAAAAGGTCGCCCACTTCCGTCATGCCCTGATTGCATGCTTCCACAATCTGCACGGGTGGAATGCCATTTGCCAGCGCCTCTTCCACCAGGGCGAGTACTTTTTTCTCATCCAGATCTCGTAGGGCTTTTGCTATTTCTTCCATTGCACTTCCTTTTCACATGACCCATTGCCATATCCAGCTATATGCCAGGAGTTCAAGTCTCTCATAGGGCAGACGGATCAGGGACTCCTCCCCCAAAATCCCTTCCCTCTCCTCCAGCCAGATTTTCCAGGGGGTCACCATCTTCATGGGAGGCCGTTCGCCCGCTTCCCCGACGGCTTTTGGGGCGGGGCGGAAATCCGGATCATAGGTGGCGAATTCGAGTATGGCATCGATCATGGCGCGGTAATTTTCAGGCCTGGTGTCATAGGGAATATTGCAGCCCCCGTTAATGAGCAGGCCGCCGTCTCTCCCGATCGTTTCACAAAGCAGCTTTACACGCTCTCGTATCTCTACCGGTTTTCCCAGGATGAAAAGGGAATCGGGAATCCCGCCGGAGAGGCATTGGTGGTGGCCGATATCGGCCTTGGCCTTGAAGATGTCGCCCTGATTGTCGATGTCGCACAGGACTTTGCCTCTGGGCAGTTCGAGCATGTGGCTCCAGTGGTGATGCCAGTCTCCTTCAAGATAGGCGCGGATCGTATAACCCGAGCCGATGAGCCGCTCCATGGTCCTCTTGAAACTCGGCCAGTAAAAGGTCTCAAACTGCTCGGGGGAAAGAAACATGGGCTTGTGCGTGGGAACGAATATAGGATACCTCTTGAGCGGATCAGCCGTTGTCAGAGCAAACTGCACCATCTCATCCACCAGCACGTCGCAGGCTTGAATCAGTTTCTCCGGCCGGCGGTACATATCCATCATGATTCCATGAAGACCTCTCATGGCATCGGCGATTGCATCGAAAGGCGCAAGGAACGCTCCGGTCATGGGCTGGGGCATGCCGAATTGCTCCTGCAAAGCGGTGGACCTTTTTCTCATCACATCGGCCATCATCATGTAGGCCATGCCGCCTTTGAGAAGTGCGACAGAAGCCCTTTTAGATCCGGCCGAGATCTCGCCAAGGACCCTGGGGAGAAACACCTCCAGCATGAAGCCGGTCGGATCGCCGATGAGGAGATCGTACTCATCGGCCTTCATGTATTCCGCCTCCAGGAACTGGAACTGACCCTTGGCGGGAAGGTCGCGGCCAGGCAGCTTGTAGGTCCTGCATCCTACCGCATCGAAAAGGGGGGCATAAATCCGGTTGTTACGAAGCACATCGACTTCAGGAAAAGAACGGATGAAAGCTGCTTCAGCCTGAAGCCATTTCTCCGGATCGTAGATGGTCTGCTGTTTGGTGTTCCCGGAATAGCTTTCTGCGAGATAATTGCTGCCCGTGGCCACGGGCATTCGATCTGTTTTCTCCAGGGCAACCGCAGCCTGGTAGCGCCCAAGCCGTTGCTCGAAAAGGTCCTTCGGGTCTTCCATATGCGGCTCCACAAAGGCTCGGCCTGAAAGAGATTACCCCTTTGCCATGAGTGAGAAAACAGGGGAGATGATCGCGGCTAAATATAAAGTTGTATAGAGAACTTTGTCAATACAAAAAGGTCACGCAATTGAGCCGGATTCCGTGTTTGATGCTTACCCGCCTAAGAACTTTTTTCATGCCGGAGGAAGAGAGCGCCAATAAGTAATTGACAATGTAAAATAAGAATCCTCACCTCGCCGCTATGACCGTTTATGGAATTTCCGAAACATGGTACAGACCCTCTTCGCAAGCCTCCCTCGAATGGCCACCGGCGTTCTTGCGCTACATCCCATTGACTCATAATAGGGAAAAAGCTATATAGCTATTTCATGTCTCTGCTCCCGGTCAGATTAGGTCCGAATTTCTTTCTTCGGTGTCTGAGTCCGACCAAACCGGCCGCTCCGACGGCTTCATCCTGGGAACCTCCGGATTTCTTTGGGTCCGTTTGCACCGAGGAGGGCAATGGTCGTTGAACGACTTTGATGCAATAGACCGGCAGTCTCAGGAACCCGCTTACGTCCAGTTGCACAATATTCTGAGGATGCAGATCGGAAAGGGGCTTTACCCTCCGGGGAGCCGTCTCCCCAGCGAATCTCAGCTTTGCCGTAAGTATCGGGTCAGTCCCATGACCGTTCGCCGGACCGTAAAGATGCTTCTGGACCAGGGCATGGTCAACACAATACGGGGAAGCGGAACCTATGTCCGGCCGATGGCATTGGGTTCGGTCACGTTCCAGCTTGGTGAATTTGAGAAAATCCTGAAGAACAGCAAACCGAGCGATGTGAGAATCCTGGAAGTGCAGCTTGCGAGGTCCAATGAGTTCACAGCCCGAAAGCTGGATATTCCTGTCGGAGTGCGAACCATTCTCATCAGGCGGCTGATCTGTTCCGGTAATGATCCCGTTCTTTACCACATTGAACATCTCATCGCGGACCCTACCCGTCCCATTGTTGAGGCGGAACTGGAAATCACCTCCCTGCACGGCCTTTTCTCCGGCACCGGGGGGACGGTCTTCAAAAGAGGGGAATTGTCCATTGAGACCGTTGTGCTCAACCAGGAGGAGGCTGCACTGCTCAGCGCTCCTGAAATGCTTCCCGCTTTCCGTCTCGACCATGTGTTCTTCGATTTTTCCGACAAGCCTGTGAGCTGGGGGCGGTTCATTTGCAGGGGGGATCGTTTTCGGTTTACGGCCACGGTAGGAGTAGCATCGGATTAATCATTTCTCTGCGCTTGGAATGTTTTCTGCAGGAGCGAGCTCCTGCTCGGGATCGCCTTCCAATTCAAAGGAATCGCAACCGGGAGGTTGCTCCTACATATCCATGCTTTTCGGGGCAATAGGAATGACAGCGAATCTCTTCAACCGGAGAAGGAGGAGCGATGTCTTCAGACGAGAAAATGGACGAACTGAGCACTCTTCTGGCTGACCTGAAAGAGGAGCAGGTATTGGCCATTGTCCGGGAGCGGATGGCGACCGGAATGAATCCCCTTGCCATTTTAGATGCCTGTCAGACCGGTATGCGCAGGATAGGCCAATATTATGAAAAGGGAACGTACTTCATATCAGGCCTGATCATCGCGGGGGAGATCATGCGCGAAATTGGAAAACTGATATTGCCTCTGATTGCCAGCAACATCCAGGGACATGACTCGGGGACGATTCTTCTGGGGACGGTGGAAGGGGATATTCATTTCATTGGAAAAGATGTATTCAAGGTGCTGGCGCGCTGCCACGGTTTCAAGGTCTTTGATCTCGGAGTGAATGTCCCGCCCGGGGAGTTTCTCACTGCGGTCCGGAAGACCGCGCCCCGGATCATAGGGCTTTCGTGCTTGCTCAGCAGTTGCTTTGAGGCGGCCCGAAATACCATTGCGTTGGTCCGGCAGGAGGCGGCGCCATCGAGACCTCTTTTTCTCATGGGCGGCATGGTCGATGAAAAGGTCTGCAAATTTGTTGACGCCGATTACTGGGTGACCGATGCCATGGTGGGGATTCACCTATGTCAAAAGGCGGTGGGACTTCCGTCAGTGGAGGGGTAGCAGGAAGTGGTCGATAGTCTGTTCAAAGTGAAATTCATGCCGTCGGGGAGAGCAGTCACTGTGGCGGCAGGTGCTTCATTGTCCCTTGCCGCTCATGAGGCCGGGCTCGAAGTCGATTCCTCATGCGGTAGCAGGGGAAAATGCGGCAAATGCTGCGCCAGAGTGATCGAAGGAAATGTGAGCGAGCCCACCGCAGCCGAAAAAACCCTGTTTTCCGATGAGGAGCTCCGTCTCGGCCGGGTCCTCCTCTGCCAGAGGACGGTGCTCGGCAACTGCACTGTGGAGATCGATCAGGTCAGGTCTGCAGAAGACGCTTGTCTCTTCCATAAAGAGATCTTCCTCAAACCTCCGGAAAAAATCGATTCGCCCTTTTCAAAGATCCACTTGGAGTTGAGCCCCCCCACTGTGGAGGATCCCAAAGCAGATCTGGAGCGGGCTTTGGAACCCCTCCGTCGGGACGTGAAGGTCGATTTGGATCTTACCCCAAGCATACCGCGCATCCTGAGGAAGTCAGGATTCAAGACGACACTGGTGCTTTTCCAGGAAGAGCTGATCGGAATTGAGCCCGGGGACACCACGACGGAGGCTTACGGGATAGCATTCGATATTGGAACCACAACCGTTGCGGGATATCTGGTCGACCTTGTAACCGGCAGGGTCCTGAGCTCCGCATCTGCTGCAAACCGGCAGGCAAGACACGGGGCCGATGTGGTCTCGCGGATCACCTACGCCGGTCAGAAGCCCGAACACGTGCACGAAATGCAGGTGCTGGTTGCGGACACGGTCGCATCCCTGATCGACCGGCTCCTGACAGAGTGTCATACCCATATTGAGCACATTTACGGAATGGTTTTCACCGGGAACACCGTCATGATGCATTTTCTGCTGGCAACCAGCCCTGGAAACATCGCGACAGCTCCCTTCGCACCCGTGTTCACGAGATCTCTCAGCGGGAAGGCCACTCATCTCGGGTTGCGAAATCTGCCCCCGCACACCAGGTTCATCACCCTGCCAAACATCGCAGGATATGTCGGTGCAGACACGGTTTCGGTCATGCTCGCCACCAGGATTTATGAACGCCCCGGTAATTGGCTTGCCATTGATATCGGTACGAACGGCGAGGTGGTCCTCTCAGCGAACGGGCGGCTTCTGACCTGCTCCACCGCCGCAGGACCGGCCTTTGAAGGCGGGTGCATCAGCCAGGGAATGCGGGCGGTTCCGGGGGCTGTGTACAAAGTGGATTTCAAAGAAAACCCCATCTGTTCGGTAATCGGCGACGCGGAAGCGAGCGGCCTCTGCGGATCAGGACTTCTGGATGCGGTTTCAGAAATGGTCAAGTTCGACATTCTTCACAGAAGCGGCCGGATCCAAAACCCGGATCAGTGGCCCGCCTCACTGGATGGGTCGCTCAGGGAAAGGATAGAGATCACGGAGACGGGTTCCCGATTTGTATTGGTGAATGGAAAGAAAAAGGTGGCTGTGACCCAGAAGGATATCCGGGAAGTGCAACTCGCCAAAGGCGCCATACGCGCAGGTATCGAGATCCTGTTGAAGGAGGCCGGGATAACCGCTTCCGATCTGGATGGGGTAATGCTTGCAGGCGCCTTTGGAAGCAATCTCCGGCCGGAGAGCATCCAGGGAATCGGGATGCTTCCCGATGTTCCCACGAAGATCATTACCCCTGTGGGAAATGCAGCTGGAGCAGGGGCGGTGATGGCGCTTCTTTCAAAAGGAGATCTCGATCTTGCATCCTCTCTGGCATCCAGGGCCGAGCACATCGAGCTCTCGCTCAGCAAGGATTTTCAGCGAACCTTTCTCACCGCAATCGACTTTGGGAAGGGGGCGGGGTCCTGGGAATTGGAACACTCCCGCGAAGACAAGCCATGAGACTCCCAGTGCGCGTGGCCTTCCTGGATTCGAGCCCGATCAAACGAATTCTGGGTTCCCGCCTGCGCGGGAATGACACACAAATGGTACTTCCGTCGTTCCCGCGCAGGCGGGAACCCATATTTTTAACTAATTCTTGCTTCGGGAGGTAAATGAAGGATTCCGTCCAGAGAGTCATAGACACCATCCGGCATGGGTCCTGCGATCGGATTCCCAGAGGGGAAATTACGATCGACGATTCGGTCGTGGAAAATGCGCTCGCCTGCGAGTTGGTGGGATTCGATGAGAGGCTGCAGTTCTCTTCTCTCCTGGGTCTGGATATTTACTGTCTCTCCCCGCAGCACATTCATTCAGGCGATCTTCCGCAGCCCGGCGACCTTGTCTGGCCGGATCTCAGGAGTTGGGTCGATCGGTCGGGTCTTTTTACCTTCGCTATCCTGGACGGCTCTTTCGGCTGGGGTGGAAGAATCCTGGGATTCGAGAAATTCTTCGGGCTCTGCATGAAGGACAAGGCCGCCCTTCGGGACTTCAATCGAGGGGTGGAAACGCTCAACAGAAACCTGGGCCGCCTTCTTGCGGATGAGGGAATCCACGGGCTGATTTTGGCGGATGATCTTGCGTACACCAGTGGATTGTTCGTATCTCCACGGACAATGGAGGAACACTTTCTTCCCTGTCTTTCCGGACAGGCGGAGAATCTCCTTTCCCTGGGGCTGCCGCTCTTTTTCCACTCAGACGGAAACTTCCTGGACATCCTCGCCCGGATTGCCGCAATGGGATTTCACGGATTCCATTGCATCGATCCGGACAGCAATATGGATGTGGCCGAAGTAAGATCCCGGGCCGGCCGGGACCTGTGTCTCTGGGGAACACTGTCGGCTCGGGAGTTGGAGCGATGCGGTGGTTCGAAGGATTACCAGGGGATGTTGACGGCAATTCGGCAAGCAGCATCGGCAGGTCCATTCATCCTCGGGACAACCAGCGGCCTGTTCAAGGGTCTGAGATTCGACGAACTGCAGTCGATCTACAGCCGGATCTGATACAGGAAAAGATGGGGTTTGACGGTATAGTCTGCCGCAAACAGTCGATGGGCAGTGGTTAAGTTAATAGTTATTGAGCGGAGCACATAATTGTTTGCTTGGTTTCACGCAGGAAAGAGCGTCTCTCGCCCGCTTCGCTTGAGGGCACAGAGTTCTGGAGAGTGCCAACTTGTCCTGTTT
>PHBH01000009.1 GCA_002840535.1 Deltaproteobacteria bacterium HGW-Deltaproteobacteria-15 | reverse complement strand
AGGCATATCAGAGATTTTCGATCCAGGCGGGGAGGGATAAAGTCTTCAGGGCAAAACTCGACGCTATCGTCCGGCGTTTGTCCTCGATCAAGACCTGACCCCTTCTTCACTTCTTCACACAACAAATTGTGCAACGTGCCCTCAGTTTTGTGCGTGGCGGTCGAATTTCACTTTCCCATCCGGCGACAAGACCGAGCTCCACGACAAATAGATAAACACACTTCCTTCACTTCAATCGTCAAAAAGCCTATCATTGCAATGAAATACGAAGCGCTCATTTCCATCTCAAGAAAGATGGCCGCATTTTCCCTCGGGCTTGAAGCCAAGGCATAATTCTTGAACACCTTGATGCGCTATTGAACTTACCACCACACTGAGGGCACAAAGAGACAAGGTCCCGATGCTTGCACGATCTGCGCGAGAAGGAGGAACTGTGATGAGGCTAACAAAAAGCTGCGCCCTTGCCGTTTGTCTCTGCTGTTCGTTTGCCAGCGTCGCAATTGCTGATGACTTCTCGCTCTCAACTCATAGCACGGATTGGACTCTCGCTATATCTGCGCCCGGGTTCGGGCTGGAGTACAAGTTTGTAGCGGAAAACGGCGCGAAAATGCAATTCATGTCTACGAAAAATAAGACGGGCTTTTCCTTGTCGGGTTCGCTGGAGGCCGGTCCGGGCAAGTCCACGGCAAAGGAGTGCAGGGAGTATTATTGGCGGAACCTTAAGCAAAGCCCTTTCAAATTTGATCAAGTCAAGATGGGAGAAGCTGGCCAGACGGCGACCCTTGAATACGTCATCAAGGAGCACCAGGGTGTGCCCTTGAATCAGAAGAATGTCCTCGCATACTGTGTCAAGGATGATTACCGGCTCTACTTTCATCTATCCAAGACGTTTTATCGCCCGGAAGATGCTTCATTTCTTGAATCGATGCTGTCAAAGGTCGGGTTTATCCGGAAGAGTCAAAGCAAGAACCTGGATGTCCGCTACAACGCATCAGGAGAGCGGAGCGTTGTGCTCACAGTGCCTCAGACGTGGATCGACGAATTCACACAGGAAAAAGGGCAGCCGTTTCGAACCATCACGTTCACTCAAGGAAATGATATGCAGTCCAGGCTCATGTTGAGCCCGATCCCGCTGGAAAAGGAAAGCGAGCTCAGAAATCCGGCTATTCTGAGAAAGATGATTGAAGAGGAAGGCGGCAGCCTCCTATCGAATGCAGTGGAAAAGAAGATTGCAATGAATGAGTTGCTAGGAAGGGCTGGGGTGGGGTACTACTACACCCTGACGGACAAGACATCTCCGCTTCCGCCGGGAGAATACCGGCATATGACTCACGGCGGCTTGATCGTAGCGGATGTCCTGGTCATGTTCACGATTCTGACCAATCGGAAGGACTCTCCTGTGGTTGCGGAGGCCATCCAGATGCTTGGAAGCGCAAGACCATAGGATTGAGGGCGGTCAGCGGCTGTTCCCTTTTATCAGACTGAGGTCTTCATGAGCCTGCTCCTGCTTTTGCTGTTGTCGGTCCTGATAATCGTCACTTTGCAGACACGTCGGCGCTCAAACGAGGCAAGTCGACGAACTCTCGACATCATCCTCAGGCTCAATAAAGTAGAGGCAGAACTTCTTCATTTGAAGAAGTTAGGCACGGTGTTGCCGGAAGGGGCTGGTGAACCAAAGGGCCAGTCGGTCCCCGCGTCTCAGACGGTTGCTGAGACCACAAGCGACCGGGTTCACGATTTCGTTCCTCAGACGGTAGATAACCCCGAATCCCAGCCCGACCTAACCCTGGACCTTTCTTCAGGAGAATCAACCGAGGCGCCCGAGGCCGATCAGGTGGTTACAAGACCAAACTTACCACCTATCGCACTCTCAAGGCCTCGCCTTGACCTGGAGCAATTCCTTGGAGTCAAGCTCTTCGCCTGGGCTGCCGGACTTGCGCTCTTTCTGGGAGTGGCCTTTTTCCTCAAGTGGTCCTTTGATCAGGGAATCGTCACACCGCCTGTGCGGGTAGCAATGGGCATCATCACCGGGCTGGGGCTTCTTGTCGGCGGACTGCGTCTTGATCGGGAGCGTTATGCGGTCCTCGTTCAGGCCCTCACGGCCGCTGGAGTGCTTGTGCTCTATGCCGATATCTTCGCATCATGCTCATTTTATCGCTTCATAGGGAACACAACCGCTTTCGCGCTGATGTCGCTCGTCACTGCCACGGCTTTTTTGCTTGCCTCAAGGCTGGAGTCACCGACCGTGGCCATTCTCGGCTTGCTGGGCGGATTCCTGACGCCGCCATTGCTCTCCACTGGAGTGGACCGACCGTTTGGCCTTTTCAGCTACATTGCCCTCCTCGATGTGGGGTTGCTCGCGGTGGCTCTATATAACCGGTGGAATTACCTCACCATCCTCTCAGCCGCAGCTACCGTCATAATGCAAATCGGTTGGGCGGTCAGATTCTTCACTGCTGAGAAGACAGTGACCGGCATGGGGATATTCCTCTTTTTTGCGGTGCTGTATATGCTTTCGATGTTTTACGCCCATCGAAAGGAGCAAGTGGAAAGATTCCTTCGCGCTTCCTGCCTCCTGATGCCCGCTGCGGCAATTGCCTTTTCTTTCTACCTGTTGGCGAAACCTTATTCCGTGGTCATCGACAGTCCATGGATCTTCTTCGGATTCTTTTTTGCAGTGGACGGAGTATTACTCGTCCTTTCGGCTATTCGCAAGGAGATGCACCAGGTGAGCTTTGCGGCCGGGAGCAGCGGATTTGCCCTGCTCATGTTGTGGACCCTCCGCTTCCTGACAGACGCGCTGCTTTATGACGCTCTCGCGCTCTACCTGATTTTCGCGCTTCTGCACTCGATCTTTCCCGTGCTCCTTGAACGGTTTCGCCCTTCCGACAGGCCGACCGGGTGGACAGCCGTATTCCCCATATTGTCGCTGGTGCTTGTCATAGTCCCTATCTGCAGTCTCACCCCGATTTCGCCCTTGATCTGGCCGGCCATCCTGGTGATCGACATGCTCGCAGTAATCCTCGCGTTTGCCACAGCATCCGTGCTTGGCATCCTTGCCGTAATGGTTGTCACGGTGCTCGCGACATTTTTGTGGATCTTTAACATGCGCGCGGTTCCGACAGGCCTGCCTGAAGGACTATCCGTCATCGGAGGCTTCGCCCTCTTTTTCTTTGCCATTGGGCTCTTCGCAGCCAGGCGATTTACGACCGTGGGAAGGCCGGAACTAAAGAGCTTGCCCGGGTCCTGGGCTCCGCTGATGGAAAAATTCTCGCGGCCGGAGATTTCCGGTGCGCTCATTTCCGCCCTCTCGGCCCTTCTTCCTTTCCTCCTTCTGGTCCTGCTGACAGTTCGCCTGCCGCTCAGCGATCCCTCTTCGGTGTTCGGACTTGCTGCGCTGATGGCGGTCCTTCTTCTCGCAATGGTGCGGTACCTGGAGACAGACTGGGTAGGTTTGGCCGGCCTTGCCGGGGTGGTGCTGCTGGAAGCGACCTGGCATTTCTCCTGGTTGGAACCCGACCATGCCACAGCGCCGCTCCTCTGGTACGTCGGCTTCTATGGGCTCTACACCATTTTTCCGTTTGTCATGCCGGGCGTCCGGCATCGTATTCTGCCATGGGTGGCGTCCGCGCTCGCCGGACCTGCTCAGTTCTTCCTTCTTTATAAACTAATGGTGCTTGCCTATGGAATTCCTTATATGGGCGCATTGCCGGCAGCCTTCGCCATAGCATCTCTGGTCGCTCTTAGCCGCGTGCTGCGGATCTTCCCGGAAGCGCCCATTCATAGAGCGCAGGTTGCGCTATTCGGGGGCGTGACTCTCTTCTTTGTCACCCTCATCTTTCCGATCCAATTTGAAAAGCAGTGGATCACGATCAGCTGGGCTCTCGAAGGCGCGGCACTGCTGTGGCTTTTCCATCGAGTACCTCATGACGGATTGAGGTGGGTCGGCGCAGCACTGCTGGTCACCGCATTTGTACGCCTTGCGTTCAACCCTGCCGTCCTCACTTACCATGTGCGTGCGCAGGCGGCGATCCTTAATTGGTATTTGTACGCCTATGGCATCGTGACACTTTGTCTTTTCGCTGCCGCACGCCTGCTCGGGCCGCCGCACAACCTCATAAGGAACGTGAATGCGCCGCCTATACTGGCAGGCCTTGGCACCGTGCTGGCGTTTTTGCTTGTCAATATTGAAATTGCAGACTACTTCAGTGTCGGGAGAACTATCACCTTCGAATTCTCAGGCAACTTCGGACGCGACATGACCTACTCGCTGGCGTGGGGAGTATTCGCATTCGCGTTGCTTCTATCCGGCATCCTCAGGCAAGTCCGATGGGCGCGTTATGCGGGCATAGGTCTCCTGGTGACCACCCTGGTAAAGCTTTTTCTCCACGATCTCTGGCGTCTTGGCGGCCTTTATCGCATCGGCTCGCTGCTGGGGCTGGCGCTCGTGCTCATTCCGGTCTCGTTCCTCTACCAACGGTTTCTCTCCGCCGGCGTTGAGAAGGCACGGACCATGGAGGAGCGATCATGATGAGTTCAATAATCAGCCCCTGCACTCACGGTATCCGGCGGAATGTAAAAAGCCGCCGGGCTCGGATTCGTGCTCGCTATTTTCATTTGGCAGCGAGCGCCTTATCTGCTTTCCTTTGCCTGCTTTGGGCAAATGGCCATGCAGCCCAGTTCCCTTCGGATTGGAAAAACCTCCAGACTTTTCAGGTGGACAGGAGAGGGTTCATCAAGCTGGACCTCCCGCTCGCAACACTTGACGCAGCACGATCCGGCCTTGAGGACTTGCGCCTCTATGATTCCAAGGGCAATGAAATCCCATTCCGGATCGATCGCCCGGTCCCGGCGCCGAAGTTTGTGGGAGATGCTCTCAATTTTCGCGTCGCGATAGAGGACAAGCTCACTGTCGCCACGTTCGAAACCGGGAGCAACCGGCTCATCGACCGGGTAACGCTCTCGACTCCTGCCCGCGATTTCATCAAAGCAGCCACGCTCGAGGGTTCCTCCGATGGAGAAACCTGGCAGCCGATCCTGCAGGCAAACCCGATCTTTCATCAACGGAACGGGGCAGGGCGGCTCCACCTGGAATTTCCACCCGGCGCATGGGCGCACCTGCGCGTAAAACTGGATGACAGCCGCACAAGCCCGATTCCTCTCACAGGCGCGCAAGTTCACGCCGCCGAGCCGGATCCTGTGGCCTCTGAGCCGCTCGACATCCGAGTCGTCGGTCGGGACGAGGACGACGAACAGAGCCGCGTTACCTTGCGTGCGGCCGGTGCCAACGTGACCCTTGCCGGGATCGAGATAGAGGCGGTTGATCCGCTTTTTTCGCGCCAGGTCTCACTCGCATATCGCCAGGTGGTGGAAGACGAGATAAGGGAGAATGTGCTCGCCCGTGGAACCATCTACAGGGTTGCCATGGAAGGCCATGACACGGTCTCATCGCTCATTTTCGCCGAGAACGTCACCATCCCCAAAGGCGAGCTTATCGTCACATTGCAGAACGGCGATTCACCGCCGCTTTCCCTCACGAGTTTCCGCGCCTTCCGCCGGCCGGTCTACGTTTCATGGCTGGCCAAAGAGGCAGGGCAGTTTCATTTGCTCTCAGGAAACCCCAGCTGCGCTGCGCCACGTTATGATCTCAGTTCGATGACGGCAGAACTCAATGCGGCGCTCATAATCCCTCTTGATCTCACCCCGCTTGAGGCCAACCCGGGCTGGCGAGCCGGAGAGCCACTTCCCGAGATCCAGGGGATCGGCGCTGCCATCGACCTCTCGGAATGGAGTTTTCGCAAGCGGTTGAGTCTAACCAAGCCAGGCGTGCAACAAGCAGATCTGGATCTGGAAACCCTCTCTCGCGCCAGGCCCACTTTCCAGGACTTACGCGTAATCCAGAATGGAAAGCAACTGCCCTACCTCCTGGAGCGTACATCGATAACGCGGAGCCTGGTTCCGGCTGTCGATAGGGCGGATGACCCAAAGCGTCCGGATGTGAGCAGGTGGATCATCCATCTACCGAATCCATCGCTTCCTCTTACGAGGCTGACCTGCGAGACGAACAATCCTTTTTTCAAGCGAAGTGCGCGGTTGCTGGAGGAGGTTCCGGATAAGCGCGGCAATGTCCGGAACGTTACCCTGGGCGCAGCCACCTGGGCGCGAACCCCTGATGATAAGAAGAAAAAGCTCGAACTTGCATTATCATCAACGAGCACGGCAAAACTGGTCCTCGAAGTGGAAGTCGGCAACAATTTGCCCCTGGAGCTAAACAACTTTCAAATATACTACCCAGCCACACGTGTGGTTTTTAAGTCGTCTCTTGATGAGGAAATCTTCCTCTATTATGGCAACCCCAAAGCCCAATACCCACATTATGATATTGACCTCGTCGCTTCGCGGCTCCTTTCTGCGGAAAGATCGAAAGCTTCCTTGTCCGAGATGCAGCAGCTCAAGAGATCTTCATGGTCGGAAGGTGGAATCGTTGCGGGAAAGGGTGGCTGGGTATTTTGGATCTCGTTATGTGCCGTTGTGGTAGTGCTGTTTGTTGTGATTGCGCGCCTGCTGCCTAAGAAGCCTGGCGAAACCATGAAGTAGCCGCTGTTTTCGATCTCATGGGGAGAGCAATGCGCAACACCCGTCGTTTCCAAAAAGGAGTGCCCGGTTTGGGCCTTCTCTGTATTCACTTCCTTTTACACATCATCCTCTTCCACCTCTACGGTGTCTTCTCTGTGAGACCCTTTCAACCAGGAAGTCTGTCAGCAGGAGAATGCCGGCGCCATTCTTTAGATGTGGAATGGGGAGCCAACCGCGGGTGGTGATCTGATTCGAGAATTCTGTACAATGGTATGCAGCAAGCCCCAGGCGTGACTATTATGATGGATAGAGCGACCTGTCCTCCGTAGCTTGGCGAAGAAGGAGGAAGGGGACAACATACAACCAGCCAAGGGGAGCGACCCATGAAAATTTTCATGACCGGGGGAACCGGATTTGTGGGGAGAGTGCTCACGGATGCGTTTCTCCGGCAGGGGCATCAAGTGACGGTGCTCACCCGCAGCTCAAGGGCGGAGTCGCACACGGCCGGCCTGTCGTACCTGTCGGGCGACCCGACTGCCAGAGGAAAATGGCAGGAGAAGGTTTCCGATCATGATGTGATCGTGAATCTGGCGGGTTCGTCCATTTTCCAGCGCTGGACCAAGAAGAGAAAGGCCGACATTCGGGAAAGCCGCCTCCTGGTTACGGAAAATCTCGTGGAGGCTCTCTCACGCGGGAACAGGAAAGGAATCCGGCTTCTGAGCACCTCTGCGGTCGGGTTCTATGGCGTTCGAGGCGACGAACTGCTGGATGAGTCGAGTTCTTCAGGAGAAGGATTTTTGGCCTCGTTGAGCAGGGAATGGGAGAGCGCAGCTATGCGGGCGGCGGATCATGGAGCTGAGGTGGTCATTCTCCGCTTCGGCGTGGTCCTTGGCAGGAACGGGGGCGCCCTCAAGCAGATGGTCCCGGTATTCAAATGGTATCTTGGGAGCCCCCTCGGCAGTGGAAAACAATGGTTTTCATGGATCCATGAGCAGGATCTCGCAGCCGTCTACCTCTATCTCCTGGAGAGAAAGGATCTTTCGGGGCCGATCAACTGCACGGCCCCATATCCGGTTACCAATGAGGAGATGACCCGCATCATTGGGGAGGAGATGGGGAAACCCACCTTCATGCCGGCGGTGCCGGAATTTGTTTTGAAGATGATCCTTGGGGAATTCGCATCGGTGATTGTGAAAGGGCAGAGGGTCATTCCGAAAAGGCTTCTGAGTGCGGGATTTCAATTCCGGTTTCCGGATATGGCACTCGCGTTGCGCGATCTGCTGGATTGAAGAAAAGAGAACCGCTAAGACTCAAAGAACGCGAAGTATTTGGTTTTTCACCCCGGAAGTCCTTCCGGGGTGAAAAACCAATTGTCTTACCTTAGCGAACTTGGCGTCTTGGCGGTTTAGATCTCCTAACGGAAAGTAGGTTTTCGTGGAATTCGGTAAACAATATGAATATCGTCCGTGTTCAGATCATAGAACTCGTACCTTTCGATAACCGGCCTGTTGAAAGGGACAAGATTGTTCTCTTCCTGATCCGTCAGGGGTGAAGAGATCTCCTCTTCCCCGATCTGGATAAAACGCTCATCATCGGACAACTCTTCCGAACTGATGCTGTAGGCAATCTCAAAATGACCTGGATCTTCTTCTTCCCTGTCTCCGCGATGATCGGTGAGGAGGGATTGGTAGAAGAGACCATTCCCAAGCGTCTCCTCCAGCTTCTTCCCTTCTTTCCAGCCTTTCAAAGAAATCACTTCGCAAGCACCCTTGACACGCTTCTTTTCGGGTCCTTTCATCCATCATCCTCCTGATGTAACCACTGCTTCCGGCTCGACTCGCGGTAATGGAAAACCCTCTTTTCAGAGTTTTCCTGGTAGTCGTTACCGAGTATAAGCCGGTGTGCCTTGTGTGTCAATCCGAAACAACCACATCATGTTGCGATGGGCTGACAAGCAGAGAACTATTTTTTTCTTGTATTTACTTCGCCTGTCTCTGAGGGTTCCCCAGGCTGGTTCGAATACTTGCCATCCTTACCCCGATAAGGAACCGGATTCAGATACGGTCCCACCTCTCCGCTCTCAGAGATTCGCCACAAGCGACCTGTCAACGAGTCCAGCATGAACTGGTCCTTCGAAGAATCGGATAGTTGACCAAACAGGTATCTCCCGCCAGGTGTGCCGAGAACGTCGGCCTTCTGCTTCTGGACGGATGGGGATGCCTTCAGTCCGATCGGCTGTGCAAGCGAAGTATGCAAGGGAATACCCATCCAGAGCACTGAAAGGGAAACCGCAGTAATGAACTTTCTCTTACATTCCATCCGTTACCTCCTCCCTGCCAGTGCCATGATACAGCTCCTCATCCGATGGCAACCTTCAACACATCGGCACTCCCGGAGCTTTCACCCCTACAAAACGAAGAAGGTAGAATCGCACAATAGAGCCGAATGTCAAGCACCGATTGCCCCCGCGCACAATTCCAGAATCTCAAAAGATCACGGTTGTTCTTGATTGGATGGTAGTAGTCAGGAAGGAATTGAGAGGAAGTGCTTCAATTTAGTGAAAAGGGGCGAAAATGTCGCCCCTTTTCACTCACGTTTGGCATATTAACTCTCATTTTCGGTAATCGATGATTCAGATACTTTGTTACTTGGGCCCGAAACGCAGTTCGGCACCATAGCCCTCGAAGCCATACTCGGTGTCACCACTGTCAGGGCCGCTGTAGACATGGTCATCGTCGCGGCTGTAATACCCTCTCTCTTCACTAATATACCCCTCATCCTCCTCGGCGAAGGTGTCGCGGTCCAGTTTGTCGCCGTAACGAACGTCAGCGCCATAGCCTCTGGCGCCATAACTTAAATCATTACCTGTGTCAGGACCGCTGTAGACAAAGCTCTCTCCCTCTATCGCGCGGTCACTCCGAAGCCCTGACCCGTAGCTGACGTCAGCGCCGTAATATTGTCTTGGAGACTCATCGTAGCCCCTTACATACTCGTCCCTGGTATACCGCTCGTCCGTATACATGTCGCGGTTGCGGTCAAGATTGGAGCCGTAACGTAATCTGGCGCCATACCCTTCGCCGTGGACATAGTCATCAGAGTAAGGGCGGTCATAGTAGCCCCTTCTGTAATCGTCACTGACATATTCCTCATCTTCATAATATGCGTCTCTATCGAGTTTATCGCCGTAACGTAATTCAGCACCATAGCCTTTAGCGCCATAGGCTGCATCGCTCCTGTCAGGGCCACTGAAGACGAATTCATGTTCGGACATATCGCGGTCACTCCGAAGCCCTGACCCGTAGCGAACGTCAGCGCCGTAATATCCGCTATAAGCCCTGGGATAAACGAAAGGACCGGCACCATAGACATATCGATCTCTGGCCGCGTCGAGATCACTCCTTGTCCCTTCATAAATGACATAATCCCGATTTGTGAATCTCAGGTCTTGGATTGGAACTGCGACCAGGTCCCCTTCGTAATCCAGAACCACCTCCATTACCCGGTCATCGGCCAGAATCACGTCATCAACCGAAGCAATCTCTTCACCGGTGTGAGTCCTCACTTCCATGCCCACAAGCTCATTTACCGCAACGCCGGTTGGGGCCACTGTCCTATCCATGGCAGAGTCCATTGTCTGGGCGTTCACGGAAGCTCCAAAAACCAGGACCAACACTGAAAAGATGGCTAGCATCTTTGATGTGCTTTTCATGATTTCATACATAACGGGTACCTCCTCTGTTTATGTATAGGATAAGATAAGGGAGGTTGCGTTACAGTAAATGGGGGGAAAACGGTATTCTTAGGGTCCCGGAGGCTCCCTAATCCTAACTTCCAGTTGTCGGAGCCGAGTCCTTTGCCTGAAACTGAGTCATTACGGGGTGGTTTCCGGGGCTGGAGGGGGTATGCGGGCACTTTTTCAGCGCTCTTGAAATCTCAATGCTCAATTCTTCAATACGACACGGTTTGGTGATGTACCCTTTGATGAGGGCTTTCACGTTCTCTTCTATGCCGTCCGGCCCGGATTCTTCATAGCCGGAAACAATCAGTATCCTGGCGTTACGGTCCATTTGCACAATCTTTCTGATACAGGAAATTCCATCAAGCCCCGGCATATTTCTGTCCATCAAGACTAGTTCGGGGCCGATTGCGCTATATTCTTTCAATGCAACCAAAGGGTCTCTAAATGGAAGGCTATTATACCCAAGTTGACTGGTCATGGCCACAAGAGCTTCCAGTGCCGGGATCTCATCGTCCACAATCATGACCTTTTCACCTTTTCCAAAGATCACCCGCTTTTCGAACTCAGGCTTGATCACCTTCTCCAGGTCGAGGGCGGGAAGATAGATTTTGAAGGTGGTTCCTTCTCCCGGTTTGGAGAATACCCTGACAACCCCTTTATGGTCTTCCACGATTCCGTGAGTGGTGGAAAGCCCCAGGCCGGTCCCCTTGCCCACCTCCTTGAGTGTGAAGAAGGGATCGAAAATTTTTCCAAGGACGTCCTGCTCCATGCCGATGCCGGTATCGGTCACGCTGATCACCAGTTGATCACCCTCTCTTCTGCCTGCGACAATCAACTTTCCGCCTGTGGGCATTGCATCTTTGGCATTATCAAAAAGATTCAGCAGCGCCTGGCTCAAAAGAGAATGATTCCCCCTCGTCATGAGCTGCTCTTCCACATCCATGATGATCTCGATGTTCCTGTCGAAGACCTTTTGAACAATCGAGCAGGCGCTCCTGACTACATCGGCCAGATCCAGATCCGAAAATTCGTACTTACCACCCTTCCTTGAGAAGTGGAGCAGGTTATTGATCAGGTCCACCCCCCTCTCGACGGATTCATAGATGCTTCTAGCCATTTCCCTGAATTCGGGTTCGTCGCCGTGCGTCATCTCAAGGTATTCCGTATTTCCCGAGATCGCCTGAAGAATGTTCCTGAAGTTGTGGGCGGTTCCGCTGGCAAAGGCCCCTATGGACTCCATCTTTTGAGAGACAAAGAGCTGCCTCTGCAAAGCTTTCTGTTCCTCTTCCGCTTTCCTCTTATCAGTCACATCCTCAAAGATCGTCACGATCTCGTTGGTGGGAAGGCGATAGACGTAGTATTCGCGTTGCCAGAGAAATTTCCGATCTTCCATGAGGGAAACAGATGAACGCTCAGGGATCCCTGTCTTCAAGACGCGGACCAGCACGTCCATAATTCCAGTACTCTTTGCCTCTGGGAAGGTCTTCAAAATGGTGGTTCCAATGATTTGTTTCTTGTCCGAAATCCGCTCAAAGGTCTGGAACGCCTTGTTCACATCCAGGACAATGAAGTCGAGGCCATTCTCAACAGGGCGGTAAACCACGACGCCGTTGCTCATATTGTCGAAAATTTCCTTGAATCTGGCCTCGCTCTCCTGCAATTTCTCCTGAGTCTGCCGTAGTTTCCTTGTTCGCTCCTCAACCAGCTTCTCCATTTTTGAGTAGAGCAGCGCATTCTCTATTGCAATGGCTGCCGGACCGCTCAAAGCGGAGAGGAGAGAGAGATCTTCCTTGCGAAAACCGTAAGGTTTATTGACCGAATCGACGTAGAGGACTCCTCGGATCTGGGACTTGCTGATGAGAGGAACACACATCACCGATCTCACCCTCATTATCTCCATGCTTTCAGAGCGATCGGATTCCTTCTCGGTCTGGGTGTCCGACATGATCACTGCATTTCGCTCACTGATCGCCTTTTCTACTATGCTTCGGCTATACATCCTGGTGGTCTTGTCGCCACGGTCAGAACTTCTTGAAATTACATCCAATGTCTCCCCTGATTCGCTGTCAACGAGAATGATGACTCCTCTGTCGATCCTCTTGAGAAGCTCGAATATATAATCGAGTACCTTCTCCATCGTCTCATTGATGTTCAGGGATCGCATGAGAACGTTGGATATTTTGTATATGAGGTCGAGATTTCTGGGCGATGTCATCGGTCTCCTGAACACACCCGTCTCTCGGAGACCATTGGAGAGATTGATCGAATCATCAACAAAAAGGAGATCCCATTGAGCAGGTCCTCCCAGACAGATGACGACACTGCCGACCACTACGGGGACTTTTTCCGGAATCTCAACCTCCCGGCCGGGCTGAATTGGTTTATTGTCGATGAATGTCCCATTCCTGCTGTTCAAGTCCTCAAAGAAGTACTTGCCGTCCCTGTAGGTGATCTTCAGGTGTTTTCTGGAAACTGACTTGTCTTGTATCTGAATCTGGTTCTGAGGAGCACGGCCCAGAAAAGCGACACTCCCATCGAGCGTGAAGGATTTTCCCTTATTCGGGCCGCTGATTATGTATAGCTTTGTCATGGCCGGTCCTCCTCAGGAGAAGAACCTATGAGTGTGGCGATCTGACTCATCAGGCTGGACATTTTGACCGGCTTCGCGAGAACGAGGTCGGCGTTCTTTTCCACCGCCGCGGCCTCCGGCTCCTTTCCGTACCCGGTCATGGCAATCACAGGGACGTGAGGCCTTTTCTTCTTGAATGCGCTCACCACCCCCACTCCGCTGATGTATGGAATCACAACATCCGTGATGACGAGGTCGAAATCGTCTTCTTCCAGCTTTCTGAGGGCCTCAAGACCATCTGCAGCTTGAATCGGATTATAGCCTGCCTTCCTGAGGTGCTTGACAATCATTGAAAGGACATTTTGATCGTCTTCCACAATGAGGATGCTCTTCTTGGGAACCATGGTATTTCCAGCGATTCGTTAGTGAGTCCGGGGACCTTATTCCAGTTCATCGGCCGGAGAAAGGATTTCTTCAATAGCCTATCGGCAAAAACCATTTTCTTGCAAAGCACATGAATCTTCTCTATCCGTGCGGCCTTGGCGGTTTCTGATGGTGGGGGCCCTGCCTGGACGCGATCAAAGTCTCTGGAATCAGAGGAGGTAAAGAGATGCAGAGAAACATGGGTTTGAAAGGGCAACGATTTCATTTCAGGGGGGCACCGGCAAAATTTGTTCCAATCCGCGAAAACCCAAGAATTACCCGTTCGATCAGTTTTTTATTTCTATCTCTCTTAACAGTTTTCGAGCCTGCTCCGCACCCTTAAAATTCTGATCCACAGATAGCGCCCTCTCCAGAGACTCCTTGGCTTTTTCGAACTGGTTGTTCTTGTAGAATGCCAAACCCAGATGGTGGTGAATGAGAGCATTGTTTACGTCCAGCTGGACCGCATCCTGCAGCTCTCCGATCGCGTTCAGAACGCTGCCCTTCAGATAATAAATCCACCCCAGCGTATCCATAACGGCCGGATTCTTCGTCATCTTCAGTTTGGCCGTTTGCGCAAGCCCGAGGGCCTCATCGATATTGCCACCGGTCTCAACCAGAATCCATGCGAGGTTATTTGCCGCCGGGGCAAAGTCATTCTGAATCGAGAGGGCCATGCGATAAGATGCCTCGGCTTTCTTGAGTTCTCCAAGTTGTTCATAGATGGTCCCGAGCGCCATATGTCCTGCGACATACTTCGGATTCTTACGGATGATACTTTCATACTGTTCTCCGGCCTGGTCAAGTCTCTTTTCCGTAAGGTGTACTCGGGCGATGGCCTCGTATGCGCCGAGCGTATTGGGATCCGCTTCTATAGCCTTTTCGAAGTGCTGCAAAGCTTTTCCTGTTTCGCCCATTAAGAACAGGACCCGTCCCTCCAGGTAACTCACAAATGCAAGAGACGAAGGATCTGTTCCGGTTCTCTCTCTCTGCTCTTCGCAGAGCTTTAAGGCCTCCTTATATTTTTCTTGCTGCACATATATTCCTGCGAGGAGGCTAAGGGCGTCTTTTTGATCAGGGCTCAATTCAAGGGCCTTCCGCAGGTTCTTTTCAGCTTCTGGAAGTCGTCCCGCCGAGCCATAGAATGCCCCAAGGCGCACATAGGCGGTCGGTTCGCCGGGATGAAGTTCCACCAGTTTTTCGAAGATGTTTTCGGCGCCGGCAGCATCCTGCTCAAGCATCTTCAGGCTACCAAGAAGGGAGAGCACCCTTACGTCCGTGGGCGAAATCTTCTGGGCGGATTCAATCTGCTGCCGAGCCAGTTTTTTATTTCTCTCCCTAAGGTAGGCTTCTGCCAGGATCAGACGAGCTTCCAAGAGGTTTGGGTTCAGCTCAATTGCCTTCAACAAATCGGATTCGGCCATCTTGGGCTCGCCTTTTTGAATAAGGGCAAGCGCCTTATAGTAGAAGGCCATCTCGCTGTGAGGTTTCTCTCTTGCCAGGAACTCGAACTTTTCCAAGGCCCGGTCGTAATCCCTTTTTGCGAGAAAGAGTCTTCCTTTGAGAAAATTTGTCGCAAGGTGCCCTTTGTCTTTTTCCAGGACCTTGTCAGCAGTGGCAGCAGCTTCTTCAAAACGCCTGAATTCGAAGTGAAGCTGGGCAATGCCGCTCATGACATCCAGGTCTTCCTTCCTGATTTCCATAGCCCTGCTCATGGCTCGAAGGGCCTTTTCATAGGAGTTCCTTCGCGCGTAAAAGCTGCCAAGACCCATAAGGGGCTCAATATCTTCCTTGGGTGATGAGTCCACGCAGAGAAGGTATGTTTTCTCCGCATCGTCCCATCGGCCTGTCGATTCATAGAAGAGAGCCAGTATCTGAAAGTTGCGATAATCCTCTCCCCCTGCCTCAATCATCCGCTTCAGGGTCTCTTCGGCTTTTCCTGTTTCCCCTTTAGTGGCATAGAGACGCGAAAGCTCCACAAATGACGTTGTCGATTTGGGACGCAGGGAGATGGCTTCCAGGTAGGCTTTCTCGGCGCCTCCATGGTCGGCCTTCATAAGGAGGAGACGGGCCAGAGAAAGATGCGTATTGAAATCCTTGGGATGAAAGGCGAGCGTTTTCTTGAGCGTGCCCAATGCTCCGTCAATATCTTTTTCCTGGATCTGGGCGCCTGACAGGAGGCCCAGCGCTTCAATATCATTGGGCGTGTTCTTGAGAACCAGCTCGGCCTTTTTTCTCGCCTCTTCGGGTTTTCTCCCCAGCAGGAGGAGTTGGCCGATCTTCGTTTGGGCTTTCAAATTGTTTGGGTTGATCGAAGTTGCCTTCGAGAATGCCTGAAACGCCTCGTTACCCTGCTTCAGCTTCAGATATGTCTCCCCGAGGTCCGCATATGCACCGTCGTCCTCTGAGTCGAGTTGGATCACATTCTTCAGTTCGATTACCGCCTTCTGGAGCTCATTCTTCTCAATGTACTGCCGGGCATTTTCAAGGTGCTTTGCTTTCTTGTTCTCTTTGCTTGTGCACGCGGATACAGGAATCATCAGGAGAAAGGAGAAAAGAAGTGCGAACAGCCTTGCCGAATATGTTTGGGAGATTCCTCTCACTCGGTTCTCCTTTCGGAAACGGCGATTGGAAGGCTTAGAGACTAGAAGATCACCATAACTTCAATGAGATTTAGTGTCAAACCCATTCCTGGTTTTTATGGGCCACTCTCCGGGTGCGCATCTTGATTTGCAGATTTTCGCCTCATCAACACTCTTCCCGGCATAGCCGTGCACACTTCACTATAGAGCGGGTGGGTCCCCGATTCACCATCAGGCATAATCTGCGGCGTTGCCCTCGTCCCTCGTCGCTGCGACGTACCGGCCTGTACGACTCGCTCCTCGGGATGTCGGGCGCCTTGCATCTGGATGCCTGATGGTGAACCGGGAAACTCCCCGACCTGAAGGTTTCACGGAGGGAGTCGAAAGTTGATGGTGGATTTGGGTGGGTGGTTCCCTGTTGTGCGGGCTCAGGTTCGTGTGTTAGAAGAAAACCCTTTGGACACTCGATCTATTTCTGAGGGCAGTTATCAATGGAAAAAATTCCGATCCTCCTAATTTTTCTCGGTCATATGTGGGTTGATGCCTCCCAAGGTATACTGCCCATTGCGCTGGTGAAGCTTAAAGACGTTTTCGCTCTCACATACCTGCAGGTGGGCATCGCCACATCCGTACTGAATTTTACCTCCTCAATGATCCAGCCGTTCGCCGGATATATCGCCGACCGCTATCGTTTAGGATGGTTCATCCCCTATGGAATCATCTGGACGGCAATTTGCATGGGCCTCCTGGGATGGGCCCCCAGCTATCCTGCTTTATTGATCCTGGTAGGTTTTGCCGGATTGGGGACGGCCGCTTTTCATCCGAGGGCAATGATGACCGTCTCCCTTCTGAGCGGGGCCAGGAAAGGGCTGGGAACAGCCATATTCTCGACCGGGGGGAATCTGGGTTTCGCGCTCGGTCCCATTGTGGGCAGTTATCTTGTTCTCGGTCTGGGACTGAGGGCAACGGCAGGTTTGATTGTGCCGGGGGTTCTGATCGCCCTCACAATACTGCTTTATCGAAAGAACATCCTGGGAGGGGAGGTATCCTATCCGGCTTCCTCCGGCTCGCGGGATAAAAAGGATCTGCTCATCCCCTGGCTTCCCCTTATACTGGTGTGCTTCATCGTCACTCTCCGGTCGTGGGTCTATATGAGCTTTATTACCTATCTTCCGCTTTTCTTGAAGGGCCAGGGAGTAGAGCTCAAGAAGGCAAGTTTGCTGCTGACTGTTTTTCTTGCAGGAGGGGCGGCGGCCGGGCTGTATGGCGGCCACCTGTCGGACCGGGTAGGGCGCAAGGCCGTGATCATAGTCAGTATGCTGTTCTATCCGATCTTCACTTCCCTGATGATCGTCTCCAGGGAGCCCTGGTTGTGGGTGCTGACAGCCGCCTCCGGCGCCTCCCTTCTCGCTTCCTTTTCCGTCACCATCGTCCTCGCCCAGGAACTTATGCCGCGAAACCTGGGGCTCGCCTCGGGGCTCATCCTCGGTCTTGGCTTTGGAACAGGCGGTCTCGGCGTGGCGGCATCAGGCTGGATTGCCGATCAGATGGGGCTTTATCATATGCTCTGGATACTGGCGCTTGTACCTGTGACCGCGTCGCTCCTGGCAGCTTTCATCAAGATGCCTCCAAGAATAGCAGCCCGGTAGGGTGATGTTTGGAAGGAGCAATTTTGCGGATCTTTTCCCGCGGGTGGCAGGGAGAAGGGGAGGGCTGTCAGGACCAAAAAAAAGACCTGCAAAATGGCTGCAAGCCTTCAGGGGAAGTTTCTGGAGGCGGCAACCGGATTCGAACCGGTGAATAACGGTTTTGCAGACCGCTGCCTTACCACTTGGCTATGCCGCCCAATGAAACTGGAGCGGGAAACGGGACTCGAACCCGCGACAATCACGTTGGCAACGTGAGGCTCTACCAACTGAGCTATTCCCGCTCGCAATCCCTGATAGTAGCGGGGGCGCCTTCTCTTGTCAAGCAGAGATTCCTGCTTGCGCACCCTCCCTATATCCCCGCAGTACTTGAAGATCAGTTACAAGTATCGAGATTTCCCGGCTCTCGCATCGAAATGACTCTCTCCTGCCGGGATGACGACACAGGCGCAGAATTCAGGAATCGGCTGCAGGCTCTCAGCGGTTTGAACCGGGAAAGAACAACTTGTGAAATCCTTTGAAGTAAGCCCATCCGGACCAGAGCGTCAGGGCAAGTGCGATCCAGAGCAGGGCGGCGCCGACCCCATGGAAGTCGACGGCCAGATACTCGTAGTGAAGACAGAGGCCGATAACGGATGCAGCCTGGAAACCCGTCTTGTACTTTCCGAGGGAACTGGCCTGTATCACGATCCCTTCGGACATGGCAATGCTGCGAAGGCCTGTGATGGCGATCTCCCGCGCGATGATGAGCATGACGATCCATGCCGGGACCCGTCCCATGGACACGAGCATGATGAGGGTGACGGATACCAGGATCTTGTCCGCCAGCGGATCCAGAAATTTCCCTAATACCGTAACCGACCCGTATTTTCTGGCAAAAAACCCATCCAGAAAATCCGTAGTGAACGCGGCGCCGAAGAAGAGAGCGGCAAGAAAGCTCGGCCCGGCCCCTTCAAAGGCAAGGCAGAGCACCACGAGTGGAATGCAGAGCAGCCTGAACAGGGTGAGACTGTTCGGCAGGTTGAAAAGAACGCTTTGCCGGGTGCGACTTTCCATAGGGGTTCACCATCACCGCTGGGTCCCGGCTCGATAGCGGCCATAATATTGCATGACCTTTTCGATAAAGGACTTTGTCTCAGCATTAGGTGGGATTCCGCGGTGGTCCTCCACCCTTTCAGGGCCGGCGTTGTAAGCAGCTAAAGCCAGCCGCATGTCGTTGTTGAAACGGGAAAGCATCATGCTCAGATAACGGGTACCCCCGAAGATGTTCTCCTCGGGGTTGAAGGGATCCTCCACTTTCATGTCTTCGGCCGTGCCCGGCATGAGTTGCATGAGCCCTTGCGCGCCCTTGTGCGAAACCGCGTTCTGGTTGAAATCCGATTCCGCCTTGATGACCGCCTTGATCAGAAAAGGGTCCACTTTGAAACGTTCGGAGGCCTGGGAAATAATTCCTTCGAAGTCCCGGATGTACTGCTGGGCCGCCTTGCCCGGGTATGAGCGGATGTAAAGTTTGTATCGCACGTCACTTCGAATATTCGTGAAGTGCCAGACCCCATTTTCATCGCGATATCTGTAAATGTCTGCCTGAACCTCGGCGCTCTGTCCAAAGAGAAGCAGCGCCAGCAGGACGGATGTGACAATACCTGAATTGGCGAGAATCATGCCTTTCCCATCTTCTTCCAGTCGGCCAGAAACTTCTCCAGACCGATATCCGTCAGTGGATGGGTGATGAACCGTTCCATTACCGAATAGGGAACGGTGACGATGTCGGCCCCCATGAGAGCGGCATCCAGGACATGGATTGGGTTTCTTACACTCGCGACAATCACCTCGGTATCATATCCATAAGTGTTATAAATGGCAACAATCTGTTCCACCAGTTCCATCCCTCTCTGGCTGATATCATCCAGCCTTCCGACAAAGGGACTGACATAGGCGGCCCCGACTTTGGCAGCAAGCAGGGCCTGGATCGGAGAGAAGCAGAGGGTGACATTTGTCTTGATGCCTTCTTTGGAGAGCACTTTGACCGCCCTCAATCCTTCCTTGATCAACGGTACCTTGACAACGATGTTCTCTGCGATCCTGGCCAGCTCTCTCGCCTCTGTTGTGATCCCGGCCTCATCCGTGCTTACGACCTCTGCGCTGACCGGTCCGTTGACGATTCGGCAGATCTCCTTGATCAGTTCCTTGAACTCGCGGCGCTCTTTGGCGACCAAAGAGGGATTTGTGGTGACACCATCCAGCACGCCAAGCTCATCGGCCTTACGAATCTCGTCCAGATTCGCCGTGTCTATAAAGAATTTCATGGTCTTGCTCCTCTTCTCAGGTTAGCGGATAATATTCACTTCTCCCGGTCTTCCAGATATCTCTTGGCGCATTCCTCACTGCAAAACGAGTAAGTACGGCCTTCGATAACCTTCTTCACGGAAGACCTGCTGGGTATGTAGAGCTTGCAGTTTGGATCCTGCACAAGCTCGTCGATGATTTCTCCCCGGGTCTGATCGACAGGACGACGCTTCTGTACGAGCGCCCCTTTGAGGATGCGATAGAGAAGGTAGAGAGCGGCCGCAATGATGATCAGGCGCAGCATTCAATCGCCTTCCAGGGGATGACATCCTGGCCGTCTTCAGGAAGCTCGTGGAGCAATTCGGCCATGGTCTTCAGAAGAACAGGATGCCGGAGATCGTGAGCAAGCTGCACAAGAGGAACCAGGACGAATCTTCGCAGATGCATGAGAGGATGTGGAACGGCAAGGTTTTCTTCCTGGACGATCTCACCCCCGAAGAGCAAGAGATCCAGATCGATGACTCGCGGCCCCCAACGCTCTTTTCTCAAACGCCCCATGCTTTTCTCGATTTCCAGAAGATTGGCGAGGAACAGGCGGGGAGAGATCTCCGAGTCTGCCGCCAGCACACCGTTCAAGTACCATTCCTGCTGCCCGACCACCCCGACCGGCCTTGTGAGAAACCACTCCGAGCAGCTCACTACCCGGAGTCCCGGAACCGCCGCGATTTCCTCAGCGGCACGAACACAGTTTGCCAATCGATCTCCCATATTGGAGCCGATTCCGATATAAGCGGTCACCATATACACCCAATACAGGCCTGCGGCCGCAAGAAAACTCTAATATCGAAATTCGAAACTCGAAACAAATTCAAAGCTCCAATGCGCGAATGTTCAAAACAGAAACCCAGAGAACCGTGGTTTTGATCATTTGAATTTCGATCATTAGAGATTGTTTCGGATTTCGTGTTTCGAATTTCGGATTTTCGACTTCTCGGCAAATCGTTCAAAAGTCAGAAGCTACCACTCTGATTCCTCAGGCCCGCAGCCCAAGAACATCCTGCATATCGTACAATCCGGGGGACTGATCGACAACCCATAATGCCGCCCGAACCGCCCCTCGTGCAAAGTTATCCCTGTTGTGAGCCCTGTGGATCAGTTCCAGTCTTTCGCCGATCCCGCCGAACATCACCGTGTGCTCACCCGTAATATCTCCAGCCCTCCAGGTTTGAATGCCGATTTCCTGGCTTGTCCTCTCCCCGATCATCCCTTTTCTTTGATAGACGGCCACCTTGTTCAGATCCCGGCCCGTGGATGAGCTCAAAACCTGGGCCAACCGCATGGCCGTGCCGCTGGGAGCATCCTTCTTCATGCGATGGTGCGTTTCGAGAATCTCCATGTCGTATTCGCCGCCCAGAAGCCGTGCCATCTCTCCTGCAATCCGAAACATCACGTTCACCCCCACACTCATGTTGGGGGACATGACGCAGCGCGTGGTCCTGGCGGTCTGCTCCATCTCCTTCAGCATCTCCCCGACAATGCCGGTGGTGCCTATGACAGAGGCAAGACCCCGGGTGGACGCCACACGGATATGCTCGAGGCTGGCCTCGGGGCTCGTGAAATCGATCAGCACGTCCCCTTTGTCCGCGATCTCATCAAGAGAACCGGCGATCGGAATTCCGATGGAGCCGAGTCCTGCAACCTGGCCCGCATCCTGTCCCACCATGGGGTGGTCCTTTCTTTCAAACGCTCCTGCCAGGAGGATACCGTCCCCCTGCTTGATCGCATGAATGATGCGGCCGCCCATCCGGCCGGCGGCGCCGGCTACAATTGCCTTGACCATGAGTTCCTCCTCGCTACATCAGGCCATAGTCCTTGAGCGCCTTCTCAAGCCTCTCTCGATTGGCCGGCGCGAGGGGACACATGGGGAGCCTGAATTCTTCCTTGACCTTTCCCATCAAGGCGAGGGAGGTCTTTACGGGAATGGGGTTGGTCTCGTAGAACATGGCCTGGCAAAGCGGCAGAAGCTTGTAGAAAAGCTTCCTGGCTTTTTGGACATCCCCATTTTCCCAGGCGCGGACCATTTGGGCGTTATCACCGGGAACAATATTGGCGACGACCGAAATGACTCCCTTTCCGCCGATCGCAAGGACAGGCAAGGTCAGATTGTCGTCCCCGGAAAGAAGGGTGAGCCTGTCTCCGGCAAGCCTGACTATCTCGGCCATCTGGCCCAGATCCCCGGAAGCCTCCTTGATGGCAACCACTTCAGGCAATTCCGCAATCCGGGCTATTGTCTGGGGAAGCATGTTCACGCCTGTTCTTCCAGGGATGTTGTAGAGGACCTGTGGCAAAGGAACCTCTTTGGCAATGGACTTGAAATGTTGAAAAAGGCCTTCCTGGGTCGGCTTGTTGTAATAGGGCGCCACCTGAAGCGTAGCATCGGCGCCGGCTTTCTTTGCATGACCGGTCAACTCTATGGCCTCTCTCGTGCTGTTTCCGCCGGTCCCTGCAATGACGGGAACTCTCTTCTTCACCGCCTCTATGGTGATCTCGATGACCCTGCTGTGTTCCTCCATGCCCAGGGTTGCCGATTCCCCGGTGGTGCCGCACGGAACAATAGCGCTTGTGCCGTTCCGGATCTGGAACTCGATCAACTCCCTGTAGGCTTCCTCGTCGATCTTCCCGTCCCTGAATGGTGTCACTATGGCTACAATAGATCCCCCAAACATCCTGGCCTCCTTGTTCATGTCAAAGGGTTCAAAGGTTCTACAATGCTTCCTCGTTGAGTTTTGCCCTGTAAACCACCGAGGTGCTGCCCTCAAGCCAAACCTCTTGAAAGGAGTTCTCCTCTACACGGAAGTGGATGGTCAACACGTCGCCTCCCCTGGTTTTCACCTTTACCGGGCTGCTCACCATTCCCCTTGCAGCTGCGGCGAGCGCTGAGGCTATTGCCCCGGTTCCGCAGGCAAGGGTTTCGTCTTCCACGCCCCTCTCGTAGGTCCTCACCTCGATCAGATCCTTCCCTCTGACGGAGATGAAATCTGCATTCGTTCCAGCGGGGGCAAAAAGGGGATGGCGCCGAATAGCCCTGCCCTCCTCGATTACCGGATGCATTTGGAGGTCCCTGACCTGAACCACAGTGTGTGGGACCCCGGTATTCACGAAATCCACACTCATCCATCCTTCGGAGTGAGGCAGCTCCACATCCAATCTCAGCCCATGGGGTTTGGGCATCAGGACCTTTACCACCCTCCCTTGAACCTCCGCGGAAACTGCTCCTGCGATGGTTTCGAAGGTCATTTTCGGCCCGGCAATACCGTTCATGAAGGCAAAACGGGCCACACACCTCCCCCCATTGCCGCACATCTCCGCCTCGCTTCCGTCGGCGTTGAAGAATCGCCACCCGAAATCACAACGGGTGGAGGGGACGATGAAGATCAAGCCGTCGGCTCCTACGGATTCCCGGCGCCTGCACGCCCGTGTGGCCAGCGCTGCCATCTGCTCTTCCTTCACCCTTCCACTGCGATTGTCGATCAGGATGAAGTCGTTCCCGCTCCCGTTCATTTTCCAGAACTCGATCTCTTCCAATTTACCCTCGCAAAAACCGAAATCAAACCGCCAAGACGCCAAGCACTTCCTGGCGATCTTTGCGCCTTTGCGGTTCATGCCTTTTTTAGGAAATCGGGGATCTTCTCACCCCTGATCAAATCCTCATAGGTCTCGCGAGCCCGGATGACATGGTAGTCGCTGCCGCTCACCATGACCTCTGCAGCCCGGGGTCTTGAGTTGTAGTTGGATGACATGGAGAAACCATACGCGCCGGCGCTCATGATCGCGGCCAGATCGCCTGCTTCCAGGACCTGAACCTCTCTCTCCTTTGCAAGGAAATCTCCGGATTCACATATGGGCCCCACGATGTCCGCCTTGATCTTTTCCTTTCCCGTCGTTCTCACGGGTTGAACCGCATGAAACGAACCGTAGAGGCTGGGCCGGATCAGATCGTTCATGGCCGCATCCACGACGATGAATTCTTTTTCGCCGCTGGACTTTGTGTAAACCACCCTGGTCAACAAAATTCCCGCATTCCCAACGATCACCCGGCCCGGTTCAAGAATGAGGGTCAGATCCTCCATATTCAGTTCTTCTCGAACGGCCCCGGCATACTCCTGCGGATGGGGAGGCTTTTCCTTATCATAGGTAATCCCGAGCCCCCCTCCCAAATCCAGATAGCGGATCGAAATCCCTGACTTCCGCAGCGTGGCGATGAGTTGCTTCAGCTTCCCCAGGGCCTCCACAAAGGGGGAAACCGTGGTGAGCTGAGAGCCGATATGGCAGGATATGCCGCACACGTCCAGATGGCGCAGTTCTGCGGCCAGCTTGTATTGCTCCACCGCCTTCCGGATATCAATGCCGAACTTGTTTTCCTTGAGCCCGGTGGAGATATAGGGATGGGTATGAGGGTCGATATCCGGGTTCACGCGGATCGCGATGGAAGCCTTCTTCTTCATCCTCCCGGCCACCTGGTTCAGTGTGGCAATCTCCTGCGAGGACTCCGCATTGAACATGAGGATGCCTGAGGCAAGGGCATATTCGATGTCCTCGGCCGTCTTCCCAACCCCCGAGTAAACTATCCTGGCAGGGTCCACCCCGGCTTTCAAGGCGCGGTAGAGCTCCCCTCCGGAGACAATGTCCGCTCCACCTCCCTGCCTTGAGAAGATCCGCACGATGGCAAGATTGGAATTGGACTTCATTGAAAAGCATACAATGTGGGGAATCCCCTTGAACGCATTGTCGAATGTTCTGAAATGCGTCTCGAGCGTAGCGTGGGAGTAAATGTAGGCCGGAGTGCCGATCTCCTGCGCTAGGAGTGCGATCGGGACATCCTCACAGTAGAGCTCACTCTCTTTATAATGGAAATGATGCATATTCCGAGACCGTTTATCATCTATCATTTAACATTTAACATTTGTCATTTTGAACATCATTTTGCATTCATCATTTAACGACGCTTTGGAACCTTACAGCCCCAAGTCCAAATCTTCAAATGATCAATGATCAATGCAGAATGATCAATGACAAATTTTGCTTGGGCAGGGAAGGGTCCCCTTTTTTGCCGCACCCCGGGGTTATCAGAAAGACGGCCAGCAGAAGAACGGCAAGGATAAACGAAATTCGATTCATATTCCCATCTCCCTTTTTGCCAGTTCAATTTGGCGCCTCACCGCACCTGGTCCCGTGCCCCCCGGCAGTTCCCTGCGTCTTACGCAATGGAGCGGGTCCAACCACTGGTACACATCGTTTTCGATCAGTTCCGAGAACTTCTTCATTTCCTCAAGAGTAAGCTCGCGAAGTTCCTTTTTCCCCTGCATGGCATAGAGCACCATCTTTCCGACCTTCTCGTGGGCCTGCCTGAAGGGCAAGCCCTTGCGCGCCAGGTAATCCGCCAAGTCGGTCGCAGCAAGATACCCCTGCTCCACGCCCTCTCTCATCGATTCCTTGTTAAAAGTCATGGACTCGAGCAGTCGGGTCATCACGGCCAGGCACTGCTCCATGGTGTCCATGGTGTCGAAAAAGGCCTCCTTGTCTTCCTGCAAGTCCTTGTTGTAGCTCAGGGGGAGTCCTTTCAGGGTTGTGAGAAGTCCCACCAGATGACCGAAGACTCTCCCTGTCTTCCCTCGCACCAGCTCCGGAATATCCGGGTTCTTCTTTTGGGGCATGATGCTGCTGCCGGTACAGAGCTCATCCGGAAGGGTCGCAAAACCGAACTCCTGGGATGACCAGATGACGATTTCCTCGCTCAAACGGCTCAGGTGCATGATGAGCAGAGAAGAGGCAAACAGGAACTCTGCAACGAAATCGCGATCGCTCACCGCATCCATGCTGTTTTCAGATATCTTCTCGAAGCCGAGCTCCCGGGCAACCATCTCCCTGTCCAGATCAAAGGTGGAGCCGGCAAGAGCTGCGCTGCCCAGGGGAAGAACATTCACCCTTCGGTAATTCTCCAGGAATCTTTCCCGATCCCTCTTCAACATCTCATAATATGCCATGAGATGATGGGCGAGGAGCACGGGCTGCGCCCGCTGAAGATGGGTGTAGCCGGGCATGATAACCTCGATTTCCTCTTCCGCCCGGCGGACGATCACTCCCTGCATATCGTGGATGAGGGATTCGAGCCTTCGGATCGCTTCCTTCATATACATGCGGAGATCGAGAGAGACCTGATCGTTTCTGCTCCTTGCGGTATGGAGCTTCTCTCCGACAGGGCCTGCTCTCTTTACGAGTGTCTTTTCCACCAGGCTGTGGATATCCTCGAAACCTTCGTCGAAGAGGAATTCCCCCCTGTCCATCTCGGCTCGGATTTCCTTGAGTGTTTCCAGGATCTGAGCGGCCTCGTCGGCGCTGATGATTCCCTGCTTTGCCAGCATCCGGCAATGGGCCATGCTCCCATCGATGTCCTGCGCATAAAGCCTCTTGTCAAAGGGCAGAGACGCATTGAACAAATTCAGGATTTCGTCGGGACCCTTGTCGAACCGGCCCCCCCACACCTTGTCTGTCATTTTCCCCTTCCCATGAGGCTGGCTATTCTGAGTCGAAGGGCGTTCAATCTGATGAATCCCTCGGCATCCTTCTGATTGTATACCTCTTCTCCCTCGAACGTCGCAAATTCAGGATGGTATAGGGATTTCTCCGACTTTCTCCCCACAACCGTGCAGTTCCCCTTGTAGAGCTTCACTCTCACCACCCCGGTCACATCCCTCTGGGCCTCGTCCATCAGATTCTGGAGCATTCTCCGTTCCGGGGAAAACCAGTAGCCGTAATAGATCATCTCAGCATAGCGGGGGACCAGGGAATCGCGGATATGCAATACCTCCCTGTCCATGGTAAGGGTCTCCATAGCAAGGTGGGCGATTCTCAGAATGGTGCCGCCCGGGGTTTCGTACACTCCTCTGGACTTCATCCCCACGTAGCGGTTTTCAACAATGTCCAGCCTGCCGATGCCGTTGGCCCCGCCTGCCGCATTCAGACGCTCCAGGAGAACGGCAGGGGAAAGGACTTCCCCATCCAGCGCAACCGCATTCCCTTTTTCAAAACCGATCTCCAGAACGGTGGGTCTGTCCGGGGCCTTTTCCGGGCTCACGGAGAGGACGAACATGTCGTCCGGCGGCTCTTTCCACGGATCTTCGAGGATTCCTCCCTCAAAACTGATGTGAAGCAGGTTTCTGTCGCTCGAATAGGGTTTTTCTTTTGTCACCGGGATCGAAATCTTCTTCGACCTGGCGTAACGGATCAGATCCTCCCTTCCCTTGAACTCCCAGATCCTCCATGGAGCGATAATCTTGATCGAAGGGTCAAGGGCCATGAACGTCATTTCGAAACGAACCTGATCGTTCCCTTTGCCGGTGGCGCCGTGACTGACTGCATCGGCGCCTATTGATCTGGCCGTCTCGATCTGCCTCTTGGCAATGAGCGGCCGTGCAAGGGAGGTGCCTAGGAGATACCCGGACTCATAAACGGCGTTGGCCCTGAAGGCGGGCCAGACATATTCTCTTACAAACTCCTCCCTCAGATCTTCCACGAAAGTTTCCGCCGCTCCCGTTGCCACAGCCTTTTCCTTGATGCCCTGCAGCTCATCCCCCTGTCCGAGGTCCGCGGAATACGTCACTACCGGACATTGGTACATCTCCTGAAGCCACAGGAGGATCACTGAGGTATCGAGCCCCCCTGAATACGCAAGAACAATCTTCTTCACCTTCTCAGCCAAGACAATTCCTCCCCGATGCATTTAGCATTTAACATTTAGCATTTTACATTTGTCATTTCGCATTGATCATCTGACATTTCGTGGAACTTGACGTCATCCCAGCTGAATGAAATCTGTCCCGGCTAAAGCCGGGAGCCGGAATCCAGTCTTTTGAGCCTTCTGGACCCCCGGGTTTCGCCGGGGTGACGGTTTTGACTACTCAGCCCTACCGGTACTCAAAGGCCACGGTCTTAAATGGTCAATGCAAAATGACAGATGATCAATGACAGATGATCAAAGACCGATAAGCATTTTTTCCAGAAGCGCCTGGTGGAGGTGCATCTTGTTCTCTGCCTGATCAAAGACGACAGAATGAGGACCGTCCAGCACCTCTGCTGTTATCTCTTCTTCCCGGTGGGCCGGCAGGCAATGCATCACCAGAATTCCCGGTTTGCCCCGTTCCACCAGCGGCCGATTGACTTGGAAACCGCGAAAATCTTTTCTCCTCT
Source organism: Deltaproteobacteria bacterium HGW-Deltaproteobacteria-15 (assembly GCA_002840535.1). Taxonomy (GTDB): domain Bacteria; phylum Desulfobacterota; class DSM-4660; order Desulfatiglandales; family HGW-15; genus HGW-15. The sequence continues at coordinate 157,554 of PHBH01000009.1, read as the reverse complement.
TTTCCTTCTCCTTCTCCTGACCCATGCTGGCCCAGACGTCCGTGTTGAGCACGTCTGCGTCCGTAACCGCCACATTCGGGTCCTCCACAAGCCTGATTTTCGGGTTTCCATTCCCCAGGACATCGGACAACGGCTCATATCCGGGAGGACAGGCCAGTACGAGCTCAAATCCCAGCACCATGGCCGCATTGATCCAGGAGTGGGCCACATTGTTTCCATCCCCCACCCAGGCCACCTTGAGGTTATCCAGACTCCCCCGTTTCTCCTGAATGGTCATGAGATCGCTGAGGATCTGGCATGGATGATAGAGATCCGTGAGGGCATTGATCACAGGGATACTGGCCCATTTCGCCATCTCCTCTACAAGCCCCTGGGAGTAAGTGCGGATGGCGACAATATCCAGGTAGCGCGAAAGGACCCTGGCCGTATCCGCGACTGTTTCGTCCCGGGAAAGCTGGGTGTCCATCTTGTTCAGAAAAATGCACTGCCCCCCCATCCTGAACATGGCCGTCTCGAAGGATACCCGCGTCCTCGTGGAGGCCTTTTCAAACAAAAGACCGAGCGTGTAACCTGTCAGGGCGCGGGGGACCCGTCGGCCCATTTTTTTGAGCTCAAGCCCTCTATCGATAAGGGAGAGGATTTCCGATCGATCCAGATCCAAAATGCTGAGAAGATCTTTTTTCATGAGACGCCCAGCACCCCGTCCAGGGCTTCCACGAGGAGATCGATTTCCCTTTTCCCCACGATCAGGGGAGGGACAAACCGAAGCACATTGTCCTGAACGCAATTGATGATAAAACCTTTTGCCAGGCACGAGTCCACCGCTGGCGCTCCCGGCCTGTCGATTTCCATGCCGATGATCAACCCAAGTCCCCTGACTTCCCGGATGCAGGCGTGCTTTCGCTGAAGGTCCTTCAGCCTTCCGAGAAAATATTTGCCCATTTCCCGGCAGTTATCGAGCCATCCATCCTGCAGGAGGCTCTTCACGACTGCGGCGGAAACCGCAGTAACCAGAGGCGTCCCTCCGAATGTCGTGGCATGGCTTCCCGGCCCGAAGACGTTGCTCAGCTCTTCCACGGCCAGCATGGCGCCGATGGGAAGGCCGTTCCCGAGAGCCTTGGCAAGAGTCATGATGTGAGGCGTTACACCGTAATGTTCGTGGGCGAAAAGCCTGCCTGTCCTCCCCATACCCGATTGGACCTCGTCGAAGATGAGGAGCAGACCCCTCTCTTCGCACAGGGTTTTCACCTCCTTCAGGTAGCCCGGGGAGGGACAGACCACTCCTCCTTCGCCCTGAATCGGCTCCATCAGGACAGCACAGACTGAATCGTCCAAAGCCCCTTTGAGAGCAGCCGTGTCGTTGAAAGGCACGAAGCGGAACCCCTCGAGAAACGGTTCATAGCCCACTTGTATTTTGCTCTGGCCGGTCGCCGACAGGGTTCCCATCGTCCTTCCATGGAAGGAGTTCAACATGGAAATGATTGTATACCTGCCCGGGCCGAACTTCTCTTTCGAGTACCTTCTTGCGAGCTTGATCGCGGCTTCATTTGCCTCGGCGCCGCTGTTGCAGAAAAAGGCGCGGCCTGCAAAGGAATTCTCCACGAGAAGCTTCGCCAGTTCGATCTGGGGCTTTGTGTAGTAAAGATTGGAGACATGGACGAGCGTCCTGGACTGCTCGGCCAGTGCATGTGCGACCAGCGGAGAACTGTGCCCAAGAGCACAGACCGCGATCCCTCCCACGAAATCCAGGTATTCCTTGCCCGATTCATCCCACACCCGGCACCCTTCTCCCCGGACGAGCGTGATGGGGACCCTCTTGTAGGTGGGAAACATGTATTTGTCTGCGAGTTGAATGGTTTCTTCCATCTCATCCCCCCGGTCAATTTCAAATCTCAAATTTCACATTTCAAATCTCAAATTTCAAATCTGAAATCTCAAATTTCAAATGTCCACCAGGCATTGGACATTCTCATGGCACGATCTCTGTTCCTACCCCGCCTTTTGTGAAGATCTCCAGCAGGAGCGCGTGTTCCTTCCGGCCGTCGAGAATGTGGGCCTTTTTCACACCACCGCTCAACGCCTTGACGCAGCAGTGAAGCTTGGGAATCATTCCCCCTTTCACGGTGCCCTCTTCCACGAGACCGGTTACCTCACCCATCTTGATCGTTGAGATCAGGCTCCCCTGCATATCGAGGACCCCCTCCGTATCCGTCAAAAGAATCAGCTTCCGAGCTTTGAGGGAAGAGGCGATGCTGCCCGCCACAAGATCGGCGTTGATGTTGTAAGTCTCCCCCTTTTTCCCGGCGCCTACAGGAGAAATCACAGGGATAAAACGGCTCGCAAGGAGACTTGTCAGAATGGAGTTGTTGACGGACGTGATCTCGCCTACCATGCCGATATCGATTATCTCCGGCGGCTGATCGTTCCCCCTCTTTCGCAGATATCTCATCTTCTTTGCAGTGAGAAGCTGGCCATCCTTGCCTGAGAGACCCACTGCTCTTCCTCCGTTCTGATTGATGAGATTTACGATCTCTTTGTTCACCTTGCCGACCAGGACCATTTCCACGACGTCCATGGTCTGCTTGTCCGTGACCCTCATTCCATCCACGAATTCCGATTCAATGGAAAGTCTTTTGAGAAAGCTGCCGATTTGCGGCCCGCCGCCATGGACTACAATGGGATTCAACCCAACGGTCTTCATGAGAACGACATCCAGGGCGAATGATTTCTTGAGCTTTTCATCCACCATGGCGTGGCCGCCGTATTTGACCACAATCACCGCGTCCTGAAACCGCCTGATGTACGGCAGCGCCTCGATTAAAATCTTGGCCCTGTTTGCCTGGTCGCCACTCATTTTCCACCTTGTCGAATTCAATAAGGTATCGGGTGTCAGTGTTCAGGTTTCAGGGTTCGGTGCTTGCTCGTATGAGACTTCGCCCTTTGTAGGAGCAAGCTCCAGCTTGCGAATCGGCTCAGAGAAGATCGCAAGCAGGAGCTTGCTCCTACAGAAAAGCTTAGCGAACAAGGAGTTCCCTTTCGATCAATCTTGCCGCCTCAGCGGCAGGCGGCCCGGCTGACACCTGAAACCTGACACCTGACACCTGCCACCTGCCACCTGAAACCTGATGCCCAGCTTGCTGCGTTTTACTTCGCGTTCTTTGCGCCTTCGCGGTTCAATCTTAAAGGATATACCTGCTCAAATTCTGATCTTCCAGGATATCTTTCAACTTGTCCGTTACATAATCCCGATCGATTACGACCTTTTTCGACTCCATGTCCGGAGCATTGAAGGAAATCTCTTCCAGCAGCTTTTCCATGATCGTATGGAGGCGCCGTGCGCCGATGTTCTCCATTCGCTCGTTCACCGTATCGGCGAGACGGGCAATTTCGAGTATGGCCGATTCCTCGAAGACCAGCAGAATCCCTTCCGTCTCCAGGAGCGCCTCGTACTGGGTGATAAGGGCGTTCTTGGGTTCTTTGAGGATGCGGACAAAATCCTCCATCGAGAGCGAATCCAATTCGACCCTGATCGGGAAGCGTCCCTGAAGCTCGGGAAGGAGATCCGCGGGTTTGCTCAGGTTGAAAGCCCCGGCAGCGATGAAAAGGATATGGTCGGTCCTGATCATCCCGTATTTTGTAGTCACGGTCGAACCTTCAACGATCGGCAGGAGATCGCGCTGCACCCCCTCTCGCGAGACATCCGGGCCATACTTATGCTCGCCGCCGGCGATCTTGTCGAGCTCGTCCAGGAAGATGATCCCGTTTTGCTCTGTCATCCGAACCGCCTCTTCGATGACATGGTCCATGTCGATCAGCTTCTGAGACTCTTCCTGGATGAGGATCTCCATGGCCTCCGGGATTTTCACCCGCCTTTTCTTCTTCCGGGCCGGGAAAAGGTTTCCGAACATTTCCTTGATGTTGAACTCCATCTCTTCCATGCCTGCACCGGCAAAGACCTCCACCATTTGAGGCGCCTTAGCGGATGTCTCGAGTTCCACGTACCGGCCGTCCAGCTTCCCGCCACGCAGGAGGCGCCTCAACTTTTCTCTGGTGGAATCGGCCTCGAATTTATCGCCCCTTACCACCTCCAGAACCTTTTCCTTGTCTCCTTCCTCGCCTTCCCGGATCTCCTCTTTTTTCTTTGGAAGCAGGATATCCAACAGCCTCTCCTCTGCAAGCTCGCGGGCCTTGAACTTGACCTTTTCCTGCTCCTCCTTTTTTGCCATGTTCACGGCCAGCTCGGTAAGGTCCCGGATCATGGACTCCACATCCCGGCCTACATACCCCACTTCCGTGAATTTGGTCGCCTCGATCTTCAGAAAAGGCGACTTGGCAAGGCGCGCAATCCGACGGGCGATCTCCGTCTTCCCAACACCGGTGGGTCCGATCATGATGATATTTTTCGGTGCGATCTCATCGCGAAGATCCTTGGGCACCTGCTGCCTGCGCCAGCGGTTTCGGAGTGCAATGGCCACGGAGCGCTTTGCCCGGTCCTGGCCTATGATGTACTTATCCAGTTCAGCCACGATCTCTCTCGGTGTCAGAACCTTCATCACATGATCGGAATGGATCAAGTCCCTCTCCATTCTCACTCCTTTTCGCCTATCTCATGGATGACGATCTGATCATTTGTGTAGAGACAAATTGACGCCGTGATCATCATGGCCTCTCGGGCAATGGATGCCGCATCCAGGTTGGAATGGGCCACGAGGGCCCTGGCTGCGGCGAGGGCATAGGGACCGCCGGACCCTATGGCTGCCACGGATTCGTCGGGTTCAATGATTTCGCCGTTTCCGGATATGATCAGGGTGTTCTCACTGTCCATTGCCAATATCAAGGCTTCCAGCTTTCTCAGGATCTTGTCCGTGCGCCAGTCTTTGGCCAGTTCCACCGCGGCCCTTGTGAGACTCCCCTTGTATTTCTCAAGTTTTCCTTCCAGTCTCTCAAAAAGATTGAAGGCGTCGGCCGCCGCCCCTGCAAAGCCCACCAAAATGGTTCCCTTGTACGCAAACCGAACCTTCTGGGCCTTGTGCTTCATGATGGTCTCGCCGAGGCTGACCTGGCCGTCCCCTGCCATCACAGCCCTGCCATCTTTGCGGACCGCAAGGATGGTCGTGGATCTCATTCTTTCATTCATCTTATGCCTTCCGCCTTCCTGCTTCCCACTCCGACTTCCACCTTCCGCCTTCGCCCTTTCTCACTTGCTCCTGGGGTGGGCCTTGTCATACACCTTCATCAATCGATCCAGGCTGACGTGCGTATACCTCTGAGTGGTGGAGAGGCTGGAATGACCCAGCAGCTCCTGCACGGCACGCAGATCGGCCCCTCCGTCCAGCAGGTGGGTGGCAAAGGTGTGTCTGAGGGAATGGGGACTGATTCCCGTCAACAGCCCGCATTTCACTCCATACCTTTTCACGATGTTACCGATGCTCCGGGTTGTGAGCCGCCCCCCTCTGGCATTCATGAAGACCGGCAGCTCCGCCCTCCCTTTCCGGCCTTTTGTCCTGAGCGTCATTGTGCTGTCCAGATAGTCCTTGAGGACAGCAACCGCCTTACGGCCGACAGGCACGATCCGTTCTTTGTTTCCCTTTCCGATAACCCTGACCAGCCGCTGGTCGAGATCCATACGGTCGACGTTCAAAGCCGCCAGTTCACTGACGCGCAGCCCGGTTGAATAGAGCACTTCCAGAATAGCAAGATCCCGCAGACCCAGAGGGGTTCCCCTGTCCGGTCCTTCCAGGAGACCGAACATCTGGTCCACGGGAAGGTAGTTCGGTATCGTACTCTCCTGCCTGGGGGTCATCACCGTTGCAGCAGGATTGTTCCCGGAAAAGCCGCTCTTCTCGGCAAACAGGTAAAACGAGCGGACTGCCGATAACTTCCGGGCAATGGTGCTCCTCTTGTACTGCGTATAGAGTCGGCCCAGATATTCGCGAATATCGAGAGAATCCACCGACTCCATATTGTTCGACTTCCGCCCCCCCTTTTTTTCAGAGAGGAATTCCACGAACTGTCTCAGGTCAATGCGATAATTCCTCAGGGTATGCGGGGAGTAACCCCTTTGGGATCTGAGATAAGAGATGAACTCCTCGACATGTTCAGGTCGGAGCATGTGGAAACCGGACTCCATAATCGGAAAACCTATTTAAATAACACACTTTAACCAATTGGCAATGAAAAAATGAAGCGATTCTTGGCTTGACTTTGGGTTTGGCATTGATATAGTTATTTTTTTCGGCAGCATAGAGAATGCCTACCTGAAATCAAAACCCCATTCACAGGTACTCGATCTGCCGCTCAGGGATTTATGCCCGACCAGTTCGGGGATCGGTAATCCCTTCTCTTCCTTGTCGAGCCCCAAAAGTATCTTCTGGAAAGGAATTGGTAATGGAAAGAAAAAGTGAACAACTGAGAAACGCGGCCTTGATCGCACACGTCGGTTCGGGAAAGACCTCCCTCGGAGAGGCCATTCTCTTCAACGGCAAATCCACCACGCGACTGGGAAGAGTGGATGACGGGACCTCGAATCTGGATTATGAGCCGGAGGAGATCAAGAGGAAGATTACGATTGCTACGGCCATTCATCATGCCGGTTGGAAAAGGCATGTGATCAATGTCATCGATACCCCGGGCGACGACAATTTCCTTTCCGATGCCAAAGCCGCTCTTCAGGCCGCCGACGGTGTTGTGGTCGTGGTGGACGCGACTGCAGGGGTAAAGGTCGGTACCCATAAGTTGTGGGGATTTGCGGATGAACGCTCGCTTCCCCGGGTGATTTTTGTAAACAAGATGGACAGGGAAAGGGCCGATTTCTACCGGGTGGTGGAAGAGATCGAAAAGGCCTTCAATGTGAAAGCTACACCTGTGTTCCTGCCGGTCGGGGCGGAAGACTCCTTTAAGGGTCTCATCGACCTGGCCAAACAGAAAGCTTATCTCTATTCAAAAGACGGCAGCGGCAAGTTCGAGGAATCCGCCATTCCGCCCGAAATGGAGGAGGAGACAGGCAGGTGGCGGGAGAAGATGATAGAGAACGTCGTAGAGGCCAATGATGCGGTCATGGAGAAATACCTGGAGGGGGAACCGCTCACTGCCGCGGAAATTGAAGAGACTTTTGTCTCCGGAACGAAGTCCGGCCTGGTCGTTCCAATCCTTTGCGGCTCCGCCACGCTCAACATGGGCGTCGCCCAACTCATGGACCTGATCGTGCAGGCCTTCCCCTCCCCGGCGGAAAAGGAATCCTATGCCGGCATGAAGCCGAAAACAGACCAGGTGATCCAGCGGCGGCCGAGTATCGATCAGCCGTTCTCTTCGCTTGTTTTTAAGACCGTTGCGGACCCATTTGCCGGAAAGCTTAGCCTTATCAGGATTTTTTCAGGCACCTTGAGCTCCGACATGACTCTCTACAACGCGAACAAAGGGGTAAAGGAGAAATTCGGGCAGATCTTCCTGATGGAGGGGAAGAAGCAGCAGCCCGTGGAAACGGCGATGCCAGGGGACATTGTGGCCATCCCCAAGCTGAAGGAAACGGGCACAGGGGATACGTTGTGTCAGGAGAACGATCCTATTATCTACAAGGCTTCGGAGCCTCTGAAGCCGGTGATTTCTTATGCCGTGGAAACGAAGGTGAAAGGGAGCGAGGACAAGCTCTTCTCTTCTCTTTCCCGACTCCTGGATGAAGACCCGACACTCCGCCTCGAGCGGGATCAGACCTCGTCAGAGATAGTTCTTTCAGGGACCGGACAGATCCACCTGGAGGCAACCTGCGAGAAACTGAACCGTAAATTCGGGGTGGAAGTCAATTTGAAGCCCCTCAAGGTGCCTTACAGAGAGACCATCAAAAAACCGGCCACCCAGGTAATCTATCGACACAAAAAACAATCGGGCGGGCGAGGTCAGTTCGCCGAGGTCCACTTCGACGTGTCCCCCCAGGAAAGAGGCTCGGGGTTTGAATTTCAGAATGCCCTGGTGGGAATGAATGTGCCGCGCAATTTTGTGCCTGCCGTGGAAAAAGGGCTGCATGAATCCCTGCGCTCCGGAATCCTCGCCGGATTTCCTGTAGTGGATTTGAAGGTGCGTTTCTATGACGGCAAGTCCCATGAGGTGGACTCGTCGGAAATGGCATTCAAGATCGCAGCCAGCATGTGTCTGAAGAAGGCAATGCAGGAGGCCAACCCCATTCTGCTTGAGCCGATCGTGAAGCTGGAAATCACCGTCCCGGAGGAGTCGATGGGCGATGTGATGGGAGATCTGAACAGCCGGAGGGGAAGGGTGCTCGGCATGGACAGCAAGGGCAGGTTCCAGGTCATCAAGGCCCAGGCCCCGCTCTCGGAAGTGCTCCAGTATGCGATCGATCTGAACGCGCTCACGGCAGGCCGCGGGACCTTTGAGATGGAGCCGTCCCATTACGATGAAGTGCCCGCTCATTTGGCCGAAAAGGTGATCGCCGAAGCGAAGAAGGCGGCTGAATAGGTCTCCGGATGGAAAAGGGTTTCAAGGCGGGCGTCCTGACGATCAGCGACAAGGGCTCGCAAGGCAAGAGGGAGGATTCGAGCGGCGACTCTGCCGTCCGCATGCTGGAACTCGAGGGCTACAAAGTCTCGAGGAGGAAAATCGTCCCGGATGACCGGCGCCGGATTGCGGACGCGATTGTGGAGTGGGTTGACCGGGACTGCCTGTCCCTGATCGTGACCACAGGGGGGACCGGGTTGAGTCCCTCCGATGTCACACCCCAGGCCATGGAAGAGGTGATCGACTTTCAGGTGCCGGGGATTGCCGAGGCCATGAGGGCGGCAAGCCTGCAGAAAACGGTGCATGCGATGATTTCAAGAGCCATGGCCGGAGTAAGAGGAAGATGCCTGATCATCAACCTGCCCGGGAGCCCCGCCGGAGTGAAGGAAAACCTCGCCGTCGTTCTTCCAGCCCTTGAACATGCGCTAATGAAATTGGGAGGAGATCCCACCGAGTGCGCGAGGCCCTCATGAGGACAGTTTAAGCCTCATCCCAAAACTTAGCCAAAGCAATTCACGTTGCCCCCTCACTCTACGGCAAAGAAAAGGGTGAGAGGGGCTTTTTACTTCGGGATTCCCTTATGATTTATGGCCCTGCATACCTGAGGATGGCGGTTGCCTATCTCTTCACGATTTCCAGCTTCGGCGCCTTCTTCCTCTTCCCCCTCTTTGTCATCGCCCATGGCGGTTCCAAGGCGGACGTGGGGATTCTCATGGGGGCTTATGTCCTCTCAGCCGTTTTGAGCCGCCCCTGGGTTTCCGGCATGATCGACCGGTTCGGACGAAAAAAGAGCTTCACGGTGGGATCCTCCATCATGACCCTGCTCCCCCTGAGTTATCTCGTATTCGAGGGGAACCTGAACCAGTTCTATCTGCCTCTTCTCATCGTGAGACTGGTCCATGGGGTGGGACTGGCCATCGTCGTCACGGCCGCACTCACCTATATCGGGGATATGATCCCGATAGAGAGACTGAACGAAGGGATAGGGGTGTTCGGGGTAACCGGGCTTGCCGGCATGGCCGCAGGACCCGCAGCGGCCGAGGTGATCATTGCGAATTTTGGATATGATGCCTACTTCATCTCTGCAGCGTTGATGGGACTCATCGGCTGGATCGCCCACCTGCCTCTCCCGGATCTCTACGTCCGGCATCCGCAGGCCGTCCCGCAATCCTTCCTCGGCCTTATGCGAAAGCGAAAAAACGCTGTCGTCGTCCTGCTTTCACTGCTCTTTGGTGTAGGGATCTCCACATCCGGCACATTTGTTTCCCCATATGCCAAGGAGAGGGCATTAGTCTTCATCTCGCTCTATTACATCTCCTATTCGTCGGCTGCGATCCTCACGAGGCTTTTTGGGAGCCGGCTTGCAGACAGGATAGGGGAGGAAAGGATCATCTCTCCTGCGCTGCTGCTGGCAGGCGCGGGCTACCTGATGCTCCTTTTTGCCGGGAGTTCCTGGGTTCTGGCGCTCTCAGGGTTTGTGACCGGTTGCGGCCACGGCTTTCTTTTTCCCAGCATCAACGCGCTTGCCGTCCGCAACGAGCCTCCTGAAGTCAGGGGAAAGGCGGTCGGCATCTTCACGGGTTCAATCGATCTGGGTGTCTTTGCCGGATCGATCGCTCTCGGCTACATAGGGGATTTTGCCGGGTTTCAGGCGCTTTTCCTGACGTCCTCTCTTGCCTTCGGGGCAGGCTGGACCGCTTGGAAGGTAAAGGGGCTGAGGACCGTCGCTTAGTTTCAAAATCCTTTACACTTTTTTACATCAGCAACAAACACTCTTTACATCAATCTTCCATGCTGGTTCATAATGAACTTCCGGCCTCGGGTTGGATCCCCGGCAAGCAGTTGTACCGAGTCAAAAGGGATCTTCAGCATGATGAAGTCACTTACTTGGAAAAGGAGAAACAGTCATGATCAGACTCCAGGTGAACGGAAAAGTGCGCGATGTTGATGTCGATCCAGACACACCCCTGCTCTGGGTTCTGAGGGAGCAGATGGGGCTGACCGGCGCCAAGTACGGATGTGGCATCGGAGAATGCGGGGCCTGCACAGTACATATCGATGGGGAGGCGGTCCCTTCCTGCACGGTTCCGGCGGGAGAGGCGGTCGGCCGGAAGATCACCACCATCGAGGGCTTGTCAGGGAAGGCTGCCGAGGTCCTGTTCAGGGCGTGGACCCAAGGCGACGTGCCCCAATGCGGCTACTGCCAGCCGGGGCAGATCATGCAGGCGGCTGCGCTCCTCTCAACCACTCCCAAACCGGGAGATGAAGAGATCGAGAAGGCCATGTCCAACGTGCTCTGCCGGTGCGGAACCTACCAGAATATCAGGGAGGCAGTTCAAAAGGCGGCAAAGGAGATGGAGCCATGAAGGCAAATGGCATGGAATTGGACAGACGACAATTCATCAAGGTCAGCCTGGTCGCAGGCACGGGCCTCCTTGTCGCCTGCCAGGCACCCGTCCCGTCCAAAGCGGAGAATCCTGACCATAGCGCCGGCGAAGGAGAAGGATTTGCCCCGAACGCGTGGATACGAATCGGGCCGGACGATACGGTCACGGTCATGGTCAAGCATACGGAGCTCGGCCAGGGTACCTCCACCGGGCTCTGCATGATCGTGGCCGAGGAATTGGAGGCCGACTGGTCCAAGATCCGGTTCGAGATCGCGCCGGTGGCGGCCGTCTACAAGAACCCGGAATTCGGGGTCCAGTCCACGGGCGGCAGCACCGGAGTGAAGACATCCTGGGAAACCCTCCGCCGGGCCGGCGCAGCCACCCGGGAGTTGCTGATCTCGGCCGCGGCAGCAACCTGGAACGTCCCTTCATCCGAGTGCCTGGCGGAAAACAGCACCGTGGTGCACGCACCGGGTAAGAAACGGCTCCGCTACGGCGAGCTCCTTGCGAGGGCAGCGTCCCTGGCGGTTCCTGAAGAGCCACGCCTCAAGGAGCCGGGTCAGTTCAAGATCATCGGTAAGCCTTATCCCAGGCTGGACACTCTGGACAAGGCAAAGGGAAAGACCGTGTACGGCATGGACCTCAAGATGGACGGCCTTCTTACTGCCGCCGTAATTCACCCCCCGATGGTGGGTGGGGCGGTCGCGTCCGTGGATGACAGGAAGGCCCGGTCCATGCCGGGCGTAAGGGATGTCGTGATCCTGGAATCGGGCGTGGCCGTGGTTGCGGAGACCTTCTGGCAGGCCCAGACAGCAGCCCATGCCCTCAGTATCCAGTGGAAAGGGGGGGATGCCGGCCTGGGCAGCGAAAGCATCATGGCCCGTTTTGCGGGCAGGATCAGGGAAAAGGGGGTCCTCGTGAGGAAGGACGGCAGTGTGGAGAAAGCCATGGAAAATGCGGACCGCCGGATCCAGGCGGTGTATGAGCTGCCGTACCAGGCCCACGCCTGCCCGGAGCCCATGAACTGCACCGCCCATGTTCTTCCTGACCGGTGCGAGGTCTGGGCCCCCACCCAGGCACAGGAAACAGCCAGGGATACCGCGGCCCGCATTACCGGACTTTCCCTGAGCGCGGTTCGGGTGCATACGCCGTTTGTAGGAGGGGGGTTCGGCCGGCGCTCCATGCCGGACTTTGTAGCCGAGGCTGTCAGGCTCTCAAAGGCTGTCAAGGGTCCGGTCAAGGTCATCTGGTCCCGCGAGGAAGATATGCGAAACGACTACTACCGTCCCGCCTTTTACAACCGGATGGAAGCCGGCCTGGACCGGGACGGGTATCCCGTAGCCTGGATCCACAAGGCGGTGGGGCAGTCCAAGATGGACGCGCTCATCGAAACTTCAGCTCCTTCCATCCTTCCCCAATGGTTGCCATCTCCTCTCAGGTACGCGCTCGCAAGCGCGATCATCCCAATTGGCAAGCGGTTCCTGGGTCCGAAAGGGGCCATGTCCGGATCCGCGGACATGGCATACGGCATCGAGAATGTGCGGGTCGAATACGTCCGCGCCGACCTGCCGGTTCCGGTGGGAACATGGCGGTCCGTGGCCGATTCCCGAAACGGTTTTGTGAAAGAGTCTTTCATGGACGAGATCGCTGCTGCGTCGGGCAAGGATCCGGTGGACCTCCGGCTGCGGCTGCTGAAAGATGCCCCCAAACATCGCTCCGTCCTGGAGGCGGCGTCCACAAAGGCCGGCTGGGGCAAGAGGCTGCCTGACGGGATCTTCCGGGGTGTGGCGCTCCACGCCTTTCACGGTACTCCGGTCGCCATGGTGGCCGAGGTCTCGGTAGAAAAAAACGGCCGCGTCCGGGTTCACCGCGTGGTCTGTGCCGTGGATTGCGGCATAGCGGTCAACCCCAGGATGGTAGAGGCCCAGATTGCAGGCGGGGTCGTCTACGGGCTCACGGCCACCCTGAAGAGCGCGCTGCGCATTAAAGACGGCCGGGTCCGGGAGAGCAATTTCCATGATTTTCCAATCCTCCGGATGGACGAAGCTCCCAGGGTGGAGGTCCACATCATCAAGAGCGCGGACCCGCCTAACGGGATCGGTGAGGTGGGGGTGCCGCCCGTTGCCCCGGCCGTGACAAACGCTCTTTTTCAGGCGACGGGAAAACGGATCCGCACACTGCCGGTAGATCCGGCCGAGTTACTGAGCAGAGCATAATATGCTCTTCTCAGCGACAGATCTCAGGAAACTTTGAAAGCAGCACCGATGCATTCATGCCGCCAAAGGCAAAGCTGTTCTTCAATGCCTTGTGGATGGTCTTGTCAACCGGCCCATCAGGGACATAATCAAGATCGCAGCCTTCCCCCGGCCTCTCCAGGTTGATCGTAGGATGCACCTTCCCGTGTTCCATCATCAGGGCAGTAGCAATGATTTCAACCCCGCCGGAGGCGCCAATGAGATGTCCAGTCATCGATTTGGTGGACGTCACCGGAATACGGTATGCGTGCTTTCCAAGGGCCTTCTTGATTGCGAGCGTCTCAACGGGGTCGTTCAAGGGGGTAGACGTCCCATGGGCATTGACATAATCGACTTCTCCCGGGCTCACACGGGCCATTCTGAGTGCGTCGGTTATCGCCTTGGCCTGCATGTCGCCGCTGGGGTCCACAGCGGTGATGTGGTACGCATCGGAAGTGATACCGAACCCCGATATCTCCGCATAGATATGTCCACCCCTCTCAAGCGCATGGTGCAGTTCCTCGACGATCAAAATCCCCGCCCCCTCACCGAGGACAAAGCCGTCCCTGTCACGATCGAACGGCCTGCTGGCCTTCTCAGGCGCTTCATTTCGCCTGCTCATTGCCCCGAGCGCATCAAAACCTCCGAAAACAAAAGGGGTGATGCAGGCGTCACAGCCGCCCGCGATAAACAAGACCTCTTCCCCCAAAAGGATCTGCTTACATGCCTCGATTATCGCGTAGGTACCGGATGCGCAGGCGGTCGAAATGCTCAGTGATGTCCCTCTGAATCCAAATTTCTTCGATACCACTGCCGGAATCGAGCCTGCCTGAATATAGGGCAAGGCGAATGGAGAGATCCTCTTGGAGCCGTGGCATTCCAGGAATCTTCGATGGTGTTTTTCGAATCCATCCATATTCTGGACACCGACGCCGAGAATGACCCCGGCGAGGGTTGAGTCTAGAGACTTTATGGCATATTCCCGCCGGCTCTTTTCTGAAACAGAAGGCTCCAATATGAGCCCGGCATCCTCCAGTGCCAATTTCGCGCCGGCAAGGGCCATGGAAGAGGTTCTGCTGAGATACCTCGTTTCTTTGGTCCTCTCAAAGTAGTTTTCCAGATTGAAATCGAAGACAGGGCACGCGATTCTTGAAGAATATTGATCGATATCATTTTCTTCAAAATGAAGGGACCGGCCGCCGGACGCCCCATTCAGCAGAGAATTCCAGAAGGGTTCCTTTCCGGATCCGATTGGTGAAAGCGGACCCAACCCCGTGATGACCACCCGCTTGTTTTCAGGGCAAAGTGGTTTCAAGTCCGTTACCTTCCATGATCCCCGGAGCTTGAACTTCTCAAAAAACGGGGACCGGCATTCAGCCCATTTTTTTTAGCGTCTAGAGATCAGGTTTACCGGTTTCCAAGGTTGGAAGCTGATAATAGCCTATTTTGTTCCAGGAGCCAATTTCTTCTTCTAATCCAAAGCAGCGACGCGAATCCGACGCCAGGAAAAACTTCAAACCGGCCTGCCGTCGGTTGTGCGGGGAGGACGAGGTTCGGTGCAGGGAGCAGGTTCTCTATCCTCTGAAATAAATTGCCCATTATCGGCAGATTCAGTATGCTACGCTCCCAACCGGGGCGCTGGTGTCCTGAGTTATTGAAACAGGGAAGAGTATGGCACCGAAAGACCTTCAGAGAAGCGACGAGCACTTTCTCGCCGGATTTTTCGAGCCAGAGAGCGTCGCCATCGTGGGCGCATCCAACAACCCGATGCGCGCAACCTATCACCTGGTCGGGAACCTGATCAAGCTCGGGTTTCGGGGAAGGATCTATCCGGTCCACCTGAGTGAAAAGGAGATCCTGGGAATCAAAACCTTTCGGACCGTGAAGGACATCCCCGAAACCGTAGACCTTGCCGTAATCGGGGTTTCCTATACTGCCACGCCCGGAGTCCTGAAGGAATGCGCGGAGAAGGGCATCAAACGGGTCACCCTCATCGCAGGGGGGTTTTCCGAGGCCGGCGAAAAAGGGAAAAGGGTCCAGGCGGAGATGGCTCGCATGGTCCGGGAAAACTCCATCAGGGCCATCGGTCCCAACGCTCTGAGCCCCATAAACGTGAAAACGGGCTTTTGCATCAGCTTTCATGCCATCGACTCCATCAAGCCCGGCAACCTTTCCCTGATCTTTCAGTCAGGTCTCTACGAGCCGCGCTCCGGATGGCTCCTGAACGATTTCAACTACCACCTCAACAAGCTCATAGATCTCGGCAACAAGATGGATGTCAACGAGGTGGACGCCCTTGGCTATCTGGTTGAAGACCCGGAGACGCGTGTGATCGGCATTCACCTGGAAAGTATCGGGGGAGACGGGAGGGAATTCCTGCGGCTCATCCGCAAGGGGGCCGCACAGGGAAAGCGCGTCGTGGTCCTCAAGTCCGGAAAGAGCGAGGCCGGAGCCAAGGCCGCCCTCTCGCATACCGGGGCCCTGGTGCAGGGGAATGACCGCGTCTTCGAAGACGCCATGAAACAGTGCGGAGCCTTGCGCGCTCGCAGCCTGGAAGATTTTTTCGATCTGACCCGTGCACTGGAGCGCTTCGGCCCCCTGTCCCTGA
The DNA here is from genome assembly GCA_002840535.1 of Deltaproteobacteria bacterium HGW-Deltaproteobacteria-15. Lineage (GTDB taxonomy): Bacteria > Desulfobacterota > DSM-4660 > Desulfatiglandales > HGW-15 > HGW-15. Next base: position 141,817 of record PHBH01000009.1, on the reverse strand, counting down.
AAGGCAACAGGGTGTTCATCGCCACGTTTCCCGGCGGGGAGGGCGTGATCGTCACGGACCTCCTCGAACAGGAAGGCCTCAGCCTTGCAGAGACAGGCAGCGCTACGCTGGATAAACTGAGACCGGTCTTTCCCTCCTGGGATATCCCGGGCAACCCCTGGGATCTCGGCCTCACCATGCAGTTTCACGATCCGCGGAAAATTTATCAGACCGTCATCGACGCGATGATTGCAGAGCCCAATGTCGACGGACTGGCCATTCAGATGCACCCGCAGTCCCTTCTGTTCCCCAAGGAGTTCATGGGAATCTTTACCCGGGCCGCACAGGAGGGGAAGCCCATCGCCCTGTGGCTGGCCGGGATGGAATCCGGAAGGCATGAGAACCTGATGTGGCTGGAAGAGAGAGCCGTCCCGGTTTTCCCCTCACCCGAAAAGGCCTTGCGCGCCCTCGCTGCGCTGCACCGATTTTCCCGGTCATAGCATCTCGTGACGACGATTCCATAACCGTAACCTGGAGCAACCTCCTGGCCGGGATTGTTCAGCGTAATGACGGATCAGGTCGAGGTGTCCGAACTCGGGTGGGTGGCGACCTGGCTATCATGCTCCAGCCACTTCCGGATACGCTCGGCATCGCCGATGCGGCCCCATTTTCCGACCGAATCGAGCAGGATGATGATCACTTTCTGATCGGCAATCTCAGTCTGCATCACCAGGCAATGGCCGGCCTCGTTTATGTACCCGGTTTTCGAAAGCCCGATTTCCCAATCCTCGCTTCGGGTCAGGATGTTGGTATTGTTGAAGGCCATGTGGCGCCGCACCGTTCGGGAAACCTTGTACATCCTGCCGTTCTTGCGCACATGCACAACACGGGTGCGGGGCAGCGAGACGTCATAGGTGCCGGTGCTGGTGATCTCCCGGATGAGTGGATAGTGATAGGCGGCATCGACCATCTTCGCAAGATCGGCGGCCGTGGCGCGGTTGCCGCTGTGGAGACCCGTACCGTCAACGAAATGACTGTCGTTCATACCGATTTCCTGCGCCTTATGGTTCATGGCGGCGACAAACGCCGTCTGCCCGCCCGGATAGGAGCGGCCCAGCGCCGATGCGGCACGGTTTTCCGAAGCGATCAATGCCAGATGAATCAACTGCTCGCGCGTCAATCGAGACCCCAACGGCAAGCGAGAACCGGTGCCCTTTAATCGATCCACATCCTCTCCACTGATAACGATTTCTTCGTCCAGGGACAGTCCGGCATCCAGCGTCACCATGGCAGTCATCAACTTGGTGATGGAAGCGATCGACGTGGGGACATCGGTATTTTTGGCATAAAGCGCAGCGCCGCTTTTCTGGTCGACAACCAAAGCGGCAGAAGCACGAAGATCCAGTTCGTCGCACTGCGAGGTGCGGGTGGAAATGGTCCTGGATTTGGCTTGGGATTCTGAGTTGGCTTTTTTGGATTTGACCGATTGGCTCTTTTTTCGGCTTGCCGCCTGAGTTTCAGGGACGTTCAAAATCGGTCCGGCGAGGAAAGCGATCAGAGTCAGAAACAAGAGTGGTTTTTTCAAATGATGAGAACTCCTATTCGTTCTTCAGGAGATGGTACCGGAGAACAGGAACCGGGTATCGATAAGAATGCAAGAATCAGGAGAATGCAAGAATCAGACCCGAACCTGGTGATAACCTGATGTCCTACAATTGAGAAGTTGAACCGAAACAGAACCTCCCACTTGCGGCGGGAGTCTAGGTAAAGGGTTCATTGCTGTCAACACAAAATCCAACGTGCGACAGCAGAATGAAAAGATTTCCGGATCCGAAGACAATCAACAATTCTCACCGCCGATGCTCCGGGCGGCAAAGGCATTGTCGAGGTTGTGCAGATACTACGAACGCGTCCACCCGCTCTCTTGACTTACCCCATTCCGTACTGCAACCCTAAGGTCCCAACTCCAAAGTCCCTTTGACATACAAGCCGCCTTTGTTTATGCTCCAGCCGCCACCTGGAAATCTTCATCGATCATGCAGGACATATCCGGTTGGAATATGCCCTTGCTCCCGGTGAAAGGCCATGACTGTTCGCTTTGGTAAAATTTTCTTTCTTTATCTGATGTTCCTGCTGAGTGCCGGCGCACCTGCCTGGTCCGGCGAGAACGGTCGCGTGCTGGTGCTGGGGGACGCGGACCGCTATGACCTGGCCCCATATCTGGAGGTCCTGGATGGTGAGGGAACCGGGCTGACCATCGATCAGGTCAGCACAGCGTCCTGGCGCGAGCGTTTCAAGCCACTGTCCGGGCCGGCCTTTTCGGTTCCCTCCCCGGATCTGCAGGCACATTGGCTCCGGTTCACCGTCCTCGCACCGAAGGGGAGCGCTGCGGCAAAAACCACCTGGGTCCTTTCCACCGACTATGTCTACCTGCCCGCAATAGACCTCTACAGACCAACCCTTGATGGATGGGATGCGGTAAAAACAGGCCTCGATCGTCCATCAGGCACTCGTGAATTGTTCAATCGATTTTTCGTTTTCACGTTGCCTCGAGTGGACGATGGGCCGGCCACCTATTACATTCGCGTGGTAACCAGGGGGGTAAACCCCCAACGCTTTTACGCCTGGTCTCTACCCGCCTTCATGAGCCAGACCGCCAGGGAGAATTACCTCTTCGCCCTTTGCTATGGCGTCCTGTTCAGTATGATCCTCTATAATTTGTTCATCGCCGTATCGCTTCGTGATCGGGCCTATTTCTATTATGTCAGCTACATCTTTTTCGCTCTTCTCAGCCTGACCTTCCTGCACGGCCAGGCAGCGGCCCTGTGGGACTTTGGGCTTGAGACATTCATCATGATTTTGTGGGGCAGCATGGGGCTGTTCATCGCCTTTGCCTATCTGTTCATGCGTGATTTTCTCAATATGCCTCGCTTCTCTCCCCTGATCGACAAACTCCTCCTGGCCGGCTTCTTCTATGGCCTGTGCCTCACCGGTGTCGGCCTGATGAAACTGACCTGGATCGGCCGTTGGCTGGCCGTGGGGAGCAGCATTTTTTCACCCTGGGTGGCCCTGACCGCAGGCATCGTCAGCCTGCGCCGAGGCTTTGCGCCTGCCCGCTACTTTCTGGTCGCGTGGGGAACGCTCGCCGCGGCCTTTACGATCTTTGCCATTCAGGAACTGGGGCCCTTGCAGGGCGAGTACTGGGCCAGAAATTCTATTCTTATCGGCACGGCGCTGGAGTCTATACTGCTGTCCCTGGGCCTGGCCGCGAGGATAAGGGAACTCAAGGAAGAGCGAAAGGCGCTTGCCGAGAGCGAAAGCCGCTTGAAAGAAGAGAAGCTCGTTGCGGAGCATGATGCCAAGGCAGCTGAAATGGCAACAAGGGCAAAGAGCGAGTTTCTGGCCATCATGAGCCATGAAATCCGCACCCCCATGAACGCCATTCTAGGAATGACCGATCTCCTCCAGGAATCGCCTTTAAACCCCGAACAGAAAAAGTATGTCCAACTCCTCAGCAGCTCGGGCGAAGGGTTGCTTGAGCTGATCAATGATATCCTGGATCTATCCAAGATAGAGGCAGGACATATCGAACTGGAAGAGACCGGTTTTAATGTCCTGGAGATCGCTGAGAACATCAGCAAACTGGTGGCCCTGAGAGCTCACGGGAAAAACCTGGAACTGCTCTGTCGCGTATTGCCCGATACCCCTGTTCATCTTCTAGGAGACCCTGTCAGGCTTCGGCAGGTACTGCTCAATCTTCTTGGAAACGCGGTAAAATTCACCCACAAGGGCGAAATTGTCCTGGAGGTGAGGCCGCGTGCGTGGGGTTCCGATCAGGTGGAACTTCAGTTCTCGGTCCGGGACACCGGGATCGGCATCCCAAAGGACAAGCAGGCGATCATTTTCGAGACCTTCACCCAGGCCGATGCCACCACTACCCGGAAATATGGGGGTACCGGTCTGGGGCTGACCATCTCCCGGCGTATTGTGAAAATGATGGGCGGCGATATCTGGGTCGAGAGCAACCCGGAGAGCGGAAGCACCTTTTATTTTACTGCCCGGTTCCGAATCGACCGTCAACCTGCACTCAAAGAGATGACGGCGCTGGAAATGAAAGGAACTCGCGCCCTGGTGGTCGATGACAATGCCACCAGCCGACTCATTCTGAGGGAGACGCTTTCTTCCTGGGGGCTGCAAGTTTCAGAGGCAGGAAGCGGCCAGGAGTGCCTGGAGGCCATTGCCGAGGCCGAACAGGCCCATCAAAGTTTCCTGTTGATCCTTCTGGACAGCAGGCTGCCTGGAATGGACGGGTTTGAAACCGCCGGGAAGATAAAGGATCGGTTTGCTCATATGAACCAAACACTGATGCTGCTCACTTCAGAAGAGAGCAGCAGAGACATCTCGAGGGCCAGGGAGATCGGCATCCCCATCTATCTTGTCAAGCCGGTCAAGCGTGAAGATCTGAAAGATGCCGTTCAAAGGGCGTTGGGGAAGAAAGGTCCTTCCAGTGAAAAGGGAATCGAAGAGCAACGGGAGGAAGAACCCCCTGAAATTCGTCCACTGCACATCCTTATGGTGGAAGATGCAAAAGAAAATCAGATCGTCATGAAGGCTTATCTGAAAAAGACGCCACACATCTTAGACATCAGCGAAAACGGCAGGGTTGGCATCGATAAGTTCGTATCGGGGAAATATGACCTTGTTTTGATGGACATGCGTATGCCGGTCATGGATGGCTATATGGCGACCCGGGAGATCAGGAAATGGGAAAGGGAAAACAGGAAGGATGCCACGCCGATCATTGCCCTGACGGCCCATGCACTCGTTGACGACAGGCAGAAATGCCTCGATGCCGGGTGCTCGGATTACCTCACCAAGCCCTTGAAGAAAGCGGATTTGTTGAAGATACTCGCGGAATACTCCAGGATCGCTGCAACGGGGGTTTGACAAAGCTGAACAGACCTGACAGCATCCCGGTTCCTATTACCGGCGTCCTGCTCGCTCTCAGATGCCGTATTTGATTTCGGGGTTTACAGTCAAATGGTGAACCGGGTCTCCGACTTTCCATCAGACTCCACTGCGGGCTCAAGAGAATTGGCAGCAACGCCGCGATATCTATACGCCTTGATAATCGTCGCGCTTAGTATGATTGTATATGCCGCCACATTGGACTTCCCTTTTGTCTGGGACGATTTCAACTTCATCAAAGATAATCCCCGCATAAGCGAATCGCACAGCTTTGTGAACTACCTGACACAGCCGGAACTGCTCTCCAAGGTCACAGATTATAATGACAAGATCTACCGCCCTTTGCGGACATGGATTTTCGCAAAGCTCTACCAGGCAGTAGGAGCAGATCCCTTCTTTTACCATATGCTCTCAGTGGTATTCCATACGGCTACTTGTGTTATGCTTTTTTTATGGCTTGCAGGATGGACCGGTAAACTAACCCTCGCTGCACTGACTTCAGCTTTTTTCGCAGTGCATCCGATTCATACGGAAGCGGTCAGCTGGATATCGTCCATGGCTGACCCTCTCTCCGCACTTCTTCTCTTTTCGATGCTCTGGTTGCTCACATTCCCCAAACCTCTCTGGTCATTGATTTTTGGGATCCTTTTTCCTTTGGCCCTGCTGGCAAAAGAAATGAGTGTTACAGCACCTCTTCTAGCGTGGTTCTGCCTGCAAAGGTCCAGCAAGGAGTCGCGGAGCGGTTTTTATCTCCGCATCCCCTACATACTGACGATAGTCCTGGCATATGTTCTCTGGCGATCTTATGTCCTAGACAGGATTGCGCAGGTGCCCTTTACATTAAGCCACTTTGCAGATTGCATAATTAAAGTGCCATATCTGGTTTGGCTCTATGCCAAAATGATCATCTTCCCTTGGCCTCAGATCGCTTATGCATCCTATGTAACACCAGCAGCATGGCAAACTTGCCTTGGGTTCCTGTTCGCCTTTTTCATTGCATTCGGATCCTGGAAATGGCGGATGTTCTGGTGGCGGCGTGAACCATGGCATACGGCCATGCTTGCCTCCGGCTGTTTTGTGGTCGCACTTTTGCCAATTATTGGAATCGTGCCGTTGGAGATACATATAGCCGAGCGTTTTGTCTATATGCCATCGGCTTTTCTCTTAACATCAATTGTCGCGGTGATGAGTGGCATTCTTCAGGACAGGATTTCAGTACTCTGGACTAAGAAGGTGAGTGCGGCCCTTGTGATTCTGGTCTTGGGAAATTTGACCATGCTGCGCAATGAGGTATGGAGCGATGATTTGACGTTGGCCAAGGAGAACGCTGCTGTTCAACCTCCACATCCGATGGCGCAGTGGAACCTGGTTGTCACCGCCATCCGAGAACGGCAATTCGACGTTGCGGCGGATGCATGTCGCCGCTACCATACGTTGGAACCTGAAAGTGAGCGCCTTCTTTATCTCCTCGCTGTCAGCGCCATGCGAGCGCGACAATTCAACATTGCAGTCGATGCATATCGGAGCTACCTTACGCTGGCGCCTGGAAATGAGCAGGGACCTGGAAATGCGCACATTTTTTGGCACCTTTCTGCGGCGTACATCGGATTAACGAAATGGAAGGAGGCACAGGCTGCGGCCGAAGAGGCTATTCGATTAGATTATAAGAGTGTTGGCGGGTGGTTGAATCTAGGCGTAAGCCTGAAAGGTCAGGGAGAATATCAGAGAGCATTACAGGCCTTTGACCGGGCCATTGAACTTCAACCGGATGGCCATCATGGCTATCTCAGCCGGGGGCGACTTTACAAGAAAATGGGAGAGTTCGAAAAGGCCGAACGGGATCTTGAAACCGTGAGGCTCCTGACGGCTGGTCGATAGTCTTTGCCGAGCTGGCATCATTTGATTGCGTCTGCGGATAAAGAGAGTTGCGGATATTAAGGATCCCGTGATTGGTGGGACATTCGTGAAAGATTGGATCTTTTAAACGAAGAAGGGAAGAGAACGGTTGATGAAGAACATGTTCCTGCTGGGAGTTCTTCTCCTTGTCGTCTCGTGCTCCTCGAAAGACGATGTCACCGCCATCACCGAGGTGGTGAAGAAGGGGGTGAGCCTGGGAGAAGCGCACGATATAGGCGGAATATCCGAGCTCACAACAGAGGATTTCATTGCCCTTCCCGGCAAGCTGGACCGGCGCGAGACAAAGCGGATTCTGTTCATGGCCTTTCATCACTATGGCCAGTTCAAGGTGCTCTACCCCCGACCCGGCGTGGAGGTGAAGCCGGATCGCCGCACCGGTTCTGCCACGCTCCCCTTTCTGATCGTCAAGAACGAAGCCTCCATTCCGGGACTGAAAGAGTTGTACGAGAACCCGAAGAAATGGCTTGAAGCGGTGGGGGAGAACGCGGACCTCTATCGTCTCAAGCTGGAGCTGGTCAGGGACGGTGGGGACTGGCTAGTGAGCCAGGTCCATCTCCAGCGGTTCACGGGCGTTTCTTTTGCCGAATAGAGTCCTTAAGAAGAAGTAGAGGTCGTACATACCCGTAGGAAGCATTTGCAATTGAAGAGATGTTTCTTATTTTTAGGATCAAATCGTGGAAAAGGTCTAGATGGACAAATACCTCCAACCTGAATACTGGTCGACCCTCCTTCTCTCCGTCCAAGAGTGGATGCTGGAAGAAGTGCTTGTCCTCAGCAGCGCGCTCGAACTATTTGCATTGGTTGTGGCCCTGGGCGCAGGCTGGCTGGCAGCCAGACCGATAAAGGCATGGGTTTCGCGCTATGTCGAGAGACGGACCTGGCGGGATCATTCCCTTGGACGGTTTGTCAATGCCATCGGCTCACTATCCAAACACATTTTTTCCATTGTGATCCTCATATCGGCGTATGCTGCCTTTCGCCATTTCGAGGAACCGGCCCGTATCCTTAAGACCGCAGCGAGTCTTTTGACCGCATGGGTGCTTATCCGGCTTGTCACTTCCTTTGTCCGGGAACCAAACATCGCACGGTTCATTGCCGCTGTTGCATGGATCATCGCCGCCCTGAACATCTTCTCGCTGCTGCAGCCGACACTGGCCTTCCTGGACAGTGTGGCGATTCAGCTGGGAGAGGCCCGTATTTCCGTCCTGCTGCTGATGAAGACCGTAGTGCTTCTGGCGTTGCTCTTACGCCTGGCACTAGGCGCATCGGTATTGCTGGAGAAAAGAATAAAAGATGTTAAGGGTCTCACTCCTTCCATCCAGGTGCTGCTTTCAAAGGCTCTCAAGATCACTCTTCTTGTGACTGCAGTGGTGGCCACCCTCAGCAGCTTGGGGATCCATTTGACGGCCTTCGCGTTTTTTGGAGGCGCTATCGGCGTCGGCATAGGGTTCGGCCTGCAGAAGGTGGTTTCCAACCTCGTGAGCGGTCTGATCCTCCTGCTCGACCGATCCATCAAACCGGGTGACGTCATCGAGGTGGGACAGACTTATGGGCGCATACAGTCCCTTGGAGCACGCTATGTCTCTGTCGTTACCAGGGACAACACGGAATACATCATTCCGAATGAAGACCTCATCACCAACCGGGTCATCAACTGGTCTTACACGGACAAGACGGTCAGGCTCAGGATCGGCGTGGGTGTCTCATACGACTCGGACGTTCACGAGGTGATGCGGCTGATTATGGAGGCTGCGGCGAAGGTCGACCGCGTGCTCGAAGATCCTCACCCCGTTTGCCAACTCAAGGACTTCGGGAGCAGTTCCATAGATATGGAATTGCGAATATGGATCAAAGATCCTGAAAACGGCATTTCGAACGTGAGCAGCAATGTTCGGGTGGCTATATGGGATTCATTCAAGAAGCACAACATCCAAATCCCCTTCCCACAAAGAGACCTGCATATCAGGTACGAATCATGGGACAATCCGCAGGATTGAGCTTCGCTTGCACTGTTTGAGCACCTCGGGACATTTCGGGTAAGTCTTATTCCGGCGTCTCGTCACGAAGCCAGTTCAGATAGTCACGGCTTCCCGATTCGATGGGCAGGGAGACGATCTCAGGGACTTCATAAGGATGGCCGCTCCTGATCCCTTCCTCCAGTTTTTGGAAGAGGCCCTGTCGGCTCTTGAAAATGCAGAGCCACTCCTTTGCCTCCTCCACCTTGCCTTTCCACCGGTAGATGCTCAAAATAGGACCAAGGATCTGGACGCAGGCGGCGAGTTTTCTTTCGACCATCAGCCTGCCTATTTTCCGGGCATCCTCTTCCTTGTCCATCGTGGTGAAGACCTGGATGAAATCGGTCATTGATCTATGTCCTTCTTAGTGGCTGACCCGTTGCCTGAATCCGTTTCATCGCCTCGTCGAATCTTCTCGCTACGAGCATTTCAAATTCTTTCCCCAGGAACTCGCGATTTCCTGAAAGATACCACTTGATGCTGTCCCAGTAATCCCTCAGCTCATGAATTCCCTTGATCCTCTTCAGAAGAGATTCGATCTCCTCCAGTTTTTCCCGTTTGAGTTCGTCTTTGCGAAGTTCATAGAGATCGCCCAGGCGATGTTTCTGTTCTTCCGTGAAGCCGATCTCCAGAGAACGATTCATCAAGTCTGCAACCAAATTTCTGATTTCAGAGAACTCCTTCAATTGTTCGATTTGGCGTTTCACCTGATTGAGCATCTGATCCGTGATTTCCTTCAGCTGCCTGTTGAAGGTCTTTTCAAACTCAATCTCGTAGTCTTCTGTGTAAAAGGGGTGCTCTCTCAGGGAACGGAGGGTGTAATGGAAATAGTTCTTGAGCTGTTCCTCGTCCGTAATAGCCTTCATGTAAGAGCTTTTTCGGGAAATATCCACCGGGTCGATAAAGTCAATGGACAACACCCGCAGGTTCTCTCTTTTTCTGAGGACGATGCCGGATTCAGCGCCGGATAAGGCGTCTACATCCAGGATCGGAGTCGAACCGCTCCAGGAAGGGAGTCTGGTCAGAAAATCATTCACGGCCTCGTAACGTTTCGCGATTACCGTCCCCAGCCGCAGAAAGTCCAGGCAGACCGGCGCGGAACCTTTTGTAAATCTTCCCGCCCCGGTGAGCCCAATCCAGAGAATCTTCATCTGGTTCGCGTAATTCAAAAAGGCGCTCACCCTTTCGAAGCCGAAAATGCGAATCTCATCGGTCACCAGCCGCTGGAGGATAAAATGCCGCACCTGCTCAGGGCATTCCTGCAGGCTCCTGTACATCCTCTTCGCTTCGAAAAGTTCCTTTTCGAAGGTCGCGTATCCAATTCCCAGATGTCTTCTCTTTCGATAGATATATTTCAGCGGAACCCTGGCCATGAAATGGGCAAGGTCGGCGAACTCCACATAGCGTACCCCCCGGAGTCTGAAAATTCTCTCGAGGGCATAAATCATCTTCCCGGCTTCGAGATAATCGGACCTTTCCGATTCCAACCGTTCGAAGGACTCCAGATGGACTGACGAGGCCATGGCCCGGTTAACCCCTTCCCGATGAAACGCCTCCAGGGACTTGAACAGATGTCCTTTGACTGCGTACACCTCATCGAGATGTTTTTCCGCTTTCGTCTCTCCTGCGATAATCCTGTGGCACAGGACTCTGAATTGGAGGAGTCTTGTTGCCAGTTCCTCCATGATCATGTCTTCATCCGTAGCGTAGAACATGATAAAGGAGCTGAGAAAGATGGCATCGAAGAGATCCTTGTCCTTCAACTCGACCACGTCCTCAAGGGCGTAGAAAGAAAATTCCCCCTTGATCATATGATGGAGGAGATCCTGATGTCTGATGAGCTGAACCAGGTACGTGTAAGCGGGATCGCTCATGTCGTATCTTTTAGATAGTTGCTCTTTTTGGAGGATCAACGCCCCGGCCTGGCCATGATCGGAAGGATGGATCTCGGCTTCGTACTTTTGCCTCAGCAAGGGATGGAGCCCGATGCCGTTGAGGAGGAAGGACTTGACCAGTGCATCGAACAACGGTTGATTTTTCCTGAGATTCTGTACGATGGATTCAAGAGTCTCGATCTGGGACTCATTGAGGCCGACGATTCCGGCCGCCATAGGACCGAATTCCCTCTGTGCCGCCTTTTGCAGGAGACGGGAATCCTGAAAACTCATGCGGTCGGATTTCATCAGCGCCTGCAGCTTCTTGGCGCGGGCCAGGATGCCTTCGATCAAGGTTCCTGTCCCGGTCTGCCTGTCCGGGGTCATCATCCGATCGACGGCCATTACTTCAGGAATCAGGAATTCCAGCAAGGCGGGGCAATAGCGAACCAGGACGTCCAGTTCCGTGTGTATGGTTTGGGGCTCAAACAGAGCATGATTCAAATCGTATCTCACGATCTCTCTCAGCGTCTGAGCTCTCCTGAACCAGTCCCTCTCCCGTTCGGGCATCTTCAGATCCGGTTCATCGTGGGAAAGGAGCTTCACATGGCTCTGAAAGAATCCCTCCACATTGGCGAAGACCCTTTCGAGTCTTTGAAGCTCCACAGCGGAAGTCTCGGACGGGCGCTTTCCTCGGAATGTGCGGGTGAGGAGCTCCAGAGTCTGAAGGTCCTCTTCCATGTCGACGAAGTGGACGTCCATTCCGCCGGTTTCACGGTTGGTCCTGAGACGGAAGCCCGTGCCCAGGATAAATGAACTCTCGTCCTGGTAGAGATGCTCGCTGAACTGCTCAAGCGTTTGGGGGTCCAGGTACTTTGGATTGATGGCCCCGACAGCCTCCACCAGTCTGGTCAGATGGAGTTCGATCCCGGACGGGTCCAGACCCGAAAAGATGGGGTTGAAGTTGATGACCTCTTTACGCGTTACATTGACCGTAATCCAGAGCAGTGGAAAAACGAGCTCGCTGTCCAACCTTCCGAAGATCCCGGATGTGCCGTGGAACTCGGAATTGAGAAACCTTCTGTAGAAAACGGAAGCCTTGAGCGGATCGCCCTTGAAATAGGTTTTTTCGAATCGGTCGATGACCCCGACCAGTCTGATTACCTTTTCAATTTCAGCAAGCTTTGCATCGTCGTAGTCGGCAAGGCTCTCCTTTTCCATCTCTCCTTTGCTACTCAGTTCGGCCCAGTTTGAAAGGAAATGGAAGTGGTTCATCATCTTCAATACCTTCCGGATAGCCTGGCTTCGGATGCCGCCGAGTGCGCCGGTTCGCTCCTCCAGGAGCCTTTCCCAGTCCATGTCGCGGTTGGTCACCACCCGGACCATATCTTCATAGGTACCAAAGAGTTCAGCCACCTCTTCCGCTTCCAGGGAGGCCTTTTTCGATGCTGAAGTCTCCGCCATGCTCATGAGCCGGCAGTAACGGAGAAAGCTGAGGGCCTGCTGGGGTTCCATGGCTCTCGCCAGGTCGGTGACAGGCTCCAGGGACTTCTCGCTCATCTTGCCGGAGAGAACCCTGCCCATGGACGTATGCCCGACGACGATCAGGAAGATCTCCTTCAACTCACCGGGAGGAAACCCGAAAAGAGAGAGGGTCTCAAGGTTCTCCAGCACGCGGGTCTTGTTCCCTTCGATTCTGCCCGGGTTCAGGAAGGATTGTATCCTCTGAAAACGCGCCTTTTTGGCCATCAACCTGAGCACATGGCTCAGAGTCCCATATCTTCTCCTCTTGTTTTCCAGAGGCTCCTTGAGCCGGTCCAGCAGGATCTGCGGGCTCTCCTGATAACCCCCACTCTTGATCTTGCGCAGGACCTCCAGCGTTTTGATCACGTAGTCGAAGGAGTCGCGATCATGGTCGAGCAGCGGCAGGGGACATCCGGACAGGCTGGATCCCGCAATATCCCTTTTCAACTCCTCGAGGGTGATCTGTGGCGCTTTTTTCTGCCCCAGGTATATGAGCATGTAACTCGGCAGATAAGCCCCTGTGGAAAACCTCCTCCCCCATTCTTCTCTGACGGACTCCGGGACCAGGGGTTTGAGAAAGATCTGGCTGAAATAGACGTTCAGCAGCCTTGACCAACTCTTTTCCTGGTCATAGGAGACATGATCCTGCAACGGGATATCCAGGTAAGGGAGCTTGTGAATGTCATCCGTGCCGACATCGGTAATGCGTTTGCCCCTCAGCAACCGATCGATTTCCTCTGCCTCCACATAGGGAGGGTTGAGGAACTTTTGAAAATCGAAACTGTCCACTTCCTGGGGACCGTTGCGTGTCCGGTATCTACTTCTGGTCTTGAAAATATGTGTGAAAAGAAGAAAGTTCTTTTCCTCCTGTTCCGTCCGAAAGACAACTCTCACAGCACGGTTATGGGTGGTGGGAAACCTGTGTGCGATGATGAAGATTTCTCCTCCCGGTTTCAGGAGACGATGAACCTTCCCCAGAATGTATAACGCATGCTCCTCCAATTCCTTTCTTGAAATGACGCCACCAGAGCGAGGGCTGAAACTGTTTTCAAACAGGAGCTCGTAGATATCCCTCGACAGGATGACGAGGTCCAAGGTGTCTCCTTGGGAACGAAGCTTATCAAAGGAATCCAGGGCAATGAACTGGTGTTCCTTAAAGCGGATGGTCAGCTCGTTCAAAATCTGGTCGTCTGCATGAGTGACCAGACCGATCCTGTGACTTTCCTTGAGGTACTTCTTGCGGTGGAAATCAACGATCTTGCTGATTTCCTCGGTCTTGTTTCGGATTATCGAAAGGGAACTCGCCAGGAGATGATGGGGAATCAGGTAGTACGGCTTGCCGAGACTCGAGAAGCGAGTCAGCAGCCCGAGGTTTCTGTAGATTCTGTTGATTTCCTTGTAGGCCTGTCGTGTCTGGTCCTGGTTCTGTAAGGAAAGGGATTGAAGAAGCTGCAGGTCCTTTGGGCTCAACCTGTCGTACAATTCGAAAAACCCAAAGCCGTAAGCATTCCCCCCAAAGCGGCTCAGAAGCTTGGCTGGATGTTTTCGCGCAGCAAAGGTGCCGGCGGGAATCTCCTCTGGGTCGATTCCCAGGGATTCGAATTCCTGGAAACGGATTGATCCAAAAGGGTCTTCCTGCAGGAAACTTTCTGAAGATTGGCTCTCGGTGCTCTCCATTGCACAGGTGATTATATGAAATGGGCTCAGGCAAGTCTATCCGCAATGTAGAAATAGGAGGGTTCAGTGGTTCAGTGTTCAGAGTTCAGGAACGGCGCACAACGCATAGCGGAATCGAAGACTCATCCGACCAATCTCGACGGTCTCATGAAAAAATCGGAAATGCTGTTTTCCGTCATTACTTGCAGACCCAAGATTTCTCGGCTTCGCCTCGAAATGACATTGCGACACAGCCCCGAAAGCCGGAATCCAGTCTTTCAAACAGTCACACGCCCTCTGGACCCCGGTTCCCGGCCTTCGACGGGACAGTTTCATTCAACCGGGGTGACAACTTTTACGAGACCATTGATCGTTCCACTTCCAAGCAAGTGGGCTTGGCTGAACACTGAACCCCTGAACACTGAACTCTCCATGTTCCGGAGTCAGCTCCCTTCCCCGCCATAGAGGGCCTTTACCTTGGTCCTGTCGATGGAGCCGTTCTCCAGAAGCGGAAGTGCTTCTACAAACTCCACATACTTGGGCTTCTTGTACCTGGCAATGCGCTCGCCTACGAAATCGATCAGCTCCTGTGGTTGCAGGGATTTTCCGGGCTTTACCTGACACACGGCTTTGATCCCTTCTTTCCATTTAGGATCCGGCACGCCGAATACCACCGTCTTCTCGATGGAGGGGTGCAGGAGGATGACTTTCTCGACTTCGGCCGGGTATACGTTTTCTCCTCCCGGTTTAATCAACTCCTTAGCCTGCGTGCGGCCCGCATACCAGAGAAAGCCCTCCTCGTCGAAGCGACCCATGTCCCCTGTGTGGTGCCAGCCGTCCCGAAAGGTATAGGCGGTTTCCTCGGGGAGTCCCCAGTAGCCCTTGAACACCATTGGTCCCTTTACTGTAATCTCGCCCACCTTTCCCGCATCGACGGGAAAGTCGTGGTCATCGACCAGTCTGACCTCTGCGAGAGGCAACACCCTGCCTGCCGAACCCGGCCTCTCCTTGTAGGGGCCCAGGGTGGCCAGGCAGGAAGTCTCGGTCTGTCCGTACAGGACGAAAAAGGAGCCGCCTGTCCGGTTCTGATATCTTTCAATCGTCTCAGCAGTGTCGATCCCGGTTACCGCTCTGAGTGAACGGATATCCAAGCCGCCTTTTTCCTGCTCATCCAGGATGGCGGAGAGAATGGGTGAGAAGACCATCATAAAAGAGACTCCTTCTTCATGGATCGCTTTCGCTGCCTGTCCGGCATCGAATCTCTTCATGTTCAGATTGAATGCGCCCAGGTGGAAGCAGGAGGTTGTCATAAACAGGCCGCCCACGTGGAAGAGAGGAAGGAAGCACAGGTGGACATCTCGATCCGAAATACCCAGGTGGTAAGCGAAGTGCATATTCGCACAAAGGACATTGCCGTGGCTCAGCAGTCCCCCTCTCGGCCTGCCGGCTACCGCTGCCGTGTGGATGATCACAAACCCGTCGTCTGATGCAACTTCTTCGGGAACGACGGGTTTATTCTCCTGCAGCAGGGAGCCAAATGGGATGAATCCCTGACTTTCCGATGTCAAAGAGAAATACTCCTTTATGAAGGGCAGGTCGGGCCTGAGCGTCCTGGTCAGATCGCAGAATTCCTCGTCCGCAAAGAGAAGAGTCGGCTCCCCGTCCTTGAGTATGAAGCGCACCTCTTCCTCTGAAAGACGCCAGTTGACAGGGAGAACGATCGCACCCAGAGCCGCCGCACCGCCGATCACGAGGAAATACTCATAGCAGTTCTTTGCCACAATCCCCACGCGGTCGCCCTTTTTCAGCCCATGGCTCTTCAGACCGGCCGCCACCCGGTCGATGTTCTCTCTGGTTTCCAGAAAACTGAAGCGGTGACCGGTTTCGAGCTCCAACCACGCCGGTTTGCTGCCAAAGGAGAGACTGTTACGCCGGATAACGTTGTAGAAAGTGAAATCGTGGAGTCCCATCTGTTCCTCCTGCAGGGCAAGCCCTCAGAAATGAGTAAAATCTAACCCGCCCGCCTGGGGCAGGTTGGTGGCGTAAGGATTCCGCTGGGGCTGGATGAGGCCTGGGAGATCGAACCCGGTAACCGGATCGCGCACATCGGCCTCCAGGATGCAAGCAGGAGATCCAGGGGATCCCCTGCTTTTGCAGTAATAGAGCGGATTGGGAACAAAAGTCAAGCGTATGGAAGAGTGATATAAAAAAGGACGGGCGCTCGCCCGTCCTTGGGTGTGCCTGATCGGAACAGCTCTCAATCCAACTTCTTGAACGCCTCTTTGCGGCCTGTGAATTTCACCCGCATCTGCGGTTTCATGAGTTTCCCCGTTGGATTTCTCATGACTTTGTCGAAAACGATCTTTCGCGGCCACTTGTACTTGGCAAGGGCGATTTTTTTGCAGAAATCCAGCACCTCTTCTTCCGTCATGGTCTGTCCCTGTTTGACCTGAATAATGGCCATGACCACTTCGACGAGGCGGTCATCCGGATACCCGATGCAGGCCACGTCGTCGATCTTGGGGCTCTGCATGAGGGCGTCCTCGATCTCCACGGGGAAGATGTTCTCACCCCCGCTGGTAATCATGTCCTTCTTTCGATCGACAATGTAGAAAAATCCCTCCTCATCGGTCTTCAGCAGATCGCCGGTATACAGCCACCCGTCCTTGAGGGTGTCGGCGGTCATCTCGGGATTCTTGTAATAGCCCTTCATCATCCGGTTTGTCTTGAAGATGAGCTCGCCCACTTCGCCCGGCGGCATCTCCTTGCCATTGAAGTCAACGATTTTTCCCTCGATCCCGAAGGTCGGTTTTCCGATGGAGCCCGGTTTCCTGAGCACATCCTCCGGATAGAGGTTGAAAAGCCCTCCTCCTCCGCCTTCCGTAATCCCGTAGATATTGGAGACGGCGACGGGTAGTGCGTCTACCAGCCCCTTCATAATCTCGAAGGGTACAGGCTGAGCCCCGATTTCCAGGTACTTCCAGGACGAAAGATCGTAATCGGATATCTTGAGCTGCCCGCTATTCAAGGCATTGAGAAGGCCCACTGCGACCGGCACCACAAAGAGGATGTCCGTCCCTTTCTCTTGGGCGAGCGCTTCCAGAATCCATTTCGGCTCTGTGAATTCCCTCAGGAGCGTACCGACCGCCCCGGTGGCGTAAAAGGGGGCCCACAGGAACATGGTGCCGCTGTGATAGAGCGGGAGAAAGAAAACATAATTGTCGTTCTTCTCCACAAAGTAGCTCATCCCGTTGCCGATGGCGGTATTGTTCAGAGAGTAGTGCGTGTGGAGCACCGCCTTGGGCTTTCCGGTGGTCCCGGAGGTGAACATCATGGCAAGATCGTGCTGATCATCCACGTCCACCAGGGCTTCGGAGGTGTCCTTGTAGGCGGCGATGGTCTTATAGTCGATCATGTCGGAGGGAATCTTGTCGCCGACACAGATGTACTTTTTGACCGTCTTGAGATCCTTCTGAACAGGCTGGGCCACGGGCAGGAATTCAGAACCGAGGATGAATACCTTGGGATTGCAGACCTCGGCAGCGTAAAGGATGTCGGGTCCGGCGAACCGGAAATTCAAAGGAACCACCACGGCGCCCAGCTTGATGATGCCGTAGTACGTGATCAGCCATTCGAGGCTGTTGTTCTGAAGATGCATCACGAAATCGCCGTCCTTGACCCCTATCTCTTTGGAGAGGTAGTTCGCCGTCCTGTTGATCTCGTCGTTGAACTGCTTCCAGGTGAGGGTTCTTCGCTGATTCTTGGATGGCGTCCTTTCGATCAGGCAGATCTTGTCGGGCAGATGGCGTGCATGGATCTTTGCATATTGAGCGTAGTTCATGGATCAGACACCTCCTTATTTGATAAGACTGGGCAGGAAAGTGGCAAGCTGGGGGAAAATCAGCAGTATGAAGCAACAAAACCACAGGGCAATCAAGTAAGGCCATGTCCCCCTGAAAATCTCCATTACCGGTGTCTCCTTGTCCACGGCGTACACTACGTAGACATTGGCACCCACAGGTGGTGTCAGCACACCCATTCCAAGGGCCAGCGTCATGATGACTCCGAACCATGTCCCGTCGAAGCCCAGCTTCATTGCCGCCGGGTAAAAAATGGGTATTGTCAGCAAAATCATAGCCAGGGCGTCGACGACGCAACCCATTATCATCAGCATGATAAGAATGGCGACCATGATGAGCCAGGGCGGCAGAGGAAGTGCCACCACCCAGTCTGCCACAAGCATGGGAAGGCGTGTCAGACCAAGAAACTCCCCGAAGATGGCTGCCGCACCCACCAGGAACATGACCATGGTGGATGTGCGGACTGTGTCTTTCAGCGAGGCAATAAAGCCTTTCCAGGTGAGCGCCCGCCTGATGATCACAACGACCAGCGTTGCAAAACAGCCCACCGACCCGGCCTCCGTGCCCGTGAATAACCCGGCCAGCAGCCCCCCAATCACGGCCACAAAGATGATGATGACCTCTATTCCCCCTTTGGCCAATGCGAGCATTCTTTCTCTCCAGGGAAAAGATGGACCGGGCGGCGCCTTATTCGGATCGAGTGCTACCACCACCCAAGTGCCGAGCATGAAAAACGCCATCAGAGCCATGCCTGGAAAGATACCTGCAATGAAGAGCTTAGCCACGCTCTCGGCCGTGATACTGGCATAGACGATGAAGATGACGCTGGGCGGGATCAGCACCCCCAGGATACCCGAGGCCGCGACATTGGCTGTGGCCAGAGAGCGATTGTAGCCCCGCTTCTTCATCTCGGGTAATGCCAGGGTGGCGAAGGTCGCCGAAGTAGCCGTGGTAGAACCGCAGATGGCGCCGAAAGCGGCGCAGGCTATGGTGGTTGCCATGGCCAGGCCACCCTTCAGCCGGCCCACCAGTTTGTATGCGGCTTCGTACAGATGCGCGCCGATGCCGGAGTGGTACCCGATGTAGCCCATCCAGGTGAAAAGGGGAACAACCACCAGGGCATAGTTGGCAAAGGTAGAGTACATAATCGAGGACGCAGCACCCAGCGCGGCATCCGGGCCCTTAATCCACCCAATACCGCCCATGCCCAGCACCAGCATCACAAAAGCCACAGGCATGCGGGAAGCAAGAAGCACAATAAGGACAATTACGGATATTAGACCTATCAGCTCACGCTCCATCTCCACCTCCATTTCGGATCACCATCACAGCCCGGATCAAGTCCCTGACAAGTACCACGCATGCCAGCGCCAGCGACAAGGCAATCAAGAACATAAAAGGATGCCTTGGAATTTCGAGAACGCCCGTCACCCACCCGTAATTGAAATTTCGAATGGCCATTTCGACCATTCCAAAGGTGAGCCAGATAGTAAAGCCAAGGGCAATTACACCTGTGACAAGATCAAAGACAGCCTGCACCCGGGGCCGAAAGAGGTCTACCACGATACCCACCGAGACATGCCCTCTCACGAACGTAAGGTAACCGATTCCCATGCTCAGTATCACGGAAGCTATCAGTTCCACAACCTCGTGAGTGCCGGGAACCGGCTCGCCGATAGCTTGATACCTGATAACATCGGTTACCACCAGGGCCATACATACGACAATGGCGAACATGGCGACCCACGCCATCTTCTCTGTGATAATTCGCAGGTATTTCTCGAAAGCATTCATCCGGCCCTCCTGTGTCGTTTTCAGTAAGCAACCCAATCAAGACAGTTCCGCAAAAAATCTCCGATACGCTTTCCGTTCTTGGCTCAATTCCTCCCACGAATGCCAAATCGCACGGTTGCTTTCCGGCGGTCTCCCTCAGGTATCGAGTTGTGAACGCGACTCTTACGAAGACGTCAATCAGGGTTTCCCGCAAAAGAGTCAGGGTACCACGGGGTTTCTCCTCGGGGTACCCCAACTATCTTACCGTACATTGACCGACATCAAGCCAAATCCGCGTTGATTCCCCTATTTTTTCCCAGTGGGTGGCACCGGTTGAGTCGGCCAGCTGTGTGTCCAGTTAGAATACGGGGCTGTCGTGCTATAGTACTTATCCAGTTCCCGGTACTTGTCCCACACCGCCTTTTTCGTGGCGTCGCTGCCAATCCATTTCTTGATGAGACCATCCGTTGAGGCAACCCATTTAGCATAGTCAGCCGGAGTCTCTTTGCTCGGGTCATAGTAGCTGAAGCCCTCAAGCTTTTTCATGTACTCCAACCCATCCGCCTCACCCCATGTTCTCAACTGTCCGTAGTAGGCAGGATAGACAGCGTTGACCTCATCAACGATCTTCCTCACCTCTGCCGGCAAGCCATCATAGGTGCCCTTGTTCATCACCTTGAAAAACACGAAATGGTAGCTGAATGGAGCGGAGACAACATGTCGCACATAATTGCCCAGACCAAAGCCCTTGGGCGTGTCCGTGGGACAGAGAATGCCGTCGATCAGTTTGGCCTCAAACCTCTCGAGTGCCACACTCATGGGGGCGAACAAAGGTTTTGCTCCCAGTGTCTCAATGCATGCCACAGATGCGGGATTGGCCGCTCTCACGGTCTTACCCGAAAAGTCATCCTGCTTTCGAATGTCTTTACCGGGCACCATGAGGAAGTAGCCGGGTCCAGTGGACCAGAAATGCATCAACTTCATCTTTGTGCGGTCGAATTGCTTCTGCAGCTCGGGCATCTGTTCATGGAGTGCCTGTATTGTCAACGACATCGTGTAAGCATTCTTTCTGTTAAGCTCGCCTGGGTACTCGGGACCGGCCCACAAGGGGAATACGCCGGGACTGTAACCTGGACCGCTTGTACCGACATCGTAAGTTCCGGACTCGATACCATCCAATAGCTTCGCTGGATGCACGCCATAGAACTCGGTCCAGACGATCTCGTAGTCTTTGGTCTCGGCCATAACACGGTCCGATATGGTCTTCATCCAGTTCTTGTGCCCGACCGCGGCTTGGAAGTCCACAGCCGGCCAGAAAGTAGCGAAATCGAGATCAATCTTTTTGCGAGCACTAGCGGGCGCAGACCAGGCGAGAACAACCACGCTCACAGACACCATTACTGCCAACGCGATGAGGGATACTTTCTTCACTTTTCTCCTCCTTTTTTTATGTCTTAGAACTGTCCGAACCTGCCTCCGCATGAGGCCGTCCACCGATTCGCGCGTCTGCCGTTCCTGACTCTCGAAGCTCACCTCCTTTCAGCCACAGATGTTTTCGTATTCAGATCCTTCAGGCGTTTCCGTGTGATTTTTCCTTGATAGACTCAGGGAATGAACGTTGTCAAACTCTACGAACCTATACTGGGGCTTGACGCGCCCGTCTGGAACCGGTGAAAACGGGGGTGAGGCTCTTCAAGAAACACTGGGCGAACATCGTTAGGTATTTCCGCTATCGTCTTAGCAATGGTCTCGATGGGCCGGCTGGGATCCCCATACACAGGTTGCTCCAGCCGGTAAACCTGCATGCCATCCTGGGAAAACCGGAAGGTCAGGTAGGGGAAAATGGTAGCTTTTTCGGAGGATAGGACCGTGACGCTCTTGAAAAGATCCATGGTGTCTCCGCTGATGGTTAAGGTTGGTGGAAGGGTGAGCCTTCTATCAAACGCTTAGGAGGAATAGATCTTCTCTTCTCGACCGTGTGGTCATGTAAGGGTCATAGTGTTGAGTCTGTATACTGTATACATGCTACCCTGTCAAGCTAGTTTTTAGCTACAGCCGAA
The DNA here is from genome assembly GCA_002840535.1 of Deltaproteobacteria bacterium HGW-Deltaproteobacteria-15. Classification (GTDB taxonomy): domain Bacteria; phylum Desulfobacterota; class DSM-4660; order Desulfatiglandales; family HGW-15; genus HGW-15. The sequence goes on along the minus strand of PHBH01000009.1, from coordinate 120,191 downwards.
TCAATATGATCTCTGCCGTTACCGCACAGCCCCATATTGTGAGGAATCATTTCAAATCGGAAAGCGTGCAACAGGCAGCCCTGTTAAAGGCAGACTATTTCATGCTCCCCCCTCAATAACTGTGCAAGCTTACAGTTCCCTGGAATTTACCCCAAAGGGAAACATGAAAGCGGCATCAATAGCTTGTCAATTGCTTGAGTTTCTCATCCCAAAATTTCTTATGATCTTCTCTCCAGTTCGGACCTCTAAAATTCATCCTTTCGTAAAAGAAAGGGCCGAGTCTCTCGAACCACTTGACCCACGGGTTCCTTCCTTTCTCTCTGGCCTCAATGACATCTGCGACAAACACATCAATCTTTCCTATTTCCTGCTTGGGAACATAGTAGGAAGCTCCCTCTTCAGCGGATTTCTTCAAGGTGTCTTCGTTCAAGGCATGGGCGGTGAGCATTAGAGTAGGGAGGTCTTTTTCTTTCGCAATCCGGAGAAGTTCGAATCCGCTAACGCCCATAATATCAAGAACAACACAATCGTAGTTATATGTTTCGAGAAGCTCTTTTGCTTCCTCGAATGTAGATGCACGATCAATCATGCAGATGCTCAGAAGCTCAGTCAAAGAATCAAGAACGTCGGGTTCGTCATCGACTATCAATACCCTTTTCCCTTGAAGCAGTTTTTCTGTTTCCATTTCCCAGCCCTCCTTTGAAAGCATTCAATGCGCTATAAGGTTATTTTAAACCAAAAGCTGCGGATCCCGGGAAAATGCCCACTGGTTCCGGGGCTAGCCTTCCAAGCGTTCCAGAGGAAACCGTCCGATTATATCGGAGCGTACGAACTCTGGAGTTTCTTATCTTTCAGAGTTCCCGTGCTTTGTCAAGTCTGAGCGCAAAATCCGTTCGGCAGAGAGAACTCATGCAAAGATGGGATTCCTTGGAGGGAACCAAGGTCCTTTGCCCGACCTCCAAAAGGACTTGACAGGTGTTTTTCCGTGATGTTAGTGAATGAATAGTCATTCAGTTTTCTGGAGGCCCATGAAGAGTAGAAACGGAGACAAGTATCATCGTATAATCCACGCTGCCACCAAGGTTTTTGCAAAGAAGGGGTTTTTTCACGCCAAGGTTTCGGACATCGCAAAAGAAGCCCAGGTGGCGGACGGGACCATCTATCTCTATTTCGACAACAAGGACGACATCCTGATCTCTCTTTTCGAGGAACAGATGAGAGCCGTTCTGGAGAACATGATCAATGAGGTCTCCAGGGAAAAGGATGCTGTCAAGAAGATCGAGAGGTTTGCCCTTACCCATCTGAGGCTGATCGAGTTGAACAAGAATATGGCGGAAATCATTCAGGTAGAACTGCGCCAAAGCAGCAAGTTCATGAAGGAGTACAAGAACGAGAAATTCCTCCAGTACCTCAACCTGATCAGCGACGTGATCAGGGAAGGTCAGGAACAGGGGGTTTTCAGGAAGTCCGTCATTCCCGAAATAGCCAAACGGGCCTTCTTCGGCGCGTTGGACGAGATGTCCAGGTTCTGGGTATTGTCAAGCCATAAGAAGTATGATATTGAAACAGCTGCCAAGCAAATCAGCGAGTATTTCCTATACGGACTGATCAGAGATCCGGCACATCCAACGGCTGAGTAACCGAGCTCAGCTCCCTGTCATGACCGCGAGTGGTCAAACTGATCCAAACCAGGAGATAAGGAGGGAAACGTGAATATCATTGTATGCATCAAACAGGTTCCAGATACGGAGGCGCAGATCAAGATCGCTCCTGACGGAAAGTCTATTGTGAAGGACGGCGTTAAGTGGATAATGAATCCTTATGATGAATTCGGGGTGGAAGAGGCCCTGCGGATCAAGGAAAAGCTCGGCGGAGAGGTTACGGTGGTGGGCCTCGGCCCCAAGACAGTAACGGAGTCGCTGCGCACCGCCCTTGCAATGGGGGCTGACAAAGGTGTTCTCATAAGTGATCCGGCTGCCGAAGGAAGTGACCCTATAGCCATAGGCAAAGCTCTCGCGGCGGCGATCAAGAACCTCAAATATGACCTCATCTTCACAGGGCAAAGGGGTGTGGACGAGGACATGGGTCTTGTCGGCGCCACGCTTGCAGAGCAGCTCGGGATCCCTCATCTATCCATCATCGTCAAGGTGGAAGTTGCAGCAGATGGGAAGTCCGTCAAGGTGAATCGGCCGGTGGAGGGACAGACCCTGGTTATCGAATCAAGCCTCCCTGCCGTGATCACTGCGCAGAAAGGGTTGAACGAGCCACGGTATGCCTCTCTTCCTGGAATCATGAAAGCCAAGAAAAAACCCGTCGAGGAGAAAAATCTGGCAGCTCTCGGCCTGAACGCTGCGGAGTTCGGCGAAGGTGCGAGAAAACTCAAGGTTCTCCAGTTGACACCTCCTCCCCAGAGAAAAGCGGGAAAAATCATTCAAGGAGACTCCCCTGAAGCGAAAGCGGCCGAGTTGGCGAAGGTCCTTCATGAAGAGGCCAAAGTAATCTAAGAAAAGGTTCAGGGTTCAAGGTCGGATTTATAAGAGGACGAGAAATTAACAGCGGGAAACAGGTGAGTAGCCGTTCTGAGATCCAGCCCGTGATCGAAATAGCCGAGACAGCAAGCTTGGACGGCGATTTGAACCTATGAACCTGTGTACGCTTCCTATGCAAAGGAGATGAACATGGCACAAGGAGTTATGGCGATTGCCGAACAAAGAGACGGAGAACTCCGGAAGATTTCGTATGAGATGGTCAGTGAAGGAAGGCGGTTGGCAGATGGACTCGGTCAGTCCCTTACGGCCGTGTTGCTTGGCTCCAATATCAAGAGCAAGGCCGCAAGCCTTGGCCAGTATGGCGCTGACAAGGTTCTGGTAGCCGATGATCCTAGGCTTGAGAAATACACCACAGACGCTTATGTGTCGGTGCTGGCGCAGATCGTTCAAGCGACCACCCCTGCGATTTTGCTGATGGGTGCATCGGTGCAGGGGAAGGACCTGTCGGCGCGCCTCTCGGCCAAATTGGGAGTGGGTATGGCCCAAGATTGCACTGCATTTTCTATTGAGTCCGGCAATCTGGTGGCAATCCGTCCGGTCTATGCAGGTAAAGCTTACGCCAAAGTGGGATTCTCCGGTGACAGTCTTCCCCAGATGGCTACTGCAAGGCCGAACGTCATGGCAATGAACGAGCCGAATCCTTCGAAGTCGTGTGAAATTGTGGACGCGACATTTGCACTGAAGGACGAGGAATTGAAAACAAAAGTTCTGGAAGCCGTCAAGGATCAATCCGGAAAGGTGGATCTTACCGAGGCGGACAAAATTATCTCTGGTGGAAGAGGGATGAAGGGACCGGAAGGTTTCAAGGTTTTGGAAGACTTTGCCCAGGTGATCGGCGCTTCCGTTGGGGCTTCAAGATCGGCGGTTGACGCCGGGTGGAGGTCGCATACGGATCAGGTAGGGCAAACAGGCAAGGTGGTTTCACCGAATCTCTATATCGCGTGCGGCATATCCGGCGCCATTCAGCATCTTGCGGGTATGAGCACTTCCAAGGTCATTGTGGCCATCAACAAGGATCCTGAGGCGCCCATTTTCCAGCGGGCCGACTATGGGGTGGTGGACGATCTGTTCAAAATTGTGCCGGCCCTGACGGGTGAGATTAAGAAGTATCTTTAGGAAAAGTGAATTGAACGACGGCCGGCTCGTGCCGGCCGTTTTGTTTGACGGGAGTGTTCACTGCGCTTCGAGAAGCAGTCTGTAGTTCCTGCTCGCGATTCCGAAGAAGCAATGAATCGCAACCGGGAGGTTGTTCCTACAAGGGCGTACAAGAGCTTTTGAACTCCTTTACAGGCCTCACAAGAGGGCGAGGAAATCCTCGAGCGACAGCTCCTCCAGTTCCTTCAGGAGGTCTTCTCTTTCCTCATGTTCCCCCGAAATCTCCCCACTCAGATCTTTGCCCTCCAGTTCTTCGGCAAAAACCGAAGGCTCGCCGGTAATCAACCATTCCTCGACTCGCCGAACAGGTTCCCTCACCTCCGACAACTCCCTCCACATCGCCTCTGCAATCTGCTGCGGGTTGCCGGAGGCCAGATGAGGGGCTGTGAAGAACCTGTCGAGGACTACAGGAAGAGGAACCCAAATCTCCTTCTCTATCAAATTTCGCAGCTTTTCGAGGTACGCAAACCTATAGATCTCAGGCGACATCTCTTGAGCATGATCCGGTCTCATTCTGACAGCATACTTCATCCGCAGTCCTTTCCTGGATATGACCGGGCTCGGAGCCCATGGAATACGGTCCTCCATATTTTCCGGAGGAGAAACTGCTCCCAACCCAACAGGCTTTTCCTCAGAAGGGAAAGGATCTGTCTCGGAAGGTCCTTGAATCTGGACTGCCATCCCTGGTTTCAGTGCATGAAACTCCCTGTCCCGTGTAACAAACCCTATTTCGTGATGCCCGCAAAGCGGGCACATTCTTGACGCGATGATTCCCGTCAGGACGTTTTTTCGATCATCCCTCATAATATTCCCCTGTTACACTTGAAGATCCGTTCATCCTATGCCAGCACCGGGGCATTAGCTAGCAATGGCTTCAGTGGAATGTCAAGACGGTTTTCCACGCGAGAACAGTCGGATTCCTCTTGTACATTGACCTTACCGGCTTAGACTTGTCTGGAGAGATGTGACGAACACGTGTTCAGCCGATTAAATGAAATGGAGGATGATAAGGATGGTAAACGGTTCAACTACCTGCCCGCATTGCCGGCAACCTCTCGCAAAGTGGGAGCCTTGTGCAGAGAGCGGGTGGGATTGCGATCTCTACTATTGTGAAAACAATGAATGCCCCTATTTCGTAAAAGGCAGGCAGATCATTTGCGAGACTTATGAAAAGAACTTCGCTTATCGATATTGTCTGAACCCCGGCACCGGGCAAGAAACACCGATCGTGGCATGGTGCGGGGGAGATCTATCGCTTTTAAAGGGACGCTGCTCATGAATTGCCTATAAAAAAAGCCCCCCGGCATTGCCGAAGGGCGCTCCGAATGTGCCGTTGCTAATCTTTTTTTATCCTTCCTCCTAAGCGAACCTTACGGCAGGAATTACATAAATTGCAACGTACACCCCAGAGATGGCTTTTGTTAATGCAATTGGCATGCCATGCCTTGATAGTAATTTTTATTAAATTAAGGCTATTTTATATCATTTTATAGGCTTGTATGCGTAATTTGTGGTATTTTGTATACGCATGGCGTCTTTTTTTTGACACATCGCCCGCGTGAGCTGGAAGGGAAGTGCCAAAGGAATGACCAATTATTTCGTTGACAATCCATCTGTTTTCTATAATCTAATCGTTTCATGCCAAGGCGGTGTAGCTCAGTTGGTCAGAGCATGCGGCTCATATCCGCAGAGTCACTGGTTCGAGTCCAGTCACCGCCATTTAGACCATTAAATCTTGGTGTTGACTTTCCCCTGGTTCTTCTTATCTTCACTGATATTGTGAAAAGGCAGACAGGGTATGGCGTTGTGGCCTTTCAAAAGAGAGCAGCTGATCACGGTAAGTGAAGCCCTTGAAATTGCTGAGGATAAGACCGGAGATTATTACAAGTTCTCGGCTGTCCAGTGGAAAAGACACCGCTATGACGTACGGACTCTGTCCAGCCTGGAGCCTGCCCAAATAGTACCCCATGCCTTTGCATTCCTTGACAGAGGGGTGAGAGCTCCAGAAGAAATCGGGTCGCCGAGACTCAAGCGGGAGTATTACTTCATCTGCCTTCAGGATCACCGAATTCTCAACGCCCTGAATAGGGACAAGGAACTGAAGCTTCTCCCCCTGCTCGTGTACATTTTTACACACGAGTTGATCCATATTGTGCGGTTCAGCAGTTTCCTTCAAAGGTATGAGATATCCGGCAGGGACAAGGAAAAAGAGGAAGAGATTGTACACGGAATTACCCACCGGGTACTGAAAGGAATGGCGCTCCCCAGGCTAGGACATGTACTGGATTCCTATCGGTTCCACAGAATCGGGGAGGTCGACTCAGGTAACGATCAATATTTGCGAGGTGATGAGCATGCCGATATATGAGTATGAATGCAGGAAATGCGGCCATCAGATGGAGGTGTGGCAGAAATTTTCCGACACACCGCTTGCCAAGTGCGAATTATGCCATGGAAAATTGAAGAAGATCATTTCACAGAATACCTTTCATTTAAAGGGAACAGGATGGTATGTGACCGACTATAGTTCGAAGTCCGGTTCACAGACTGCGAAGAAGAAGGAATCCCCTTCGTCAGAAGCAAAGAAGACGGAGCCCTCGAAAAGCAAGGACCAATCCGCTGCCTCAAGCGCGAAAAGTGAATCGTGATTGAGAGAGCCTCCCTGCAAATCCAGACGAAAAGAAAAAGAGAAGCATGAGAACATTCGATAGCGGAAGGGTCCAGGATAAAATTCTGGACCGATTGGAGAGGAAGGAAAGACAGGAAGTCTTTCAACGTGACAGGTTTTTTAAATTCAAACTGCAGCAGATTCAAAAGAGACTGCATCAAACGGTTATGATGGAACGGGTCATTGAGACCAGTGACCCGGCGGCCTTGTCCGAGTTGCTCCTGAAAGGTTTGAAGAAGTTTCAGAAGACCAACGAATTCGAGTTCAAGTATTTTGTAGCCCCCCTTCGGGACTTGGTGCAGCGCCCCAATCCCATTGCTCTCTATATGACACAATTTATTCTGGAGGTCGTCATCAATGACCCCTGTGTCATAGAGGTCTATGGGACGGATCAGGAAATCTACAAAGTCGTAAACGGTATCGTGAACCAGGTAAACGCAGATTTTACGAGGGCCGAAAACGAAATCCTGCAGCAGCTTTCCAATAACAAGTCTCTGGTCCCGGGTTCACGGGAGTACGACATCATGCTTGAGCAACTGGTGCATCAAAGATTCGGCGAACCGCAGAAATAAAATGGGTCAACGCAGATTCTCAATAAAGACCGTGCAGATACATCGGCTTGGGTCTATGAAGCGAACCCATCTGCGTAATGAAAAATAACCGGTTTCAGGGAAGGAAGGCATTCCTATGCATGGGAAAATAGCTTTTCTTTTTCCGGGTCAGGGTTCACAGGTCATCGGGATGGGCCATGACCTGGCTGAGCGATTTCCCCATTCCAAAGGCCTCTTCGATAATCTGGACAAACTCTCGCCAAGACCCATCTCCAAACTCTGCTTTGAAGGCCCTATGGACGAGTTGACGCAGACCGTCAATCTCCAGCCGGCTCTTACGACGGTAAATCTTGTCTGCCTTTCCGCTCTGGCGGAATCGAACATCAGACCAGCCGTATCCGCAGGGCACAGCCTGGGAGAATATGCCGCACTGGCAGCTGCAAGGGTCATCAACGAATCTGATGCGATTCTTCTTTCCAGGAAGAGAGGGGAGTTGATGCAGAGAGAGGCTGATCGGAACCCCGGTTCCATGGCGGCGGTCATGGGGTTATCGATCAAGCAGGTAGACGAGGTAGTTCGAATCGCAGCAGAAAAGGGCGTGGTGGCCGTCGCGAACCACAATACGGCCCAGCAGATCGTGATTACGGGTCAAAAGGAACCCCTTGCGTATGCAATCGAACTCCTGAAGCAAAAGGGAGCCAAGGCGATTCCTCTCAATGTCAGCGGCGCCTGGCATAGTCCCCTGATGAAGAATGCAGTTCAGGAATTCCGGGACTTCATGCAGGGTATCACCTTCCGTAAACCGGAGAGCCAGATCCTTTTCAACGCCACGGCCGGCGAAGAGACCGACCCCCAGAAAATAAAAGACATCATGTCAAACCAGCTTGTACAGCCGGTCAGGTGGCATGACATCATGCTCAAGATGCTAAAAGAAGGGGTAGATATCTTCGTGGAAGTGGGGCCGAAGAATGTGCTCACCGGCCTTCTGAAGAAAACACTCCCTCGTGAAAGCAAGGTCAAGACCTATAATGTGGGGGATCTCAAGGGTCTAAAGACTTTTCTTGAGAGCATGACCTAGCCGTCATTTCTCAGACCTTCCTTGCTCCAGGTCCAGAAGATACCTCTTCAACTCCAGGCCGCTTGTGAAGCCGCCGATCCCACGGGCGGCTACCACTCTGTGTCAGGGAAAAAAGAGGGGGAGGGGATTGCGTCCCATTACCTGACCCACGGCTCTCGCCGCGAACGGCTTTCCCACCATGCGAGCAACTTCTGCATAGGTTTTCGTTGTTCCATAAGGGATCCGTGCGATTGCTCTCCACGTCGCCATTTGAAAAGCCGTACCGGTCACGTCCAAAGGGATCCTCTCCGGCACCGGGCTATTGGCCAATGCAGCTTGCACCGCATCGATCAGAGGACCATTCTTTTCCCGGTTCTTCTCAAGCGGGCTGTCCGGAAAAAGATCTTTGAAATAGGAAACGCAATCTTCAGAGGTTTCGGCCAACCTCATTTCGACCATGACCGCACCTTTCTCAGATGATGCGAAATAGACCCTCAGCTTCTTGTACTGGATCTCCGAGCAATAGATTTTTCGTGTTTTTTCCCCTGCCACGTTTGTCTCTCCTCCATTTTCTCTTTAATCAGTTGAAGATTTGCCCCTTTCTCCCGGGCCCATTCAGGCGCTAACAAATCGGTTCCGAAGGGGTCTCCCGTTAGTCTCTGAATGACAATTTCAGGGGGGAGCAGTTCAAGGAAGTCCACAGCCAGTTCTGCGTATTCCTCTCTTTCCAGGCACCGGAACTCGCCTCTTTCGTAGAGGGTCGCCAATGGGGTCCCTTTCACAACATAAAGGAGATGGATTTTCACACCATTGATCGGGATCTGCCCCAGATAGCGGGCGGTCTCGTGCATCATGTTCTTGTTTTCTCCGGGCAATCCCAGGATCACGTGAGCGCATACGTTCAGTTGAAAACGCAAAGCGCTCATGACCGCCTTTTCAAAAGCGGCCACGTCATGACCCCGGCCGATCCTCTTCAATGTTTCATTATGGGCCGATTGAAGCCCGAATTCCACCCACACGAGAAATCTGTCGCCGTAGGAGCGTAAGAGTCCCATGACCCCCGGATCCGCACAATCCGGTCTGGTCGCGACAGACAATCCTACCATCTCCGGGAGAGACAGGGCCGAGTCGTAAAGAACCTTTAGACGGTCGAGCGGTCCATATGTATTGGTGAACGACTGGAAGTAGGCAATAAACTTGCGCGCCCCATATCGATGCCGTGCGTGAACAATGCCTGAAAGGATCTGGTCCTCAATGGACATGGACCGGTCAATCATTGCCCCTGAACCGGATCCCTTCCGGTCGCAAAATATACATCCGTTGCGGGACAGAGTGCCGTCACGGTTGGGGCAGCTCAGCCCTGCGTCCAGGGGAATCTTCTGAACCCGCTCTCCGAAGATTCCTCTAAGGTAGGTGTTATAGTCACGGTAACGGTTCACAGGGATCAAATTTCGTCAAGGAGGATTTCAAATTCTCTTGAGAATAAGTGCAGAAGGAAATAATGTCAATCCTGCCTCATGGGATGTTGGATTGAATTGGTTGAGGAGCAGACAATGCCTAGGAAATTGTTGTTAGCACTGTGCACGGCAATGGTACTGACTTTTTCGGTTTCGGCGGATGCTCAGGAGCTGCGCTACCGTGATGAGCCGATATCTCTCGATCAAATGGGAGAATATGCCGATATCCGATTCAGCAAGGAGAATTTCGAAACCGTGACGAACGGCATGGCCGAGAAGCAGGTCTTGTCTCTTCTTGGGAAGCCGCAGGATTTGAGGAAAGAGCAACGGCGCCACGGCCGGTGGACGGTTCATTATCATTACCCGGAAGGCCACGTGGTCAATTTCAAAAACGGTCTGGTGGTGGGAAAAGAGAAGAACTAGTGTCGACCCATTCAATGTATTGGAGAGATGCGACGCCGTAAGCTGAAAAACCGTTGCTCATTTGCTGGAGGCTATACCAGAGTGCGTATCGGAGCAGCCACATGCCGCCATCGGGAGCTCATCGATACTGCAAATTGCTGACCCGCACCCGCAGTTTGCGGCTTCTGTCTTTCCCCTGAACCTCATAACCCTCGATCGTAAGGCGTTATAGATTGGCCGGACGGAGAGCCCGATCAGCAACAGAGCCCCAGCAATCTTGATCCACACAGGAATGATCTCCGAAGCGGTTCCTACCATTGCCTGGGCCGAGACCCCCCAGAACCGATAGATCTCGTCAACAAGGAGTCCGGAAGCCAGGGTGAATACCGCGATGCTGGCGACATAGACCATCGTGGCTTTCTTTCCCATGATCTTCAGGAGGACGGTAATGGAAGTGATGTTTGTGGCCGGTCCTGCCAGGAGAAAAACCAGGGCCGCCCCCGGGCTGACTCCTTTGAGTATCAAGGCTGCCGCAATAGGAGTCGATGCCGAGGCGCAGATATAGAACGGAACTGCCGCAATGAGCATGATGAGCATGGAATAGAAACCACCGCCGAGATAGCGAACCATCAGATCCGATGGCACGGCAACCGTTATTGCTCCTGCGACGAGCACCCCCGCGAAGTACCAGACTGCGATGTCGTTCCAGAGATCTTTCCGGGCAAAATCGAGCCCAGCCCTCAGTTTTTCGGCGGCTGTATGATGTCTCCGATGCTCCTCCGGCAAACAATCGATTCCATCGCAACAGCCGTCGACAGGGCAACTCAGATCCGGCGATTTTTTCGTGCCGACCTTCTGGTGATGGAGCAGATTCTCCGCTATTCCCGCCCCCACAGCCGTCGCAAATCCTGCGACCGGCCTCGCCACGGTCAGGATCGGGTCCGTGAGGGCATAGGTCAGGGCTATGGCGTCAATATCCGATTCAGGCGTGGAAATGAGAAAGGCGGTGAGTGCGCCGTTGTTGGCGCCCTGCTTCTTCAGCGATGCTGCAGCCGGCAGAACCCCGCAGGAACAAAGTGGAAGAGGTATCCCCAGCAGTGCGGCCTTGAACACGGAGGAGAAACGGCCTTCCCCCAGGTGCCGGGAAACCGCTTCAGGACGGAGAAAAACCCGTAGCAGACCGGCAACGAGTATCCCGATTATCATATAGATCGATGACTCTTGAACCAGCCACCATGACTCCATCAATATCCTAGAGATCACGTTCATAGTGAATAACATATGGATGCTCGGCCAATAATCAATGGGCAAACCCTTCCCGGCATTTCACCCGTGCTTTGCTGTCATCATTCCAATCTTTGTGAAGACGTGGTTGATTCTCTCACGTACCTCCTTGACTTTGTCAGGCGCGAGCTCGAGTGTTCCGGGCGCGCAATAAAGGTCCTGGTTGATCTCTATTTGAAGAGCCATTTTTCCCTTTTCAAAAAGGGTGCGGCCATAATGCGTGGTGATGTAGCCGCCTTTGTAAGGACGATTCAGTGAAACGGAGAAACCTGAATCCTCGAATGTTCCTTTGATTGCGTTCAGCAACCCTGCCGGACATGTGGCACTCCCGAGCTCCGGCACGGCAAATCCCTCCTCATCCCCGTTATTGCTCAGGGTAATGTCCCTCCTTGTCTCTCCCGGGTCAGGCGCCTCAGGGGGGCCTGTGCCGAAAAGAGAGTGACAGTCGAAGAGACCCGCTGCCTCAGGCAGATCCAGAGCGCTCCTGAGTTGCTGATGATAGGGGAAGTAATAGTCCCGAATCCTGCGCTCCACCTCGTCGGTGCCCGGAAGACCGTCCTCCCTGTAAATGGTGCGGCCGCTGTAATCGACGTGGGCTACAACGCCCTTTCGGTCACGCTGCTCGGGACCCCGGTTCAGGTCAATGGCCAGCCGGCTCCAGGAGGCGCAGAACACACCCAATGCCGGCAAAGCGCCGAAGATCTCCTTTGTCCCGATATCTGTAGATTCTTCGATTTCCTGATCGGTCAGCGCAAGCGATCTTCTGATATCGGGGGGTACTCGGCTTGAGCAGTGAGGAGCGGAAATGACAAAAGGAAGTTTCTTCTGCATAATTACGATTTCCTTAAAGCGGGTCCCGGGGTAGTCTTCTCCGAAAAGGTCACGATTTCGTCATCATTTCAAGATAACCGAATCAATGACTCTGGAGTATCTGATTACGAACCCACTTTGCGGCTTTGAGAGCCCGGCTCATCTCTTCGCTTTTGTTCCCGTCCAGAGGATGGTTGAAAAGGAGTCTGCATAGTCTGTAAAGCGGGTCACCGGACCCAAGGTCCTCGTCCGGCGGGCCGTCGATAACGATAAACTGCCTGTCATTCGCGATGTCCCGGTAGTCCATTGCGGGCTTCACGAAACCCGCAACTTCGCCAGGCGAATCCAGCTCGTACAACCCTCCCTTCAGGTGGGGGCTTTTCAGTCCACGGCCGTTCATCAGGAAGAGGAGCATGTGGCTTCCCTTCACGGGCTCTGCATATTCCCGGTTTATGGAAACAAAGTCGGCCTCATAGGGAAGGCCCAGAAATTCCAACAGGTGAAAGATCTCCATGGGAATGAGACCCCTGCCGAGATGGAGCTGCGAAAGCATTGGGAAAGCGCCGGTAAGCCTTGGGTTGATTTCCATGGGGTAGATCCTGCCTGTCCCCTTTTCGAGGACAAGATCGATTCCAAGTATTCCGCGGTATCCCATTCGGCTCATGTGCTCTCCAATGGGACCGGTTTGAGCCGGAATCTCATCTCGAACAGGAGCAGGAAATTGAGCATCGTCCCAGGAGTGCCCGCAGAACACCCCGTTTTCAGGGATGGCCCTGCTGAATGGAAGATCCAGGAGCTGGGTCTGGAGGCGAGAGAAGAGAATCCCCTTGCCCGTGATACAAAGAGCGACGCTGGCAGGGGTACCTTCAACGAATCTGCGCACTGTCATGGTTTCAAGCCTGGACCCGCGCCAGCTTCTCCTTTCCAACCGCGCCTGAAGAGCCTGGAACTGCGGTTCCGAGGAGATGAAGAAAGTCCCTCTGCCTCCTCCCATGCGGACTTCCGGCAGCTGCACAGCCAATTTTGGGCCCACGTTCTCTGCCCAGTAGCGGTATTCATGAGACCATAATTCCTCAATGGGAACCAGGAATCCTTCCGCGGTATTCAGCTTGAGACGCTGGAGAAGGTCGTTGAAAAAGGATCTCGATCCTGTCCGGGTCCGGAGATCGGGGGGATTTGCAAGAAGCACCCAATTCTCTTCCCGGGCAAGGTGTTCGAGTTCAGGATAGTTCTGGTATAGTAAAAGGTATTTTGGATCGGGCAGGGATCTCAGGTATTCCCGGGTGAGGGGATGGGCCAGGAGTCTCGCCGATTGAAAACCCTCTTCTTTGACCGCACTTCCGAGTTCCTCTTCCAGGCAGAAGACCCGGGTTTTTTCTCTGAGAACGTGCAGATCTCCCGTTTTCCTGAGGGCGACGATATGATAGCTCTTGCAGAAGAAGGAGGGGATAATCCGGGAATAAGCTGTCATTCCCACGCCCACAAGAGTACCCTTGAGGGACGAAAAGATCGCAGCCGCATCCTCTAGATGCCGTAACAGCATTGGTCGGCTTTGTTTCCTCCGATCGATTCGGCTTCAGCGTGGAAGCAGGCGACGCTGCAACCAGGCGCTAAACAACCCAGAGAAGGCGCCTCCCGGCCGCACCTTTCCTTTGCACGAGCGCATCTCTCGAAGAAGAGGCAGCTGGATATGGAAGCCCTCTCTCTTTCCGTGAGCAGGAGAGAGTTGAATCTGCTCCTCTCTTCCCCCATGCCGAACTTCGGGAGCGCATCGATCAGTGCCTGGGTGTAAGGATGCTTCGGACGCTCGATCACCTCCGCGGCAGGTGCGATCTCCATGATACTGCCCCTGTAAATGACGGCTATGCGATCGCAGAGATACCTGGCCGCAGCAAGATTATGGGTGATGAACAGGATACTCACGTGGAGTCGATCCCTCATGTCGAGGAGAATATTGTATATCTGGGCGGAATAGGAAGCGTCCAGCATGGACGTCGGTTCATCGGCGACCACTACCTCAGGCTTCAGGACCATGGCACGTGCTATCGCCACCCGCTGCCTTTGACCCCCGCTCAACTGATGAGGGTAACGAAAGATGAACCGCTCAGGAGGGGAAAGCCCCACATCTCGAAGGACGTTCAAAACCTTTTCCCTTCTTTGTTTCCTGTCTCCGATCCGGTGTATGGTAAGAGGTTCTGAAATGGACTCCAGGATGGAAAGCTGAGGGTTCAATGACTGGTAGGGATCCTGGAAGATCATCTGCACCTTTCGACGATACTCCCGAAGCCTGCTTCCTTTCAGACCCGTGATCGGCACGCCGTCAAGGGAGATCACACCCTCCTGAGGCTCCTCCAGTTTGACTATCAACCGGCCGCATGTCGTCTTGCCGCTTCCGCTTTCGCCAACCAATCCCAGGATTTCACCATCGGCGATTTCGAGAGAAACCTTGTTGAGAGCCCTGACCGGCGCCCGGTCCCTCCGCTTGAAAATGGACCTGCTCCTGTACGTTCTGGACACATTTTCCAATCTGAGCACCGGTTGTTGATGTTGATTCATAGAGACTACCCTCTGCCCCGAGAAGCGGAAGCCGGGGAGCAGCAGGAACACATTACCCGGTGGTTCTCGGAAACTTCTACCCAGCAGGGGAAATGCAAACTGCAGGTGGACTGAGCCCCCGGGCAGCGGTCGCAGAATCGACATCCGGCCGGCGGATCTATAAGGCTTGGGGTTTCCCCCGGTATGGGCATCAGGCTCCTCTTTTCGGTCAGGGTGGGAAAGGAGGAAAAAAGCGCAATGGTATAGGGGTGTCTTGGAGCTTTGAAGACCTCCTCTTTTGCCCCGACCTCCACGAGCTGCCCCGCGTACATGATCCCGATGTCGTCGCAGACCTCTGCTACTACGGAGATGTCATGGGAGATGAAGATGATCCCGAATCCCAATTCCTTTTGTATACTCTTGGTCCTTTCAAGTATCTGATGCTGCACGATCACATCCAGAGCGGTGGTGGGCTCATCCGCGATGATCAGCTTCGGGTTGCAGGAAAGGGCCATGGCAATGATCGCGCGCTGTTTCATTCCGCCGCTGTACTGGTGCGGGTAATCTCTCATGCGATCCTCCGGCAAGCCCACCAGCCGAAAGAGCTCCGCTACCCTATCCAGGGCCGCCCGCTTGTCCGTCTCAGGATAGTGAGTCAGGATGGCCTCGGCAATCTGATCCTGCACGCGGTGGACCGGATTGAGCGCATTCATGGCCGCCTGAAAGATCATTGCCATCTCTTTCCAGCGGAGCCTCCGCATCTCTTCCTCGCTTTTGCGGAGCAGATCTTCTCCATTGAACCAGATCTTCCCCTCCGTGATCCTCCCATTACTTGGAAGCAATCGCATCAGTGCCATTCCCAGAGTCGTCTTACCGCACCCGGACTCGCCTACGAAGCCCAGGGATCTGCCCTTGTCCAGCGAGAAGGAGACCTGCTCCACCGCATTCATGTACCCTCTGCCGGTCTGGTAACAGACGCTCAGTCCTTCGACGGATAACAGGGTCATCAGATGGATTTTTCCTCCTTTCTCAACCTCGGATCGAGCACTTCCTCCATTGCCCTTCCCAGCATGTAGAAAGAGAGGGTGATCAGAGAGATGCACAGTCCCGGAGGAAGAAGCCAGTAGGGGGCTTTGAACATGTGACCCGTTTTCCACACCCACTGGAGCATCATTCCCCAGCTCACGGTGCCGGGATCTCCAAACCCGAGGAAAGCGAGGGCCGCTTCAATGGTTATGGCCGACGTGACCCGAAATGTCATGTAAAGAAAGGAAAGGGGCAGCACGTTCGGCATGATGTGCCTGAAAATGATCCTGAGGTGGGATGCCCCGGCCACCCTGGCCGCATCAATAAAAGGTCTTTGCTTGAGGGAAAGGGTCTGAGCCCTGATCACCCTTGAAACCCCAGGCCAGCGAAAGAAAGCGATGATCAGGACAATGGTCCAGATGCTCAATTGGCCGAAGAGGGAAGCCAGAATGATCACGACGAGCAGGGTGGGCATCACCATCACCACGTCGGCCAGTCGCATGAGTACGGTATCCACGAACTTTCCGGAGTACCCGGCGACCATCCCCACAGCGGTTCCCAGGAAGATACTCATGAATGCGGCAGAAACCCCAACCATAAATGCAACCCTGGCGCCGGCGAGGAGCTGGCTCAGGATATCCCTTCCCATGAAGTCCGTTCCCAGCCAATGTTTCAGCGAGGGACCCACGGAAGAGTACACCTGCGGATCCACACCTGCCATGGGATTGTACATGGGGTCGATCAATGGAGGGATGTAGCTGCACGCTGCCATGACCCCGAACAGAATGAGCAGGCCGATCCCTATCTTTCCGAGAGGGTTCTCGATGAACACGGACCACCCTTCCCGGAAATGAGCCCACCAGTGGAAACGCGTCGAGAAGCCGTTATCTTTTTTCGCGTTCAGCATGTATCATCTATCACTTGGCATTTGAAATTTGAGATCTGAAATTTGAAATCTCAATACCTGATCCTCGGATCCAGATACGCATACAGCACGTCAACCACCAGGTTTGAAACAAGAACCACGGCCGCGATCAGCAGGAACGAGGCCTGCGCCAAGGGGTAATCGTTGTGGCTTACTGCGGAGACAAGCTCCCTGCCGATCCCCGGCCATGTGAAAACCGTTTCGGTCAAGGCCCCCCCGTTGATCGAAAATGCCAGGCTCAGTCCGAGGCTCGTGATCACAGGGAGCGCCGCGTTCCTGGCAGCATGCCGGCTGCGGATCACCTTTTCAGTCAATCCCTTTGCCCTGGCGGTCAGGATGTAGTCTTCCCCGAGAGTGTCCAGCATGCTGCTCCGCATGATCAGCAGGTAGCTGCCGAAGTGGATCAGAAAGAGTGTGGCCAGCGGAAGCAGCATGTGGTGGAGGATGTCGGCCGATTTTGCCCAGAAGGTCGAGGTGGGATCGAGCCACACGTCCTCTGAAATCATCCCCGTGATTGGAACCCATCGCAGCTTGTAGCCGAAAAGCCAGATCATGATGAGAGCAAGCCACGGCAGAAAAAGGGTGTGGGTGACGAGAGATCCGATGGTCAGCCCGACGTCCATTCTCTTGCCCTTGTGCCATGCGGCCAGCTTTCCCCAGGAAATTCCTACCAGGGCGGCCAGAATGATCGAGGTCGTGAACAGGAGAATCGTGTTAGGCAACCGTTCATTGATGATCTCAGCCACAGGACGGCCATAATGAAAAGAATGGCCGAATTCTCCGGTGCAGAAATTCTTCAGATAGATGAGGTACTGTTTCCACGCGGGCTGATCCAGACCGAGCTGGCTGATCAACCGCCTGGCATCCTCGGGAGTCATGGACGGATCCACCATCCTGGAGACAGGGTCCCCCGGCGCGAGCCGGAAGAGGAAAAACAAGGCAGTGAGGATGACGAAGAATATGACGGCGATCTGAATCAACCGTCGGATGACAAATCGATGTGTCTCCATGTCTACCGGGCTCTGATCTGGCAGAAAGACCAGATGTTGCCTATCCCTTCCAGCATTTCGATCCAACCCGTGAAACGGTCGGTTCGCGCTGCCTCTATCAGATTGGGGTTGTAAATCGGGATATACGGCACATCCCGGAGAATGATTTTCTGCATTTCCACTATGAGTTGCCTTCTTTTCTGTTCATCGATTTCGCCGCTCGACTCGTCTGCAATCCGGTCGAACTCGGCGTTCCTGTATCCACTCATGTTCCATCCACCGGCAGCATCGTTTTGCGAATGGAAGAAGTTCTTCAGGTAATCGGGGTCCAGGGAAAGACTCCCGTACCCCAGGACGAAAAGGTCGAACTGGTGGCGACTCTTGACCTGCTCCATGAGAGACCCAAAGGCCATCGGCTTGGCCGAAGCCGGGATGCCCGCCATTCTCAACCATTCCTGCACCATCATGCCCACCATTGCTCTATGCGGGTCATAGTCGGATGGCGGTGTCAGAATAGTGAAATCCTCCATCGGATTTCCATCGGGCAGGATCAGTCCTTCTCCCTTGACCACTTTTCCATCGGAATTTACAGGAGGGACTCTCCAGGTATACCCTGCTTTGCTCAGGATCTCGTACGCCGCCTTCGTTCGTTCATCTCTCGAAAGACCTTCGCCGTACCGGGGGACGTCCGCAGCGTGCCAGAACTTATTTCCGGGAGGAATGATCGACCACATCTTGACCGCATGTCCCTGAAGCACCCGCTCGAGAATGAAGTCCTTGTCGATGAGTGTGGCGACGGCTCTTCTCAATTGGACGTCGTCAAAGGGCTTTTTCCTGAGATTGAAACCAAGGAAGTAGAGCCCGCTCTTTTCGTTGGTGAAGAGCGTAACGCCTTTTTCCTTTTTCAGGTCATCCATGTAACCGGACTGGATTCCCCACCAGAAAAGATCGATATCGCCTGTCTTGAGGGCAAGGACCGCGGCATCCGATGTCCCGTATACCTTGAAGACAATGCCGTCTATGTACGGTCCGAGGACAAACTGTTCGATTTTCTGTCCGGTTCCAAAGAAGTGCGGATTCTTTTCCAGAAAGAGATAGGACCCCTTTTTCCATTCCTTTAGAAGAAAGGGCCCGCTGCTTACAGGATGATCGACCTTGCTGTTATGCAGGGCGACCAGCGGCTTTTCCGCCGCTCTTGCCTCCTGCGCTACTTTCTCCCATTCCTTTTTCTGGACAATGTCGGTAGTGAGGGTTCTCGCGAGAAAGGTAGCGGACGGGTGGTCCAAGAAGAACCGAACCGTGTGCTTGTCGACCACCTCGATCTTCTTGACGAACTCCCAGGAGGAGTATTCCCTTGGGATCTTGAACTCCTTGATCAGTTCACCTGTGAAGGCCACATCCTCCGCAGTAATTTCTGTGCCGTCCGACCACTTGGCTGTTCTCAAGGTCAGGGTATAGGAGAGGCTGGCGGGGTCATATGCAGGCGGCGCCGCGGCAAGCCAGGGAATCAGCTTGAGCTCTCTCGGCTCCCGGAGGAAAAGAGGCTGGTAGATCTTGCCCAGGACTCGTTTCGACCACGTGTCGCTGGCACGCCAGACATTGAGGGTCTTGGGCTCCTCGAGAATGCCGATCTTGATAATGGGTCCAGCCGATGCTGTCCTGCAATGGAAGCCGTTCACGGACACCAGCAGAACGAAGAGGAACATCAGGAGGGAAATGCCTTTTGCCGGAACCTTCATTGTCTTGGCGTACATCATGATCCTCTCACTTTCTTTTTTTTGTTAACCGACTTCATTTCCTTCACCTTGTGCTCGATGAAATCGATCACATTGGTTTCAAGTTTTACCTTGTTCAATCGGTTGATGCGAGGTATTCCCCCCGGACTCAGGACATTGATTTCGACCAGTTTGTCTTCGATAATGTCAATGCCTACGAAGTAAAGGCCATCCGCAATCAGTCTCGGTTTGAGTGTTTTACAGATCTTCACCTCGGCCGGCGTCACCTCATGTTTGTATGCGGTTGCGCCTGCGTGGATATTCGTCCGGAACTCTCCCTCCTGAGCCTTTCTCCTCATCGCCCCCATGATCTCGCCGTTCAGCAAGAGGATCCGCACATCGCCGTTCCTTTGAACACCGTCGAGGTATTCCTGAACCATGATCGGCTCCCTTTCGGGGTAGGCTTTATACGCTGCCACATAATAATGGATGAGAGAATTCAGGTTTTCTCTGTCCCTCACGCTTACCTTGATGACACCTTCTCCCCCATACCGCCGCAGGGGTTTGACCACCATGGCCCCGCCGAAGTCATCGATGATCTTCTTGAGCCTCGCAGGGTCCCGGGATACATGGGTCTCAGGGATGATATCCGGAAAGTTCAGAATGTAGAGTTTGCTGTTGGCGATGATCTGCCCTCTGGTGCTGTTGATCATGAAGACGCCATCGTTGACCGGGTCGAGCCACTCCATGCACTGATAGATCAAGGGCGGATTCTTCCTTAGAAATATGGCGTCCAGTTCACCCAGACTTTCATAAATGAGCTCGTCTTTCTTGAGACAATGGATGAGGGACCTCCAGTACTTTTGCATACTCATATCTTTGGGCACGGTGATGTTCCTCATCCTGGACACCACTTCGTTCCGCCTGATATAAATGTCATGTGGCTCCATGAAGAAGACCGTATGTCCGCGCTGGTTGCACTCGTACATCAGGTGGCTCGTCGTTTCATTCAACGGAGAGATTGAATCCAGCCTGTCCATCACAAACCCGATTCTCATAGGCTATCCCTTCATCTTCATCGCGCACCGAATGATTGCACCGGCAATATCCTTCCCCGTGCATTTCTCCAGCCCCTTGAACCCGGGGGTGGAATTCACCTCCATCACCCGCAAGACCTTGTGTTTATCCTGGACCAGATCGACCCCGGCAATATCAAGCCCGAGGGCCCCGGCGGAACGAAGTGCCAGGGAGGCCATCTCCTCGCTGCATGCCACTGCTTGTGCACTGGCGCCAAGGTGGATATTGGATCTGAACTCCCCCTTTTTAGGCTTCAGGGACATGGCACCGAGAATCTCGCCCCCCCCGACGAGAACCCGAAAATCCGCCCTCCCTTCCGGGGGGATGTATCTCTGCATCAGGAGACCGTGGCCCTTGTTGAGCTGATCTTCAAGGATCGGCCCGGCCTTTTCCAATGTATCGAAAAGGAAAACACCGCTTCCCTGGCGGCTGCTTGCGATTTTAATCACAATCGGGAATCCTCCCATCCCGGACAGGGCGGTTTCGAAGTTCGACGGATTGCTGGCATAAGAGGTCTCGGGCACCGGTATTCCCGCAGCAGCGAGTGTCTGGAGGGACAGGAATTTGTTGCTTGCGAGAAGAATCGGCTCGAAGCGGTTCATCATAGCAGCGCCCATGAGTTGAAAATGACGAATGGCCGTAAGGCCGTATTCCTTGATTGTGGCCCCGAGACGAGGGATAAGGAGATCGGGAGACCGCTTGAAAAATCGGCCGCCCATGCCCAGTCTGTGACCGTTCACAATGAGATGAATTTTTCCGGGATGAATGAGAGATGCCTTTTGTCTGAGACCTCCGGCTGCCTCCAGGAGTCTTCTGTTCGGATGATAGCGATGACTTCTGACAGTGAGAATCCAGATATTCATTTCCTGTGGAGTGACCGGATTTATAGGGCGAACCACCTTGTGCCAATGCAGGCCTACGGCCGCAACCAAGTCTCGCCACTGAGACACAAAGACACCAAGAAGAGTATTGTATTTTCTTTGTGCCTTAGTGTCTTTGTGGCAAATCTTCTTTGTCTGAAACATGGTAGAGCAAAAGAAGGAGAGTGTCAATTTCGAAAGTGCTTGTAAAAACTGGAAGATCGTAGTTTAAGAGGTTCCATGCCCGACACGATTCGTGAGATCACTTTCCACTTTGAACATCCTGAAGAAATTTCAAAGGAGCGGTTGGCTCAGATTGAGCGGTTGATTCTGGATCACGGCGAGGTAGGGCACGCCTTTGTGAAAGAAAATCTCCGTAATGCGTTCCTGATCGGCTATGCAATGGATCGAAAACAGGATGTGATTGGGACGGTCATATTGAAACGCCAGAAGGAGGAGTATCGGAGGCAAATCGAGGCAGCCACGGGGCTGGATCTTTCGGGTTATCTGGAAAGGGGCTACACCTCGGTAGATCCACACTGGCGGGGTGCCGGTATTGCAGGGAAGTTGATCAGCGGGTTGGTCGAGCGGTCCCGTGATCAGCGGATCTATGTAACGATTGGCCTGGACAATGCTGCGGCACTGAAACTTACCCGCAATAACGGAATGAGTCTTGCCGGGAGATTTCTCAATCCAAGGACCGGTCGAAAGATAGGAGTGTTCGTCAATCGATAGAGACATCTATCATTTAACATTTGTCATTTATCATTTTTCATTTGAAGACGTCCCGCCTGTACACTCCCCTGGGGGGTAACCCCCTGCGATGTTTTGTGCTCCCCTCCCTTTGAAAAATGATCAATGAAAACTCATGCCCCCGAATTGGCCGGCAGGGAATCGGGGCAGGCGGGCGAATGCTCATAGTGCTGAATTCGCTCGTGCAGCTTACGGAGTCGCTGGCTGAGAACTTTACAGATCTGAAGGGCGATAAGCGGATACTCTCTTACGATCTCTGTGAATTCCCGCTTGTCCAGGACCAGGACCTTTGTGTCCTCCTCCGTTCGGATGCTTGCAGACCGCAAGAGGTCTTCGAAAAGGGCCATTTCTCCAAAATAGTCTCCCGTCTTTATCCGATCCAGAACGATCTCCGTTCCTCCTTGAGAACCCTTGATCACCAAAACTCCTCCGTCGATGATCATGTACATGGTTTCCCCTCTCTCCCCCTCCTTGATGATGTCCGTTCCTTTGGGGAATATGACTTCCTCTGTGACCGAGGCAATCGCAGCAAGCTCGCTCACCGACAAACCCTCAAAGATATGGATGCTCTTCAAGTGGAGGATCTTGTCGGGGATGCTGATTCCTGTTTCCATTTTTTGCTCCTTCTGGAGGGAATGCGGGCCGCTCCGTTCGGCGTATCTTCTCGCTGATTCGCGAACAAACCGATTTCCGGAGTTCAGGAGCGGTTCCATGTCGATTTTTTCCAGTATGTCGATCCCCTGTTTTTCGACCATTGAGAGAGAGAGTATCACCGTCACCCAATCCTTTTTTAAAAGCAGGTGGGCGTGAAGGGCCTCGGGAATCGAATCCAGCCGCGGCGGCTCAAAAAACTTCTTACCAGCCTCAAGGCATTGGCTGGGGGAAAGATCCTCAAGCAGGGGGATCATACCCCTTGAGAGCACACTTCCAAGAATATCCTCCATCGCCTCAACGGCATTGGCCCTCTGGCGCGCATCTGCCGAGAGCACCCCTCTGTGGATAAGCCTCAAATGGCCGGTGGGGTCTTGAGCGGAAAGCACCCGCAACACCATGTCTGCCCGCTCTTTCTTCATTTGAAGCAGATGATCGGCCAGCAGCTTCTTTTCCGGGCTTTCAGGGAGGTGTTCGATCGCTTTCACCTCCGCCACATTCATGTATGCCCGCACCATTTGAGATTTGGCAAATTTCAGGATATCGAGGTCTCTGATCTGCAATGACTGCAACAGAGAAAAGACGCCTTCTTTAAGCCTTCGATTCGGGAGACTGAGGGATTCGATGAGAACTTCACCGCTCTGATAGGAGGAGTCCTGGAGCTTGGCAAGGGCTTGATCCCTGACAATATCCGAAGGATCTCCCAGCAGGGGAATGATAGCCCTTACGGAATCATCTTCCGTGATGTTGATGGATTCCATGGCAGATTTGCGCACACTCTCGGAATCGTGTCGCAGGTATGGAAGGGCTATTTCATTGAGCCCTTCGGCTTCCAGCCCGCGCAAGGCTTCGAGAATAAGCGAAATGAGGGAGCTGTCCTGTTTTTTCTGGAGAACATGAAGAAGGGGCGGGATGAATTCCGCGTTTCCACTCTTGCCGGCGGAAATGATTCCTGCTTTCTGCTCGGACGCCTCCGCCGAAGAAAGCCACGATAAAATGAGCGGATCATATTCTTGCGGGTTTTCGCTATAAAGGCCCGCCACGGCGTAAGCCTTGATCTGGGGGTGTGTCGCCGCCTCAAAGGCCCGCCTCAGAAAAGCACCCGAGATCTTGGGGTCTATTCGGCCGGCCGCCTTGAGCGTAGCGAGGGTAAGATTTGGGCTTCTCTTTTTGATCAAATCCACAAACAAGGGAATCGCCTTGGCTCCCGCATCTCCGGACATGATCTCGAGAAGACCTATTGCCGTCTTCTCGTCCTGATTCTTCAGGACGGCAAGGATATGATCGTCCAGGTTTTTCAGTCCCAGAGACTTGATCAGGCCGGCATACCAAAGGCAGGTGGCTCCCTTGCAGGAAAGGAAGTTCTCGACGAGTTGCGATTGGACTTTCTTATCCAGAAATAAATGGCCGACATCCTTCTCCTCGAGTGACTTCATGTCCAGCATATTCCGGGATATCAGATCCAGAAGGATGGCGGAGTACCTTCTCTTGAGAATGAAGGTTGTCACAATCCATATGGAAACGAATGCAATTGCAATGATTGACAAGTATCGCGGATGCATGACCCCTTGAAAGAGCAGGATTGTTCCAGATCCCAGGAGGATGCCGATTCGAACCACGGTGCCTCTAAGAAAGGGTCTGACCACGGACCGGTGCTCCGGCGGAAACAGCCCCATGAGAACCGCCCTGGCAGGGTTATTGATGGTGTTCCGCAACACGGTCGTGGAAAGCTGGGAGTACATGGCCGAAAAGATGTCGAACTTCAGCAGGTAGGCAAGAAAGGCAATGACATAATTAATTGGATGAAACATGAGGGCGATGGGCAAACCCCATTTGCCGTAAATCCGCCCGACAAAGAGCAGCAGCACGAAGCTGACGATATTCATGGATCCTCGGAAATAACCGAAGAATTTGAGCATTCCCCCTTCGGTGCCGAAGGTCTGGTCCACGGCGAAATTGAACTCGAAGTTGATGATCGGGATCACTATGTTGGGAACGAGGGTAAGAACGACCAGGATTTTGGCAAGGGTCGACTCCCTTAGTATCGGGATGACCTTCCTCAACTCGTTCAAAATGGAAGAGCGGGTCTTCTTGCCTTTCTTTTCACTTTCCATTCTGTTTAACAATGGAAAGAGAGACCCCATTCTGCCCACGACCATGGCCCCTGCAAGAGCGGTTCCCAGGTACACGAACATGAGATTATCAATCCCGATTCCCCGTGCAACCATAGGAGTCAGGAAACTGCCGGTCACTCCTCCCAAAACGCCTCCGGCAGTGAGCAGGGGGAACAGCCTTTTGGACTGCCTGGTATTGAAAAGATCATTGGCCGTATCCCAGAACAGGAGTCCCAGAAGCACTTCGTACTGGGACTTCATGATGTAGATCACGGGGTAGATCATCTCGAATCCGAGGGGGATGAGAAGGCGAATCGCTCCCACGGAGGTGCCGCATATGATCAGCATGTAGTATAGAAGCCGGCTGCTGGGCGTCCTGGCCATGATCCCTGTGAGAAAGCTCATGAGGAAGAAGGTCGTGACCGCATTCGTCATGTAGATAACCGGCAGGTATTCCACGCCGAACCGCTTCAGGAAAGCGGTTTCCCCGAAATTGTTCAGCAGGATATCGGAGACATGAATAGTGAAGAAAAGGAGGGTTGACCAGAAGAAAAGGCTTAACTCGCCTTCATAGATCTTGAGCCATCTACCCAGAAATTTTGACATTAGGCAGGTCCGTCGGTGGTTGTCGGTTCTCAGTTGAAAACCGGATGAAAATACCGTTTCAGCAAGAAGGTGTCAAGAAGAGTGACTCCGAGCCGGAATCATGCCAGCTGTGCGGCCACTATCCGCAGCCGGCGACTATAATCCTTGACTGCCTTCGCTTGCCTGTATCGGCCTGTCCTCTCGATCAGTTCCAGGGCGGTTGGTATCTGCGACGGGTCCATTTCCACAAGGAGCCAGCCACCCGGCCTGATGAAGTCGGCGGCATCGGGAATGATCCTTTCAATGTAGCGCATGCCGCCGGGGCCGCCGTCCAGAGCCACTCTCGGCTCAAAGCGGATTTCAGGCATGAGCGTATCCAGCACCTCGGAAGCGACATAGGGGGGATTGGTCAGGACAAGATCAAAAAGTGAGGTCGTCGGCTTAAAGGGACTGAAGAGATCTCCGCACACAAATTCAATCCTCTCTCCCAGCCGGTGTTTCCGTGCATTTTCCCGGGCGATTCTTATCGCCTCAGTTGAAATGTCGGTCGCACAAAGGAATGCTTCCGGAAATTCCCTTCCCAGGGAGATAATCAGAGCGCCGGAGCCCGTTCCCAGGTCGAGGAAGAAAGGTGTGGGATTCCGATCGGGCCGATTGGCGCCCATGATCTCAATTGCCTGTTCCACCAGAAGTTCGCTCTCAGGCCTTGGGATGAGCACCTCCGGCCCCACCGCAAAATCCGCGGACCAAAATTCCTGAAAACCCGTGATGTGCTGAAGAGGTTCCCGGTTCGCTCTTCTTCTGACGAGGGCGCGGTAAGCGGCAAGCTCGTCATCCTGGAGGGGTTTTTCGGGATCGAGATACAGTCGGATTCTATCAACTTGAAGAAGATGAGCCAGAAGGACTTCGGAGCTGAGTCTGGGGCTATCCACCCCCTTGCCCTGGAGATATTCGGCGGTGACCCTCAGGAGTTCCTTGATGGTCCATTGCCGCTGGGCCATGATTCTCCTTTGAGAGCATCAGCCTGGTAGTGTGCGCTGATCGGGTCCAGAAGCATGTCCAGGTCCCCTTGCATGACTTGATCCAGACGATACAGAGTGAGTCCGATCCTGTGGTCCGTTACCCTGGCCTGCGGGAAGTTGTAGGTCCTGATCTTCTCGCTCCTGTCTCCTGATTTCACCATGCTCTTGCGTTCCTCCGAGATTCTGGTCTGCTGCTCGGATGTCTGCATGTCAAGCATCCTGGAACGGAGTACCTTCATCGCCTTGGCCTTGTTCTTGTGCTGCGACCTTTCATCCTGGCAGGTTACGACAAGCCCGGTGGGCAAATGTGTCAAGCGCACTGCGGAATCGGTCGTATTCACATGCTGACCACCACGCCCTGAAGAGCGGAAGATATCGATCCTCAGATCCTCGGGATTGATCTGTACGTCCAACTCCTCCGCCTCCGGGAGCACGGCAACCGTCACCGCGGAAGTGTGGACCCTG
Organism: Deltaproteobacteria bacterium HGW-Deltaproteobacteria-15; assembly: GCA_002840535.1. GTDB lineage: Bacteria > Desulfobacterota > DSM-4660 > Desulfatiglandales > HGW-15 > HGW-15. The sequence goes on along the minus strand of PHBH01000009.1, from coordinate 93,541 downwards.
CCCTGGGCTTCGGTCTCCGGGACCCTCTGAACCCGATGAACGCCGCTCTCTCTTTTCAGACGGCTGTAAACGTTGTCTCCTGAAATCAAAAGGACTACTTCCTTCAAACCCCCGAGCCCGGTATCGTGCTGGCTCATGATTTCCGTCTTCCAGCCCTTCAACTCCGCGTATCTGGCGTACATGCGAAAAAGCTCGGCTGCGAAGAGGGCGGCTTCTTCGCCTCCCGTGCCGGCCCTTATCTCGAGGATGACATTCTTATCATCATTGGGATCCTTCGGGATGAGAAGAATTCTGAGCTTTTCCTCCAGAGCGGGAAGCCTTGACTTCAGGGCTTCGATTTCCTCTTTGGCAAGCTTTCTGATTCCGTGGTCAGGATCCTCCAGAAGAGAACGGTTGCTTTCGATCTCCTCCTGAAGGGCACGATATTCCCGGAAGCACTGCACAATAGGAGAGAGGCTCCCATGCTCCCTCATAAGCTTTTGATAGACCTTCTGATCACGAACGATCTCAGGACGAGACAGATCCCTTTCCAGTCCCTCGAATCTTTCTTCGATCTCTATCAGCTTGGTGAACATGTGGGACCTCTTGTCCACAAATTACTTCGCGCCACTTCCGCGCTCGGCATGAAAAGCCCGACCGAGGAAATCCCTCGTTCGGGCCGAATTCAGGATAATCAGGTGTTCGGGTGCTTCTTCGACTATTTCGCGCCCTTCCCGGCAGAGCCCTTGGGGGCTTTTTTCTTTGCGCCTTCCACATTCGAGTACTTGGTCCTGAATTTTTCAACCCTTCCCGCGGCATCGACCAGCTTCTGCTTGCCGGTGAAAAAAGGATGGCACTTGGAACAGATTTCCACCTTTATCTCCTTGAGAGTGGAACCGGTCTCGAATTCATTGCCGCAGGCGCAGTGCACAACGGCCTTGTGATACTCAGGGTGAATGCCTTCTTTCATTTGGTTTCTCCTTAATTAATAGCAGTGTCAGGTGTCAGGTGTCAGGTTTCAGGTTTCAGGCAAACAATGGAACCATCTTTTCCTCAGAACGCGTGGAATCCACTGAATGCCCCGGCTTCCCCTCCGTTGCAGGAATGAAGATCTGGGATTCTTGGTTCTTTCCTGACACCTGAAACCCGAAACCTGAACACTGAATCTCACTCACTCATCGAGGCCAGGAACTCTTTATTATTTTTCGTACCCTTCATTTTGTCCAGTAAAAACTCCATGCTATCCACCTGTGTGAGCGGGGCGAGCAGTTTCCGGAGAATCCAAATGCGATTCAGATCTTCCTTCTCCAGGAGGAGCTCCTCTTTTCTGGTGCCCGATCGGTTGATGTCTATGGACGGGAATACACGGCGGTCCGTCAGTTTTCGATCCAGGTGAATCTCCATGTTGCCGGTACCCTTGAATTCTTCGAATATGACCTCATCCATCCTGCTGCCCGTATCCACGAGGGCGGTTGCAATGATGGTCAGACTGCCGCCTTCCTCCACATTTCTGGCGGCGCCGAAAAATCTCTTGGGCTTATGAAGAGCATTGGAATCGAGACCGCCGGAAAGAATCTTTCCGCTCGGCGGAACAGTGGCGTTATAGGCGCGGGCGAGTCTGGTGATGCTGTCCAGGAGAATGAGCACATCCCGCTTATGCTCCACCAGTCTCTTTGCCTTTTCGATAACCATCTCCGCTACCTGCACATGCCTCTGCTGTGGTTCATCGAAGGTCGAACTGATCACCTCGGCATCCACATTGCGCTGCATGTCGGTCACTTCCTCGGGTCTTTCATCGATGAGCAGGACGATCTTGTGAATCTCCTTATGATTGGCGGATACGCTGTTTGCGATGTTCTGAAGGAGCATCGTTTTTCCGGTCCGGGGAGGAGCTACGATCAGTCCTCTTTGTCCTCTTCCAAGGGGAGTCATGAGATCCATGATCCGCGCAGAAAAGTTTTCGGGTGCGGTTTCAAGTTTGACCCTGCTCTGCGGATAGAGAGGGGTCAGGTTATCGAACAGGATCTTCTCCCTGGAAATCTCCGGGTCTTCATGATTGACCTGCTCCACCTTTAGAAGCGCGAAATACCTTTCAGTATCCTTCGGGGGTCTGATCTGGCCGGAGACTGTATCACCGGTTCTCAGATTAAAGCGCCTGATCTGTGAGGGGGAGATGTAGATGTCGTCGGGACCGGGAAGGTAATTGGAATCGGGCGCTCTCAGGAACCCAAACCCATCCGGGAGGATTTCGAGCACGCCTTCGCCATAAATGAGCCCGGCCCGCTCAGAGTGAGCCTGAAGGAGCGAGAAAATGAGATCCTGTTTGGGCATCCCAGAAGCCCCCTCAATGGCAAAATCCTTTCCGAGGGCGGTGAGCTCGTTGATCTTCATCTTCTTGAGTTCTACTAAATTCATACCAGGATCTCCATTTGTGACTTGTTCTTCTTTGACCTGAGGGACCTCGCGAGGCGCCTCGCGGGAGACCTCGCGCCCCCTGGGGGAGCGTGCACGGTTTTGTATAGGACTTCTTGCCAAGTGTTTTTCCTCCATAACGGGTTGAACGGCCGCTTCTAAGGGCCGAATGCGAAATAGCTCTTCTCCTGCCGCGGCAGAAGCTCAATGCAAATAGACTTTACCAGGACTGAAGACCTTCGGTGCTCGGCGACCTCCCGAGAGAGATTAGGGGGAGCAATGAACAAACCTTTACCGTAGGTAGAAGTGAGAACGCTGAAGATGACCCGCGAAGCAGAATGTATTGGCAGGCGCTTTTCTTCTTTTCTCTCACTTATAAGGAACTTTTTGTCTTTGTCAAGCGACTTTCACTTCAATCCTGAACCCCTGAACACCTCCTCAAGGCCTCGATGCATTCCTTCATATCAGCAGGCATGGGAGCCCGAAACTCGCAAGATGCGCCTGATTCAGGATGAATGAAGCCAAGTCTTTCGGCGTGGAGCATTTGCCTTGAAATTTTTGGGATTCTCTCTTCTTCTCCTGCGCACTGCCTTTTCCACCAGGTTTTCTTGTATCCGTACACCGGGTCTCCCACAATCGGGTGGCCTATATGAGAAAGGTGGACCCTTATCTGATGCGTTCTTCCGGTTCTCGGCCTCACGAGCAGCAGCGTGAAGCGGACGCCGAGTTCTTCCGACTTCTCCCAAAAGGTAATCGCCTTCTTTCCTCCCGCAGGGGAAACCGCCATTTCCTTTCTTCTCACAGGGTGGCGAGCTATAGGGAGATCGATCATCCCTTCCCTTCGCTCAAAAATGCCATGCGCAATGGCCAGGTATCGCTTCTTAACCGTTCCCGATTTGAACTGCGATGACAGCGAGCCGTGGACCTTGTCGTTCTTCGCTACCACTACCAGCCCCGAGGTGTCTTTGTCGAGACGGTGAACGATTCCCGGTCTCATGATGCCTCCTATGCCGGAGAGATCCCGGCAGTGTTGAAGAAGGCCATGGACCAACGTACCCGAAGAGTGGCCCGGCGCCGGATGAACGACGATTCCCGGGGGTTTATCGATTACGAGCAGGGAATCATCCTCATAAATGACGTTAAACTCGACAGGCTCGGGTTCCAGTGTGCAAGGCCGTGCGGCTGGTATGGTAAGGTCAATATAGTCCCCTGACTTCAGGCGATAACTTGCCTTGACGGGTGCGCCGTTGACCTCCACGAGTTTTTGTCGGATGAGATTCTGCACCCTCGATCGGGTCAGGTCCTTGATCTGGGAAGCAAGAAAGGCATCTATTCTCTGGTCCTTTCCAAGCTCCCCAACCGGGAGGGAAAGGCTTTTCTCGGATTCCTTTTCCACAAGAGGGGTCCGATTCTATGAGAAGATCTTCTCCAGGTCCTTTTCTATTTGTGACTCCTCCACCTGCTTGGCAAGGGATATTTCCTTTACAAGGAGATTCTTTGCCGTATCCAGCATTTTTCGTTCGCCGAAAGATAACTCCTTCTCCAGTTTCAGCATCAGCAGGTCCCGATAAACCTCAGCCACCTCATAAACCGAGCCCGTCTTGATCTTCTCCATGTACTCCCTGTACCGCCGGTTCCATGTTTGATTATCGACGGGAACATCCCTTTTCTTGAGGATGGAGTAAAGTTTGGGGACCTCTTTTTTCTGGATGATCTCCCTCAGCCCCACACTTCCCACATTTCTGGTCGGAATCATGATGATCATCCCGTTGTCCAGGATTCGCATGACGTAGAAATCCTGGCTCGACCCGGAAATCTCCTGGGTCTCGATCCGTTCGATCACCCCGACCCCGTGCGCCGGGTAAACAGCCAAATCACCTACCTTGAACATCGGCATAAACTCCTGTAACTGCGAAAGGGCCAGGAAGTGCAGAAACCTGTGCCCCGGGATCTCCGGCCGGCCCATACTGAAAGAGGTCCGGCCGGAGATCCCGGGAGTGTTGTTATGGTTAGAAATTCAATATCCATCCAATAGCCGGCAGAATGGGCGCGATCACAAGGGAAACCACGGACATCAGCTTGATGAGGATGTTCATGGCCGGTCCGGACGTATCCTTGAAAGGATCCCCGATCGTATCTCCCACAACCGCGGCCTTATGGTTGGCGGAACCCTTTCCGCCGAAGTTTCCTGCCTCAATATATTTCTTGGCATTGTCCCAGGCGCCGCCTGCATTGGCCATGAAAAGCGCGAGGAAAGCGCCCATCACGGTCGCACCCAGAAGCATGCCGCCCAATGTCTCCTTGCCGAGAAGGAACCCGACGACCACGGGCGAAAGCACCGCGATGATGCCGGGACCTACCATTTTGCGCAGGGCGGCTCCGGTGGCAATGGTAACGCACTTTGCCGGCTCGGGCTTGGCCCCTTCTTTCCCTTCCAGGAGTCCCGGAATTTCACGGAACTGGCGCCGGATCTCTTCCACAATGGCGAAAGCCGCCTCTCCGACCGAGGTCATGGTCATGGCTGCAGCGAGAAAGGGAATAATGCCGCCGATGAATACACCGATAACCACCATGGGATTGGTGATGTCGATGATCGAGAGCCCGGCGGACTGAACGAATGCCACAAAAAGAGCCAGAGCGGTCAGGGCTGCAGAACCGATTGCGAATCCCTTCCCGATAGCCGCAGTGGTGTTGCCCAAGGCATCCAGGCTGTCCGTGATCTTTCTGGTCTCAGGACCGAGGCCGGCCATCTCCGAGATGCCGCCCGCGTTGTCAGCAATGGGGCCATAGGCATCTACTGTCATTGTCGCGCCGACCGTGGCAAGCATGCCGATTGCCGACATGCCGACCCCATAAATTCCCGCTGTCGTATAACCAACAAAGGTGGCCACGCAAATGCCGAGGATGGGGAGGTAAGTCGACTGCATGCCCACTGCCAGTCCTGCAATCACGACCGTAGCCGGCCCTGTTGCCGATTGTCCGGCAATCCTCTTGACCGGAGGCCCCGAGGTGTAATACTCGGCGAGGAGTCCGATGGCGATCCCGCAGAGCAGACCGGAAAAGATTGCCCAGAAAACGCCGAACGGCATGCCTATGGCGTTGATAATGAGCGCACTGAGGATGATGAAAACGGCGGCGGCGACAAAGGTGGTATATCGAAGCGCGCCGGCCGGATTTCCACCGGAAAAGGCCTTGATCGAGAAAATCCCGATAAATGAGCTGATCAGACCCGCCATGGCGACGAGCACCGGAGCGGCCATGTATTTCAGTTTGATCGCCTCGACGCTCAGACCCTTCAATGATGGAAAGTCCTTTACGAAGTTTGCCAGATCCTGGGGGGTGTTGATGGCAAGGGTTGCAGCGATCGCAATGGTGGCGATGATCGACCCTACGTAGGACTCGAAGATGTCGGCGCCCATGCCTGCAATGTCCCCAACATTATCTCCCACGTTGTCCGCGATCACGCCGGGATTACGCGGATCGTCCTCCGGGATTCCCGCTTCTACCTTTCCGACGAGGTCGGCGCCCACATCCGCGGCCTTGGTGTAAATGCCGCCGCCCACACGGGCGAAGAGCGCAATGGAGCTCGCGCCCATGGCGAACCCATTCATGTAATTGGCGGTCTGAACATCCCCGCCGTACATCCAGAACCAGAAGCCGAAGCCGACCAAGCCAAGGCTTGCGACGGCGAGGCCCATCACGGATCCGGAATAGTAGGAGACGGTCAGCGCCGCTGCCTGTCCGCGCTTGTTTGCAGCCTCAGCGGTTCGCGAATTGCCTTTGGTGGCGGCCGACATCCCGGAAAACCCCGCTACCATGGAGCAAAGGGCGCCGGTCGCGAATGCGACAGCTGTTTGCCAGGAGATGGCGAGGGCCACCAGGATGAAAACCGCGATGATGAAAAAAATCAGTACTGAATACTCTTTTTTCAGAAAGGCCATAGCCCCTTCATGGATCATGCCCTCCAGCTCTTGCATCAGAGGGGTTCCGTTGGGCTGACCCTTCACATACTGATAGATGAAATATGCGACAATGAGACCCACAATTCCCAAAAATGGAGCGACCCAGGTTAACGCCTGCATCAGTGTTCTCCCTCCTTTTGATCTAGGTGTTGCCAGTTCACATTACCCATTGCATGTTCCAGACCCATCAAAACAAATTCCTCACAAGCCCGAACCGCCAGTCGAACGACTTCTTCAACAACCGTATCCTCTTCAGAACTGAAGGGTTTCAGAACGAATTCGTCCACGGGTTGCAGGGACCGCGGCCGACCTACCCCCATCTTTACGCGGGCAAACCCATTGGTGCCCATGTAGTCGATAATGGATTGAATCCCCTTGTGTCCTCCGGCACCGCCGCTCCTGACGACCTTGACTCTTCCCAGGGGAAGATCGATGTCATCATGGACGACGAGCATGTTTCCTGTTTCAACGCCGAAGTAATCGGCGCAAGCCTTGACGGCCATACCGCTCCTGTTCATGTATGTCTGAGGACAGAGAAGGATGATCCCCCGGCCTTCCATTAAGGCCCGGCCGCTTTTGGAGTGAAAACGTCGGCTCCTCAGGGCGATGCCAAGCGACTCAGCCCACTGCTCGATCACCCTGAAGCCCATGTTGTGGCGGGTTTTCCTGTATTCCGGCCCGGGATTTCCGAGACCTGCGATCATATACAAATCTTTAGCGAGTTCCCCTCACCTCCTTTCTCTCCGCAAAAGTTACTTCTTGTGCCCTTATTCGGCGGCCGGTTCCGGAGAGGCTTCCTCTCCCTCCTTGGCCTCCTCTTCTTCGCCTTCTGCTTTTTCAGCCTTTACAACCGGGACTGCCACCAACGCAACCGTCTGGTCGCCGTTCATGGCGGTCCTGATTCCTTCGGGCATCTGGATGTCACGTATGTGCAAGGAGTCTCCAACGTCCAGCCCGGAAACATCCAGATCCAGACGATCCACCAGCTTCGAGGGGAGACAGGTCACCGTGAGCTCTCGCACGATCTGCTCCAGAATCCCGCCCTTTGAAACTCCCACCGGCGTGTTTACGCAGTGGATGGGGATCTGGAAGGATACTTCCTTGTCCATGGGAATTTCGTAGAAATCCGCATGGTAGTAAACGTGCTTCACGGGGTGGAGCTGAAGGTCCTTGAGTATGACCGTTCTCGTGTCCCAGTTGCCGTCCGACTCCATCCGGAGATCAAGGAAAATGTTTTCACTGCTCGTCTGACGCAGAACCTTTTCAAGTTCGTGGACGTCTACAGCCAGTTCCACCGGATCCGAGTGAGGACCGTAGAATACGGCCGGCATCTGATTCTGCCGGCGGAGTTTCCGGGCGGCTTCCTTGCCCCGGGTTTTTCTTGAGTGCGCATTAAGCGTGAGTTGCTCCATTCATTTCCTCCCTACACAAATAAATTGCTCACCGAATCGGAATTATAGCTTCTCTTGATGGACTCTCCGAGCAATTCGGCCACAGAGAGTACGGTGATTTTCGAGCACTTCCTTGCCTTCTCGTTCAGAGGCACGGTATTGGTCACCACGACCTGGTCGAGCGGAGAATTCTCGATCCTCTCGATAGCGGGCCCGGAGAGAACAGCGTGCGTGCAGCAGGCGAATATTTTTCGCGCCCCTCTTTTTGCAAGAGCCCCTGCGGCTTGCGTAAGCGTTCCAGCCGTGTCTACCATGTCGTCCAGGATGACTACGGTTTTCTTGTCCACTTCGCCGATGATGTTCATGGCCTCGGCAACGTTAGGCGCATCTCTTCGTTTATCGATAATCGCAAGCCCTGCTTCAAGTCGCTTTGCAAACGCTCTTGCCCTTTCCACTCCGCCGGCATCAGGGGATACGATGACCAGGCCGCCATCAAAATGATTTCGGATATGAGTCAGAAGGATGGGAGCTGCAAAGATATTGTCGACGGGGATATTGAAGTACCCCTGGATCTGCCCAGCATGCAGATCCATGGAGACTACCTTGTTCGCACCGGCCACGGTGATCAGATCGGCCACCAGTTTTGCACTGATGGGCACCCTGGGCTTCACCTTTCTGTCCTGTCTGGCATACCCGTAATAAGGAATGACCGCCGAAATTCTTCTGGCAGAGGCCCTCTTCAGGGCGTCCATGATGATCAGGAGCTGCATCAAATTGTCGTTCACGGGAGGGCAGGTGGACTGGATCACGAAAACATCTCTTCCCCTGACATTCTCATGGATTTCAATCTGTGTCTCCCCGTCACTGAAGGACTTGGCCGTCAGTTGTACGGGTTTTATGCCCAGGTACGCGCAGACTTCTCTGGATAGATCCGGGTTTGACGTTCCACTGATGACCTTCATCGAGTACCCTCTAACGAGATCCAGGATCCAAGATCCAGGATTCAGTCAGATTGGATCCTCTGACCTCCTCCTGCATTTGCCGACCCCCTGACCTCCGACCTCTGTTTTATCATTGGCTGGGGCGGGAGGATTCGAACCTCCGAATGCGGGCTCCAAAGGCCCGTGTCTTACCGCTTGACGACGCCCCAGAGCTCATTGAGCATTTATCATTTAACATTGATCATTTGCCATTGAACCGAGTGAGGTACCGTTCGCTCATTCGGCGCCTATGAATGACAAATGTTGAATGAAAAATGTTCAATGATAAATGCTAAACGCGATCCGTTACCGCAAAAACATCGCCGATATTCAGCGAAGCGAGCTGTTTCTTTGCTCTTCCGGCGCTTTGTGAATCTTTGAATACCCCAAAAACACTTGGCCCACTCCCCGACATAAGGACTCCTGCCGCCCCTGCCTCTTTCAAATGGAACTTTATGGTTTCAATGATTGGGAAGCTGGCTGAGGTTACCGTTTCTAAGTCATTCTCGAGGATGTGGGCAATTGCAAGGGAATCATTGCCTAATTGATCCTTAATATAATGATATTCGTCTCTTGTCAACTCATTTAATCTATAGTTTCCGTAGACCCATGCCGTGGAGACGTGCAGAGCAGGAGCAACGATGACATACCAATGCTGCGGCCACGGGTCTATTGGTTCCAGAACTTCCCCTATGCCTCGGGCAATAGCCGGCCTGCAGTCCAGAAAGAAAGGTACGTCCGCTCCGAGCCTGGCGGCCAGATCATGGAGCCTCTCGGACGAGAGAGGTTTTCCAAAGGCGTCATTCATCCATAGAAGCGCAGCTGCCGCGTTGCTGCTGCCTCCGCCCAGACCGGCGCTTACGGGAATGTTCTTCTGAAGGCCCACGCTCACCCCGGTTGCCGCTCCGGCCGTTTTCCGGAAAGCGTTGATCGCCTTCATGATGAGATTCTTCTCATCAGAGGGGACCGCGTATCCGGTGCAGGCAATCCTGTCTTTCCCGGAATGGGTAAAGCTGAAATCCAAGAAATCAAATAGATCTATCGGCACCATGATTGAGACAAGATTGTGGTACCCGTCAGACCGGATGCCCGTCACCTTCAGGCGAAGGTTGAGTTTTGCAGGGGACTTCATGCTGTTTCCGGAAATCCTCACGCCTTCTCGGCCGCCTTCACGTAGCGCCATCTGAGATCGGCAAGAACGGATTCCAGGAACTTCGATTCCTCATCGGTCAGGTTCCCTTTGGTCTTGGACTTGAGCAGCGCGATCAGATCGATTGTGTGCTTGGCAAGGGGCAGGTCGGTTTTGTTCTGCCCCGTGTATGGGTCCTGAATCTCTCCGAGGTGCAGCAGGGCCGAGGAACTGAGGCTGAAGATGAGCGAATTAAAGCTCACCTCCGGCAAGGGAATTCGCTGTTCCTGATCCCTTGTGGGCTCCTGTTGTTTGCCTTCCTGCTTCTTCCCGGGTTTCTCCTCGGGCTTTTTTCCCTCTGGCTGCTCCGCCTTTAAATCCCCTTTCTCATCCAGAGATCTTCTGTCTTTGACAACAAACCCCTTTTCTTCTTCGCCCATGGTATGACTCCCTATACTAGGTGATCTTTATGAGACGCTATGGCACGTTACATGCATAAGTGTTGAATCACAGCAACTACTCTTTATTTCAATGGATACAGAGAAGATGAGAGACCGTTATTCCTATCATAAAAAAGAGGTTCTTATCAAGGCGATTTGGAGGGAGAAACAATAGGCACTGCAGCGCAAAAAAGGGAGTATGCCCTGCGTACATAGGCGTAACAACCTACGCCGGGCCTATACAGAAAAATGTTGACAATCCCGATGTAAGCTGATACAAATCGCCAAAATTGTCGTCCGGCCCAGATGGGAGTCGGGTATGCGGGCGATATCTCTCAGGAAAAGGAGGTGATACAAAAAAGGTATAGGCATTTGTTCGCTTTCAAACAACCAAACTTAGGAAATCTTACTTTAGGAGGAAAGAGTAATGAAGAAGATTCTTATCGGTTTAGTAGCCGCTATGTGCTGCTTTGCACTGGCTGCGCCTGCCATGGCGCAGGTAAAAATCAGCGGCATGATCACCCTCGACGCGTTCTTCCAAGACGTAGATGGGGAGAGACAATTTGGCGGCGTGCCAAGCAATACCGTCAATTTTGATCGTAACGACAGGCAGCAGACCAACATCAACCTTCCTCAGGCACTGAACCGCTTTGACGTTCAGTGGACGAGCGAAGACAAGAAGGTCCATGGCAGGATCCAGCTCCGGTACGGCGCCCCGACAGGTGGTGGTCCCGGAACCGTGCAGGGTTTCGACCCCGAGTTCGCGTACATCGATTACCATTGGACCCCGGGTTGGTACACCAGGTTCGGCCGCCAGGAGCAAACCTTTGCAATCATGGCCCCGAGCCAGTCCCTTGGCCAGTCCGCAGCGCATATCGTTGGCGCCGGCTGGGGTAACGTACACGGCGGTACCGCCAGAGACGGTATCAAGAACTTTTTCAAGTTCAGCGACATGGTGAGACTGGAAGTTGAGCTCATCGATCCTTCGAACAACACGGCAGAGGCAGTCGCCTTCTTCCCAGCCGATCCAGGCGTGGGCGGGTTCCAGGTTGTCGAGGAAAACAGCGTAATTCCGAGAATCGACTTGGCCCTCAACATCAAGATCGCCAACTTCGTCATCGAGCCGAGCGTCACCTGGTTGACACAGGAATATGATGGAGTAGCTCCCGGCAGTGAGGATACCGTGGATATCTGGGGCGCGGCCCTTGGTGTTGCAGCAGGCTTTGGTCCCGTAACGGTCAGAGGTGAAGTCACCTACGGGGAGAACCTGGGGAATGCCAACTATGTCGGCGGGAACGGTGCTGCCATCGGTTATATTGATGCCAATGGCGACTTGCAGATTGAGGATACCGAAGTCCTGGCCGCCTGGATCGATCTGGGCTTCAATTTCGGTCCTGCGGAAATTCATGGTATCGTCGGTTATCAGCAGTGGGAAACCGATGCGGTTGGTATCGTTATCCCGGGCCAGGGTGAAAGGGAGCGTGAACGTTGGATGTACGGCGTCAACCTGCCGATCAAGATGACCAAGAATTTCACCATCAAACCCGAAGTCATGTTCTATAAGGACGATAACAAAGCCCAGATAGGGCGCATCGATGACGTCACCGCGGACTTTGGTGATGAGCTGATCGCCGGTGTTCAGTTCCAGCTGGTTTTCTAGCTTGAGCTAGACACTTCTTTTTTCGTAAAACCCCTTCCCCGCACGTCGGGGGAGGGGTTTTTAGTTGGGCAAGATCCGGCCGAGGGGGGAGGCGGGACGATGTGTCATTCCTTCGTAGGAGACTCTGTTGCAATAAAAGTGAAGCGTGGTTTCTGTCATCTCGACTCCCGCGACTCGCACTGAAGGAGAGACCTGAAACTGGATTCTCACTCCGTTCGAAGTGACATTTCATGGAACGTACTTCAGGGACGAGGCCTAGTGTCCTGAGTAGTTTACAGACGAGTCTTCGGCAGGGAGAATGCGTGCCGGGACGAAAATGGTCCCGTTTCCTCATCTCTATGTCGAGTGGAGCGGCCCTTGGGAACACACGGGATCTTCGAAAGGCAGCCTGGAGCGAGCTCCTGCTCGCGATTCCACTCCAAGCCGAATGAATCGCAACCGGCCCGTCCTCTGTAGTAGCAACTGCTATTGAGGATGGAGAGGGTACTCCTGCGAGGGGGATTTTGAAATGAGCACAAAATCGTGATCTCTCGGAGAAGACTACTTCGTGCCCTCACACTCCCTCACCAAACAGGGTTCAATAAATTATAGGGCAAAATGAAAGCCGCGCACAGAGGCGCGGCTTTTCACGTTCTTTAGATTGAATGACCTACTTTTTTACACCCTACTTCAGATCAAACACCACAATCCGGCTGCGGGCATCTCCAAGGATCATCTTTTCTTCGCGCATCACTGAGACGACCACCAGTTCGGGAAGTTTGTCGTTATCCACGTCTGCAATCAAGTATCCCACAGTGGCGCCGCCCAGCCTTTTGGTGCTCCACTTCTTTTCGAGCCCCACCTCGTCTCTCAGCAGGAAGTCCACGGTTCCGTTGGAGAAGGTCCGGAACTTGTCCAGCAATCGGCCGATCTTGGACGTGTTTCTGCAGACCATTACCTCTTTTTTGCCGTCTTCGTCTACATCCGTCAGCAGGATGGGAGATGGCATATACACGCGATCCTTATCCGATGCATCCGACGTATGTTTCTCCAGGAAAGCGTACGCCCCGCCGTAGGGGTCCTCGCTCCTCCAGATCTCCTCGGCCCCGCCCTCATAGAGCACCAGGAACTCGGAGGAGGTCAGGAGAACTGTGTCCACCACGCCCCTGCCGCCAAGATCGGCCATCGCGAAATTGTACACGTTGCCCTGCGGCGGAAGTGCCAAGGGCTCTGTGGCGACATAATGAGTTCCTTCTCTCTTCAGATACTCCACCTTGCCCAGGAAACCCCCACCGGTCGCTCTGCGCTGGCCGATCAGGACCTTTCCTTTCCCTGGCATGTCCGTTACCCTGAAAAACCAGGGCTGTTTTTCAGCGATCTTTCGAAACTCCTTCCCGTCCCACTCGAGCACAAACGAGTTTGCGTCAGCCGCACCGGCGTTGCTCACATAGATCTCAGCCTTGTCGTTTCCATCCAGATCCGCTGCGCTCACCCACAGAAAACTCGTGGCGAAGCGCTCTTTGTAGGTCTTGAACTGGGCCAGGCCTTTCTCCTTCCACTTGTATACATACACGGTGTCGGCGCTGATGAGGATCAGTTCAGTAATTCCGTCGCCGTCCACATCCGCCGCGTCCATGCTCACCACTTCAGCCTTGATCCCCTGGGTATGGCTTACCCCCTTTCCTTCAAACGGTTGGCCCTCCAGCAGCAGCCCACCGGGTCCCTCTGGTTGAGGATGAGCCTGCACGGCTGCAGAAGCCATCGGCCGACCCATTACCTTTTCGTTGATGTCCAGTGCAAACTGCGTAATCGTAGGGATGACGGCATCCATGCCTTTGGCCTGGTTGAATGCGCTGACGAGCTCATCCGATTTCGCAACATCCAATATCCTGGCATCCACGCTGACACTGTCCCCGAATACCGTGAGACTGCCGAGAACCACATAATCCACCTGGAGCCGCTTTCCTATGGCAATGGCCGCTTCCCTGTTCAAGGATCCCTTATGGGCGGCGACCTCAGTTCCTACCAGTCCCTTTTCCAGCACCTCCAGCTCGCCTTTCCATGCCAGCCTGGATGCGAGCATATCCACGATGCCTTCCTGGAGAAATTTCAGATCGCGATCTGCATTCATGGTAAAGGGAAGGATGGCAATCTTCTTGGGTTCTTTGGAATGAGACGGGGCGGAGAACACAAATATAAGAAGAGATATCAAAGCCGTTGAAAAGAAGATCCTCAGGTGTTTCTTTCGCATAAGCATTTACCTTTGATTCCCTATGTTTCCTTTTTTTTTAAAATGATTTGGGCCTTGGACGAATTAACATTTGCCTGAATTGGAGTCAACTGAAATGCTATTCCGCAGCAACTCCTTACGGGCGGTATCAGGCACGGAATGCACAACTGGGGATGGTTCACAACACGAGAGACAGTTACTCTCGGAGTATGAAGTGCGCTAAGCCGAGTCATCTCGACCCCGGCGACAACGGGAGGAGGACGCGATGTAAAGCATTCCCCGAATAACGGAGGGATCATTCCTTCGCTTTGCAGGAAATCCCATGCCATGCGAGTCGGATCTCTTGCGGAATCTGTCCTGAGCTTGTCGAAAAGGTTGAGATGGCAATGTGTTTGTGGAAGACACCAGGGGATCAGGTGCTCAGGACGCCAAAGGGCTCAACGTTCCTGTCGATTTTGTCCCCTACCGTGTTCCCGCAGAATGCGCAGCGATATTCGTATTTGTCTCCCTCGGGCAGAACCAGCAGAAGAGACTTCTTTACCGGAACCGCTCGCCTGCATTGGACACAATAGAGTTCGGTGGCTTCGAATTCATCGAAACTCGATTGCGCCTTTCCGGGGGCGCCTCTTTTCACGGGTGGGAAACCGGGAAATCGATCGGCCATCATAGACTCCTAAAAACAGAAATCAGTGCCGTAGGATGGGTAGAGCGAAGCGAAACCCATCGGTTTTAAGGTGAGCGCCTCTTTTCTGATGTCTGAATTGATGGGTTTCGCTTCGCTCTGCCCATCCTACAGACTGCCTGAGATAAGCAGCTTGATAAAGAGTTTGGCGAAAAAGTCGGCTGCCGGCAACTCCAGTCTTCGATTCCATGAAATATAGTATCCCGACAGCAGTAAAGCAAGGTGCCGATCGGCTGCCTCTATGCCTTTTCCTCTCTCCACTTTTTCTTTGGCAGACCTCTGACCTCTGATCTCTGACCTCCGGTATTGCCCCTGAAAACCATGGACGCAAAACTCACTGCGGATCGGGTTTGCTCCTCGTGCCAGCACTCGTAGCCAAGGAGTTCTCCCTTGCAGGGGGGCAGAGTCTCCAGAAGACATGCAAGGGCGGAAAACCCGCAGACATTATACCGGTCTTCCACTTTGGCCGATTCATCCCAGAAGCATTCCCCGTCCATCCTGCACATTGCTTCAAGCAGATTCCTGTCATGGGTCTTTGCCTGTGGCTCCAACGTGGAAGCGTCCAATTCGTGGCCGAACTTAGGTCCAATATGGGAAAAATCCACGCCTGCAATCAGAAGGGTCTGCTTGGAGTCCTCCAGCAGGATCGACCGCATCAAATCGGTGAATGCGCCGGCACGCTCGAGATATGCGGAGCGTCGGTACTGAGGTACGCAGGAGTGAATGGATCCGCACAGGATCGGTACGATGGTAAAGGAGTTCTCAGGGAAAATATGCTGAAGAAAAAGAATTTGAAATTCGATAGAGTGCTCGGATCGATGGGCAAAATCATCTTCCGATATCACTTCCGGTGCGCTGGCGCGCAGTCTTTGAACTGCTGCCTTGTCGGACCGAACGACACCAAGAGGGGTCTGGAAGTCTTTCTCCGTGAGGCAGAAAAGCCGGTCTGCCATTCTGTGGCCTATCCCCAGAACAATGATCCTGGAAGGGGAAGATCCCTTCAGGCTGTTATAGGCATTTGCATAGCCATTCCTGCCGACGGCAAGATCGATATGGGGAGAGACAACGGCCATTATATCCCCTGGGTCCGGCACCGATGAGCCGGACGAAAGAATCTCGTCCAGTCGCCTTCTGAGCTCATCCGGCTCGGCAGGATAACCGTTGCCGCTGTGGCTGCAGTTCCGCACCGGCTCGCGGGAAAAGTCCGCCACGACTTTGTCCCTGGCTTTACTGAATCTTTCAGAATCCAGCAGAAAGGACTCATCGAGCCGCGCGAGAAGTCCTTTGATTTCTTCGCTCCCAACCAGGACGCCTCCCCCCTGTCTCATGAGCAACGTCTGGAGATCTATCAATGACCTGGTTCCGTCAAAGAGAGCCATCATCTGAAACAGGGGCAAAGGAAGGGCTTTTCCTTCCTGCACCAGCCCAAGGTGATCCTTGATCAGGACAAGCTGCTCTCCCCTGTACTGGATGGGAAAGAACTCCAAGTCGCGCCGCATTCCGGGTAACGGATCAGCCATCGTCTTAAACCACTGAATATCGAACAAGGTGCATCCTGTCATGCCCGCGCAACCGGGCATCCAGTCCTCAGAGACCTGCATGGATTCCCGCCTGCGCGGGAATGACAGGTAGTGCCAAACGAATTCTTATGCAACGTCAGGGTTAATGCGGGGCCGGAATGACACCGTTCACCCCATCACCCGTTACACGTCACCCTCGTAAGCACATGTTTCTCCAGATAGCGGGTCACTTCCCGCATCCTTCTTGCGCATTCCTCCCTTCGGTCGCTTGCATGTTCCTTATCCCTCAATTTCAACTTCCCCACGTGGGCGCCAAACCCGGAGAGGAAAGGCGCCGGTATATCGTCGTCAAGGGTTCTCCCATTCATGATGGACCAGGCCAATGTCCAGGCCCTGACCACATTGGATACAGCATATCCCCCTCCGCCCAAAGCCACCCAGGAAGGCGCCTTTTCGGCCAGGAAAGAAACCACCCTGCAGAAACCCGAAGTGGTAAGCTCAAGGGAGGCCAGGGGATCATCCACGAAAGTATCCACTCCCAACTGGGAGACTACAACATCGGGCCGGTATTTTTCCATGAGCGGAGGGACAATACTGCAGAAACCGTCCCAGAATACCGTGTCGTCCGTTCCCGGGAGCATGGGGATGTTTACAGAATATCCCAGTCCAGGGCCCCTTCCCGTTTCCACCACATCCCCGGTACCGGGGAAGAGCGTCCTTCCGTCCTGGTGAAAGGAAATTGTCAGCACCCTGGGGTCCTCGTAGAACGCCCATTGAACACCGTCCCCGTGATGGGCGTCGATGTCCAGGTACATGACTTTCATCCCCCTGTCCAGAAGGTGATAAATGGCGAGCACGGGGTCATTGATATAGCAAAAGCCGGATGCCCGATCCGCATGGGCATGGTGGAGCCCGCCCGAGATGTTGAAGGCAATGCGGCTCCTGCCCTCTCCCACTTCTCGGGCGCACTGGAGTGAAGCCCCTGTGTGAAGAAGGGACCATTCCCACAAACCTGCAAACATGGGATTGTCACCAGGACCGAGACCATGGGTATAGTAGCCCTTAAACTCTCCCCTGCTGGCCAGCTTCAGCACTTCGACGTAAGCCGGCGTATGGAATCGAAGCAAAGACTCTTCCTGTGTGGCTTCGGCCCGAATCATTTGCACATCAGGCAGGTCGAAAAGCCCATAGGTTTTGCAGAGTTCATGGGTGAGGGTCAGCCGTTCCATCCTGAGCGGATGTGTCCCATCGTATTGAAAACGGTCGAACTCATCGGAGAAGACAAAGAGATTTTTCAAAGCGCCCTCAAGTTGGTCACTACTCGAGTGTCGGTCATGGAACACCATGATCATATAATCAAAACCCCCATGTATCAAGGTGTGACCGGATCACGCTTCAGGAAAGGCCGCTCGCCCGCCTCCTCTTCCAAAGATCTGACCTTTACACACACTTGGCACAGTGGGGGGTGAGAAGGGACTGGAGCGGGCGCGGGGTGGTCTTCTCTGAAAAGGTCACGTCCCCTGCTGAGGGTCTCTTGAAATCCCAACGGTTCATATGTCTGAAATGTCTAGATAGGAGGGTTGCGCAGGCATGCCGTTCCATGTAGAATAATGGATCTTGACAAAATAAAACCACGTGATCCGTGCACCCTGCCGAAAGCTCGCTTAGGGGAGCACGAGGTCGCAATATAGCCCATGCCGATCATATCCTCGAGTTCAGTTGAAAAACCCATCCGAAATGTGACCGGAGTCATCCTGGCAGGGGGAAAGAGCCGCCGATTCGGGAAAAATAAATCCTTCATTCAAATCGACGGTACGCCCCTCATCGAAAGAGTTGTCACGGTAATGGGTTCCGTCTTCGAGCATCGGCTCCTGGTCACCAACACACCTGAGGAATATGCCTATCTCGGACTTCCCATGGTGCAGGACCTGATCAAGGGGATAGGGCCGCTGGGTGGAATTTACACGGGTCTGAAGACGATTTCTCATGAGGCCGGGTTCTTTGTGGCCTGCGATATGCCGTGTTTAAGCGGTCCGTTCGTACGGCATATGGTGGGGATCCGTGAAGATCATGATGCTGTGGTCCCCAGGATCGGTCGAATGTTCGAGCCGCTTCATGCAGTCTATTCCAAGTCAGCCATCGATCCTTTGAAAGCGATCATAGACTCCGGGATTCACCAGATCCTGGAACTTTTCTCCAGAATTCGTGTCAGATACGTGGAAGAGGAGACCATCCGCGCCTTTGACCCGGGTCTGAGATGCTTCTTGAATGTAAACAGGCCTGAAGACCTTGCACGCATCACAGAGGAAAGCCGGCTAGGGGCAGAATGGCCCAGAAAGATCATATGATCGACGGGAATCGTCCCACCTTGTGCATGCCGGACGGGCAGAAAAGCTGCTTTGCGTGCTGCCCGCCCATTCGTCCGGCAGCATATGAGCACCTCACCCACACGAACATCGTGAAAAGAATTCTAAGGGAAAATACTGCCGATTTTGACTCCCGGGGAGAAGAGGTCCGCCCCATTACCGGGTACAGTTGCTGGGCCCTCGGATATCTGGACTCGGAGTACAAGGTGATCGGTTGCCTCCTCCATCCGGCAAGGCACGGCGGTCTCGATCACCGTTTCAGGGTGGATTACGGGGGCAAATGCGGGAGAGAAATCTGCCCCGAGGCAAAGACCTTTTCTCTTCTCTCTTCACCGGCAAGCCGGTTCTGGATCCGTCTTGCGGATGGGCTCGATTCCTTCGCGTATTCCAGTCGGAAAGAAAACCCCCTCTTTCACCTGCTTGGGTGGGGCGGCCCTCTGCTGTCCAGGATAGCAGAAGAAGAAAGAGACAAAATACCCACGAGAGAATCGTTCTTATCAGGGTACGTCTTCTTCGGAACCGCCCTCTTGCCGAAGGGCAATGCATACCTTCTGAGAAAGGTGGTGGTTCCCGGCGGAATCCGGCTCTTGAAGGAGGAGAAATTCAAGTGTTCGTTTGAACGCTTCTCAATGGAGTTGTCAGAAGAGTTCGGCCGGAAAACACCCCCGGCCTCCGACTCTACAGCCTCTCACCTTCTCGACCTGGAGCAGGACTTCAAGGATTTCTTGAGGCTTCACCTCGGATTTACCAGAATTCATCTTCATGAAGCCCTGCTGCTGAAAGAAAAGGTGGATCTCCGAATTGAGAGATTCAGGAGAACCTCGACATAGGTCCTGTAGGACTTATAGGACCTATCAGACCACTTGATGATCGTCAGCATTACATTTTAGCTTTAAAGTAGCTTGATTCTTTGCGGGTCTTCTCCTATACTTTTGCTTTCTCTTGAGATAGGAGTGTCTAAACGGCAAGGGACACCCTTGTGACTTCAGCTCATCACGCACAACGTATTCAGACGCACAGCGGATAACGCATTAAGACCGGGAGGTAATGTATGGGGAAGGTAGGAATTATCGGCGTAGGTCAGAGTTCATTCGTCCGGGGATACCCCGGGTCTATAAGGGAGCTGGCATTTGAAGGTTTCAAAGATGCCATGCAGGATGCCAGGATATCGGTAAAGGACATCGATGCAACCGTTGTCTGCTCCGCTCCGGAATACGACAAGCAGAGGAGCCCGGCCGGCGTGCTGGCCGAATACCTGGGGCTGACCCCTCAGCCCACATTCTATGTGGAGACCCTCTGCTCATCCAGCTCAACCGGTTTGCGGCTGGCTTACTCTCTTGTGAAATCCGGGATGCATGACGTTGTAATGGTCATCGGTTTCCAGAAGATGTCCGAGATCTCCTCAGCCGAGTCCCAGGAGAGGATGGGTCGTGGGGCGGATATTCAATGGGAAAGCCCCTTCGGGACCATGATGCCCGCCTATTATGCAATGTACGCCAGGGCACACATGGCAAAGTATGGTACAAAATCCGAGGATCTGGCTCTCATCAGGGTGAAATCGTCCACCTATGGCCAGATCAATGAAAAGGCCGTCTACAGGAAGCCGGTTACCATGGAGATGTTCTCCGACCCTGAAAACGCCATGTCGGGTCCCGTGGCCAGTCCCCTGAGGGTAGGGGACTGCTGCGCAAACGCAGACGGCAGCTCCTGCATGATCGTAGCCAGTGAGGAAAAGGCAAAAATGTTTTCCAAGAAACCCATCTGGATCCTGGGTGTCGGCGCCGCCTCTGCGCCGGTGAACATGGCGGGACGGGATCTTTTCACCGGTCTTTCGGTCGGCGAACTTGCAGGGAAAAAGGCTTACGAGATGGCCGGCGTCACCCCCAAGGATATAGATGTGGCTGAAGTCCACGACTGCTTCACGATTGCGGAGATGATGGCCTATGAGAACCTGGGCTTTGCAAAACCCGGCGAAGGCAAGGATCTGATCAGGGGCAAGGAGACCTACAGGGAGGGAAGCATCCCGGTGAATGTAGACGGGGGGCTTTTGTCAAAAGGTCATCCAATCGGCGCCACCGGCGGTTCCCAGGTGCGAACCATTGTGCTGCAGCTCAGAGGCGAGGCAGGCCCGATCCAGGTGAAGGATCCGGAGATCGGCCTGGTCCACAACATCGGTGGTGTGGGCCTTTACGGAAACGTCACGATCTTCGGGAGGTAACGAAATGGGAAAGAAAGATGTGGATGTTCGTTTCAGTAAATTCGGAACGGTGAGTTTTACCTCCATCACCAAGACAAACGATTTCATCGACAGCCTCGAAAAAGGGCAGGTGATGGGGACCCGGTGCAAAAAATGCGGGCAGGTTTTCTTCCCCCCCAGGGCGGACTGCTTTCAGTGCCTGACGAGCGATATGGAGTGGTTCCCGGTTGACGGCGAAGGGAAACTGATCACCTACAGCAAGCTTCAGTATGGGCCTGTCGGATTCGAAGGGGACCTTCCCTACACCATTGCCGTGCTGGATTATGGCAAATACCGGGTGTTCGGCCGCATAGCGAGCGATATCCCGGATGACCAGCTCAAGGTGGGCATGTCGATGAAGACCGCTGTAAACTCTCTTCCCAACGGACGAGTGAATTACGTTTTTCAGAAGGCATAGTGACCGTAACGACCGGGGTGGAGGAGGAAAATCGGGCCACCAAGACACAAAGACACCAAGAAAGGTTCACCGTTCAGGGTATCTTCCCTGAACGGTGAACGTGTTCCTGGACTTTGTGGCTTAGTGCCTTTGTGGCTGATCCTCGGGTCAGTGAAATGCAGAGCTCATTACGAATCATGCGTTACCCATCATGACCAAAACCTCCCAATCAGGCGCATGGGTTGAAATCTCCATACTGCTTCCTGCAGCCGCTCATGAGGCCATGAGCGGCTTTCTTTTCGATCTAGGTTGTGAGGGCCTGGTCATAGAAGGTGCTCAGTTAAAGGCATACTTGCCTGTCTCCCCGGAGCTCGACTCGATCAAACAGCGGATCCGCCTTTTTATTGATGAGATCAGGCGGATATTTCCGGAAATCGGCCCTGCGCATATTACCTTAGCTCCTGTCGCCACCAGCAACTGGAGCGAGAACTGGCGGCGTTTTTTCCATGCTGAAAAAGTTACGCCGGATCTATGCGTGGCGCCTCCCTGGGAAAGCCCGTGTTCAGGGTGGAAAGGGGAGGTGATCCTGATGGACCCGGGGCCGGCATTCGGAACCGGGGGTCATGCCACCACCCGGATGTGTCTTCGCGCCATGGAGCGTGTCTCTCTTGCTCCGGGCTGGTCAATGCTGGATGTGGGGACGGGGAGCGGGATCCTGGCCATCTACGGCGCAAAGCGCGGGGCTGAACGCATCGTGGCTGTTGACATCGATCCCGAAGCGCTTCGGTGGGCTGAAAGGAACATCGGCCTCAATGGTCTCTCGGGCAGAATAGATCTGACCGAAAGACCGGTTCAAGACCTGGATGAACGCTTCTCCCTCCTCACGGCCAACTTGACCATGGACGTGATCATCGATCTCCTTCCGGCCTTTGTCCGTCTCCTCCATCCGTTTGGGTGGCTGATCCTTTCAGGTTTGTTGCGGGATCAGGTGGAAAGGGTGAGAAAATCCCTGAAGGAAGAAGGGCTCCTGATGGGAAGGACGTTCTATCGCGGTGAATGGGCATCAACGATTACGAAGAAAAAACGGGACAAGTAACACGTGACAGGTAACACGTGAAGTCAAGAACGGAAGACGGTGCACGTCGGATCGGCAACCTGAGACGCTTCGTCGTCGATGAGATTCATTCGGACGTGGGTCTTGTGCCGATCAGAGGGCAGGAGGCCAGGCACATCTCTAAAGTGCTCAGGATCGGTCCAGGCGACAGCATCATCCTCATGGACAGAAAGGGTGCGCGCTTCCTCGCCCGAATAGAATCGGTCGGACCGAATGAGGTAACCGTGTCTTTGCTGGAATCACTGCAACCGCCGCCATGTTCACCGCTCGAGATTTCTCTCTGTCAATCCGTACTGAGACCTGGACCCATGGATTTTGTGATTCAGAAGACCTCGGAGCTTGGCGTCACGCACATTTTCCCTTTTATAGCGGAGCGGACGGTCGTCAGGCCCGATGAAAAGGGGAGGGCGAACAAGTTGAGGCATTGGGAAGAGATTGCATCCGGCGCCTCCAAGCAATCCAACCGCGGGAGACCCCCGGCGATTCATCCTGTTGTTCCGTTCAGCGATCTGCTGACGCAGTTCAAAACGGGAAAGCAAATGAAGGTGATACTCTGGGAGGGTGAGGAAACTCAGGACCTGAAGGGGGTCATCAGAAATCACGAGTCCGGCCCCGGTGCCATCGGCATCATCGGTCCTGAAGGAGGATTCGACCCGTCAGAAGTTGAAAAGGCCGTTTCAGCCGGCTTCGAACCCGTTTCCATGGGCCAGAGAATTCTCAGGGCTGAAACGGCTGCCATAGCCTTCGTGGCCGTGCTGCAGTACGAGTGGGGCGATCTGGGAAGCCAGAGGAAACTTTGCAGGGTGTCAGGTGTCAGGTTTCGGGTGTCAGCCCGGTTTTCCTGACACCTGAACACTGAAACCTGAAACTCTAACTACACGAAGTTTCATACAAGCATAGCCAAAGACCAGAAGTTGAGAAGGTAAGAAGATGAGAACTTCTCACCTTCTCTCTTTCACACCGGCCGCCCGAATTCCGCCGCTTCCCCCAGTTCTTCCTCGATTCTCAGAAGCTGATTGTACTTGCAGATCCTCTCGGAGCGGCACAGAGAGCCCGTCTTTATCTGGCCTGTGCCCATAGCTACGGCCAGATCGGCAATGAAGGTGTCCTCGGTTTCTCCCGAGCGGTGCGAGATTACCGTCTTCCATCCCGCCCTGTGCGCCATTTCGATGGCATCGAGCGTTTCCGAAAGGGTGCCGATCTGGTTCAGCTTGATCAGGACCGCATTGGCCGAGCCTTCCCTGATTCCCCTGCCGATGCGCTCCGTATTGGTGACGAAAATATCATCCCCCACGAGTTGAGTGCGATGGCCGATCCTTTCCGACAGCTTTTTCCAGCCGGCCCAATCGTTTTCGTCAAGACCGTCCTCGATGGAGAATATCGGGTAGCGCCCGACCCACTCCTCATAAAACTTGATCATGTCTGCAGAACTCTTCTCTGATTTGTCCGACTTGAAAAACACGTATCTGTTCTTTTCGAACATGGAGGAGGCGGCGACGTCGAGGGCAATCACCACATCTTTTTCGGGTTTGTAGCCTGCCTTCTTGATCGCCGCCAGAAGCATCTCCACCGCTTCATCATTCGACTTCAAGTCAGGCGCGAATCCTCCTTCGTCGCCTACCGCGGTGGAGAGTCCTTTCCCCTTTAGAACGGAGGCAAGGCTGTGAAAGATCTCGGCCCCCATTCTGAGTCCGTCCCTGAAGGACTTGCCGCCGAAAGGCATGATCATGAACTCCTGAAAGTCCACATTGTTCGCCGCATGGACCCCGCCGTTCAGGATATTCATCATCGGCATAGGCAGGCGGCAGGCGCCCGTCCCGCCGATATACTTGTACAGGGGCATGTAGAGAGAGTCGGCGGCCGCCCTTGCAGCGGCGAGGGAAACGCCCAGGATGGCGTTGGCGCCCATCTTCCCCTTGTTCGGGGTGGCGTCCATTTCTATGAGGGCCTTGTCGATCAACCGCTGATCCAGGGCATCCATGCCGATTACCGCTGGTCCCAGGATCTTGTTCACATTGTCGACCGCGGTCTCAACACCCTTTCCCCCGTATCTCTTCTTCCCCTTATCTCTCAGTTCCACTGCCTCATACTTTCCGGTCGAGGCCCCCGAGGGCACCGCTGCGCGGCCGGACGCACCGTCAGTGAGTCCAACTTCCACTTCAACAGTCGGGTTTCCCCTTGAATCCAGAATCTCTCGGGCCACTACGATTTCAATAGTCTCCATAACCACCTCCAGAGGGATGAGTTTGCGGATCAGAATTGAAGATTCAGGAAATTCAGAAAAGGATATGGCCTTTTGCTATTGATTACAAGGGAAAAGGCTGTTAAAGGATGCAGGATAGAGGATGCAGGAATCCCTGTTTCATCCTGTCATGCCCGCGCAGGCGGGCATCCAGTCCTCAGAGAACCGCATGGATTCCCGCCGGAGTTTATCCCGCTCGATGCGGGGCGGGAATGACGGTGGGCGACGAGTGAAGTTTTATGCAACCTTAGGGTTGTCACACCTCAACCCAGTATTTATGACCTGCATGTTAAGATCTTCGCAGATGAAAACCGTAACCGTGACCTGCAACGTCAGAAAAGATCCTGAATGGGGTATAGCGAATGGATAATGGAACCATGATCCTGGAAAAGGCCTTCTCTGAAGGGCGGACCACGCTTTCAGAACACGAATCCAAGGAACTGATCAAGAGTTACGGCATTCCGGTCACCCGGGAAATCGAGGTCAGGAATCTGCAGGAACTCAACGAAGCGGTCAAAACGATCCGTTTTCCCCTGGTGATGAAGAGTTCCTCGTCACGCATCTCCCACAAGTCCGAGCGGGGACTTGTCAAACTCGATATCCGGAACCAGGCCGAGGCCGATTCTGCATTTAAGGAGATCACGTCCGTTATTGGGGAAGAAGACGGGGCAGTTCTGGTTCAGGAGATGATCCGCGGAGGCAGGGAACTGATGGCCGGTTTGATCCGTGATCCTCAGTTCGGCCCTTGCGTCATGTTCGGCCTCGGGGGGATCTTCACCGAGATATTGAAGGACGTCTCTTTTCGGGTCGCGCCGCTCGAGCGGAGAGATGCGTTGGAAATGACCCGGGAGATCAGGGCGCACAAAATCCTGGAACAGGTCCGGGGGCTGCCCGCAGCGGATATGGATCAGCTCGTCAATATCCTGATCACAATGGGCCGGATCGGTCTCGAGCACGAGAGGATCAAGGAGATCGACATCAACCCCCTCATCCTGGAAGGAAGCAGGCCTGTGGCCGTTGATGCGCTGGTTGTTCTGTAATCTCTCACAGAGCCCACGGAGAACCAGAAAGAGAGCAGCAGAGCGGCAGCACTTTAGCTCTGTGAAAATGCGAGTCGGCGGCATCCTGTGGTGCGGGCGTTTCATAGAGCTAAAGTGTTGCCGGCCTCTTCAATGCACTCTGTGATCTCTGCGAGAGGTCTCTCCTCAGAATACCGGCGATGCCACCACCAGGATCACCAACTCGCGCTTTCCAGTGTTCCGGAGGGCGTGTGAGGATCCGGTAGGTATCCAGATCGCATCGCCGTTTTTCACACCTCTTGTCTCCTTGTCCACGGTCATGTCCCCCTCGCCGTCGTAAATGAAGTAGATCTCCTCCATGGGGTCCCGATGAGCCTCGATGGTCTTCCCCGGTTCCAATCGTGCAATTGCCAGGAAACCAATCTCTTTGAGAATCCTCCGGTCCAGCACCATCTGAGCTATGGCGCCCTCGTGGGCGATGTAGGTGGTTTCCAGAACCTCCGGGTCTGTAAGATTTCTAACAATCATTTGAGTCATTCCTTTCGTCATCATTGATTATTGCTCTTTGCCACAGATTTCCGGTAGGATAAAGCACAATTCATCGGTTCCCATTGGATTCCCTCAGGACAGTGCCTATTATCCCGGGTGAAGAAAGGAGATATGCCATGGACAAGGAGCGATCAGACCAGAGGCTGCGGGTTCTTCAGCAGATGGAGATAAAAGACAAGGTCGTCCTGATTCGGGTGGACCATAATGTCGTGAAAAAGGGAAAGATCAAGGACCCGTATCGTATCGATGCTACGATTCCGACACTCTATGCCGTTGCTGCCGCGGGGGGACGTCCGATCCTGATGACCCATGTCGGCCGTCCAAAGGATAAGAAGACAGGCAGGATCAATGTTCAGGAGGGGGATTCCGTCAAGCCGATTGCCCGGTACCTTGAACAGAAGCTGCCTGTCAGGATTCAGGCGGTGGATCTTCCGGTCGATCCGGAGGGCGGCATCCTGCACATCGGGGATTCCCTGAAGGGAGCGATTCAGGATCTGAAGGCCCGTAAGTTCGGCATGCTCTATCTTCCCAATACGAGGTGGTTTAAAGGAGAGCAGTCCAAAGGACCTGAGAGGGGACAGCTGACGGAGGAGCTCGCCTCTCTTGCCGATGTTTTCGTAAACGATGCCTTCGGGTCATGGCAGCCCGATGTGTCGACCTTTGATGTAGCCCGAAAATTGCCCTCCTGTGCCGGGCACCTCCTGCAGAAAGAAATAGGTAACCTGGACAAGGTTCTCAACCCGGAGAAGCCGTTTGTAGCCGTCATAGCCGGCGCAAAGTACGACACGAAGATCGGGCCTCTCCAGGCGCTCTATCAAAAAGCGGATTACCTCATTCTCGGCGGCCTCATGTACAACACATTTCTTTCAGCCAAGTACTCGGTCGAAATCGAGGGGGTGACTGAAGAGGACCGAACCCTCGCAACATCTCTGGTCGAACTCGACAGGAAGCAGGGGAAAATCCTGGAGCTGAAATACCTGGAGGAATCGGATACCCTCGAGGGACGAATCGGAGGGAAGCACCGAATCCATTCCCTTGAAGACCTCAAGGGGAAGAAGAAGGCCGGCTTCATCCTGGATGCGGCAGTTCAATCTTTCGAGGATCCGAGACTCAGTGAAATCATGGGTTCAGCCAAAACCATTTTCGTGAACGCGGTCATGGGACTCATGCCCCATTTTGCAGAGGGATCGAAAGCTCTCTATGAACTGATTACGTCAAACAAATCCGCAATGAAGCTCTTTGGCGGAGGGGATACACTGCAGGAGTTGAGGAGACTCTGTCCGGGTGCTTACATGTCGGGCCTGGATGATCCCCGCACCTATTATTTCACTGGAGGAGGGAGTGTGCTCACGGCTATCGAGCAGGGGAGCGCATATAAGCTCAAGCCGGTCGAAGCCTTGATGGAGGTCTAGGGAATGTCCAATGCCCAACTCCCAATGCCCAATGACCAGGTAGGAAAAGAGATGATGAATGCCGGATTCCGATTTCTCTTCTGATCCGTGTTCATCCGTGTAAATCCGTGTCCCGCTGTCTTCCATGAGGAGAATATGGACCTGATTCCTATTTTCGATCCACGAAGAGCAGGCCGCCCCATGAGGGTGGCCGCCTTTATGTCCGGCTCCGGCACCAATATCGTCAAGCTGCTTCAAGCCGAGGGGGTCCTGAAGGCTGCCGAAGGGAGTTCCCCTTTCCAGGTCGTCTTCATCTTCAGCGACCGCTCGGATGGTTTATGTCAGGGGGAAAGGATAGCGTGCGAAAAGGGTATCCCTTACATCAGCTACGATATCCGCGCCTTTCATCGAATCAGGTCCGTCAAACGGACGGTGAGCGATCCTGAAGGACTTGAAGCAAGACGGGAATTCGACAGGACGGCCGAGCAGTTGATCAGGAGCTTTGATATCGACGTGGTCGCCCTGGGCGGGTACATGAGTTACACGACTCTACAAAGATGCATCAATGTCCACCCGGCAGATCTCTCCATTCTCACACCCGAAGGCCGAAGGAAGTACGTAGGAGATCATGCTGTGGCGGATGCGATTGCGGCAGGGGAGCGGGTTCTTCGTTCTTCCACCATATGGACCGACAAAGGAGTCGATACAGGCCCCCTGCTCATGGTTTCAGAACCCGTGCAGGTAGATCTCCCTGAACCGCTGAACGAACTGCTGAAAAATAGAGAACGACTGACAAAGGCGGCAGAGCTCAATCAGCAGCGGCTCAAGGAAGTGGGAGACTGGCGGATCTTTCCAAGAACAGTGGAGATGATTGCCAGGGGTCGTTTCGCCCTGGATCCGGATGGCCGGGTTTATGTGGACGGCCGCCCGGTCCCGAACGGCTACAGGGAATCCGAGAACGGCTGAGCTTCACCACGAAGATCCCGGCAAGCACGAAGAAGACCTACAAACCGTGAGACCTCTGCGCGACCTTCGCGTTTTTTGTGCGATCCCCCTCTTGGTTGAAGCTGATGACCTTGAAGTAGGAGATCAATCCTTTTTCCTTGAGTAGAGAGCCCGCCTTCAGGGCCTCTTTGGTGTCCGCGAATTCACCGATATAAGTTCGAAACCATTTGTCGGCTCCAGCGCCTTCCTCTGCAAAAAAAGCCTTCTGCCCGTTCTTTTCCAGACGAGTCACGCTCTTTTCTGCATTTCCCTTCTCTTTGTATGAGCCGACGTGGAGGAAGTGAATCCTGTTCGAAACACCTTTCTTCTCTGTTTGAGCCTCCTCCTTCAATTCCCTCACATAGCATTCCTTCAGGAGACCCAGAGATTTCAGCATGGCAGCCTCTTTGGCCGCCTGTGCCTTTGATCCGAATCTCTCTATATAGACCCTGTACCACTGCCCCTTTCCCGGAACCGTTTCCAGCCTGACAAACGAGTCGTGACCCAACCTGTTCATTTGATCGGAGGTTTCCTGGGCAGAGCCCTTTTGTGTGGACGCGGCTACCTGAATCGAGTAGACGTTCCCTGCCAAGGCGACTGCTCCTGTGACTGCAAGGAGCAAAAGCAGGAGAGTTCCGGCTATTCCTGTCTTAACGCACGTCATGTTGCCTCCGCTCTCAATTTCCTGATCTCTTTTTCCAGGGCCGCATTGGCATCCTTTACCTTCAGAAACCTGTCATCCGCAATCCTGAGTCTGGTGGCCAGTATTTGAGCGAAGGCCTGGTAGAGGATGCATTGAAAGGACACCCGATCATTCCCCTTCAACCTGTCAATGTATGACGCATCCATGGCAAAGCAGACGCTCTTGTCGACGGCTCTGATAGTCGCTGATCTTGGGGACCCGTCGATAATGCCCATTTCGCCGAAAATGTCCCCTCGTTCCTGCAGCACACCAATGGCTTCACCTTTCTTTTCAATGGCTATTTTTCCGGAGATCAGGAAGTAGATCCAGTTGTCATACTGCCCTTCCCGAATGATAATCTCCCCTTCCTCGAACCGTTGTATTCGGCTGAGAGATAACACACCATCGAGATCTTCTTCATTCAACCGCTTGAGGGCCGGCATGAGACGAAGCTTGTCAAGGATCTCCTTGTTGTCTGAAGGATAATCAACAGCAGGCATATTCCCTTCCTCCCGGGATTGCTGTGCGCACAACCAGATAAGCTATGATGTTTTGCAAATCATGTGCCAGGATGATAACTGGTGGAGGACCCGGAGAAGTTCTGCCGGGTGAGGGGGGACGCTTGAAAATCCGAATTTCGAAACAATACGTAATGACCAAAACTCAAATGATCCAAACATAGCCGATAATCAGAGTCTCATTTTCTGTTATTGGAACATTTGGTGTTTGAATTTGTTTCGGATTTCGATATTCGGATTTCGAATTTGGCCAAGGGCAATCGTCTTGGGCCAAAGCCGGATCGCGGTCTTTGTTACTCTCGGCGGGCCTGTGTCTTTGCGCCTGGGGTGAACAGGTCCCTGATGCGTTTCAACGCCTTCTGAACATTCTGGAAACTGTTGAATGCGCTGATCCTGATGTGTCCTTCCCCGCATCTGCCAAATCCGGCGCCGGGTGTACAGACGACTCCCCCTTTTCTGAGGAGCGTGTCGAACATGGCCCATGAATCCTCACGGACATCCACCCATATGTAAGGCGAGTTCTCTCCTCCCGTGCAATCGAATCCCAGTCCGGTCATTTCTTTTCTGATCAGATCCGCATTTCTCATATA
Source organism: Deltaproteobacteria bacterium HGW-Deltaproteobacteria-15 (assembly GCA_002840535.1). Taxonomy (GTDB): domain Bacteria; phylum Desulfobacterota; class DSM-4660; order Desulfatiglandales; family HGW-15; genus HGW-15. The sequence goes on along the minus strand of PHBH01000009.1, from coordinate 63,089 downwards.
GTAGGCGATCAACTCCCTCACCTGCGCTTTGCCTTCCTGGCAGTATACGGCCTCGGCCGCGCGCTGCACAGGGTAGGAGACGCCGTTGGTCTTTGTGGACTGGCGGCGGTTCCAAAGACCGTGCAGGAGCTGCTTTTCATTTCTTTCGGTGTAGGCGCGGCACTCCTTTGGAACCACGGTGTAGGCGCATCGTACACCCGTGAACCCCGCTGTTTTCGAGTAACTTCTGAATTCGATAGCCACTTCGCGGGCGTCATCGATTTCGTAGATCGATCTGGGCAGATCCTTGTCGCCGATAAAGGCCTCATAGGCTGCGTCATAAAGGATGAGCGCCTTGTTCTCTCTTGCGTACTCCACCCACCTGGTGAGCCCTTCCCTGGTAATGGTTGCCCCCGTGGGATTGTTCGGAAAGCACAGGTAGATCAGTCCGGCATGCTCTTTGGGGAGATCCGGGAGATATCCATTTTCTCCTGTGCAGTCCAGATAGACAATTCCATCATAGCGTCCCTTGTGGAAGGAACCTGCCCGGCCTGCCATCACATTGGTATCGAGGTAGACCGGATACACGGGATCGGGTATCGCAACTTTGATGTCAGAGGCAAAGATCTCCTGGATGTTCCCGACGTCGCATTTGGCGCCGTCGCTGACGAAGATCTCGTCCGGAGAGATGTCGGCCCCCCTTGATTGAAAATCCTCCCTGGCGATCTTTTCACGGAGGAACCCATATCCCTGCTCGGGCCCGTAGCCACGGAATGTGCTCTCATCGGCCATTTCATCGACCGCCTTATGGAAGACATCGATGCATGCACGGGGAAGGGGGAGTGTCACATCGCCGATGCCCAGCCTGCAGATTTCAACATCGGGGTTTTCCTTCTGAAAGGAGGAAACCCTCCTGGCAATCTCCGAGAAGAGGTAAGACGGTTGGATCTTCAGATAGTTTTCGTTGACCTTGATCACCGTGATCTCCTTTGTTCCATTTCAGATCTGAATTAGGCCAAAAGTTTGACGCAAGAGGCCACAGGATAACCCATTGCGGCGGGTATGGGAAGGGGGGAAGTTGACTGGTGGAGGAGCCGGAAAGTCATGGCTTGAAAATCCGATATCTCAAGCCCATCGCAGGTCTCTTAAGTGGATGTCCCTGCTTCTCGAGAACCCCGCTTTTCCTTTGTTCCTCATTCCTCCCTTCAGGAGATTTTGGAAATCTCTTGATCCATGTGGTGGAAAACGCTAAAAGAGGAATTGGCCTTTTCAATCCCGCGCCCATAGCTCAGTTGGATAGAGTGACGGACTACGAATCCGTGGGTCGCAGGTTCGAATCCTGCTGGGCGCGCCATTTAGATGAGAATTTCAAAGGGGTTAGGCCGATGAGCCCAACCCCTTCTTTTTTCATTTTCCCTCGGGAGCACTATGGGAGCACTCGCCTGATGAGGCCCCTTCCGGCCCATCGAGGAACTTCTTCAGCTTCCTCAAGGCATCCTTGGCGTCCTCTTCATCTACCGTGTTGTACCTCTCGAACATGGCGCTCGTCTTGTGGCCGGTCAGCTGCATGATGACGCTTCTCGGCACGCCCGCCTTCCTCATCATGGTGTTGAAGGTGTGCCGGAGATCGTGAAAGTGGAAATCTTCGATCTTGGCGTCGGTGCAGGCCCGTTTCAGGCAGGTCTTGATGCTCTTGATCGGTGAGCCCTCGTAGGAGAAGACGAATGAATGCTTGAGGTGCCTGACCTTGTTGAGCCTGGTCAGGATCTCCAGCACTTCTTCGTTCAGGTAGATTCTTCTTGGCTGCTTGGTCTTGGTATCTTCCGCTTCCAGGTCGATGTACCCCTGCTTCAGCTCGACCTTGTCCCAGGTCAGGTTGAAGATCTCTCCGGCACGCATCCCGGTGTAATACCCGACCATGACGATGTCCTTCGCGTGTTGCGGGAGCTCGGGAAGTAGCCTGTCGTACTCCTCTTGGGAGAGAATCCGCTTCCGCTCGTTGTTCTCCGGAAGCTTCTCAACTTTCCAGCAGGGGTTCTTCGTCGCCAGATCCTCCCTGATGGCAAGATTGAAGATCCTTTTCAGGGTGGCCACCTCCTTGTTCACACTCGCGGGGGTCACCCGTTGTTTGGTGGCGTTCTTCCCCCGGTAGGAGATCTCCTTCAGACGCTTTTGGCGGTACTCATCAACCATGGACGGCTTGATCTCCTCCACAAGAGTCTCCCCGAAATAGGTCCGCCACTTCTCGCAGTACCTCACGATGTCGCTGTGGTAGGCTCTGCCCTTGACCACCGGCAGATCCAGGTACCAGTCCACCAGCTTCGTGAAAGTGATCGGAATCTTTTCCTCCCAGTCGAGGTGCTCCCTTTTCTTGTATTCCTCATACCTGGTGCTGTAGATCCTTTGCGCCAGCTTCTTCGATTGGCCCGCCTTCTCAATCTTGTACCTGATTTTCCCCGTGGCCTTGTTCTTCCGGTACGGATATTTCACGAACCAGGGCCCGGTGGGTTTCCCATCTTCACCTCGGTATTTCTGATAGACGCTCATGCCGTCCTCCTTTCCAAAAAAAAGGGACGGCAGAGTAAGGATCCATGGCGGAGAATCACCTCCTTTCCACGGACGACCTTACGCCCCGTCCCGTTATCTTGTCAAAAGGCTATTTTTTCAGTTGATCGGTTTCAGAGCATCGAGGAACTTATCAACATCCCTGATGTCCCAAAGGAGCTTCCTCCCGATTTTTTTCGTCTTTATGGGGAAGGTACCGCAGTTGAGCTTGTTTCTGATGGTTTGGGGTCTGAGACCGATGACTGTTGCCAGATCCTTGATGTCGAGCATCCGTTTCATCTCTTTCCTCCCTTAAGATGGACGGGGAGGAGATTGATTCTCCTCCCGTCCGTTCTCCGCTATGCCGCGGCGACCATTACCAGCTGGCCTTCGGCGTGTTCCACAACCGTTTCCTCTTTTTCCTCTTCGTGGCTCTCCCTCACCTCTTGCTCCTCGCCCGGAGAGAGCCCTATTTCCTTCATCAACTTTCGGACCCCCTCGAAGCCTGCCTGGACGTTGCCTGTCCCGAGCTTCTTCATGATGACCTCCTTGTACTGAGGCTCCTTCTCGTATCCTATTCCCACCCGGTTGAGCTCCCTTGCGACCTTTACGGTTGTTCCGCTTCCGAGCCATGGGTCCAGAACCGTATCGCCCTCGTAACTGAACATCCTGATCAGCCTCATGCACAGTTCGTCCGGGTATATACATGGGTGCCCTTCCATGTTGACGACCGGCTTGATGTCCCAAACGGCTGGCGTCCATGCCACCCACTCCTCTTTGTTGAGGCGGGATCTGAGCACCACGTCCTCAGGTGGGGTTTCCCTCTCACCCTTTTTCCTGAAAACGTAAACGGGCTCGTAATTCGGCAACAACTTGTAGTTCGTATGTGCGACGTCCGCGTAGTGGATGTCGGGCCGTTTTGTCCAGGCAGGCATGCGCTTCTTCCAGATGATGACATCGGTAAGGAAGATTCCATACTTCTTGAGCCAGGCTTTGTACCTGTGCCCCATCAGTTCCACCTGGCTGTTTGGGTTCTTGCCATCTCTGTCTTTGAACGTTTGTATGTCTCCAACGTTCAGAGCGATGATCCCCTGCTTGCTCAGGACCCTTGCGCATTCTTTCAAAACCCCCTGAATCATCTCGGTGTGCTCTTCGAAGCTCACACCCTTCTCGAATTCCATTCCTACGTTATAGGGCGGGCTGGAGACGATGAGGTGAACGGACCCATCAGGCAGCTCGCTCATATCCCGGGAATCCTTCATGTAGACCCCAGGAATTTCCGAGTCAGGGAAGTCAATTCTTGTCTGATCATCTTCTCGCTTCCCTTTGGAGAGGTAGCGACTGATCTGCCGTTCCGTTCTCTTGGCCGTCAGGTCCTCATCGATCACTCTCTTCGCCATTCTCTCCTGTTCCTTGTGGGTCGGGAGCTTGGCAATCTGTATCCCGTGGGCCACTGAGAGCTCTCCGGCGCTGATCTTCTCCTGTACCGGAGCCGCGACATCGAGCAGCTTCAGCTTCAAGGAAATGGATGCCGCCGAACCGTACCCTTTCAGATCCAGGTCTCTCATGCTGTAGCCGAACCTGTCCATCATGGCTTTGAGGTGAAAGGCGATCTCAATGGGATCGAATGCATTCCTCTCGGCATTCTTGACGTAGGAAAGGTGGGCGGCGTCCCGTTGGCTCATCTTCTTCCTGATGACGCAGGGGACTTCTTTCCAGCCGAACTCCTTCGCTGCCGCCAGCCTCCTGTAGCCGTCGATCAGGGCGACTTTCCCGTCCTCCATTTCATAGGCGAGCAGCGGCTCCAAAAGTCCATCCCGCTTGATGCTCCCCATGAGACTCTTGAGATCCCCCAGGTTCTTTCTGGGGTGGTAGTCGATCACCAGGGAGTCAACTGAGACGTTGATGGCCGTCTCGTATCCTCCGGCTAGTGGGTCCTGGTTCCGCTGTTCCGTGGACTCCGATTCCTTCATAGTGGCCTCCTCTTCCAAAATGGTTTGAAGTTCCTGTTCGTTCATGTTGGTGAAAACCTCCGTCCTTACCTCTTTTTTCTTGCTGTTCTCGGGATTCATGGCGTTACCTCCTTGGGATTTTCGCAGACCAAAGGTCCACACCTCAAAGAGATGCCCCACGGAGTACCAATACGGACAAATGAGACTGGCATTCCTGGGGGCCACAAGAAAGTTCCATGAGAACAGTAAGTTATTTGGGTGGTGGATCTAATTGGAAGGTGTGCCTCTGGAATCCGAAGTCTTTGTTGGGCGTGATTCTGACCGGCGTGATCACGTGACGATCACGTGACGATCACGGATTCTCGGCATATTGCTGTAGTTCTTTGGGTAAGCGGCAACTGTGGATCAGGGGTGCATAGTGCCAGGACCGGAGAGCATACTCGAAGAAGATTTTAACCCCCGCTGCTTTTCGCTTCTGAGGCCAGCCTCTTCCTTATCTTTGAATAGGCGCGTGAAACAGTTTCTCTCTCGACTCCAAATATTTCTGCTACTTTGGTCCTCTTTTTCCCCTCCCTTTCAAGTGCCAAAAGTTCCTCGTCTGAAGGAGGCCAAGACTTCTCTTGCCGGTCCTTTCCTGATAAACAGTCGCCTCTTCCGCCTTCAAGGATCTCGATGGGCAAGTCGGCTGGCGTTATATCTCTTCTGTCTTGGCCTCCGCCCCGCTTGAGCATGATTTCCAAAATCACTTTCTCCAGTTCGCCTATGTTGCCGTCTCTCCATTCATATTCCGTTAGAATAGCGAGGCATTGAGAGGTGACATTGATTGCGGGGATCGAAGAGTCAGTCGCCCGGAAGGTATCATATTTTTCAAGGAAGTGTTTGACGAGACGAGGTAAATCGCCCTTTCTTTCTCTTAGGGGGGGAATCAGAAACTGAGGGCGTTTAAAACGTTGGTACAGGTCTTTCTTAAATTCTCCTTTCTCGACCATTTTCGCCAGGTCTCTGTTAGTGGCCAAGACTACCTTAACATCAACTTTCTTGGCATATTCCGCACCGAGAGGTTGGATCTCCTGCTCCCGTAAAACCCTCAACATTTTTGGTTGTAGCGAGGGTGCCAGGTTTCCTATTTCGTCCAGGAAGATTGTCCCGCCCTCCGCCAGTTCAAAGTCCCCCTTTTTATCGTTGACCGCACCTGTAAATGCCCCTTTTAGGTGACCAAATAATTGACTCTCGAATAGCGTCTCAGATTTTGCCCCACAGTCAGAGACTATATATCGGCCATTCCTACCACTCGCTTCGTGGATCGCTTTCGCAAATAGCTCTTTTCCAGTTCCCGATTCACCAAGAAGCAGGAAGGATACTCCCTCATATTCCACTCTTGCCATTCTTGATATATCGACCTTTATCTGCTTTATCATTCGATCATTTGAGATGATATTTACCCCTTTAAATCTGGATTCTGCTTCCTTAACTTCTTTGAGTTCTTCCTCATCCAACTCCTGCCTGAATAGCATTGAGGTGCTTGGTGAAATGACGGTTTTGTAAATCTCCTGGAGATACTGATCCTTCAGCTTCCACACGAGTCCTGGGGCGAAATCAGCCTTGGCAACAATTTCGATGTAATCGTTGATAAGTTTCACAGATATACTTGAGAGTAGATCCTGGACGTCAGCGTTATTGAACTTTGCCCATATTACCTCCCCCATTCTTTCGTAGCTTGGGAAATCGTGAGATCCGGCAGGGCCTTGGTCATCTGGCAAGGAGATCCTTTCTTCTTTATCCTGTACTACTTCACGAATATGAACTCCCTTTTTCTCAAGCCATTCTGAGAAATCCGGACCATGGTCAAATTCAGGGCCATATTTCTTAAAGTACTCGTCCTCCAGTTCTTGGGGAATCGTCGTGCCGATCTTTTCGATATAGGCTAGGTAATCGACGTCGGGGTCACGATGAGATGTTGTCAGAATCCTCAACAGTTCGAAGTTCTCCGCAATGCGCTTCTGCCATGGATTCACCTCATTCTTCATCTTTACGAAAAAGAACTCTGCGTTCTCTATAAAGTTTGCCGCGACAAGATCAAGTTCCAGGCGGCGTTTGTAGCAGTATTCCATCATAGCGGTGCTCAGTCGGTCATTGTGCGGTGAATAGCGAGGCAGTATGCGGAGACCGGACTCGTTTTCCAACCTCAGGATGTCTGAAATGTGGTTCTCGAGAAGCCACAAGGCTGTAACGACAGGTCCCACCGCTTCGTCCCCGGCGGCGTATGTGCAATAGGTCTGATTAGGGAATTCCAAGGTTAGTTGATCCAGAGCCCTTTCGTCTGATGAGAGGGCTACACTCATGTGATAGAAAGGTGAGGGCATTCCAGGAACTTTGCGTTTCAAAAGGTATGGAAATGAATCGTAGAACAGTGAAGTGAGTTTATCGAAGGGACAGTCATCAGCAATGAGCGGCAGTACTTCTGATGCGATAGCCTCTTTGGTCTTCCTTTTCAGCGACGCCTTCTTGCACTTCGGACAGATGGTACCGTAGAATCCATCCTCCTTGCCTCTGAGTAGAATAAGCCCGTATTTATTGGCTGCAGCGGAGAATGCTTCTAAGTCAAAAACGTCGTGGCAATGATCGCACCGAAAGACTGGCTCCATGATTCCCTCATTTTGGGTGATGATCGACCCCGGGAGATTTCCTGTTTAGTCGGCTAAACAGTTTTCGGGTGTCCTCTCTCTTTTCTGCACCAGGAGCTTCGAGGAGACCTTATCTGGAATTCTTATCGGCCAAAATCGCGTTTATCTTTAGCGCCTTGCGGACTCTCGCTTCCATAATCCGACTCGACCGAAGGGGAATCCAAATAGCGAGCGACCCGCTCATTTTTTTTCCTTTTTTGTCCGGAACAGCACTCGAGAGGGCTATCACTGTCCCAGTCCCCAGATTATCGACTGCACTGCAGATTAACTTACCTTATAAATCCAGGAGAAAGGGTCATATGACCCTCTCTCATATGTCTAGGCCGGAAGAACTGGGGTTCAAAAAGGCGTTCCTCCGTTCCTCCAGAGTTTTCCTGCATTTCATCAATCCAGATTTGCCATCTTCAGGGCTGTCTTGAAGTCCGCTTTTCTTCTCTCCAGCCTCTTCCTGAAAGCATCACAAGTGGTGCCTTCGAGCCCAGCGGCTTCATCCAGACCAATTTCGCCCATCAAGTACTCGGTTTCCGTTTTGGAGAAATGACCATAAACGAAGTCCAGTGTTTCTTTGGCGATGCAGAGATCTTCGGGGTCGGTAGTGTCGATGATTATTTCAGGTTGGTAGTCTGGGTCGTCTCGCCCATTGTCCTTGTCGATCCAGACCAAATTAGCTTGGTTCCTCTGGTCGAGAGGGTCAATTCTTTGGTTTATTTTGTTCTTCTTGCGGACGGAACATCTCCGGAGCATGTGGTTGAGATACAGGCAGACGTATCCGGCAATCCAATTGTTCAGAGATCCCCTTGATTCATCGTACTTCTTATAATGGCCACGCTCCCAGTAATTCCTAAAGAGATCATCGGCCACGTCGTGTTCAGAAAGGCCGTACTCGTCCTTCAATATTTCCATCTTGTGCTGTATGGTTTCATATATTCGATTCTTGCTTTTCCATTTGCTAGACACCGCCCACCGAAAGGCCAGGTGGTGTTGGTTAAGGTTAATTTCTTCCACATAGTTACCCTTTGCCGAAGGGGCGGTTCCTATCTCCGCCCCTTATGAATTATGCGCCAGATCAACATGGCAAGATCATCATGCTAAGCACATGGATATTCAGGCGCTTCGTTGTTAAAGAATTGATTGGCGGGGTCCCTAGAAATAGGCACTTCTTCCATCCCACCGCTGGGGACCTCGTTAATCTCTACCGTCATTCCGATGATTTCATACCTCCGTGACTTGTTCATCCATGCTCTGGAGATGACAAACTGTGAACCCTCATCAATCCTTGTGGCAATGTCCTTCGCTACCCTTTTTGGAAGGTACCCAAGATATTTTCCATTGGTCTCGACCCGGATTGCATTTATGTCATAGGGATTATCTGGTTCTCGAACCAGGACCAAGTGATTCCTTCTCTTCTCTTTGCTTCCTCGGTCAATCTCCTTGAGATTTATCTGAGCATCATTGACCAGAACTCCAGTCAGTTTTGTTATTATTTCCATGGCGTTAATGTTCTCCTTTTTCTCTAATAGAAATCTCGGGTGGGCCTGTTTGACCCACCCGAAACGATACTTTTATTGCTTTGTTACGTCCGGACTGTCGGAACCCTTGTGGGGCTGAGGATCATCTGTACCTGTATTGACCTCCGGCTGGTCATTCATCGCCTTGAAGAGAGTGTACAGATTGTAAACGAGGACATCGATCTGGCACCTATGAAACCTTTCATTGTAGATGCCACATCCTGCCAGCAGACAGGGTTTAGCCAAAAACGGGCAAGTCTTTAGTTTGGTGATCTTATTCATTTTGTTTTCCTCCATTGATTTGATTTGTAGTCTCGGCCGCCATTCTCGCCGCAGCCGGTAGGCTGAATCCTTTCTTCAACAATGACCCGATCCTCTTTATGAGTTCCAGATCTGATGCATCGTATCTGCGATAACTTCTCTTGCCGCAGATAACCCTGGGAGACTTCGGAATGTAATTTCGTGATTCCCAGTTCCGGATTTGCTTCGTAGATACTTCACAAATCCTTGCAGCCTCCCCAATGCTAAAATCCATTTCTTTTCGCATTACTGTAGTCCTCCTCTATTTTCGTTCAGGGACAACTTCTCTCCCTACCTATAGGGAGGTTAGGTTATTCCCCGGAGAGGACTTTCTTTTTTGATATTGTCCTCCCACTTATAGAGGGGTTAGTTAATTCGGAAACCGCGAGGAAGCGTCATTGGGTAGGAATAATTCACTTTAGTTTGCCAGGAAGAAGGATAAGAAGGGATTGTCGAAGTATGTTCAATATATGAGGGGGATTAAGACAGACTCTAAAGAAGCGAGATTCTGTCAGAGCTGATCTAGCAAATCGAGGGGAGTCGTTAAGGGCACGCCAATGATGCCCCGCTAGCCCAGTTCAATTGGAAAGGCGGGCGAGGCACTTCTGCCGGACGATGTCTTCGGCAATGCCGAGCTTCTTGAATACCTCCGGGTAGGTGGGTTGGGGAAGCCTTAAACACTACGGCACGTCAGCGCCGGGGAGCGGTCGGAACTGGCGGTGGGCAAGGGCGCCTCTTGAAGGACGCACCGGTTATGTGCCGCATGATCAGCCTTTCGAGGCCGTTTTCCCTGATGTCGGTAGTACTCATGGAATAACCCTGTCAAGCTTCTGGTGGGGTTCCGAACGCCAGACGTTGGGCAAATTCGGCGCGGTTACGCTGGGCTTGAATATCTTTGCCGCGCAAGAGCAGGTCAAGTTTGAGCAAGTTCACCGGACGCAGAATGACTTTGGCCTTCGCTGTGCCGCGAAGCGGGTCTTTGACGAAAATGACCTGCTGCCGCGCCGAGTCGTCCAAAGTCGGATAAAGGATGGTGGCCCGGCGATGAACACTCTCTTGACCCATCGCGTAGAGGGCAAGCTGATACAACATTTCACGCGGAAGGTTTCTTTCCCAAAGGTCGCGATACTTGGCATCCAGCACTGCGATCACCCGCTGGTTTCGCAGGACCAGAAAATCTGGTCGAAGTTTTGGCGGCGAGCAGCAGCGGGGATTATTGGCTGGATCGTAGGAGAACACGCCGCGCAATATTCTTTCATCCTGAACTTCGCAATCGGTGAGGTTTTCGGCGAGAAAACGCGAAAGCAGCGTCTGGAAAAAACGATTCATGTCGAACAGGAACCCGGCGGCTGCAACATTCGACGCCTCATCGGTCAAGGCCGCGCCTTGGGTATTCAGCAGCATCTTTATCAACGTCAGCGCGGGCTGGTAAGCCCTGGTGCGGCGGTCCAGCGAATGCCACGCCTCTTCGAAACCAGCGGCATCCAGTTTTCCCGGCGTGATGCTGGCGGCAAAGCTCTTGGCCAAGCGGCGGACGTGACCGCCTAACTCATGGTCCAGCGTCATTCCCGCGGCCATTTCCAATCCGCCATGCAACGCCCGGTTCATGCTGGTGTCCTCGCTGCGCGGATGGTGAACACAGGGCAATGCCACCCCGGCTCGACTGGCCACTTGCAGGTAGCCGGAAAAATCAATCCGCCCGCGCGGATTGGTAAGCAGGGACTCCGTGCGGAGATAATCACGATGCAGGCCACGGGCGAGCAATTCGGACGCCTCGGCAGCCAATTGATGAATGAGCAAATCCTCAAAACTGGTCGAAGAGATCGGATACCTCACTTCGTCATACAAATTCAAGTGGCGGAGCCTATAGGCATAACGAAGCAAATTCATCAACGGCAAACCAGAAATCTTCGGGCGAATGGTGACCATGAGATCACCAAGAGCGAAGCGCCCGACAAAAGACGACGCTCGGAGTTCCAGCCCGCGTGCCAATTCTAGGATCTCAATGCAGCCGTGCTGGGTGAGTGACGCAGCCAATCGTTGGACTGCCGGATGGCCCGCTAAAACTTGTCCCTCCAACGGGCTGCCTCGCATTGGTTCTCGCGTCTCCCATTCCGTCAAGTCGACTGCCTGCATGATCATTTGACTGGCTCATCCGGGTCTTCTTCCGGTTCCTGGGCGGGGATTGGTTGGGCAACCGCCTCCAGCGACGTGGACAAATCCGGGGTCGGTGCCAACAACGCCTGAATTAAGTCCAGTCGCCGTGCGGGCGCAAACAGTTCCTCGCGCACACGCTGGCGGGATTCATCCACCATTGCCTCCCCCAAGACTTGGGTGAGTTTGCCATAGTCCTCGTAACAATATTCCTCCAGCAGCGGGATAATGTCCTCGGCGAAAATCCGGGTGAATTTTGCAAAATCCGAGATGGGTTTGCCTGTATCATCCAAGAGGTAGGCATGGCCGATTTGAAGGTTGCGGGCATCCTTGCCGACATGTTCACGGATGCGGGAGTTGAGCGCGTCGAGCCACTGGCCCAGGGGTATGGCCCCACCCGCAACTGCGCCAGCCAGCGTGGACGAATCCGGCATCAATTCAAGGAAACCGAAACGACGGCGCAGCGCGGTATCGAGCAAGGCGATGGAACGATCCGCCGTATTCATGGTGCCAATGACCAGGACATTGGACGGCACAGAGAATCTTTCGCCCGACAGCGGCAAAATGACTTCCTGTCCGCGCTTGTTCTTTTCGAGCAGCGTCAGCAGTTCGCCAAAAATGCGCGGGATGTCGCCACGATTGATCTCGTCAATGAGGAGAATGAACGTCTGGTCGGAACCTGCCGCATCACGACAGAGTTTCTTGAAAATGCCGTCGCGTCGGGCAAAGACCAACTGGCCTTCCGTGCTCTGCTGTGGCCGGTAGCCCTCAATAAAATCCTCATACCCGTAAGCCGGGTGGAACGTGCAACAGCGCAACCAGCCGGAAGTGGTGCCATTGCCGGTGACGGCCAACTTTTGTTCCGGCGTGAGATCTTCAAACAGACTACCAAAGCTGCCAATGGCCGCCAAATCCAGGGCCGTCAGCTTTCCCCAATGGGTTTTGCCGGTGCCCGGCGGGCCGTAGAGAATGGCCTGGCCTTTACGCTCCAAGATCGCCTGCAACTTGCCCGGAATCACGCTGGCCAAGCGCATATCTTTGCGCATGACCTTCTCCGACTGCGAGGATGGCGCGACCGGCATGTTCGCAAGGGGTGATGACGGTTCCAATAAATGGCGTTCCACTTCCACCAGGTTTCTCTCCCTCCGCAATTTCCAGACGGTGGTTCTCAAGCCTTCGGATTCCGGCAGTTTCCATTCGGGCGTGATATGCCACGCGACTGTGCGGCGGTGGGGAGCCTCTTCCGGGTTTGACACATCGAACCGATATGGCCCTTCGACCCGGCCAATACCAAGAATGTCTTCCCCGTCTGCTGCCAGGATCAGGTCTTTATCCTCGATATCCATGGCAAAGTTGCGGATTTCACCTGCTTTTCGCGAAGCAACGTTCGTCTTCTCTTGGTAGTCCGGGAACACCTTCAGCAGCATGGCTGTGATCTTTTGCTTCACGTCGTCTCTGGCGAGCACGCTGGACAAATCCCCCAACTCCGCCCAACCAATGGCGGCGTAGCCACCGGCCTTCATATCTGGCCAGATATTTTGAGCATCGCCGCCTTCGCCTAACTTCGTGCCGATGCGCCAGTATTTGGTGGGCGTGCCATTCCGTTCGTTTAACACAGCGGTCAGGTGATTCATTGGCCAACCTATTTCATTCGCCAAGCTGACGAAACGCCCGGCGGAGACATACAGGCCGGGCTGCGAGGATGGCAGTTGAAGTAATTTGATTAGATGGTGTCGTTGCAGATACTCGGCGTGAAAATCGTCCAGCTTGTCCGGGAAAAGCAGGCTCACATATTTGTGCCCCCAAGCCAAGCGGCACACATCCGGCGCGACCTCGTCCAATTTATTCTGCATGGCCAGATACGCTTGGTCGTCCGCGTCGGCGGGGAGGTTTTGCAGTGCGGCTACGGCGGCAACCAACTGGTCGCGGTGTTTCCGTGCGATGGCGATGGCTTGGGCTATCGGTAACTTTGTTTGGTTGCTCGGATGGCCTGCCATCCATTCTCCGGAATCCTTGCTTTTATAAAGCCCAAATTTGAGCGCACTGCCGCCAGCGATGCTGCCGAACTGTCGCGTGGGGAACTCGTCATCACTCTTGAACTCCAGCCAATACACGAGACTGTCATGGCTGCCATGGGCGTGCATGGTACTCAAAAGCGCCTCGCCATCCAGACTTTGGAGACGCTCCGGGCCAAAACGCTCCCGAAAAAGTGCGTAACATTCCGCCAGTCGCTCTTTCGTCAATAGTTCGCCGCGTTTGAGCAGCGATTCGTAGCACGCTCGCAAAGATTGTTGGACTCGTGTATCCAGGGGGCTGTCAGTCGTTAGCATCGTTTGATTCCTCCGGTTGAGGATCGGTCAATTCCTCATTCTCCAGCGCGGCGACCGCCTCAATGGACTCGGCAGGTAACAGGCGGGGCGGTCTTCAGCAGTCCAGACAACTCCGACTCAAGGAGCTTGAGGATGGCAGATTGTTCCTGCTTTGCCGGCATTGGACATCTGCGGACGATTTCGACTTTGAGGTTTGGCTGTTCCGCCCAGCCTGAATTCATCGTGCAAACGCACCGTCAGCGTGGAAATGTACTAATAGCCGACGACCGGATTGAGCCGCAGGAAACGCCATGCGACGATGATAGACATACAAACACCAAAAAACCTCAAAAGTGAAAGGCGTCTCCCTGGGGCTCCGTGGTTTGGTGGTGAGGGCGGCCACTTGAGCAACTGAGCCTTTGATAAGCCACGCCCTCGCCCGCTGGGGCGAATTATTGAATAAATCAGGGTGCCTTAAAAGCAGAAGTGCAGTCCAAAAGAATATGATAGATCGCGACTGGCGCTCCATTTGTACGGAGATGTCCGCTTCGCCATTCATCAGGTAATTCCGAGATAACGATCTCCTTTGAAAGCGGTTCTCTGACCTTGAATTCGTACCTAGCTTTATCGAACTGCTCTCTCAACCTTTCAATCCAATATAATGCAGCGTCGCTCTGAAAGTAGCCAACCATCGCCACTTCAGGACAATCGGCGGCATACTTAGCATTGACAAAACGCTTTACGCCTTCATTGCCAACATAATTACCTATAAGGTGGCCAGGTCTCCGTAATCTTTTGGCCTCGAAAACGTACTTCGGTCGATTTATATGACGCGGGCGGTAAGTGCATTCGACAACGATATCTAAACGCCGCCGGCGCTTTCCAGTGCGTCCTTCACCCGAAACGGGGTTGTCTTCCTTGATGCAGTACCTGTCGAAGCGTTCGTCCAAGTCAGGGGAGCTAAGCTTAGTTTCCATTGCTTCAACTAGAAAGCCCGTTATCTCAGTCTCCTCTGAGTCCGAGGCAACATGTGGGCGGGAGTCGTTGTATCCCCACGCTAACAGTCGGTGCGCATCTTCCCTGAAGGATTGATCATAGCTGTTCCAGCGTGCGCCGTTCACCTCATCGCGTCTCATCCGTTACCATCCCAGGGATTCTTCTATTGCCGGGACAGGGCCTCGGCTATCAAGTCGTCTGAGTCATTGAGGGCTTGTGTTCTGGTCCAGTCAATAATACGTGATGATTTACAGATATAGACATTGGAGTTCTCGAATATTCTTAATCCTCGCTTGACATATACCCATTGGCTGAATTGTTGCGTCAAGATGTCGTTAATTCTTTTTATAGAGGCCAGTAAGACTTTATTGGAGCTATCAACATTTACCGTCAGCGCGTTCCTCGAATTCGTGAGTTTTACTTTGCAAATTACAAATTCCTGCCTGGGTACATAAGTGATCGAGATCTGGTGCCGCACTTGGTGCCTTGTGAATTCATCAAGCTGGTCTCGGAGTAGTTTTCCGTATGCAAGTAAGTTATCTTTTTGGGGTGATTGGTTGGCAATTCCTGTTGCCCTCCCTTTATTGAGGGAAAGGCGCACACCCAGTAAATCTTTCGCCAAGATGATGAGGGTTTTCGGTATACCGAGGATTCTTTCGACCGCTGCATCAAGATCATCTTGTAAATCGGAGGCAGATTCGTGTCCGCTTGCTTCTCTTGTTACTAAGGTCTTATGTAGATCAGAGAGATCACTAACTTGCTGCTGAGTGAAACTCGGCACAGGAATTTGCCTAATGTCTTTAGCGTAAATTCTACTGCGGTCAATCCCCCAAGATGGGCTCTGAAAGAACAGATAGTATTGCGCAACACTAGAATTCAGAAAAACAGATAGGGTGCGTAACCACTTGGCGTCTTCGGGAGGGGTTGAGATTGCAGTATGCGGGGAACGAATGATGAAGTCATCCTCGCTATAAGCGAAATAGGAAGCATTCAACAACAGATGAGGCGCGCGGGCAATCTTTAGACCTGACTTTCCGCTGCGTCTTCTCATGAAGCATTCTTGTGCGGGTATCGGTTGAAGAGCATCTTGTGGGACTGAGAAACACCGGCCCGATCTGTTCATTGCATCAGCATCGAAGTATGTTTTCCCCTCCAGTTCTGGTACGGGTTCTACATCATATTTGACGCGCTCTCCCGGCGTGGGTTCCTTCATCAAGAATATGCCCTGATTGAGATCCCAACCCTTCTCTCGCGCAAGAGCATTCAATGAAGTCGTAAATAGGCGCCGTAGACGCTGTAGTGCTCGTTTATCTCGATGACTGCCCCAAAGGGCCAACTTCCAAACGACAGCGTCCCCGCCCTCAGCTTCATAGGGTGAAACAGTTTGGATCTCGCCCTCGTTTATGGTAAGAACCCATGTTCCCTTCCTTTTAGATGCCTGCCAAGGCCTACTTGCGATCTGGTTAATTAGAAAGGGTCCGTAATGGACTATGGACGCCTTTTCTCGGTTGTCATCCGGCTTTCGGTATATAACAGTGGCTGCTGGTGCTTCTCCTCTTCCGCTGAACAGTACATAAGCCAGATTAGAAAAATTCGTGATCCGAACGACCTCATGCTTACTGAAAAATCCCTGACGGTATTTTTTCGACTCATGATTGAACAGGCTCATGGCGTGCAGTATCATTCCGATACAACCATCTGGCTTAACGAGATCGGTCACGCGCCAACTGAACGCTTCAGATACTCGGTTACCAGCAACTGGGCGTTGCCGACGATTTTTGTTTATCCACGATAGAACCAGAGGTTCTGTCTCTGAATCGGTCTCAGGCTCAATCCATGGCGGGTTTCCGAGTATCCAGTCGAAGTGCTCTCCCTTTTGCCAGAACTTAGATGAATTGTCGAAAAAATCACATTCAAAGATCTGCTTATTGTGTAAATCGGGGAATTTGAACTGCTTGTTTCGATGCAGATCAGGAGGAGAGATGTAATGGAGCATCGTAAGGATCAGGCTCAGTTCGGTGACTAAGCAAGCGTCAGGGTTACGCTCAACACCATAAAGGCTCTCCGTCAGTATTTTGCGCAACTCTGTTGGACGTAGACTGCCGTCTGGACGACTACTCAGCTCCAACTCGATGAGTTTTCGGTAGGCGAGCACTAGAAAAATCCCAGACCCGCAACAAGGATCTAACACCTTCATCCCGGGCTTCAGAGGCTTGGCCTGGTTCATTTCGGCGATCAAATAATCAGCCAAAGGTTCCGGAGTATAGATGGCCCCAACTCTTTTACCTGTTCCTTGTGTTTGGAGGAACTGTTCGTAGATTGATGAGAGCACTTCGATTGGAATGTAAGAGAAATCGAAAGGCTCGAAGTCCAGGTGCATCTGGCGCAGAGTCAAATCGTCTCCTTTGAACGCCGACGCTACAAGGGACACATGATCATCTGTTGGAGCATGCTTACCGCTGAGGGGAAATGGGAAGATGTGCCCGTTAAAGCGTTCGTCCAACGCCTCGACCAGGCGTCTCAATCCAAAAAGCTTGGCACTGCGCCCGAAGACTAAATCAATATCGATGTAATTCTCATCCAACCATCGAGGGGATAAGATCTTTCGGTCGTAAAGATAACGAATGTAAACATACTTACCTATCAAAGCGTGTGCAGTCTCCATCTCTAAATTGTCTTTGATCAGCTCCTCTTCTAGTTTCTTAAGACTCTTTAGAAGTTGTGCGTCAACACGCCTCTCTGGTAATAAGTATTCGGCCTTATTTTTCCAAAGCCTACCCGCGTCAATAGAATCAGCTGTGTAGTCGGCCAGTTTTGCAGCGAGATCGCCCGTCATAAGCAGGTCAATAGTGTCTATCAACCCTCTTTCTTGGTCGCCCCTCTTATCGTTGCGTCCTGCGTAATCGAAACCCGTGTAGACTCTCAGTTGATAAGGTAGAAGAATTATAAGAAAAGGAGCATTGCCGAGGTTCCAGAGGTTACGATGGATCTCCCGCGCTTCTTCCTCCGAGTTTGCCTCCGCGACATAAACAGCAGGACGGGCAGGGAGCACCTCATCTTCGGGGCTGGTGTGGAAAACGTAAGCCCCTTTTGCCCCCGCTGTTTGAGCAGCACGGAATAAATGCGCGGTCAAAGGGTCATGTGCACCCTCGGTAGGAAGATAATTCGGCGAATCTGAATAGCCGAGTACGTCCAGAAGCTGTCTTGCAGTTACAGGTGGCACCTCTTCGCTCTCGACCTTTCTAGGCCGCCCTTCTTAACTTCTCGACCTGTTCGTGTATGGGGACAAGGAGAAACATCTGTCGGTTATGCTTCAGGATATCGAAGGCTTCAGTATCGCTACTTGCGTAGTAGACCGAGTTGCCATCAGTCACGAGATAATCCTCGGACTCATCTAACTTGATCCCGTGTTCCTCCAAATTACGGGCAACCTGCTGCACTTGGCGCGGTGAAAATCCAGCCCCTCTGAGGTCACAAATTACCAGCGCTTTGACAACCTCCTTTGCCGAATAGAACGAAGCTGGCCGTCCAATGGGCGCTCTGGGGTCTCGCAGCGTTGGATTCAAAAGTTTTATTTCAGCCCAGTAAGCGACCTGCTTGCGTGTCATGCCTGTGAGGTTTATCAACTCTGAGATGGTATAAACGCGCTTACTGATCCCTGTACTTCTAGTGGATACTGATTTTATTCTGGTAAGGCTCTGTGGCGTTTTATTCGATTTCACTTGCACCTCATGAGCAATTTTGGCAACTTTTGCACATGATATCTTTAAATGAATTTTTTAGACAACATTTATTTTCGAGGCGAGGGGCGCTGAATTTGCCAGCCTTAGCAACCAGGTTCAATGTACCGTCTTTACGGTGTATTTCCGTAATTGGAGAACCGCAGTAGAGAATGGGGGGGCGCTTCACTTTTGGAATGTTACAGGGGGGGGGCACATCTTGACGGGCTGTTGCCCGAACCGGTCTTTCAGGTGGAGTTTGGATCAGCGATCCACAACTGCGCGAAAAGTCGAGGTCATGTTGCAGGTTGACTTGCCAAATGTTTTGTAAATGGAATGGCTTAGAAGGATTGATAGGCTGAAGGTATATGTACCAGGGGAGAAGGGAGCAGGCGGTAATGGACTGACCAATCAGAAAAGAGAAAACTGAGCCACTCCTGTCTTTCCGCCCGTACTGAGCATCTCTTCCAGTTCGGCCTCCCTTACCTCGATATGGGTGACCTTCTTCTTCCGCTTCCCGGTGTACTCGATGAACTGGACCTTCACGACACGGTCACCGATCCTGTCCACCTCTGTGCTGGCCCTCTTTATATCTGCCGATGGCGACTGGTGTTCGCCTTTGGAGATCGTGACGGCCTCCGGGGCCTGTTCAGAGAGATCGCTTTGGATCGTCAGCTCCACCTGGACTTCCCTTTTGCGATAGGCAGCCCAGATATCCTTTAAGGACGTTTCGCCTCCCTGATCTGCCTTTTCCAAGAGCATCCTGGTAAGTTCCTTGGCCAAGGAATCCGAGGACTCTGACAGAGCAGCGAGGCCCTTGTCCGAGAGTTCTCCCTCTATAGCCAGACTGCATGTCAGTTTGTCCGCCATAAGCTGCATGAGCCTCGTCTGCATGGTTCCGGAGTAAGTGAGAAAGTAAACCCTGACCGGCTTCTTCTGCGGTATTCTCCAGGACCGCCTTGATGCCTGCCTGAGCGTGTAGGTGCTCATGGGGATCTGGTAGAAGACGATCGATGGAAAATCCAGGAGATCCATTCCGACTTCCACCTTCTTGGGGTTGGTGATCAGCACATCCAGACCGCTCTCGACCCACCTCTCGATGATCGCGGCTCTTCCTTCCGTGTCCCCGCTCTTGAGCACCTTAACCCGCATGTTCTCCTTTTCCATCATCTCTACGAGCCTCGGGCTAATGTCAGTGGTATCGGAGTTCTGGATATAGACCAGCACCTTTCTCTTTTGAGCCAGCTCGCTCTTGATGATTGAGATCAGCTCCCGTTCCTTTGGCATGGCCCCCTGAAGTGGCGGACCCACGGCCACAATCTCCTTTGTGTGGGGATGAATGACAGTCACCCCTTTGTAGATCCGTTCGGGATAGGAAAGGAGCGCATGGAGATATCCACCCAGGAGGGAGTTATCCCCTCTGGCAAGCGCCTCCCGGAGCGCCTGTTTCATCGTGTCCTCGAACTCCCGGTAGAGTTCCCCCATCTGAGGGGACATGCCGAGCTCGACCACATCCTCTTCATAGGGTTGAAGGTGTTCCATGCAGTCGGAGAGCCGCATGAAGACCGAGTTCGAAAGAAGCATCCTGCCCAAGAGGAGAGGGCTAATGCCGGGCTTTTCCTTGACGATAGTTCTCCTCTTCGCTTTGGTGGTCAGGCCGTCCTCTTCTTTAACCGTGGTGATCCTCTCAAGCACGCCATAGCGCTCGATGAACCCCTTCGGATTTCCCCAGGTGTTGTTGTCTTCCAGCATGAGGGCCGGATGGGTTCTGAAGAGGAGATGATAGACATCCGACGAATAGCCGCCGACAAGGGTCCCAGTGAGGCAAAGGATGTGCCTGCAGGCAGATGCCAGAGCGCCGAAGGCATACCCCTGCCCCGATTGGTTCTTGTACTGATGCGTCTCGTCACAGACCAGCAAATCGTAGAAGCCCTTCATCTTGGATTTGATGAACTTGGCTGGCATTACTTTGCGGTAGTTCTTCCGGCTCGTGTCAGGCTGCCAGAGTTGTTCCCCGCATTCGACCTCAATCCAAGAGTGCTCGTCTGTGTCTGGATTGTAGACCCACTTCCCGACTCTGTTCGTGCAGGAGTACTTCCTCTTGAACCTGCCCTGTGTGGTCCTCTCGAAAATTGGAACTGGAATTCCGTCCTTGTCCAGCATTTCCTTGCCACACCTCGGGCAGAAGTGCATCCCACCTCTTGTCACGACTGCCGGTCTCCACAAGAAACCTGTCTTCGCCCTCTCTCGGCCGATGACATAGAATTCAAGGCACGAAGGTTTGGGCCGATCTCTCAGCGCTTGCAGCTGTTTCAGAATGTCTCTCCCATTCAGGTTGTATGCCTTTGCCCCGGGGAGACCGTCCTTCACCTCCTGAATCCACTTGGGTACCAGGTGCGGAGGACAAACCACAAGCGCTCTCGTCCCCTTAAGCTTGTTGAGTAGTTCCGCGACGGCAATTGCCATGAGCGTCTTACCCGTTCCCATCTCTGCCACCATGTAAACTGCCTTGTTGCCAGCCATGAGCGACTTGTAGCACGCCTTGACGATCTCTCCCTGTGAGGGGAAGGGCTTCTTCGCCATGGACCCGATAATCCTCTCGATCCCTTGCTCCCTTTCAGTGGCGGGGTCGTGAACCACCGTCAGTTCTTCGGTGACCTTCCGGGCCATGCTCTCGCCGTACTCGTCCAGGAACTCCTTAAGCGATATCGAATTTTCCATTGTCCTTTTCTCCTTTCCATTCCATGCACCCGACTACTTCGGGCACGCGTGTTTTGATTGCATCAGATATCAGGTCGTGGAGTCTTGTCTGGCTGAACTCAAAGAGGTAGCCGTGATAGGACCCGAGAAGGGTTTTGCCTTCGAGCATCCATCCTTCCTCGTTCTCAAAGGTCTCCCACAGCCACCTGTCCCATGACGGGTGAAGCGGGATGTCCGTCTTCTCGTCGAGGTGGCGGAAGAAGAGGGTCAGCAGGTCTTCCCTCCTGTCCGTCACGACAAAGAAGGTGTCCTTGCTTTCCTCGTCGTGCTTTGGCAAGGCGATCTTCTGGAAGAGAACCTCTTGGACCAGGCCGGAAGGCAACTTCTTTACCAGAGTCTTGTAGCCGAGGCTCGCTCTCGTAACCAGGTGCTGGCGCCCGTCGATCTCGACACTGATTCCGTAGTGCTCAAGGAAATTGGCGACGATCCCTTTTACCGCGGCCTGGTATCCGGCCAGAGATATGAAATAGACCGTCTCAAGATCCTCGGGATCGACGATCAGATCAGAGCAATAGGCGCGGATGCCCATTGCGTGTGCAGGGTAGAGTTTCATCGTCTTTTCACCTCCTTCAGGGTTCATTCAATGGTCAACAGTTCGCCATTTCTATCGAAGGCGCGGATCAAAATCTTGATCTCGTCCCTCTCGATGTGCTTCTCCATGTCACCTTCGATTTCGACGGAGTGCTTCACGATTTTCTTGGTGACCCCTTTGACAATGAGCGGATTCCTCCTTTCCCGATCCCAGACAACGCCGTTCATGAGCCCGCATGCCAGGATCTGAGCGAGATGGCCGTGCCTGAGCGGCATGATCGGCCGGATCTTCTCGACCATACGGAGGGGAGTCGTCATCTCTTTGATCTGGGGAAAGAGCCCATACTCCAGGATCTCCCCGGCCAGTTCCTCCGGATCGATGTCCTTGCTCCGGAAGACAAACCCCTTCCTAACCGTTGAGAGGGGCACTTCATAGATGTGGGCTGGGTTTTCCGGGAGGTACGGGACGACCGCTTTCATCTCCCCGCACTTTCGAAGATACTCCTCGACGCTCTCGTCGATGTCCGGCTTGCTTTTGTGAACTCCGAAAAGGACGATCTGCTTGAAGGCCCTGTACTCCTCCTCGGGAAACCGGAAGACGCTGATTTCATGGAAACGGTAGGAGAGGATCTTCGCGATCCGACTGTCGAGCCTCTTCTGCGGGATCAGGTAGACGAGTATCCCATTTGAGCAGAGGTATGGGATGCAGTCCCGGAGAAATGACTTTTCGTAGCGCTCGGAGGTCTCCAGATCACTGTCCCTGGCTTCCCAATCGTAAGGCGGGTTGAGCCAGAGAAGAGAGAAAGAGCCGTGACTGATCCTGGTGTTCCTGTAATCGGTAACCAGGCACCTGGTGAGGATCTCTTTTGCTCTCGCCCCCCTTTCCTGATCCAGCTCGACACCGAATTTTTCGGCTGCAAGGTGTTCCCCGATGATCTTGACTGCGGTGCCCTCCCCGGCGCATGGATCGAGAATCCTGATCAGTCCCTCACGCTGGCGTTTAAAGTGTCTTGCGATGATGGGGGTGACACTGTCCGGTGTGGGGTAGTACCCCATCTTTGCTTGTGCTGCTAATCTCATGTGGTCCTCCTTTCTTGGGGAACAAAAAGGGGACCCCCGGCGGCTACAAAAAGAAGTGCCGGAAATCCCCTGCTTGGGTTTTGAGGTTGGTTATGAAATTGACTGATCAGCGCGGCGGGCTACGAGCGCCCAGGCCAAGCCAGATACCTCGCCAGACAACGCCAGACGCACCACGGTGGGCGATCTGGGCTCAACCCTTAGGAAACTAGGTGTGTTTTCCGGATGAAGTACCGGAATAGAATTGCGGAGCGGCAATCAAGGAAATCGACGTCCAAGGTTTCAAAAACCAGCACGGTTTCCCCTTCTTGGACGTTGGGGCGATAAGGACGATGTTTCTTAGTCAAGTGGGAATCCATCCGTCAGTTTGAAGAACGGGCAAGACTCCTCCGAAAGATGGCGGGCCAGGCAAGGGACACGGGCAAAGAATGGAGCGCATCCGATTACGAGAAAAAGGCGGAAGAATCCTCAAGTCATGCCCAAATCATAAAAGATCTCGTGATGAAGAGAGTGGCAAGTTACTGACGAATACTTTCCCTTCGTGACGTAGCTCTCGGTGGTGAATCCTTCCCCCTGAGATCCTGCCTCGATTAGCCTCGGATCAGAGAGGATTAGAGAGATTTCTTGAATGGGACTGACCAATGGGTTATCCTTGTGGTTCAACCAGGTTGCCCCCACAAGGACGCGCGGGTTTCGCCAATATTCATAGAAATTACCCAGGCTCAGCAATCCGTCCAGCGATCAGCCCGCCCAGCAGTAAGATAGAACGCATACCAGGGAGTTTGCCATGCCCGACAAGGAAGAAAACTCCGATCGAACTGAAAACACGTTTTCCCCTGACGACCAATCGTCCGTTCAGGACGACGGAACTCATCCAGAGCAGAAAGCGGCAGAGCAGGAGGAGGATCGTTCGGCATTCGATGAGCCGAATCCCTCACCCCCTGCCTTTCCCATCATCGGCATCGGGGCCTCGGCGGGCGGGCTGGAGGCGCTGGAGTCCTTTTTCTCCGCACTGCCCGATAGAAGCGGAATGGCCTTCGTGGTGGTCACGCACACCAGCCCGGAGCACGAAAGCCTGCTTCCGGAAATCCTGAGGAGAAAATCAAGGACGCCGGTAAAGCTCATCCAGGACGGCATGAAGGTCGAGGAGAACGCCATTTATCTGCCGCCGTCCGACCGTGACGCGATCCTCGAACAGGGCGTCTTTCGTTTCAGGCCCAGGCCGAACAGGGGCGAGGTGCACATGCCGGTGGATCTCTTCCTGAAGCATCTGGCCAAGGAGAGAGGAGAATCGGCAGGGTGCGTCATTCTGTCCGGCACCGGAACGGACGGAACCCAGGGTGTTCGGCTGATTAAGGAAGAAGGGGGGCTCGTGATCGCGCAGAGCGAGGGCTCGGCCCGGCACGCGGGAATGCCCGCAAGCGCCGTGGATACCGGTCTTGTCGACTTTGTGCTCAGTCCCTCCGAAATGCCGGGGCAATTGATGGAGTACTTCAGACACCCGGTCTTCCGGCTCGGTCCCGCAGATCATGACAAGAAGGAACCCGACCCGCTGTACCCCATCCTGTCGTTTCTTGCCAGCCGCACCCGCCACGATTTTTCCCTGTACAAGGATAATACGCTCACCCGGCGCATCGAGCGGCGCATGGTTGTAACCCGGAGCCAAAGCGCATCGGAGTACCGTGAATTCCTGCACCGCAACCCCGAAGAGATCCGTACCCTGTTCCAAGAACTGCTGATCGGGGTCACCAGTTTTTTCCGCGACCCGGAAGCGTTTTCTTTTCTGAAGGAAAAAGTTCTCCAGGATCTGATTTCCCGAAAGATTGAGGGCCAACCCTTCCGGGTGTGGACCCCCGGCTGCTCCACCGGAGAAGAGGCATTCTCGGTGGCCATCCTGGTAAAGGAATGTCTGGAAGAGACAAACACCGCATCGGAGGTGCAGATCTTCGGAACCGACATCGACCCCCAGGCCATCGAGAAGGCTCGCGTGGGGGTCTATGCGCAAAGCATGGTGGCCGATGTCGATCCAGAGCGGATCAGGCGCTTCTTTGCAAAAGAGGGCGCTCAATACCGGATCAAACGGGAGATCCGCGAAATGGTGGTTTTTGCGGAGCAAAATGTCCTGAGAGATCCGCCCTTTTCCAACCTCGATCTCCTGGTCTGCCGGAATCTTCTCATTTATCTGAAGCCCGAGGCGCACGCCAGGCTCCTGCCCCTTTTCCACTACACGCTTCAGCGCGATGGGGTCCTTTTCCTGGGCAAATCGGAGAGCGTCAGCCGCTTTCCCGATCTCTTCGATCCTCTGAGCAAGCAACATAGCATCTATCGGAAGAGGGACAGCGTCACGCGCCCGCAGGTGCAATTCCCGACCGGCCCAACGGCGCTCAAACCGCTCGCCGAAAGGTACGGACTCGAAATGGAGGGCAAGGGACACCTCAACGTGGCCGAAGCTGCAGAGAAGGTGCTCATGAAGGAGTACACGCCCGCCTCCGTGATCGTAAACCAGAATTACGAGATCATTCATTTCCACGGGCGTACCGGCAAATACCTGGAACCGGCCCCGGGAAGACCCAACATGCGCGTCACGGACATGGCACGGGAGGGTTTGCGCGTTGCCCTTATGTCCGCCCTTCGCCAGGCCGGGGAACAGAACCGGGAGATCCGGGAAAAGGGGCTGCGGGTCAAGACCAATGGCGGATTCCAGTCGATCGATCTTACGGTAAAGAGCTTCACCGAACCGCCGTTGAAGGATTGCCTCATGGTGGTTTTCGAGGACGCGGACGCTCCGGCCGAAGAGGAGGGCAAGGAGCATCGGTACGAAGCGGTCGGGGAAGACGGGGGGAGGTCGGAAAGACTCGAACACGAACTGATGCGTGTCAGGCAGAACTACCAGGGCGCCCTGGAAGAGCTCGAGTCTTCTAACGAGGAGCTCAGATCGGTCAACGAAGAGGTACATTCCTCGAACGAAGAGCTCCAGAGCGCGAACGAGGAGCTGGAATCGTCCAGAGAGGAGCTTCAGTCGCTGAACGAGGAGCTCACCACCGCCAACAGCGAGCTTCACAGAAAAATCGGGGAGGTCAACGAGGCTTACCAGGCCATCAACGACGTGCTCGAGTCCACCCGGATCGCCATCGTCTTTCTAGACAACGACCTACGCGTCCAGCGCTTCACGAGCGAGGCGACCCGACTGACCAACCTGATCGACACCGATCTGGGCCGCCCCATCGAGCACATCTCCACGAATCTGGACATAGAGAATCTCTTGGAAAAAAGCCGCCAGGTATTGAAGTCGCTGAGACCCTTCGATCAGGAGGTCCGCACCAAGGACGACCATTGTTACCACATGCGCATCATGGTCCACCGCTCTGGGGAGAAGATGATCCAGGGAGTGGTGCTGACCTTCGTCAACATCGACGCCCAGAAGTCGGCCCAGGAGGAGGTGGAGAAACTGACCGCCCGGGAGGTCGCCTCCGCCAGGAGATTTGCCGAGAGCATTGTGGATACCGTCCGGGAGTCTCTGCTGGTGCTCGATCCGGAGCGGCGGGTGATTACAGCCAACCGTCGATTCTACGAGACCTTCGGCACTAGCCCGGACGAGACGGAGGGGAGAGTCCTTTTCGATCTGGGTAACCGCCAGTGGGATATCCCCGCATTGCGCGAGCTCTTGCAGGAGACCGCTGAAAGAGCAAAGACTTTCCAGGATTTTCTGGTCGAGCATCAGTTTCCGGAAATCGGATTTAAGCGAATGTTGCTGAACGGCCGGATCTTCCGCGAGGAGCGGGGTGAGTCGAGGATTCTGCTCGCCATAGATGACGTGACGGATAGCGCAGGCGCCGGGAAAGGGTGAGAGGAGTATGGAGAAGAAAGCCCGAACCAGCGCTACTCTGGAGGCGCTTCGCAAACAGGTGGAGCGGATCATCCGGGAGCCGGGTGAGAAACTGACCGATGGCGATGAGTTGGATCTCCTCCGGTTGACGCATGAGCTCGAAGTGCAGCATTTGGAGCTGGAGCTTCAAAACGAAGATCTTCGGCGTGCATCCAGAGAGCTCGATTCCTCGCGAAAAGAGTTCTACGATCTTTACGAATCCGCGCCGGTCGCCTTCGTGACCGTAAACGAGAAGGGAATCATCGAAATGGCCAATCGGGCCGCCGTCCGAATGATCACCGGCTCCGGCGATTCTGTCAAAGGTTCTCTGTTTTCACGCCTCGTCTATGCGGAGGATCTGGGAGTCTATTTCGACTGTTTGAAACAGCTTGCCTTGAACTATGCGGTCAGCCCGTGTGAGCTGCGGATAGTGGGAAACAACGGCCGGCTCGTCCATGTGCAAATGGAGGCGGCGATCAAACGCGATGAAAAAGGCGTGATCCACTGGTGCCTGACCCTTGCGGACATCACCGGACGCAAGGAGCAGGAGGCGGCTCTTCGAAAGGCAAAAGACGAACTGGAAGTGCGTGTCCGGGAGCGAACGGCTGAGCTTGAACGCAAAAACAAGGAACTGCAGGAGTTCGCCTTCATCGCCTCTCACGACATGCACGAACCATTGCGAAAGATTCAGACCTTTGGGTCCATGCTGGAGGCAAAGGGCGGTGATCGCTTGGGAGAAACGGAGAAGGATTATATCGCGAGAATTACAGGAGCGGCCGATCGGATGCGGGAGGTTCTCGATGCACTTCTCAGGTACTCACGCGTGGAAACCAAGGGAGAGGAGTTAAGGCCGACCGATCTGGATGAAGTAGTGAGAGAGGCGGCCAGCGATCTTGAAGTTCAAATAGGAGAGTTGGGCGCTCGCGTTGAAATCGATCCGTTGCCGAAGGTCAGCGGCGACCCGTCACAATTGCGGCAGTTGTTTCAGAATCTCATCTCAAACGCAATAAAGTATCAACGTCCAGGGAGCAAGATCGTCATTCGAATCCACGGAGAGGAAAATGACGGAACAGGCCGTGTCTTTGTGGAAGACCATGGGATTGGTTTCGACGAGAAGTACCTGGATAAGATCTTCCAGCCCTTTCAACGCCTCCACGGAAGAAGCGAATATCAGGGGGTCGGAATCGGATTGTCCATCTGCAGGAAGATCGTCGAGCGACACCGCCACGAGCACCCCGGGGAAAGGATCGACCTTCATCGTCACACTGCCGCTCGAGAAGCAAAATGAATCCACTTGATCAACATTTCAAGCCGACCATTCTTGTAGCCGAAGATGATCCGGATGATCGGATTTTTCTGGAGCAAGCTCTGAAAGTCTTCAATGATGTCTTGTATCTCCATTTTGTCGAAGATGGGGAGAAACTGATCGAGTATTTGCACCATCGTGGTGAATATGCCACGTCCATGCCTCCCAAGCCAGGGCTTATCCTTCTGGATCTAAATATGCCCAGGAAGAACGGCCGCGAAGCCCTTTTACAGATCAAAGAAGAAGCGGATCTCAAAGATATCCCCCTCATCGTGTGGACTACCTCCAGTGAGGAGGAAGACATACGGCTCTCCAGCGATGCAGGGGCGGAGGGGTATGTCACCAAGCCTTGCAGCTTCATCGAAATCGAAACAGCCATAAAGGATATCATCAAGAAATGGCTTCAACTTCCGGCTCGTGCTGTATAGGGAGTACCCATGAATTCGCGCAATGCCCAGATGTCTGGAAGTCACTTTTTCTCTTAAAATTATATCGCATGGGACATTCTGGGGTGACTTCGAAAAGTGGCACTTGCGAAAAGTATCATTGAGCCCTCATGCGGGCTGTCCCACCGTGATTTTATCCGCAACTTGGACAAGACATCCTTCTCCAGGCAGTTCTCCACTTATCATCAGCCCTAGCGCTCAGATCAGGCCAGATACACTGCCGGGCACTGCCAGGCGCGCCACAATCGACGATCTCAGCTTAGCCCTTAGCGAAGTATGGACCTTTTCGCGGCCGACTGTCTGGACGGGGTTTTCGTGGACTTTTTGTGATGGCAAATCGAATAGCGGTAGGATGGTTTGATGGCGGTGGGCCAGGGATGGGTCAGTGCTTTGGATCTTCGTCTTCATTGGTAATCACGCCCACCAACAAGATATCGTCTTTGCCCGCTTCCTCGTCGCGGTAAGTGATCTTGCCCCGGTACTCTGGCTTTACCTCCATTTCCCCGTTCTCGTCAACCTGAAGGAATACCTCTGCGCAGTTTGGGCAGGCGAATTCGTGTTCCTTCTCGCCCTCGTAGAAGTAGGGCTCCCACCCTTGGTCAATTGCTTGGTTTAGGCTATCGATGGCAATTCCGCATATTGCGCATTTCATGGTCACTCTCCTTTCTGCCCACTCAGGCTCAGGCTGCCTTTTCAGTCCTCTCGACGAAGAGCGGCATCTGTTCGAAATCCACGGTCATGTCCATCTGCGGCTTTTTCTTCTGCGGTGGTCGCATGAGCTCCAGAAAATAATCAAAGATGTCGCTCAAAATGTCATCCACGATCACATCTTGATCCACGCACCGGCTCCACCAGAACCGAAATAGGTCCTGAAAGGGGATCTTGAGTGGAGGGTAGTCCACCCACTCGTTGTATTTCCCGACGCAGAGCAGTTCCTTCATGCGTTCGGAGCCAAGCATGCCCTGGAAGCGGTTGCTCCTGATCCCTTTTTCTGAGTTGGGCGTCACAATATCGGTTGGGTCCGGATCTACGCCGCAATTGGGCATCCCGACCATATCTTGAAAGAGGATTTTCCGTTTTTTGATTTCCTTCCAGATGAGCTTCTCCACCTGTTCGTCAGTCATGATCTTCCTCCATAAAAGAAAGGCGCCCACAGCAGTATTGCCGTGAGCGCCGGTAATTGTTGGTTTGGGGTTGAACTATCAGAGTTACTTTGGCGGAACTTCTGTATCCTCGGTCTTCTTGCCCGCCTCGCTTGCCTTGCCCGGCTCCTTCTCTTCCTTCCCCTTCATGATCATGAAGACAACTGCACCGCCTATTGCCATGTATAGAAAGGGACGGTACGTGAAGATCAGGATCAAACCGGCGACGATGAATACGAACCGGATGAAGTGCACCTGTCTTGCATCCTTTCCTGCCGAAAACAGAAAGCCCCAGGACTTTCATCCCAGGGCTCTCGGTATAGGGTTGAGGGTTGGAGTCACGCCTTTACTAGGGACAAGATCAAACCTCCGATGCGTTCCAGCCGATACGCTTCCTCGCTTGTCAGTGTCTTATCCTGTGCTGCGCGGGTGTAGGCATTGATCACATTGAACATGGTTGCACCCGGCTCCTCCTCCCATGCTTGCTGGACGACTTCGGCTTCTCGCTTGGTCAGAAGGAACCGTCTGTTGAAAGAGGCGATTGTGGAAAGCGGATTATCGACTCTCGTCTGGGTGGAGATCTCGAATCGCCTCTGACTGTGCTCGCTCTCGTGGACTACCCGGCTGAGGATGTGAGGGAATTCATCCATGGCCTTGCTGGAGATGTGCTTGAAGCGGGATGCCACAGAGGTCTTGGCGATAAGCCCATTCTGGCAGATAATCCTATACATATAGGCTTCAATACTGAAGGCGAGGACACCGCATTCAGAATTCGAAAAGCTGATGCCGGGGACGATTTTATCCCTTTCCCCAAACCCAAACATTCTGGTGAAATCCGGTACCCGCAAAATCAGGATTTCCTGATCCAGCGAGTAGTGGACCTCTGTCTCCGGGTTGAAACCATGTTCCAGCATCATGGTCAGGACTTGCATGTGGTCCAAGGCACAATACCTGTCTGTGAACACGGCGCGGAGGCTATCCCCGTCGAACCGGCAGAAGAGGGTGTCCCTCCTCTCCTGCTCCTGCCGGAGCCAATGGTTTAGGTTTTCGGCCTGCAGATCACCCGGGCAACGAACCAGATATGAATGGGGCACCCGCAGCCTGTTGGCAAAGAGCCGCTGCGCGGAAGGGAGGATCTGGACATCCTTTCCGGCGATGGACATCCGGGTGAGGGAATGGAACTGCATGTCCCCCAAAGGAAGGGTCTCGTCAAAGTGATTGGCGGACATTTCGTGAACTTGGCCAATGACGTTCTCAAAACGGTCGATATTTCTCATGGTGTAGCTCCTTTCTATGAATGGATGGTTGTGGTTTCAGGGAGGATCGGTTTGGTCTCCTCCTCCAGCTTTCTCTTGCATTCGCAGCAGATTGAATGGGTGGCAGGGAGGGTGGCGTTCTCCGCCTCCTTCACTCCCATGACGCGCCCACACCAGGCGCAAACGACATAGATGAGCAACTCTCACCCCCTTTCTCGGGAACAAAAAGCCCCCAAGGGAAATCCCCTGGAGGCTCTTGTGCAAAATTGATCTGATTATTCAGTTCTCAGTCAGCCGGATGCGACCCTGATCTTGTCGATCTCGGCCGCTCTTCGAATTCTCCAGTACTCTTCCTTCTCACAGTCGATCTCGATCCCGTTGACGCTGATCGACTTCAGTTCATCAAAAGACGAGTAGCCCCATTCAGCCATCTCGTAGTCTGAGTTGAGGATCGCAAATCCCCAGAAAATGTCCTCTCCATCAAACTCGGAGATGTACCAGTCGCACCCACCGATGAAGAAGTGCAGATGGATGAGTTTGTCCTCAAGCCTGATGCTCTCGGTCTCGTAAAGCCGCGGGATTTTGGATAACCTTTCTGCCGTTGGCACGTTCCACATGGTTCAGACCTCCGGTTCTAATGTTTGTGGGTCAAAGCAGAGATGATGAAATCGCTCACCTGATCTACGTCATCAATGTCGATGCCTTTGGATCTGATGTAATCCTGGACGTCCGTGTCAATCTCAACAAAGTAAAGTTTCATCTTCTGGCCGTGGATCTCGATCTCCCCGGCAGCTCTCTGCGCTTGGAAAGGGAAGATGGCCCTATCCCTGACTGCGTTCAGGGCATCCTCCCGAATCACGATCTTCTTCACGGTTCCCTCCTATCTCTCAGGGTCATACCCCTGAAACAGAAATCCCCCTGACCTTGGGTGGGCCAGAGGGATCGTTGTCGGTATCAGTTATGGGGATTATGGATAAGGGTCTTCGTCAGGCGGGATGAAGGGTTCTTCGGGCGGGTCGCAAGGTTCCCGCTCCTGGCAGCAGTACTCGCACTCCTCGGCTTCGGGCTCCATCTCTTTCTCCAGTCGCCGGCGCTCAAGTTCTTCTTCTGAAAGCGTCTCGGAAAGGGACCCAATCAGAGCCATATCCTCCCATCCAAAGTCATCGAAAAAATCATCAGCCATTTTTTCACCTCCTCTCTGTCCTAATCACGATCATTATTCCAGACAAGCCTTCTTGAACTGACAATCCCCGCACTGCCAGTCGCTGTTGCGGTAGAAGACCTTGAGCTCGATGGCCCTCAATACATGGTTGATGAGATGGATCAGCCGCTGATGGTCGGCTTCGGATCGGGTCACGAAGTAGTGCTCAAAGCCAATCTTCTTGGTCTTGAGCAAGACGTCGTAGCGGATCAGGCAAGAGTTCTTCGTGGTAGCCAACTTCAGGCGGGACATGACATAGGAATAGGTGGTTGCCTGAAGGTCGTGCTCAAGGCGGACGGATGAGAACTTTTGATTCGAGGTCTTCAGCTCCCCGACCAAGTAAGTATTCTGTAGATCCCGTTCGACCAGGTCAAGGTAGCCGATCAGGCGGATAGGCAGATCTCCGCCGCCGTTCAGCACATCGGGAATGGTGACTGAGAATGGAAACTCTACTGCCGCAATTCTCTGTGGCCGGATCTCCGTATGAAACAGTCTCAGGAGTTCGATTCCCTGATCCCGAAGGCTCCCGACCGTTTCGCCTTCTTTCATGGTCAGCCGTAGTTCGGAGTTCTTGGTCTCCTTGTCGAAAACGGCCGTGAAGGTCTCGATGACCTGATCCACCGGGATAATCTCCCCTGTGTTCAGCAGGGCCCGGTAAAACGCCTCTGCACTCTTGTGGACCGCTTTGCCAAAGGGAAGGGCTACGGGCTTGCTTTCCCAAGGCGTTCCCCAAACATAGCTGTGTCCGTACTTCATCGGGCAAATCAGATATGTGCTGAGCTGTGAATATGAAAAGTGAAGTTGAGCCCTGATGTCCTCCACGGGTTCAAGTCTTGCAAGATTGGTCTCCATGTTCTGCTCCTTTCTGGAAATGAGAAAGGGGAGCAAGGAACGAGTCCTCACTCCCCCTCGGTTGAAGGTTGTTGGTTCCGAATTCCTACGCAGACCTCTCCTTCAGAGTGTCGATAAAGGAGCTGGCCTGTTTTGTGGTCAGGTAAGCCATCTTCACCCCAAAGACTTGCACTGTCTCCTTGTCCAGATCCTTGGAATTCAGTTTGAGGTCGCGGCCAAGGGTGACAATGTAATTCAGCTGCTTGTTGCTGACCCTGGCATCCCCGTTACCGCCATTGCCTCCGCTCTTCTCACTCCCGTTCCCTCCGTTCCCCCCATTCTGTGGCCTCTCACCATTTCCTCCCTTTGGTCCATCCTGAGGGGGTTTGGTTTGGGTCTTGGTGTCGGGTGACGGTTTCAATCCTCCGTTCAGGTGACTAACTTCTTCAGCGCTGCAATACTCGACGCCGTATCCCGCGAACCTCAGTGATCGAGCAATCGCTCGGGTCTCAGCGAGTTCAAGGATGGCTGGCGCAATGGAGTGATCCCTCTCGGTCGATGCCATTCCGAATCCAGGGAAACTCCCCTTCATGGTGGTCACGACGGATTTCACGACCGCAATGACTTCGTCGTAGCGGACGATCTCGGTGCAGATCGAGAGCTGCTCGTTATCCTCGTGAGCCAGCCTCAGCCGCCCACCGATCTTCGGAAAGATGTTCTTGACTGGTTCCCCGTCCCGTACTTGCTCGAGGATGAGGATCTCGTCGTCTCTGAACTGATTGCCGTTGGTTTTAGTTGTCATTACTGTTCTCCTTTCTTGGTTGTGGCTTCCGGGTGTCACCCCGAAAACAGAAAAAGGGCGACCAGTCAAAGACCAGTCGCCCCTCGATTCCGGATTGTGGCGGCGAAAGACCGCCTGCCTCATGGGTTCAGTTGGTAGTGCTCACCTCCTTTCGACGAAGGCAATTATTTGAATATGTGGCCAAAACACAAAAATGAGCAGGGACTTCCATAATAATATGTATGAGCGCCCGAGACGCCTGTGGAGTCATGCCGATCGAAGTTAGGGGATTCTTTGCTATTGAGGAATCATGGCGAGGATACAGATGGGTTCTGTGGACAATTTCACATTGGAGGTCTATCCTGACCAACTTGAGGGTTAGCACTCAGCCGTTTGATCAGCCATTGCGAATTAAAGTTGCAGGGAAGAAGAAGGCAACACGCAATTCGAATGAAAGGGCAAATTCCTATGACCACCTCCCTTAATGATCGATTCAAGGCGTTCGTCTCAAAATTGCCATTTGTAAAGGCTATCGATGATTTGAAGCTGCCTCCTGGGTTCGACCAATCGAAGCGTGCAGACTTTCTAATAGAGAATGGCCATGCGATAATCGAACTCAAATCTTTGGAATCTGATCCGAAGCACAAAATAGATGACGAACTTGAGAACCATAAGGAGAGGGACGAATTTCCGTTATTTTACGGTGAGGTGGAGCTTGGAAATATTCTCAAATATTTGCCAGACGGCGAGGAAATAAACGAGAAGCTATTCTATAAGCTATCTCGTTCGGTTGCACAATCGTTCAAAGACGCTGACAGGCAGATCAAGGCGACAAAAGATATTTTCAATTGCCCTGATTCAATCGGTCTTCTCGTGTTATTGAACGAGAGCATTTCAATCCTGTCACCAGAGTTAATATCATATAGAGCAAGTCAGTTGCTTACAATGACGTCCGATGATGGTAACCCTCACTACAGGAACATAACAAGCGTCTGGGTTATCTTCGAGAATTTCAGCCTAAAGACAAAGAGTAAGACCAAATTTTTACCATCAATAGTCATTGATGGCCCAGGTGCAAAGGAGCGACTTGAACTCAACAGGCTATTGAATACGCTTCAGAAAGGCTGGGCCGGGTTCAATGGCGTTCCTTATGTTACCTCTGAAACAGGGAGAGTAAGCGATTCTCAATTCGTTCGCACCTCCGAGTTGGATAAGCGACTTCAACAACCAATTCGAAGGCACGAGGTATGGCGGGAACAGTATCGTGCCAATCCCTATCTGGAATCGTTGTCGGACGATGCAGTACTATCTCATGGTGCGCGGCTGTTCTCTCTCATGACTCCAAATTTTCTAAAAGGTGGTCGCAAATTACCTTTTGACCAAATGATCCAGTTCATGGAAGGATGGACTCATTTCCTTGAGGAGGTCCGCACTAGAGGGTTAGATCTGAAGAGATTTCACGAGATGGGAGTTCCTTAATATCTGTAACTGTAAGGGGAGGAATCGCAATTTCCTGGATGAACCTCGACGGAGCCGTGATCGCCTGTCCCTCCTGCCTCTTCCTGTAAGTGATGATCAGCCTTTCCATGGCTCTGGTCATCGCCACGTACATCAACCTCCTTTCTTCTTCCAGGTTCAGGATCACCTGTTCGATTGAATTGACATGAGGCAGGATACCCTCGTTGGCTCCCGGTATGATCACGCACTTGAACTCCAGTCCTTTTGCCTGATGGATGGTCATGAGGCTCACTTTGCCGTCCGGTGACCATTTACTGATCCCGCCCGCCTCCTCCATGTGAGCCTGAAGTTCGTCCAGATCTTGATATGGGGCGACGAGGTATTCGAACGCGTCCAGATAGGACTTCCTCAAGGTTTTCTCGTCCTCGTCCAGGGCGTCAGTCGTCTCCCATTTCTTCAGGACATACAGACTGGCGGTCTCCAGGGCGGATCTCAATGTGATTTCCTCGTCGTCCTCGTATAGCTCCGCTCTGATGGCTTTCAGGAGTTTCTGGTCGAGGTACTCTCCGTCGCCGCCGAACAGGAACTTGATCACCGAAAACATGGTCTTCACATCCTGCCGATCATAGAGAAACCCTCCAGAGGAGGCGTATGGGATCTTTTCCTTGATCAGGGCACCTTCTATGAGAGGCATGAGCCGGTAGAGTCTGGCCAGGATGGCGATCTCTCCGAACTGGTATCCCTCTTCTGTCAGATCAATGATCCTCTTTGCGATTGCCTCTGCCTCGGCATACTCGTCCTCGCCCTCCAAGATCTCAATATCCTCTCCATCGCCGTTGTTCGCCGTCATTTCCTTGATAACCCTCTTCCTGTTGTGTGCAATCAGGTTGTTTGCGGACCTGATGATCTTTCCCGTCGAGCGGTAGTTGTGGGCCATGGTGATGGTTTTCGCATGGGCGCCGTATTCCTTTTCAAAGGAAACGAAGATCTCCGACCGTGCTCCCCGGAACCCGTGAATGGACTGATCGTCGTCGCCGGCCAGCCAGACATTCCGATGGGACTGGGAGAGCAACTTGACCAGCTCCACCATGACCCTGGATGAATCCTGAAACTCGTCGATCAGGATCTGTCGAAACCGGTTCTGATACCGCGCAAGGATTCCGGCGTGAGTCGTGAAGAGTTGATACGGAAGGTAAAGCAGATCATCGAAGTCAAGCAGGCGTTTGCGCCTCTTCAGGAGTTCGTAAGAGGAGTAGACCCTGGCGAGGTTCTTGTCCTCGGGCTTGGTTGACCCCTCCAAGTCGACAGCGGAGACCAGGTCATTCTTCGCCAGGGAAACCTTGCGCATGGTCTCCTCCGGATCGTCCTCAAGTCTTACCCTTTCCAATGCAAGACGAATCAGGTTCAGTTGATCGGCTTCTTGAACCAGGCGGCATCCGATTCCAAGGGAGTTCTCTCTCTTCAGAATCCGATATCCTAGGGAATGAAAGGTGCAGACCAGGGCCTTGTTTCCGTTCCCGTTCAGCCTCTTCTTCAAACGGGACTGAATCTCCAGCACCGCCTTCTTTGCGAAGGTGATCGCCAGGAGCCGGGACGGGTCAAACCCTTCCTCAATCAACCGAATAATCCGCTCGGTCAGAACCATCGTCTTGCCGGATCCGGCGACCGAAAGAACGATCATCGGACCCTCCTTGTGGGATACTGCTTCTTGCTGTTGCGGGTTCAAATGGATTTCCTTCATGAATTGACCTCCTTATTTCTGGATGGTTTGACATGAAAAAAGGGCTGCAGATCAATTTGATCCGACAGCCCCAGTCCCACAGATTTATTGACAATTACTTCAGCTGTTTTCTTCCATGTCCCCTTTTACGGCTACGGCCCCAACAATTCACGACACTTTAAAGGGAAGAGTTACATGTGGGGGTTCAAATGACGTCTGAATGCTTCTGACAAGTAGTCCCTTGCAAACATTATGTCTTCTGCAAATGAATTGAGTTCATTGTCAGTCATTCTTTCAACCGCAGTCATGATTTTTGGAATCTCCAAGTCAGAGACCAAAGGCAGGTTCACAAATTCTCTGATTGATTCTTTCACTTCCTCTCTTTCAAACTTTTCCTTGCCAGCCATACGGTTTAACCTCCCACTGTTTTTCCCACCTAATCGGACACGGAGGGGAAAGACTTGACTGCCTGCCAGAGCAGGGGCACGCATTTCACAAGTTTGAGGGCGGGAAATCGTTGCAAGTGCCTTCTGTAACAAGGCTATATCAAGATTTTCACAGACTTTTTTCCTTTTAAATAAATGCCGCTTTGCACCTGTAGGGGCTGTATGCGGGGGATTACTGCTGGTTGGAAGGGAAAGGAACTACGTCAGGGGATCGGTAGCGGATGTTGGGTAGGATTTTACTCAGCGGGGTGATCAAACGGACACTGATCGCAGATACTCTTGTCCCGACACTTGGAACAGACCTCCCCAGGTTTCACTTCTGCCATGGTGAGCCCTGTAGCCTGCAGGAGCGATTCCAGGGTTTCGGTCATGGGTTTGCCTCTATACCATGCCAACCTTCTCAAGGTGGCACTGCCGATCTGGGATAGTTCAGGTGTGTAAGCCATAAAGTCACCTCCTTTCTGTGTGGATGTTGACGTTGAACGGTTTGGAGAAAGCCGTCCAGAAATCCGGTTCATGATCGAATGTTGGTCGATTCGGGCGATCAGGACGATGGATCTTTGGAAATGGATTCCGGAGATGTAGGGTTAAGTTGGTCAGATCTGGGGTAGCCGTGGCAGATGGGTCAGAAGGCGGATTGAGATGATGGATGCAAGTGGATGGGAAGTATTTTATTTATCTATGTGTCGTCCTCTGGGGGGCCTATAATAAATAAAAAGAACATGTCTGGCTTGAAAGGAAGTAGGGACCCAATCACACATTTTCGTTCAGAAAATCTTTTCGGCCACGATGTGTAAGAAGGGCGGTATGTCACACTGAGGAGGGGGAGAGACAGCGATATCACCCTGCGAACAACCGATCGATCCTGTCTGCTAACCTAGACCTTTCCAGATATGAGGCGTAAGCGGCACGCGCTCTACTGGTCAGGAGTTCGTAGGTAAGGATTCTCGAACCGGGCGAAACGCTGTTCATGGCGTCTTCAATGCGCTGGGAGGGGTCTGGAGGGTTTACCCCCACGACGAACAACACTTCAATTTGTGCCCGATCTTTCTCCTCTGGCGGCAAAAGATCCTTCATGGAATCGACATATTTCGCACCCTGTTCCGCGAGTTCATAGATTCCAATGTGAACCGAGGCTCTCTTCAATTCCACAATCACATGTTTGCCTGCAACAGTGCTGTAGCGGATGTCGACGCGCCCATATTTCTCCTTCGTTTCATCGTCATCCTTGAACGGTTCTTGTAAGCGCAATCTCCGCTCCATTTCCTCACTTCCCGTTGCACGTTCCCATGCAGGATCGAGAAGCCATAGGTGATCGAAAAGGTATTTCTGCAAGACGCGTTCTCGCTGGTTCTCGTCTACCAGCTTCTGGAGTTCTCTGATGACCTCCAATCGGTTATGTACTATGTCTCGGTAAAACGATGCCTCCAACGAATCCCGATCGGCGAGAAGACGCAAAAGCTCTTCCACTCCTTTTGACAGAGCGCGCTCCAACTCCTCAGCGTCTCCACGTAGACGAAGGCGTTCGAATCCAAAAATCGCATGCCGAAGGAGAGTTCGCTGGCTCTCCTCTTGGTCCGCATCGTCTTTTCCGACTTCCATGGTGGCTATCCGCTCCAAGAGCTTTTCCGCTTTTGGCTTCCAACCTTGTTGAAGATCGTCCAGCCATTCTCCCACTTTTGGATACCGTGCACGCAATTCGCTGGTCTTGTCAGTTGCCCTGAGCCCGCTCCAAGTCTCGGCGATCACCCGCAGGGCTTTTTGCAGAAAATCGGTCAACGCGCCGACTCGCGCATCGTCTTCGATGACACGCTGTCGATTGCTGGTGACGATGTCTGCGGAATCGGTAGAATCGAGAAAATCGGCCTCCACCTGTCCGGTCAAATACTTCGTGTAGACCTCTGCGCCTACGATACGTCCCAACACGTCCTCGTCCACCAAACGCCCTCTCGACAGAACGATGACGGAGTTCAGGTTTCCTTCTGGTGTGGCCAAACGTTTCGGTCGATCCACAGTGCCAATCCATCCTTTGACTCGCCAAGCCGGGTTCCACCCTTCATCTCGATCACCCAGCTGTTCCGTCTTCCTGAGGTATGACGAGGTAGTCACGGGAGTATCGCCGAATGTCCACAGATACTCGACGAATTTGAGGTCTTCTCTATCGGCGGCAGTCACCTCCTCTTCGTTCACGAAGACACGGAAACCTTCGCTTCCGATGATTGAAAAACGTCGGGCCAGACGGCGCCTCAACGATACGGGGGCCATTTCGCGTAAACGGTTGCGCTTCAAGGAAGACGCCAGGATACGAGTGCCATGAGGCTTCTGGAAAGCACCCCGAGGTACCTCGACCGGTTCCGGATGGTATTCGTTGAGACTCTCTTCCATTGCTCGTCTCAAATCGCTAGACACGATCTTCAGACCGACGGCGGGTGTTCCATTGGCCTGAGTGTGGATCTCGATCAAGTCCGCAATCGAAAAAAGCGAGAGCTTGCCAATTCCCTTACGGCCCATGACTACACGTCCACCGAGCGTGGTATCTCCGTCTTTTCGTCGCCGGTATCCAACCCTCAGATACCGATCGTTGACGGCATCGAGGTCCATGCCTGACCCGTCGTCCACGATATCTATGCGGTCTTCGGCGATGTTCAGATCTATCCTCACCTCGGTCGCGTCGGCATCCCACGCATTCGCGACCGTCTCCGTGATCACTGCGGCTACGCTGCTGTACAGCCCGTCGGCCAGGTGGTCCAGTACATTGAGATCGATCGTCATCCGGAAAGGGTGAGGAGTGTAGGTCATTGTTTCATTCCTCTCGATGTCGAGTTGGTTCGATTCGGCTTATCGGTAGGCTTGAACGAATGACTTTGACAAGGGTACCGATTTCAGCGAATCGTTCTTTGTCCGCCAGCCATTTTGCCACTTCAGCACCCAAATCGTCTAGTTCCTTGTCCTTCAGACACTTGATCGAACACTCCCAAACGACCAGTACACGCCAACCTTCTTCGAATAGAGTATCGTAATTTCTTCTGTCCCTTCTTTTGTTGGCTTCGAACTTTTCATTCCAGAAACCTTTTCGCGTTGAGGGCTTCGTCGCGAATTTGCAGCCTTCGTGCGCATGCCAAAAGCAACCATGCACGAAAACCGCCGCATGAAATCGCGGGAAGACCAGGTCGGGTGACCCAGGGAGTCTTCTGTCGTTCAAACGGTATCGAAGACCCAATTTGTGCAGAACTCGACGCAGGCGCATCTCGGGGCCGGTGTCGTGCTGCCCCACACTGGCCATGATCCGAGAGCGTGTCTTCTTGTCGACAGTATCCATCTTGCAGTCAGGCCCGTTCCACGATGCCCGTCGTGACGAGAGATTCTAGGTGCCGGTGGAGCTGTTCAGGCAGATGTCCACCCCTGACCAATATACCTAGCTCCATGTTTCGTTCCATCGCTGCCCCGCTCAAATTGGCGCTGGTTATGAACGCGAGCTCGCCGTCGCTGACAGCACATTTCGCGTGGACGGAGCCGATCAGAGAACTCTTGTGTAGATCATGGGTGGCGGCGTGCCAAACGTACACGTTCACGGAGGGAACCACATCTTTCATTGTCTTTACCGAATCCGTCGTAACTTTTCCTCCTCGTTCTATGGAGGACTCGAGCAGCACATCGATTCGGACATGCCGCTCCGACGCATCTTTCAGGGCCTTGCCGATTGAGGTCACCTCGTAGGCGACGAAACTCACCATAAACAGCCGCTTCTTGGCCGACTCGATCACCTGGCAAAGCACCTGCTCCGTATGCCGAACCGGGACCATTCCGGTGGAAGGACCGGTCCAAACCAACTCAATCGACCCAAGCCGCTC
Organism: Deltaproteobacteria bacterium HGW-Deltaproteobacteria-15; assembly: GCA_002840535.1. Classification (GTDB taxonomy): domain Bacteria; phylum Desulfobacterota; class DSM-4660; order Desulfatiglandales; family HGW-15; genus HGW-15. Next base: position 22,273 of record PHBH01000009.1, on the reverse strand, counting down.
CCGGAGCGTGGCCGTAGCCAGAGATCCCCGGAGGGCAGCCGCCAATTCACGGGGGTGCACCCGGTCTTCCTTTCGCCATGCGGATTCCAAACGACCGACGAATGACTTGTCGAAGCCGGGACCGAATAGTGGCTTCACTGACGCGAAATCGTCGACCGAGCCCAACGATTCGATCTTCGAGGCGACGGCCGCGATTCGGTCGGGATGGAGCTCCAACCCCAGTTCGGCCACTATTTGCCAGAGTTCATTCATCGATTGATCCTACATCTCGAAAAAAGCCGTGTCGTGGCATTCGAAGGTGTTCACGAGCAAAGCTCTATCCAGATAACGATTCCCGCGCTCGCATGAGGTTTCCGCTACGAAAGTGCAGCCATGACAGGAAGCGATATGCAGGGAACGATCGACACTCGGATCGTGCTCCGAGCACAACGGGTCCGAGGAGCAAATGGAGGCCCGATCCAGTGCTTGGTCTATCAGACGACCCAAATTCTCCGCCTTACCGAGTTCGACGAGTCCTCCCAGTGTTCCGTCGGAGTCCGCTGCCGCCGTGTAGATCAAGACTCCCGCCATGGGAGATTCGGGGTCTGAACTCGCATAGATCCGCTCCCGGATGCTGGCGGCGTTGTACCCGCATTCGAGTGCGAGTTCTCGGATGAGCAGGTGGGAGAATGTATGGAGCATGGCGTATCGAATGCCAGGGTAGCCTTGGCCAGGGTCCAGCCCTCGCGCATTCCGCCAGCCCTTGTGCCCGACTTCCAGCTTTTCGCTTCTGGTTCTCACGGAAGCGACCGACTCCCAGTCTCTAACCGCGTGCTCGTCGAACCGAACGAATATGCCCTCTCCATGCACCTCGCAGGCAGGTATCCAATCGGGACGGCCTCGGGAGAGTGGCGCCATCGGAGCGCGCTCCTCAGGGTCGGTGCTCTCCTCGGGAGCCTCCACCCGGGTGTAGCCAATCAATGCGTTCACTTCCCGAAGCCTTTCGAGCAGCAACACACCAGCGATCCTTCCCGCATATGCAGCCGGCGCGGGCTCGGGCCGGCTCATGAATTGAGGCCAGTCGGTCGGCGGTGTCGAGGAGGTCAATACATCCCACTCGGGGCGTTTCAGATCCTCCACGGCGACGAAGGTCTCCAGAGATCCTTCCTTCTTGGCCTTGATCAGCTCCCAGGTCCCCTCCGGCTCGCAGACCTGGACTCCCGGGAGGGTTCCAGCCTTCTTGAGAGTTTTCAGTACGAAACCTGTCTCTTCCAGTGAGTCGACATCTTGAAAATAGCTCCATCCATCGTTTAACACCTGAAGGATAGGATCTGTGGCCAGTGGTATAGCGAGCACGGACAGGGTCACGGGGAACCAACTGTTGGTCGCGCCGAGCAGTACGGCTCGCGCCCTTTCACCGCACTCTTCTCCGAACCTGTCCAAGTGTGGATGTCTTCCCCGGCAAGCGGGAAGATTCTGCTGCGCCTCTCTGCCGAATGCGTGGACGAGGGATCTCGCCGTATCACAGGCGTCGCACTTCACCCAGAGGTTTTCAGTCTGCAAAGAGGCTCCCCTTTCGAAAAAGCGCAGGGTCCCTCGGCACGAGGACGGTCCCCCGTGAACGAACCAATGCCATGGGAAGTCGTCCAAGTGGCCGTTCCTGCATGCCAGCAGGAAACGAACCGGAACGGCATCCGCTTCGTGTGCCCTTTTGTCGCCCTTGGAGCCTATACATCCGGAATGAACGAAACGCGTCTGTTCCGGTCGATAGGGGTTCGCTTTGACCTTGAACAGATTCAAATCGATATCCGACATCAGCCCGCATTCCACGCAGCGAAGCCACCTCGGAAACGGCCTGACAGGAACCCCGATCTTTCCCTCCGCCGAAAGGGGACTGACTCCCTCCTCTCGAACGAACGGGGGCACGCGCAATCGATCGACCTGCGGACCCAGAACACGTCGAACCGCCGCCAGCAAGCGAGCCTCCTCGACCGGGATGCATTGATTGATGTCCCAGTTGTCGAGTCCCATGGTGACGACGGATAGATTTGGAAGATCCACGAGAGCGCCCGGACCGTAGGTCCAGAGCAACTGACTCGGACGTACTTGACCCACGACATGGGTACTCATTCCTTACCTCCATCGCTCTCCCCATCCCTCGGGCGGGGTCTCCACTGTGGCGGATCTTCGAATTTGGCCAAGTCCATGACCAGGCGAACACCCGGTTCGACCTCGCGCATCGAGAACGGAACCGTGAACTCGTCCCACGCCGTCCCTCCGGGCTTCCTCAACAACCCGGCAACATCGTCCTTGCCTCTCTCGTATCCTAGTCTCCGGCCCGGCTTCACGGCCTCGTTCACCCAACGATCGATTCGGTCCGCCACCATCGCTTCCGCTCTCTGCCGCGCGGCATTGTCTTTCACTCTCCAAGCTCGATCGGAGACCACCTGTCTGATCGCCGCGACCTCCGCTCTGCCCGAACTGTCGAGTGTCTGGGCTCCGAGGTTGGGGGTCAGAGGCTCGTTCTCCAGTCGCATGACGCTCACCATCGTTCCCATCAATCCTCTGTCCAGGGCTCTTGGCGCAAATGGCGTTACGGATTGCGCCTCGATATGTTTGTAGAAGGTCGCATGGTAGTGCTCGAATGTTTCGTAATGGGAAAGGTCCCGTGGGCGTGCCCAGGTAAGTACGGTACAGACCAGACCGGGAAAGACGCGGCCCACGCGACTGGTTGCCTGTATGTATTCTGCCGTGTTCTTGGGCTGCCCGTTGACCACCATGAGACCGAGGCGGTTCACGTCCACCCCGACCGAAAGCATGTTGGTCGCCAACACGATGTCGATCGCCCTGGTTTCGTCTCTCGCCCAAGTCGCCTTGAACTTTATTTCCAGTTGGTCCAGTTTCTTGGGTATGTCCTTGTTCGAAACACGGGAGGTCAGTTCGTCCACGTTGCGGACGGAACGTTGGCTGAGTCCGGGGCGCAGTACATCGCCCATCAGAACTCGGTAGGACCGTGTTTGGACATCGTCTTCCGCCAGCCGACGCATTCCTCCCAGCTCACGAAGCGAATTGAAATATCCTACGAGTGTCATGTAGGGATCCGCGACTTGGCCGAATCTTTCGAACAGTGCCTGAGCGGCAGTTAGCAATGCGACGTATACCCTGATGAGAATGGCGGGACGCGAGCTTCCCGGGGAGCAGATCCCCATGTAGCGACGCCCGGGTCTGTCCACGATCGATCTCTGGACTGAAAAGAAATTGTCCTCCACGTCTACTCCGTGCGGAGGAAAGACCGCCACTCGTCTCAGGAAGACATTGTTGACTTGCTCGTCGGCCTTTCGAACCGTAGCGGTCGAAGCGACGACCTTCGGCTTCACAGTTTTCCCTTCCAAAACCCAGGAGCAGAGATCGTCCACGGCGGTCTCGTAGAGTCCGACCATTGTCCCTAAAGGACCGCTTATGAGGTGGAACTCGTCCTGGATGATGAGGTCGGGCGGTCGGATTTGTGCGATTGCACGCACCGTCGTAGCCGGTAGCGACCTCTTCTTCTTGTGATTGCCAGTGCAGTCGGCCCCAGGCCAGACGAGACCATGACGAGGACATTCCCTGGTCGCCCTGCCGAACAACGTTCGTACCTGCCCGCGCCAAGCCATCATCGCGAACTTGTCGACCGTCGCGATCAACATAGAGGGCGGATTTCGATAGATTTCGTCGTCCACCACCAGAGTGGGCAGTCCCAAATTGGGCGACTTGGCCTTGCCGAACTCGCATTGACTGTACTTGTCTCCACAGTAAATGAAAGTCCTTCCGATGTCGCGTTCGACTCGAATGTCGCGCCCGGGCACAATCTCGGAACCGCACCATGGACAGAAGGTCAGTTGAGCCGGAGAGGAACCGGTTCCATACTTCCCGTCCCTTTCCCGCTCTATCGCTTCGTGACTTTCTTCCGTGGTGTTCGGTGTCACGCGTTGGCCTACCCAAAGACCGATCGTGAAAGGGGTCGTGCCCCATTTGGCCGTGTCCCCGCGCCTCAGTACCTCCATGGCGCACATCAGGGTCGTGGCACGCTGGAATTGTTGGATCGTGAGCAAGCGCAATGTGTACCGCATGATCACGGCGAGTCCTCGACTCCCATCCAAACCCCCTAGGCTTCCCTGCAATATACGAATCGCCATCGTGAAGGCCGCTACGCCGAGGTAAGCTTCCGTCTTTCCACCGCCGGTCGGAAACCACAGGAGATCTGCATAAGCCTCGACCGGTTCGGTCCGGTCACGGTGCATCGGGTCCGTCAACGCGGGCAGGGACAACAAAAAAAACGCCAATTGAAATGGCCTCCACGAACGATTCGAGAGGGTATCAACACTCGTCAGATCAATAGTCTCCCCGCGTCGTACCCGGAGCGAATATACGCTGTGGACCCGCTGCAAGGCCATGGCTCTGTTGGCGAAACGGAACGCTTCTAGGGCGTTGTCCTCCGTTCCCAACACGGAGATTCCCTCCCGAAGCCGCGCGAGAATCGAATCGCAACGATCCATGGCCATCGTAGCCGAAGCGTCGAATCCCTGAATCTCCGCTCCGATTTTGGCTCTCTGTTCTGCGATCCAGGAGGCGTAATCGTCAGTCAGCGAATCGAGTGTGGAGACGAGTTCGTCACGCTCCATTTCGGCCAGCCGCATCATGTCCAGAGCCCCTTTCGTGGCGAGTTGCCGCATCGCGGGCCGATCTTCCGGCGCCGTTCCGGGAGTCTCCGTTACCCCCACCTCGTATCGGGGTAGGACTCGGGTCCTGACCTCCACGGCCCGTTCAGGATCTTCAGCCGATGGGACTGCATGGACGGAGACGCCGTGTCCGACGGCGAATTCCACTCGCCGTCTGTAAATCATTTCCAGCGACTTCCGCTCCTCGTCCGAGCCGATATCCGACAGCAAAGGACGTTTGCGGAAGATCGCCCTTCCTTTGGGGTCCCGAACGATCAGTTCGGGTTGGAACACCCACGCCTGATCTTGATTCTGTTCCGGCTTGGTTTGATTGTTCACCAAGAAGAGGGTCACCAACCGGTCACCGTTCGGAAGCGGTTCGCCTACGGTGCCCTGAACCACCACCTCGGGGCACGATTCATCGACTAAAAAAGGAGCGACGGTCCGCCGGTCGAGCGAGATTGTAGTCGTCCCGCCCGAAGGGATTCTCTTCCAACACCGAAAGGGCTTTTCGGTTTTTTCGTCGATTCGCTCGCTCTCAGTACGTTCGTATCTTCCCCAACCGGACTGAAGTTCGACGGCTGTCACTGATCCATCGACACAAAAGGTGAACCCGAAACACGAAGGCACCAAGGACTGACTGGTGGAAGCGTCGGTCTCTTTGCCGTCGCCCTCAGGACTGTCAGTGGCAGCGTCAGGTAATTCCTGAACCTGATCTTCCGGAACCTGAGTGTCAGGCGGGGCGAGTTTGCCAACAAGGTATCGGTCCCGCACACTCATTCCTATAATTTCTTCGTATGGACCATCAGCCGGACCGAGTAGATCGTCCTCGACTGCCCACTGCAGCAAATCCCGGATATACGCCTGCTGTTGGGCGTCACTTCCGTCCAGCACGGGAAGCGCGGCGAAGTCTGAGCCGCAAACGGCTTCGACGGCTGCTTCGAAGATGGGCCATTCAAGTCGGGTGACCGTTGCGGTGGGGGCCTGAATTTCGAAATCGGTCAAAGGCCTGGGAGGTTCGACTGGTAGCAGTCCGTCGAGATGCAGCATGGTTTCGTAGAGGCCGCATCGCACGCGATAGACACGTCCAAAAGACAGAACTTGAGGAGTATCGGGTCCTTCTGCGACGATGAGAAGGACATCGCCTCCCCGAATTCCTAGAGACTCCGCGGCAGTGTGGCCCACCCTGATCAAGAATCCTTTGAGCTGGACATGAGCACTGAGTCGAACGAGCCAGGCCGGAAATGGCCCGAAACGGATGTCTTTATTGCTGTTCTTTTGATCAACCACGCGAGGTCCTCCGATTGGCAATTTTCCTGGCTCCTTCTTTGAGCGAATTTGGCTTCAAGTGTTGCCTTATTCCCTTGACTGCTCAGTGTAGAAGCTTCTCCAATTCCATGTAATCTAACCTAAAGCAGTTCCCCGTCGTGGAGTTTCTGATTGAAGACTAGAAGCCGGCCAAGCAATGTTCTTCGGGCACGTTCGGAAATAGCAAAGCGAATTCCCTGTTTTGTTTTATAAAAGTCGTGCTCCAGGGACACATCTGCCCATTGGTATGCAGTCAAAACGGCCCGATCCATCGAAACGTGGAGTTCGCGAAATTCTTGGAATGGTCGTGAGTTCTCGTTTGGATTGTGCATGCGGTTGTATGTATCCGTTAGTCCTTCAACGTTCCTTGCCATTATATTCTTTCTGGTTTCATAGTATTTCTGCCCAACTTCGCACAGTTCAACAAATGCTTCACCGTTAATAGGGAACGGAAAAGTCTGGAAAGCATCATTGGTGCTATAACGAAGGTCCTGTTTCAACGAGGAACTGAACTGCCTTGCCCAAATGAGGTGCAGTGTTGATTGCAAGATAGAGAATGTTCCATATGACTGCACATCGAATATCTTGAGGGCGTCAGAAAAGACCCATGTCGGTGGATAAAAATCAAAAAGAAGATACTTTGCAACACGCGGACATATCAGTACTTCGTCTTTTTCCTTTATAGAGGAAAAGAAAGCCTCTCTTTTATCCCAATAGAGCCAGAAGCGAGTCTCGTGGATCTGCCCACTCAAAGATTCTCTATAAGGTTTGACTTGTTGTTCAACACGACTGAACGGTCCCTTGTAGGAGGATGCTTCATCGTAATCCATTACACCAAAATCGATCGCCCATCTTATTGGCTGATGAGTAGGGGACGAATTGAATATTTCAGAGTTGAGGTAAGGGTAGATAATACTTGCGTTTCTTTCATCCTCCATCAAAAAATCATCCCTCTCATGTTGATCAATTCTGAATCCGTCACCACTGAGGTATTTCCCATCAGAGAAGGAAATCGGATTTGAGACTAGTCGATGGGGTGTGAGTTCAGGAAGTTCGTCAAGTCGAGTACTAATGAAATGGACCTTTTCGTCGTTTAATAATAACGCCCTACTATCAACTCCACTTGAAATGCAAACAAAAGATGCAATTACGTTTGCGGTTCCTGGCCACTTGAATCCATGTTGTGCATTGTAGATGTGACCACCATCCTCAACGACAGCTGCAAGCCCAACGGTACGAGTTGGCCCTTCAGTAACACTATTTGTTGTAATAAGTCCCAGGTTACCAGATTCATTCAAAAGAGAGTAGGCTCGTCGTATGAAGTAAGCGCATAGGTCGGCGGCCCCTTTCGAGCGGTCAAAGGCTATCTTCAGAAAGCGCTCGAACATGATGCCATGAACTGTCGAAATCCGTTTTCCCCCTAAGAACGGTGGATTCCCAACAGCCACATCGAATCCACTATTCTTCCTTGTAAAGACTTCTGGAAACTCGAGCGGCCAATGAAGCGGTTTCCTCGGGGGTCTGCCTTCGACCAAATCGGCCGACAATGCCTTGCGCACCTCCCTCGCAATGGCCACTCCGATATCGCCTTTGCCGTCCAGCAAAGCATCAGCTTGCATCGCCAGGGAGTCCAACGCCGAAGCAATGACACGAGCGTTCCCGTACGCTTGCAGAACCTCGCAGATCATGTAGTCGGCCAAGAATTGCACGGCTTGGAGTTTCTTTCTTGCCTCGCAGTCCAACCGCGCTATACTCTCGACGTCGCGGATGTCTCGGATCGGGATGGCTCGCAGCCTCTTTCTGATCTCGACGGCGTTGGCGACCGCAGCCGCGACGTTCTGACCAAAGATCCGCTGTTGGTGCGGGCCGTTGTCGGGGTTCAGCCAGAGTTTCGTGAGTTGGTCCAAACGGTAGATCCCTAGAATGCTGTCGCCATGGCGCAGGTTGTGGTCAAGAAAGCTGAACGGGCGTCCTTTGGCCATAGTGACCAGCCAAATGGATAACTTGGCCAATTCTACGGCCAGGGGGTTTACGTCCACGCCGTACAAACACCGTTCGGCAATCAGACGTTTAGCGACGAGAAGCCGTTCGTCCAGGCCAGTAGGCATGGGATCGGATTTCCCAGCCACCTGCCTGACTTCTCCATCGGCAGTGATGAATTTACCTGCACTCTCGTCCGCAGCCCATGCTTCAACCAGCCTTTCGGCGAGCCACCGGCATGCCTGTACGAGAAAAGCTCCTGATCCCATTGCAGGATCGCAAACTTTCAGGTCCAACAGTTCCGCTGGGGATTTCAGTTTCCACTCTTCTCTTGGCTTCCCCTCGGCTGGCCCGAAGTAGGTGACCGACTCCAGCGTCCTCTCCACTATACTTTCGGTTAGGGATTTCGGAGTGTAGTGTGTGCCAGTTTCTCGTCGATCGGCTCCCAAGGTGACCATAAAGGCGTTCTCGCGATAAACTATTGGTTCCCCCCAGGCATCGGTGCGGAGAAGATTGGCAAAGGGCCGGATACGTTCGGAGAGGACCGTGTCGCCTCCACACACCGAAAGCAGTCGACCGAAGATATCTTCTTCGACAGGCCGCGTTAGTGCGTTGCGTACAGCGGGTTCACTGCGTTCGATTGTCTCCATGACCAGAGTGACAAGGGTGTCTTCGCTATCCCTGCCTGCCGATTCCAACTCTGAAAGCGGGAGATTCGGATTCTTCGCCTTTTTCGAGCCGACCAGCCCTACAGTAACGGACGGTACACGAGAAACGGTATGTTCGAGAAGTCCTTCGTAGACGTGTCCGATCTGTTCTACATCAAGCGCGCGATAGGAGAGCAGCAGGGCTCCTCCATGCTGTTCGAGTAATTGGAGCGAATTCAATAGAAGAAGAACAGTGCGGTTGTCGATGGGTAGAGGTGTCGCTTCAGAATCGCGCCAACTGGTCCCCTTCAGCCGTCCTTCCAGAAAAGGGAATCTGTCCGGATCGAAAAGAGAGCCTCCCAACGCGGGCATACGGAGGGTTTCGTGGTCGATTCCCCCATGGACGGTCCGAAAGACCGACAAGAGACGCGCCCATGCGTCATGGCGGCGATCCAGCACTTCAGGGCCGTACTTATCCGCTTCCTCCGCGAGTTGCGACCGCAGAGTTGATATGGCATAGCACTCGTCATAAACGGGATCTCCCAAAAGAAGAAGCTCTCGTTCTTCCGCGCAAAGCACGAACACGAGTCGCATCATGACCGTCAGTCCTGCTTCATAGAGCACGGCTGGCGGAACGTTTCTCAGTAACTCCCGGTTACGATCCGCGTCCGCTTTGTCCAAACATTGAACGAGAACCTCGACGGCCCTCCGGACCTGTTCGCCCAGGGTATCGGTGATCTCTTCGTGGTGTTCCAGAGATTCATCGAGCAGGGCTTCGAGTGTCTCGTCCACCGGTCCAAAACAGCGTCGCACCCCGAGGAGGGATTGAAATGCCTTGAGCGTGACAGGCTCCTGAAACCAAAGCCGGGCATACCAGGATGCATCGCTCGATGTGGCCCCCGATGGTGCGTTGACCAGCATCCATCTTTCCCCATCGGTGATCAACCCCAATCGAACATCATGAACTCGGCAAAGCGCTGTCATTCTTTCCAGGAGCGACGCGGGCCAGGTGTCTTCCTTTTGGACCTTGTCGAAGTCCGTCCCAGGGGGTTGTAGGGATACGAACAGCCGGGGCTTTCCATCGGAAGGTGAGATGATCAGCCAGTCAGGCTTGAACGACGCTGTCCGCTCCGGAGATGAGACGGTGTATGCCGATGCCTTTCCAGCCTCCATTATCAGAGTCGACCGGTCGTATTCGAGGATTTCGGCGAAAACGAGTCGGACCCATTCGCGGTGGAGGTCGGAAAGAAGAGTATCGTCTTCCTCCACGGCATCGCGCCATTCCTCGTAAGCGGCACGGAGCCGCTGACGTTTGGGAGTCGGGACGACATCCAAGCCCTGGGGAAATGCTTTCTCGAGGACGGGTACGGCGAGGAATGGCCCCGAGACCTCCACCAAAGAAAGCCACTCCGTATGTCGCGACGACTCTCTCACCATTGCGGTTCTTCCTTAAAAAACTGGATAGTTATACCTTCAGGTGTGCTTGACCACTCGTGACCACATCCACAGACCATCGATTCATTGATTTCTATGTACATCTTTTCTCCACAATCTTGGCAGTGAACGCGCCCACACCGGCATCCTCGACACTGACCGGCCAACCACCAGAAGTACGACCCGTCATTGAACTGCACGACCCCCTCTTGATCCAGTACGATACAGTCAGAATTACAGCTTGGACACATCTTCCATTTGTCAGGTACGATGATATCAAGCGCTTCTTCCATGGAAAGAGTTATCAAATCACATTGAATGAACTTGGCCTTTGCCACCGCGGGAGATGTAAATCCATTCGATGCGACGATGATGGCTTTATTGGCACCGACCGCTCGCGAGAGCGAGGCCACCTCTTCGATGTCTTTCACATCGAGAGGAGAAGAATGGAATTTGGCATCGATGAGCATGCTGAGTGAGTGGCCTCGCTCATTCAATTCGATCATCACGTCGACTTGCCTGCGCTGCCCCGTAACAAGATCAGGCAGAAACACGTTCCGTCGAACTTCGCCGATTCCTTCCATCTGCTCGTATAGGAGAGCGACCGCCTCTTGGTATTCTTGCCAATTCATTGTCTTACGCGTTTTGCGAGCGTGGCACGAGAAAGACAACTGCCACCGGAAAAGTCCGTGCCGTGGGATCTGCATACCGGCTTTGGATCGCTGCGGTCTCTCTTTTCTTTTCGTCAGGAATTCGGGCGAGTCTCGCTTGGAGGGATGCGATATCCCTTCGAAGCTGATTGGTTTCTTCCGTGTTCATGCCAGGCAACGACAACTGTTTAGGCAAATTTTCGTCGGCGAGCTCCTCAAGTATACTCTTCTCCAGATCATTGAGAACGGACATCAGATCTTCGATCTCGCCTTCCTTGTGACGGGTCAGGGTGTTTTGTAGATATCTCAGCCGTTCACGGGACCGTGCCTCTACCGCCGATCGGATCGCCTCTTCGTGGCGTCCGAAAAGATCCTTCATCACGGCAAAAAGGGCATCACTGGGTTTTATGGATTCCGCCTCTTCCACCAAGGTTTCGAGTTTGCCGACCTGGGTGATCCTCCTGAAGGCATTGTGTTCGAGCTCTCCGCCTGAAAGGGTCAACTCTTCATGAATCCTGTGGTGTCCGCCTCCGGTGATGACCAGGCGAGACCAGATAGCCACCACCGGTCGGGGGAGATCGTGGTCAGGTAACGTCCCGACGGTGACCCGATGCAGCAACTTGACATCGTCCAACTTCCAGATCTCTTCGCGTAAGAGCCTTAGACTCATCTGGACGAGCTTGTGGTTGAGATGGACCAAAACCACATCGTCCCGTCCCCTTGCGACATCGTGATCGAAAGTGATCGGACGCCTCACGCCCGTGTGGGGATGTTCGAGCCCTTTGGTGGCTCGGCCCCAAGAGCCTGGCAGTACGGGTACTTGAAAGACCTTCTCTTGAGGTGCTTCCGAAAGGGAAACTTGTTTCAACGGTGACTTCTCGGCCAATTCGAGAGCGACAGTGACGGCGCGGAGCACGTTCTCAGGAGCGAGATGGAAATCCTTCTTCGCCTCCAAGAGTCTCTCGTGAAGGCGTGAAATCCGCTCCTGCAGCTTACGCTCGGCCGCGACGAAACGGCGCGCTTTCGAGGCTTTCGCTTCAGCGGAGGCGGTGTCCATGTCGGTTCTCCTTCCGAGCATCGCCTCTTCTATCTGTTTCGCGATGACGGGTCCGACACTGCCCAGGTCCTCTCGGATCGTATCCACCTTGAGGACGGCCCTCATGAGGTATTCGTCGTCCCCTTCGATTTCGCCCAGCCGCCGATGTTTGGCAATTTGGCCAGGGTCGAACCCCTTGCTAACCGGATGCCAGATATGGACCTCCTTCTCCCTCTGGCCGTGGCGGTCAATCCTTCCGTTGCGTTGCTCCATGACATTCGGGTTCCAAAGGATTTCGACATGGATGAGGTAGTTGCAGTGATTCTGAAGGTCGATTCCTTCCGAGGCCGCATCGGTCGCCAGCAGGATTCGGACCGGTGACACACCCGGATGAGCCTGGAATGCGGCCTTGACTTGTTCACGCTCGTCCCGCCCCATGCTCCCATGGAGAAGCATCAAGCGATCGCCACCATAGCAGTTTGCAGCGAGAATCTGTTGGAGCCATAGGTGGGTTGCCCGATACTCGGTGAAGAGGATCACTCTCTTTTCGTTCCAGCGACCCTTTTCCTTCAGGTGCGTGTCGAGCCAATGGAGGATGGCTTTGGCTTTGGCGTCCACCCGGTTCCTGTTCTTTTCGGCCCAATCCATGAGCTTTCCGAGCATGACACGTTCGACATCAGTGAGCTGCATAGCCAATTCGCTTGCCACTTCCACCGCCTCGAGCTGGGCCTCTTCTGCCTTCGTGTCGTCCGAGTATTCCTCTTCGCTACGGACGATAGCCTTTCTGAGGATTCGATCCTCCAGTGTCGAACCCGGGGATTTTGGGCGCTTGCGCGTCAGCGTTTCCTTGTGCTTGGCGAGGGTGGAGGCGAAGGCCATCGGCGAGGAGAAGAGTCTCTTTTTCAGGAGCATGTGTACGAAGTCGGTCCCGAATTCGTATCGAGTTCCTTTCACGCTCTTCGTTCGGATTGCCGTGAAATCGCGAAGCAGGCGATGGATACCTTTCTCCTCTTCGGAGTAATCGACTTCCAGGCATTCGAGTTTGCGTTTGGGGAAGACAGGCCGGCCATCTGCATCGACGATGTCTGTCTTCATGCGCCGGACCATCACTCGATGGAGCTGTTTCTCGTCCGGCATTACCGTCCTGGCGAAGCGCTGGTCATCGAGGAGCTCCAACAGTGACGTGAAGGACTCTTGGTATCCGTTGTGAGGGGTCGCGCTCAGAAAGAGTCGATGGGAGAAATGGGGCGAAATCGTGCGGATCGATCGTGTGCGCTGGCTTTCCAAGGCATACCGGGTGGCTGCGGCCGGGGCGACGTTGTGGGCTTCGTCTACTACGAGGATGTCGAACTTGCGTGGGTAGGTCACATGAGGAGGAAGGATATCCTTAATAAGTCGAAGGCCCTCTCCGGATTTCATCCAATCCATGGAGGAGATCAAACGTGGAAACGACGTCCAGGGGTTTGCATGGATGCCGCGTTCACGGTGCAGTGTCTTGACATATTCCGTGTCTACGATACGGAATTCCAGTCCGAACTTTTCCTGCATCTCGGTCTGCCACTTCACCTGGAGCGTGGCAGGGCAGACGATCATGACTGATCTGGCGCGGTGGCGGATCAGAAGTTCCTGAATCACCAGTCCGGCTTCGATGGTCTTTCCCAAACCCACGTCGTCTGCGATCAGCAGGTTCACGCGGGCCATGTCGATGGCACGGACGAGAGGATCGAGCTGGTAGTCTTCTATGCTGATGCCACTCCTGAACGGTGACTGGAGAAAAGACCTGTCCGCGTTGGTGGCAGCTCCCCACCGGACCGCGTCCAGAAAAGCCTCCAACCTTTCGGCAGAGTCGTAACCGGTGATCTTCGGAAGTCCTGCCCTTTCTAGGACTCGCGCACCCGGTTCGATCTCCCAAATGACTTTGATGCTCTCTCCAAGTGAGTCCTCGTCGAGAGATCCAAGCGTGACCAGGTGTTGCAGGCCGTTTCCTCCGGAAAATGCCGATGCCTGAAGATCCTCCACAACCCACTGACGGCGCCGTACCTCTACCAACTGGCCGGGTTCGGGGAGACTTTGCCAATCGGTCTCGATCGGTCGACCTGACGTCATCGTTTCACCGCAGTTTGGTAAATCACTTCGCCTTTCTTGCCCCTTGCTGTTGGGTCTTGGTTCGTGACCATGGGCCGAACTTTGCCTTCTTGCAGACCTTTGTTTCCAGAACTCAGATCGATTCCCAATTCCTTTATGTGAACGAGGATACTCTTCGCGATGGCGCGTCCCAGATGGACTGGTACTGCATTTCCGATCAAGCGACCGAGGGTCTTGAAGTAGATTTTCCCTCTTGGCGGAACGAACCGGTAGCTCCTCGGAAATCCCTGCAGCAAAGCCGCCTCGCGCAACGAAATCCCCCTGTCTTGATCTGGATGGCCGAAGCGTCCATTCCCGAACCCATAGCATTGGGTAGTCATAGTGGGGGCGGGTTTGTCCCACTCCATGCGCCCATAGACGCTGGGGTAGGTCTTTCCCGAATCGTTCCGGTGGCACTCCGCGACAAGGCGATCGGGCCAATCACGCCATGTCCCTCCCGGCTTCGAAGCCCGTATGCGTTTCAGGTTGGTTTCCGAAAGACTCGAAGCAACGTGAAGTCTATCTTTTCGGCTGGACTCTCCCGCCTTCAATGCGGGCAGACTTCCTATGACCTTTCCGACGGTCTTGTATTTCCCGCTGGTTCTCGTAGGGGAGATCAGCTCTATCTGCCCATGTAACGAGGCGATGAGCACCATCCTCTTGCGGGTTTGCGGTACACCATATGCGGCACATTCCACCACATCGGACCAGACTTGGTAATCCGCGTCGGTCAGACTCTTCACGAAGCTTTCGAAGACTCGGTGCTTCACGATCGTGGGGACGTTTTCCATGGTCAGGATATCCGGTCGTACCCCCAGGGCCAATCGCTCGAACTCTGTCAATAACTTCCACTTGCCATCGGCTTCGGTATCGTATCTCTGGCTATATGTGGAGAATGGTTGACATGGCGCGCAGCCAGCGAGCAATCTTACGGTCCCTGGAATGAAAAGCTCCTCGATTTCGCTTGGCAGCATCTTGCAGATGTCTTTCTTGATGAACTTGGCACCGTTGTTTCGGGAGTAGGGGTATTCACATGCGGGGTCCAGATCGAAGCCTGCCACCACGGAGATACCTTCTTTCGCGAAGCCGTAGGTGAGCCCTCCCGCGCCGCAGAAGATGTCCACACAGGAAATGCCTGTCCCTGTTTCCTCGCTTTTTCGGGATTTTTTTGATGGTTCCATATGATATTCCGTTGGCAAAACCGATCGCTCAGAATCTACAGAGTTATCTTTATGTAGTTGATATCCCACATTCCCTCGTCGATGTTTCCGCTTGATGACACCCATTCCTCGGCCTGTTCCCTGGAGTCGAACATGGCCACTTTCCCTTTCCCGGCATCCTCTTTCGCCATGAAGCACATGCCGTTTTCGAGGTCATACTCATAGACGACAATCCATTTCTCGGCCATGGCCGTCCTCCTTTCTTCCGTCCTTCACGAGCGGTTTCGCATCGACTCGGAAGGAGGGTTTAGCGAAAAGATGCAAAACCCCACCTCTCGTCTGAGAATGGGGTCTGTTGTCGTGCGTGTTTGCTCATTCTCCCTCTATCAAGGGGCTGCCATGTACCTGGGCAGTCTGCCTTCATGTCATGATTTGAGTAACCTTTCGGAATCAAATGCGAATTGCTGCGGAATAATAGATGAATGACATGGCTTTGTCAACGATCTAAGAACCCGATCTGAAAAGTCCGGGTGACGGGATGATTGGATGGATAACGGATGTAAGTGAATGGGATGTGTGTATTTTTATCTATCTAGGGAGAGCTTCCCTGAGGTGAAGGGGTGGGGGCCTATAATAAATATAAAGAGCTTGCCTGTTCACAGGATGGAGTTGGGACCCGGTTACACACGAAGGGGTGGGCAAAAAGGACGACCATCATCAAAACGGTTTGGCGAACATTATGATGCGCCGCTTATCGACCGAATTGAGTCCCTTACAGTTTCCGCATCTCGCCGGCCCCAAATCTCTTCCACCTGTGGCTCTCGTGCTGATCCACGATAACGGCTTTGTCTCGGTGCCAGCGGATGTAGGGCGAAACGATCACCGGGGATAGTTCGAGCCCGGTCTTGTCCAGGGGTCCTCGGGGATCGGCGCCCACATCTCTCCGGTAGATGATGCTCATGTCTTTGTACTGCCAAAGATAGACTGACTTTCCCTGCCGTTTGACCGGTTTTCTTTTCGCGTCCCGGAGGATAGGCCCCCCCAGGTCTCGGATCTCCACCCGCTCAGGGCTGAGAGCATAGAATGAAAACGCGAAGACGAACCGGGTGCAGCTGATCGTCCGCTTCTGGAGGTCCTCGGTCGCGCCCGGTTCCCCTAGTTGGACGAAGGGTATTTCGGCCAGATCCCGATCACCATCGATCCTGCCCACGTCTGCTTTCACGGAGCTTACGAAAGCCCCTCCGGTGGTGGTCAGGGTGACGAAGAAGTAGCGATCCTTTCCTGTCGTCACTGCCTCGGTCCGGTAGGCGGCCACAGAGAAGACATCGTCAAAAAGGGGTATCCTCTTGTCCGTGGACTCGATCACTATGGCATCGCCTGACCATGATTCCGGTGGTTTCTCGGGGACGAAATGAAGACCCACGGTCCGGAGATACGCAGCAGTGTCCGGCTTCACCCTCCAGATCACTCGTCTCTTAGCCCTCCACCAAGCCACGAAGGCGGTGCAGAGATTGACGAAGGTGCTGTCGTCGCTCTTTCTGGCAGCCATATTAGCTCCAGCCACGACAGGGGTCTCTCTCGGATCGTCCTTGTAGTCGGAGGCAAAATCCCGGAACAGGTCTGATATGGAAACGAACTTACGGATCTCTGCGGGTTCATGCCTGACGCGGGCGGTCGTGGAGGTGGGCACGCTTTTCGTCCTTGCTAACTGCTCGTAAGCAGAGGTGAAAACGTCGAAATCGTAGCAGAATGCCTTCGGATGTCAAGGTGGCAGGTATTTTGGGGCAATTTCGGCGGAATTTCGAGGCAATTTGCTGTTGGGCGTTCTTCGTTTCCGTTGTGACACGGATGGCAGATTGCCCGGGATCGGCGGAGTGTCGGCACCTTGATGGGCGGGGGTTTGGCAATCTTGATTTGCCATATTGGTCAGATCGCCCGGGCAGCATGGGAGGTTGGGCAGGGCGCCCGGTTCACACACTCATGGCCCGATGAACTGGGAAAATGCAGCCGAATTTTCGGGTTTTCTCAAGCTTTCCCAACGGAATACCGATGAAAACTTATCTACACACTTGAGGTCAACGAATCAGAATTCTGAAGTAAGGAGGAACACGTGTACGAAAGGAAAGTCACCTTTCTAGAAAAACCGGGCCGGGCGCTAAATCCTCAGAAGAAGATCAACCAGAGCAATTTCCCTTTCACCCTGAATGCAACGATAGGGTGTTTCTTTGGCTGCCTGTACTGTTACACGCAGGGGTTCCCTTTCAGCGTACACACCGAGTTCGGCAAGGAGGTCAAAGTCAAGACCTGGCTCCCCGCCCGTCTCGATGAAGAATTGGAAAAGTACCGACATCTCCCTCAACACGTGAAAAGAGTCCAGGTCAACGAATCAAGTGAGGGCTACCTCCCGCAGGTGATGGCAAGATCAAGGAAGGAATTAGGCCGGGACATCGTGCAGGAGACCCTTGAGGTATTCGGAGACCATTGGCGGCGGGGGAATTACTGGATGGTCCACCTCCTGACCAAGAGTCACATGATCTTGAAGCATCTTGACACCTTAAGGAGTATGCGTGACCAGGTGCAGGTTGAATTGACCATCACTACCCTGAGCGAGGCAAGGAAGAAGATCCTCGAAGGATCGGCTCCCACGATCCGTAAGCGCCTTGGCGTCATCAAGGCCCTTTCCGATCGAGGTGTCTTCGTGAGAGTGATGGCCATGCCATTTATCGGGAACCGGGATGAGGCAGCGGAGCTCAGAAGAATCGGGTTTGAGAGCGGGGCGAGGGCCTTCAAGCACAAGAAGATGAATTACTGGGATGAGGATGCGCTCCTGGAAGGCAGGCTTACCAGGGTTAAAGGCAGAAAGGATGTGGCCTTTGAGGATCTCCAGGTCAAAAGCGGCGAACACGTGATCGAGAATGGTGAGCCCAAAACAGTGGAAGTCTTGATGCCGACGCCGAAATGGAAAACCTGGGAGAAGAGGATGGTGCCAATCGAGAATTCGGGATACTCGGAGATGAATGATATCGATTGGGGGTATCAGATCTAGTAGCGGTGTCACCGCCTGACCCCTCTTCAGATGCTCAGGTCAGTATATGCCAGGAGGTCCAGATCTAGATGGGAAGTGAGAGAGTGGTGAGCGTCCATGGCGATTCCTACGAAAACTTCTGGCACAAGACATTCCCCTCCATGTTGGAGGAGTCCCTCTGCAGAGTGATGAACGGTTGCGGAGGCATGATCTCCTTCGGCCCCGGGGTCTCCGAGCTGGAACTACATTTCGATGAGGATATCACCGCTCAGAAGCCTGAAGCACTCTGCCAGGAGCTCAATCTCGATTACACGCAGACCATTTCCTGCATATTGAGATTTGACAGGTCAAGCGAGCCGCACACGATCCGACTGGGGCGGATTCCCAAAGAAACCAACGAAGGAAATTTCATCATCAATGGTAAAGAGCGTGCGATCATCGCCCAACTGAGGCGGGGTCCGGGCTTGACCTTCCGCCGCGAAGAAATGGTGAGATCATACAGAAACCCTGACGGTGGAAAGTACGCTGTCGACAAGATCCGTTACTCCGCCAGGTTGATCCCCAACGACGGGGTGTGGCTGGAGTTCGATACCTTCAAGACACCTGAAGAGCAGAAGGGCCTACTCCCCCTTCAGATCTGGGAATCGATCACCGGGAAGGATGGTAGCATTAGTGTCAGAGTCAGGCGAGACGGATGGTTTTCGGCCGCTGACCTCTTCCGGTCATTGGGCATCGAGCCTCCATCCGACATTCCACTTGGAGAGCCCAACCACGCCGTAAAACATGGTGAGGTGGGGCCAGAGGAATCCGAGGAAGAAGAGCGTGAGGATTGGGGCGAAGGAGATGAATGGCGCAAGATCGGACAGTGCGTCGGCGTGAGGGCCGAGAAAAAACGCGAAAATGAGGTGGAGCAAAAGAAACGGATCAGAGAGGAACTCCTCGATCGCAACTACCTCTCCGAATTGGGGCGCTACCAGGTCAATCGTCGCCTCAGTCGTATCAGCGGACACGTTCCCCAGAGCAGTCCCTCCCTCACCGCTGAGGACATAGAGGGTATTTGCAGGTATCTTTCGGGACTCTGTAACGGCCTGGACTTGCCTGTGGACGATAAGTACTCTCTGGCCGACAAGAGGGTCCGACTCATTGGAGATCTTCTAAAAGAGGAGATCGTTCCTCGCGCCCTGAGGCACCTGGAACGTTCCGTGAAAAGGAAGGTTGATTACAGGACTTCGAAAACCCTGGAAGCTGGCGAGTTCGCGAAGCTCGTCGAGCGGTCGATCCTCGGATGTGACACATTCCGGACTATCAGGAAGCAGCTGTTTGCAGTCTCCGAACTTTCCCATATCGTACCCCGTGAGAACTTGCTCGAAAGGAAGGCCATCCACAGGAGAATCACCCTCTTTGGGCCGGGCGGAATCTCAAGCACGCATGTGAAGGAAGTGCGGGATCTTCACTGGACTCATTGCGGCCGATTGTGTCCTGTGGATACACCGCAGAGCGACCGTTTGGGCCTCACCTTGTCGACTCCGCTCGAGGCGCGAATCAGTCACCTCGGTCTCATCGAAGTTCCTCTTCACCGGGTGATCAGCCTAGACAACGGCAACATGCAGATTCAAGAGGATGAAGTGGTTTACCTCTCTGCAGCCCAAGAAGAGGATGAAAAATCGTGGATCGCGTATTTCGATCAGAGGGAAGCCCTCTGTTCCGGCAAGGCAGTCTGGGCACGGTGCGGTTCGATGGAGTACCAGCCCGTGGACTCTCGGAACATCCGCTACATCGATGCCTTCCCCCACCAGCAGTTCAGTCTCGCAGCAAGGTTGGTTCCCTTTCTCCAACATAACGACGCCAACCGAGTATTGATGGCATGTTCTGCCATGCGACAAGCACTTCCTCTAAAAGAGCCCGAGCCTCCATTGGTCCAGACAGGATACGAGAGAATTCTTGCGGATGGACGGGATGCCCGGGGTTTGGGGAAGAACCTCCTGGTCGCCTACATGCCCTACAATGGACTCAACTTCGAGGACGCCGTCGTTATCTCCGAAAGTGCGAGTCGGAAACTTGAACACGTCCAGCGCTTCGATTATTCAGTCGAGATAAAGGAAACCACCGTCGTTACAGATCAAGATACGGGAAATCCCAAGAGGAAGACGGTCCGGCAGGAGATAACCAGGGATATTCATTGCTCCGATGCCAGAAAGAACAAACTCGACAAGGTTGGCATCATCAGGAAGGGCGAGTGGGTAGAGCCCGGAGACGTGCTGGTTGGGATCGTCGATCCCCACCTGAGGGAATCCATGTCACTGTTTCAGATGGCAGCCATGGCTCTTAGGAAAGGGACGGTCTCGCCGGGCGATCAATCTTTTCGTGTGCCCAAAGGCGAGTGGGGGCGGGTAGTCGAGGTGAACTCAATTTCAGCCGATCCAGGATACCGGCTTCCCAGAGGGGTCCGGAAAATCGTCAGAATACAGGTCGAGAGTCCTCCCAAACCTCTCAAGGTGGGGGACAAGGTGGCCAACCGTCACGGCGGAAAGGGGGTTGTTTCCGTCATTCAGCCCGACGAAGAAATGCCTTACTTCAATGATCCCTGGAGCCACCACGAGCACGACGGATTGCTTCCCCATACCCACGTTGAGATGGTCTTGAACCCACTTGGCGTAATCTCCAGGTTGAATCTCGGACAGCTATATGAAACTCATATGGGGTGGTTTGCACACAGGGCGGGGCGTGGGCCTCTGGAACCTATTCCCCCTTTCTCCGATTCCCTCGGGATTTTGAAACACGCCTATCAAGAACGTCTCGCGCCGCTCGATCACAATGGGCAGGCATACCTGACCGACCCATTGACAAAGGAGCAGACCAAAGCGTCGGTCACCATCGGCTATGCCTACATGCTCAAGCTTAATCATCTCGCCGAGAAAAAGGTGCATGGAAGGGGGTTCGCCATGCACAAATACAGCGCGGTGTCGCAACAGCCCCTTCAGGGAAAACGAAGGGAGGGGGGCCAGCGCGTGGGCGAGATGGAAATATGTGCGCTTGAGGCTCACAACGCGCGTCATATCATTCAGGAGATGATCACCCTGAAGTCGGACAATCCTTCAGGAAGAGAGCTTCTCTATCATGCGCAGAAGTTCGGTGGCCGATCGAGCGAGCCTTCTCCGGGACAACCCGGGTTTCTCAAGGTGCTGGCACTTTATCTACTTTGTTGCGGATTGAAATTGGATTTTCTGGACAGTCAGGGAAATCCAATAGACTTCTTGAACCCCAAATGGCCCATTCGCCCGGAGAGAGTGTCGGAGGTAGGCATCCGGCCAGCCAGTCGTTCCGATATCGCGCACTTCTCGGCCGGATCGATCAGCAATCCGGACAGCGGAACGGAACGTGGCGGATACACAGACGATGGCATCTTTTCCCAAACCATCTTCGGACCTCTTCTCGATTGGACCTGCCGTTGCGGAGTTATTCATCCCTCTTCACCAGCGAGTACGGGAAGGTGCGAGAAATGCGGCGTAGAGATCACGTCGAATGAGGTGAGACGGCTTAGGATAGGCCATATCGATCTCCCTCACCCGGTGTTCAACGTTTCTTTCATGCACGTGGCATCCCGTCTGCTTGGGATCTCCACTGAGTCGCTGAAGGGATTTCTCATCGACGAGCCGCACGTGTCATTTGGAAAGAAAACGGACGCCCTGCTTTTCATCGGCTTGCTTCTCGTTGCCTCTGAAGAGTTCAGAACTCATTTCGAGAAGAGGATGAAGCTGGGTGGCAGCAGCTACAACTCCGACTACCCAAGCCTGAAAAAACTCCTTTGGGACAAGCGCCTGGACTCGATCAGAGCGATCATCGACGAGGGACTCTCCAAGAGTGGATCATCCATCACCTTGTTGGGAAGGCTTCTATCTTCCTTTACAGAGGAGCGACTTCGAGAAATCCGTGTGGTTCTGGTAGACGAGCTCATTGCCCTCATGAGAAAGGAGAAGGGAACTGCCCGTCAAGAACAGATCAAGAAGAGGCTCGAAGTCATCGATTCGTTTCTTCGGTCGCACATTCCTGTCTCTCACCTGATGATTGAGGTCATGCCCGTGCTCCCTCCCGGCCTCAGGCCCCCTCTGGTGATGGAGAATGGGGCGGTGGTGATGGGAGATCTGAACCATCTCTACGAGGACCTGCTCAAATTCTTGAAGGCCATGAAGTTGGAGCCCCAGGCAGACTTCGGTCGTAATGACATTAGGGAAC